>NZ_JARVTE010000022.1:0-27993 GCF_030208815.1 Xanthomonas sp. fls2-241-TYG-148
TCCCGATTCCCGATTCCCGATTCCCGATTCCCGATTCCCGATTCCCGATTCCCCAAACCGATCCCATGCCCATGCGCTTTCGTGAACCCGTCGACCTCGCTGCCCTCAACGCCTCCAGCCGCGACACCTTGATCGCGCAGTTGGGCATCGTGTTCACCGAAGCCGGCGACGACTGGTTGCGCGCCACCATGCCGGTGGATACGCGCACCAAGCAGCCGTATGGCCTGCTGCACGGCGGCGCCTCGGTGGTGCTGGCCGAAACCCTGGGCAGCAGTGCCGGCAACCTGTGCGTGGATATGACCACCCAGATGTGCGTGGGCCTGGAAATCAATGCCAACCACCTGCGTGCGGCCTATCAGGACGTGGTGATCGGCACCGCGCGCCCGGTGCACGTGGGCCGCAGCACCCATGTCTGGGACATCACCATCGACAACCCCGCCGGCAAACGGGTGTGTGTCTCGCGCCTGACCCTGGCGGTGGTGGCGCGCACCAATGGCTGAGCGCGCCCGGCGTGCGCATGGGTGGAACAGCGCCGCCCGCTCCCGGCACTGCGCGGCGGCCGTGCTGCTGTCACAATAGTGGCGCCTTCCTTCCCCGTTCCGGTCCTGTTCCTCGAATGAGCGAGTCATCCCTGCCCGCCACGCGCGATGCCGGCGGCGCGCTGCGTTGGTTCCGTTATCTGTATCGGGTGCCATTGCTGCTCGTGCACCTGACGGTCTGCCTGCCGATCACCATGCTGTGTGTCGTGGCGCCGCCGCTGGCGCGCATCCGCACCGGCCGCGACGACACCCTGGACGAGCGCATGATCCGCTGGTGGCAGGGCACGCTGATGCGCATCTTCGGGTTTCGCCTGCGCCGTTTCGGCACCCCGTTGCCTGGCGCCACCTTGTTCGTGGCCAATCACGTCAGCTGGGTCGACATCTCGATGCTGCACAGCCAGCGGGTGATGGGCTTTGTGGCCAAGCGCGAAATCGCCGGCTGGCCGCTGGTGGGCTGGCTGGCCACCAAGGGGCAGACCATCTTCCACCAGCGCGGCAACACCGAGTCGCTGGGCGGGGTGCTGCAGGAAATGCTGCTGCGCCTGCGCAGCGGCAAGCCGGTGGGTGTGTTCCCGGAAGGGCGCACCCGCGGCGGTACCGAGGTGGGCCCGTTCCATGCACGCATCTTCCAGGCGGCGGTCGAAGCCGGTGTGCCGGTGCAGCCGGTGGCGTTGCGCTATGGCGAGCGCGGCAGTGCACAGGCCGTTGTGGCGTTCGGCGAGCGCGAGAGTTTTTTCGCCAATATCGTGCGGCTGCTCGGTGAGCGCTCACGGCTGGCGGAAGTGCATTTTCTCGAGCCGATCGGCGCGCTGGATATCGACGGGCGGCGCCGTCTGGCCGACACCTCGCGCCAGCGCATTCTTGCCGCGATGGAGTCCTGAGGCGGCCATGCGCCTGCCGCTGCCAGCCGTCGCGCCAGCTGCGCCAACGCGCGCATGAACGCCTCCGACTACCAGCCGCCGCGCTGGCTGCGTAACCCGCACGTGCAATCGGTGCTTGGCAGCAGCGCATTGCGCCGCATCCGCAGCCGCCAGTTGCTGGCCGCCGCCGGCGCGCGCACCACCGAGCACATCCTCGATGGCGGCGACGGCGTGCGCTTGCAGGGCTGGATGAGCGTGCCGCCGGGCGATGCGCCGGTGCGTGGCACCGTATTGCTGCTGCATGGCTGGGAAGGCAGCGCCGAATCTAACTACATGCGGCTCACCGCCGCGCGCCTGCTCGGGCTCGGCTACCAGGTGTTCCGGCTGAACTTCCGCGACCACGGCGGCACCCACCACCTCAACGTGGACCTGTTCCATTCGGACCGGGTGGACGAAGTGGTCAACGCGGCCGCCGATCTGTGGCGGCGCTTTCCATCGCAGCAGCTGCTGGCGGCCGGCTATTCCCTGGGCGGCAATTTCGCGCTGCGGCTGGGCCTGCGCGCGCCGGCGGCGGGCCTGCCGCTGACGCGGGTGGCGGCGGTGTGCCCGCTGCTGGATCCGGCCGCGACCATGCAGGCGCTGGAAGATGGCCCGCAGTTCTACGACTGGTATTTCCGCCGCAAATGGCGTGAATCGCTGCTACGCAAGCGCAAGCTGTTCCCCGAACAACACGGCTACGACGACGCCACCTTGGCGCTGGACATGCGCGGCCTGATGGCGTGGCTGGCGGTGCAACACACCGGGCATGGCTCGCTGGAAGCGTATTTCGACAGTTATTCCATTGCCGGCGACCGCCTGGCCGGGCTGCAGGTGCCGGCCGATATCCTGATGGCCGAAGACGACCCGGTGATTCCGTTTGCCGATTTCGCCGGTTGGCAATTGCCGGCCCATGCGCACCTGGAAATCGCGCGCTGGGGCGGGCACTGCGGCTTCCTGGAAAATGCCCGCGGCGACGGCTTTGCCGAGCGCTGGGTGGCCGAACGCTTGAGCGGCATCGCCTAGGTCGGCAGCGCAGCGCGCATCGTTACAATAGCGGTTTGTCCTGGACACCCCGCCGCCATGCAAGACGCCATTCTCCAAGCCCTGCGCCGCAATGCAGCCGATGACGCCGTGGCGCTGGCCCGCGAGTGGGTGACCAGTGCACCGGACCTGTCGGCCGCGCACCGCTGGCTGGGGCTGTCGTTGCAGCAGCAGGGGCAGCCGGTGCTGGCGCTGGCCAGCATCGAGGCCGCGCTGGAACTCACCCCGGAAGACGCCGACCTGCACCTGTTGCGCGCCGGGCTGTTGCTGGCCGTGCGCGATGTGCCCGGTGCCGATGCCGCGCTGTCGCGCAGCACCACGCTAGACCCCAACCAGTTCAATGCCTACGTGATGCAGGCGCATCTGGCCGTGGCGCGTGGCGACCTGGACGAGGCCGAGCGGCTCAGCCGCACCGCCGCACGCCTGGCTCCGGAGCATCCGCAGTTGCTGGCGGTCGATGGCGTGGTGGAGATGCGCCGCGGCCAGAGCGATCGCGCGCTGTCGCTGCTGACGCGTGCGGCCGAGCAGCTGCCCGACGATGCGCGGGTGATGTTCGCGCTGGGTTTTGCGTATCTGCAGAAAGAACACTTTGCCTTTGCCGAGCGCGCGTTCGAGCGGGTGGTCGAATTGAATCCGCCGGGCACCGCATTGCGTGCCTTCATCGCCCAGCTGGCACAGCGCCAGGGCCGTCTGGACGATGCGCTGAGTGCAATGCAGGGCGTATTGGCCCAGCCCGGTGGCGACATCCCCGCGATGCGCCGGCTGGCCGGTGAGATGGAATTGCAGGCCGGCCGCCCGGACCAGGCGGTGGCGCACCTGCGCCTGGCGCTGGCCCATTGGCCGGCCGATCGTCGCACCCTGCACGCGCTGCTGAGCGCCTGGGAGCGGCTTGGTGCGGTGGACGATGCCCGCGACACCCTGGACGCGGCGCTGGCCACCTCCAGCAATGCGCACGACCTGTGGCTGGCGCGCCTGGCGGTGGAGCCGGTGGGCGGGCCGCAGGCGCAGGCGGTGATCGAGCGCTGGCTGCTGGGCATGCCCGAGCACCTGCCGGCGCTGGAGGCACTGATGCGCGTGCACGACATGCAAGGCCATGCCGACGAGGCAGAAATGGTGGCGCGGCAGATCGTGGCGGTGGAGCCGGGCCGCATCAGCGGCGAGCAGCGCATTGTCGAAGCCCTGCTGCAGCGCGACCCGCCGGCGGCGATCGCCTGTGTCGAATCCTTGATCGAATCGTTGCCCGCCCCGCAGCAGACCGTGCTGCGGCCGTGGCTGGGCAATGTGCAGGACCGCGCCGGCCAGCCCGACGCCGCGCTGGCCACCTGGATGCAGTTCCACCGCGAACAGGCCCAGCACCGCCTGCCGTTGCCGCCGCAGGCTGCCAAGCCGTCGATGCAGTGGCCACCGGTGGGCAGCATCCCGGACACGGTGAGCGCGCGCCCGCTGTTCGTCTGGGGCCCGCCCGGCTCGCATGTCGAACGCTTGATCGCGGTCATGGACGCCGCCACCCCGCTGGTGCGTGGCGACCGCTACGGCAACACGCCGCCGTCCGATGCGCTGCAGAGCTACCGCACCGTCGAGCAACTGGGCAATGGCGAGCTGGCGCCGCTGGCGTTGGTGGAAGGCTGGAAGGCGCAGCTGCCGCGCCGTGGCATCGACGACGGCAACGTCATCGACTGGCTGCTGTGGTGGGACAACACCTTGCTGACCGCGCTGCGCCCACACCTGCCCGAGGGCCGCCTGGCAATCGCGCTGCGTGACCCACGCGACATGTTGCTGGACTGGCTTTCGGCCGGCGCGCCCGCGCCGCTGGCGTTGCAGTCGCCACAGCAGGCCACCGACTGGCTGCTGACCATGCTGGAACAGGTGGCGGTGCTGCACGAACGCGACCTGTACCCGCATCGCATCATTCGCCTGGACGGCATCGAAAGCGACCCGCAGGGCATCTCGACCGCGCTGGAACAGGCATTCGGCCTGACCTTCCCGCTGATCGAACCACGTGGCCCGGCCCGCCTGGCCGCCGGCCGCTGGCGCGATTACCGCGGCGTGCTGGGCGCGCAATTCGACCTGCTCACCCTGATCGCGGTGCGCTTCGGGTACCCGCAGGACTGAGCGCGGCGGTGGGTCGGGCCTAGACTGGCTCCGCCTGCCGCCGCTCCGCGATGGATACGGCCGGGGCTGGACGAATAAGCGCCGGCCCCGGCACGCCAGGCACGCACCCCCGCTTTCGTAGGAGCGGCCTTGGCCGCGATGAAGCGTTACCGATAAAGCCCCTCGCGGCCAAGGCCGCTCCTACCGGATCATGGGCGCACTGAGATAACTCGGCCCTGGCCTGTCACACCCCACCCGGCTGCGCCACAGAAGGTTCCACCGCGATGGCTTTCGCTGCCGCGCCGAGCCAGGCACCCTGGTGACCCCGATTCCACGGAGACCCTGCATGCGTCTGACCAGCCACAGCATCGACAACGGCAAGCCGATCCCCACCGAGTTTGCCGCCGGCACGCCGGAGGGCTTCGCGCCCAACCGCAACCCGCACCTGGCCTGGAGCGAGGTGCCCGAAGGCACGCGCGGCTTCGCGCTGCTGTGCCTGGACCCGGATGTGCCCACCGTGCCGGAAACGGTGGGCCGCGACGATGTGCAGATCCCGGTGGATCAGCCACGCACCGATTTCGTGCATTGGGCCATGGCCGATATCCCCGCAAGCGTGCATGAGATTGCGGCCGGCAGCTGCAGCGATGGCTTTGTGGCCAAGGGCAAGCAGCAGCCGGCGGGCCCGGCCGGCGCGCGCCAGGGCCTGAATTCCTACACTCAGTGGTTTGCCGGCAATCCCGACATGGCCGGCAACTACTTGGGCTACGACGGCCCGTATCCGCCGTTCAACGATCTGCGCATGCACCGCTATTTCTTCCGGGTGTTCGCGCTGGACGTGGCGCAACTCGAACTGCCGACGCTGTTCACCGCCGCCGATGTGCTGGCAGCGATGCAGGGCCACGTATTGGCCGAGGCGGCGTTGCACGGCACCTATACGCTGAATCCTGCGCTGCGCTGAGGTGCCGCGGCAGCACTCGTAGTCACGGCGCTGCAACTCTGCTCGGCGGGCGCAAGCGGCGGCACGCGTCGCTTGGACGGCCCGTCGCCTTACGTAGGAGCGCGCTTGCGCGCGAGGGCATTCCCAGCAATGGTGCCGCGTTGAAATTGCGCAGCAGCGGCTATCTTGCTGGTTGGCTCCAGCAGCATCGGCGGGCAGTAGCCGATGCTGCTGCAAATGGCCATTACGTCAGCGGCGCGTGGCCCTGGATGACGTAGCAGTTCGCTTGGCGGAGCCCTCAGCCACGGCGCGTGATTGTGGCAACGCATCCTGGAAAAGCGTGCCACGCGAGGCACCGCGCAGCTCACCGCCCACATCGCAAGCTTTGTCAGCAATATCGCGAATACCCTCGCGCGCAAGCGCGCTCCTACCGAATCCTGCGCTGCGTTAAGCCACGGAAACAGTACTCCGAATCACGTGCAGCAACCCCTGCTCGGCGGCTGGAAGCGGTGGTCAGCATCGCACCCGCGCCGAGACGCAAGTTTCTTGGGTGGCCCGTCGCCTTCCGTAGGAGCGCGCTTGCGCGCGAGGGCATTCCCAGCAATGGTGCCGCGCGCAATCGCGCAGCAGCGGCCATCTTGTTGGTTGGCTCCGGCAGCATCGGCGGGCAATAGCCGATGCTGCTGCGAATAGCCCTTACGTCGGCGATGCGTGGCCCCTGGATGAAGTAGCAATTCGCTTAGCGGAGCCCTCAGCCACGGCGCGTGATCGTGGCAGGGCATCCATGGGAACCCCTACACGCGAATCTGCTGCGCAGCTCACCCCACATCGTGCGCATAGGCAGCAACCCCGTGAATGCCCTTCGCGCGCAAGCGCGCTCCTACGTCTTAGCCGCGATTCCAGCCGCTGTCTGCACGTATAACGATGCATCGCGTTTGTCCCCCCTAGCCGGGCAGCGTCACTCGCAGCAAGGTGCAAGGGCGCCGCGTATGCATCGGAATGCCTGCACGCAAAGCACCGCGCAGCTCGTCGCCACATCGCGCGCTTACGCAGCAACCCCGTGAATGCCCCTCGCGCGCAAGCGCGCTCCTACGTCTTAGCCACACGGCTCAGCCACGCGCTTCCAGCAGCTGCTCCAGCACATACACCGGCGCATCGCGTTCGCCGCTGGCCGGATAGCGCGTCACGCGCAGCAAGGTGCGAATGCCGGGTTCGTAGGTGAAGCCCTCGATTGGCTGATCGAGCGGTTGCCAGCCATCGGCGCTGTCCTGCAGCACCGCCTGCGTCGCCTGTAAGTGCTCGCGCACCTGCAGGCACTGGCGGGTGGGCTCTGTGATGCAGGGCGTGGTGTCGCTGGCTACCTCGAGCCACACGGTTTGCCCGGGCCCACCGAAGCGGGCGTCGGCGGTGGGCTGGCCGGTGAATTCCAGGCGTGTGCCGTCGGTGCGGGTCAGGCGCAGGGTCGGCAGGGGGGCTGCGCTGTCCAGCGCCACCGCAAAGCGTCCTGAGAGCAAGTCGCTTGCGGCGCGTTCCTGTGCCATCCGCCGCGATTGCGCGCACAGCCGTTTGCTCGACACTACCCGGCCGATCTGCAGGTGCGCGGCTTCCACGGTGTACGCCGCGCCGAGCGCATTGCAGGTCTGGCTGACCTGCAGGCGTTGTGCGGTGAAGTCCAGCTGCAGCGGTGGCATGCCAGCGACAAACAGGCTGCGCAGGGCAGTGCCGTGCGCATCGTAGGCATGTTGCAGCCGCCAGTGATGGGTCTGCAGGTCAGCGCGCAGCGCTGCGTCCTGGGAAGAGCGTTCGGGCATCGCGGTTGCGGCAGGAGTCGCTGACGCTGACCCACCCGCAGGCGCGGTAGGTGGCACGTCGCGCCCGCAGGCAGTTGCACCGATGGCCAGCAGGGCTGGCGCTAGTAACACGGCACGCATCGATGGCTCCCGGGCGGCGGACCCGCTCAGTGATACCGCCAGCGGGCTGCCGGGGCAATGACGGCCGTCACTGCCCCGGCATTGGCCGGCTCAGGCGGCCGGCAACCAAAGCAGCAGCGCGGCGCCGAGCAGGATGCGGTACACCGCAAACACCGTGAAGCGGTGCTTCTTGATGTAGCCCAGCAGCCACTTCACCACCACGAAACCGGTGAGGGTGGCTGCGATGAACGCCACCGACACATCGGTCCAGTTCTCGCTGCCGAAGCCGCCTTCCTTGTACATCTCCAGCAGCGCGTAACCGCTGGCCGCGAACATGGTGGGAATGCCCACCATGAACACGAAATCCGCCGCCGCCGAGCGCTTGCTCAGGCCCAGCAGCATGGCCAGGAAGATCGCCGAGGCCGAGCGCGAAGTGCCCGGAAACACACCGGCCACCACCTGCGCCAGGCCAACCGCGATCGCGACCTTCCAGGTGACCACGTCGCGCTCGGGCAACTTGCCGGCAAAGTGTTCGGCCACCAGCATCCACACGCCGCCGATCAACAGCGCCCAGGCCACCGGCTGGATGGTTTCCGGCAATTGCCAGCCGGCTTTGCGCACGATCAGGCCGACCACCGCCGTGACCAGGAAGGCCACGCCGATCTTGAGCACGTAGTCGCGATTGGCGCGCTCGCCCAGGCCGGTGGCCAAGGTCCACAGCTTTTGCCGCAGCGCCAGGCAGATCGCCAGGATCGCGCCGGCCTGGATGACGATATTGAAGAAATCCGAGCGGCGTCCGAGCCATTGTTCGGCGATCAGCAGGTGGCCGGTGCTGGAGATCGGCAGAAATTCGGTGAGGCCTTCGAGAATGCCCAGCAACAGGGCGGAGATGAGGTCGGACATCGGGCGGGAGAGGAGTGCGGGGGAGGCGAAAGGATAGTGCATTGCGGCATGCACCATTTCGGTGCACGATGGATTCGATTAGCACCAAGATGGTGTTGAGCTTGGTTGAGCGATCTCGACTGAGGTCAGCAAAATCAACAACTTGTGAAGCGGCGCAGCTTGGCATGGTCCCTGCTGTAATACCGCCCACGAGCCACTTAACTCCTGCCGAGGTTTCTTCCGATGTCCGTGGAAAATGTTGAAAAGCTGATCAAGGACAACAAGGTCGAGTTTGTCGACCTGCGCTTCGTCGATATGCGTGGCGTGCAGCAGCACATCACCTTTCCGGCCAGCATCATCGAGCCGGCGTTGTTCGAAGAAGGCAAGATGTTCGACGGCAGCTCCATCGCGGGTTGGAAGGGCATCAACGAGTCGGACATGGTCCTGCTCCCGGACGCGGGCACCGCTTACCTGGATCCGTTCTTCGCCGATCCGACCATCGTGCTGACCTGCGACATCCTCGACCCGGCCACCATGCAGAGCTACGAGCGCGATCCGCGCGGCATTGCAAAGCGTGCCGAGGCCTATCTGAAGTCCTCCGGCACCGCCGACCAGGCGTTCTTCGGCCCGGAGCCGGAATTCTTCATCTTCGATTCGGTGCGCTTCGCCAATGACATGGGCCACACCTTCTTCCAGGTGGGTTCGGAAGAGGCGGCCTGGAACACCGGCGCCAAGTACGACGGCGGCAACAGCGGCTACCGTCCAGGCGTGAAGGGTGGCTACTTCCCGGTGCCGCCGACCGACACCCTGCACGACCTGCGTGCGGAAATGATCAAGACCCTGGAGCAGGTCGGCATCGAGACCGAGGTGCACCACCACGAGGTGGCGACCGCCGGCCAGTGCGAGATCGGCACCAAGTTCAGCTCGCTGGTGCAAAAAGCCGACGAACTGCTGACGATGAAGTACATCATCAAGAACGTGGCCTACCGCAACGGCAAGACCGCCACCTTCATGCCGAAGCCGATCGTCGGCGACAACGGCTCGGGCATGCACGTGCACCAGTCGCTGACCAAGGGTGGCGTGAACCTGTTCTCCGGCGACGGCTACGGCGGCCTGTCGCAGATGGCGCTGTGGTACATCGGCGGCATCTTCAAGCACGCCCGCGCTATCAATGCCTTCGCCAACTCCGGCACCAACAGCTACAAGCGTCTGGTCCCCGGTTACGAAGCGCCGGTGATGCTGGCCTATTCGGCGCGTAACCGCTCGGCCTCGTGCCGCATTCCGTGGGTGACCAACCCGAAGGCGCGCCGCATCGAAATGCGCTTCCCTGATCCGTTGCAGTCCGGCTACCTGACCTTCACCGCGCTGATGATGGCCGGCCTGGACGGCATCAAGAACCAGATCGACCCAGGCGCGCCCAGCGACAAGGACCTGTACGACCTGCCGCCGGAAGAAGAGAAGCTGATCCCGCAGGTCTGCTCCAGCCTGGACCAGGCCCTGGAAGCGCTGGACCAGGACCGTGAGTTCCTCAAGGCCGGTGGCGTGATGAGCGACGACTTCATCGACGGCTACATCGCGCTGAAGATGCAGGAAGTCACCAAGTTCCGCGCCGCAACGCATCCGCTGGAGTACCAGCTGTACTACGGCAACTGAGTTCCACCGCGGTGATGGCGGAGGCCCCCCTCCCACCTCCGCCATCGCCGCACATGTTCGAGGGCCCATGGCAGGTGCCGTGGGCCGCTAGGGGACGAGAGAGTACACAGCACGCGGTGCGCGGGCCTGACCTCTCCCACGAGGCGGATGCATGGCATCCGCTGGGGTCTGCGCCACCGTGTGACGATTCATCAGGAATCGGGGATGCCGGGGTTGGCATCCAGGTGAATGACACCGCCGGTCGGCGCAATGCCGGCCGGTTCTTTCCACCATTCGGGGTATGCGCATGAAATTGATCACCGCCATCATCCGGCCGTTCAAGCTCGACGAGGTCCGCGAGGCCCTGTCCGCAGCTGGCGTGTCGGGTATCACCGTTACCGAGGTCAAGGGCTTCGGCCGGCAGAAGGGCCATACCGAGTTGTACCGCGGCGCCGAGTACGTCGTGGATTTCCTGCCCAAGATCAAGATCGAGACGGTGGTGACCGACGACCGGCTGGATGCGGTGGTCGAGGCCATCCAGAACGCCGCCGGCACCGGCAAGATCGGCGACGGCAAAATCTTCGTGACCGCGATCGAGCAAGTCGTGCGTATCCGCACCGGCGAGATCGGCGCCGATGCGCTCTGACCCCACCCACCCCGGAGTCCCTATGAAGACAGGTCTTGTTGCCGGGTGGAAAGCCCGGTTCTACAGCGTCTGCATGCTGATGCTGTTCAGTGCGCTGGTGGTTGGCGGCTTGGGCAACGCGCAGGCTCAGTCCGGCGCGCAGGTCACCCCATTGCCGACCGAGCCGGTCACCACCGAACCGCTCCCCAGCGCACAGCCGGCCGCCGCGCCGGTTGCGGCGGCCGAGGCGGCGCCGGTGGTGGAGAAGGGCGATGTCGCCTGGATGCTGACTTCCACGTTGCTGGTGCTGCTGATGGTGGTGCCGGGCCTGGCGCTGTTCTACGGCGGCATGGTGCGCGCCAAGAACGTGTTGTCGGTGCTGATCCAGGTGGCGGTGGTGTTCTCGCTGCTGGTGGTGCTGTGGGTGTTCTACGGCTACAGCCTGGCGTTCTCCGGCGAAGGCGCGTGGATCGGCAATCTGGACAAGGCCTTGCTCAAGGGCGTGACCATCGAGACCTTGTCGGCCACCTTCACCAAGGGCGTCAGCCTGCCGGAATACGTGTTCGTGGCGTTCCAGGCCACCTTCGCCGGCATCACCGGTGCGCTGATCGTCGGTGCGTTTGCCGAACGCGCCAAGTTCGCGGCGGTGCTGCTGTTCTCGGTGATCTGGTTCACCTTCGGCTACCTGCCGCTGGCGCACATGGTCTGGGCCACGGGCGGCTATCTGTTCGGCTTGGGCGCGCTGGATTTCGCCGGCGGCACGGTGGTGCACATCAACGCCGGTATCGCCGGTCTGGTGGGCGCCTACTTCGTGGGCAAGCGGGCCGGGCTCGGGCGTGAGGCGATCAAGCCGCACAACGTGACCCTGACCTTCGTCGGTGCGTCGCTGCTGTGGGTGGGCTGGTTCGGCTTCAACGCCGGTTCCAACCTGGAAGCCAATGCCGGTGCGGCGCTGGCCTTCCTCAACACCTTGCTGGCCACCGCAGCCGCGGTCCTGGGCTGGTCGCTCACCGAGAAGATCATCAAGGGCAAGTCCTCCGCCCTGGGCGTGGCCTCGGGCATGGTCGCCGGCCTGGTCGGCATCACGCCGGCCTGCGGCACGGTGGGCCCGTTCGGCGCGATCATCATTGGCCTGGCGGCCGGCGTGCTTTGCGTGTGGGGCGTCACCGGCCTCAAGCGCCTGCTTGGTGCCGACGACAGCCTGGACGTGTTCGGCGTGCATGGCCTGGGCGGCATCATCGGCGCGATCCTCACCGGCGTGTTCTCGGCGGCCTCGCTGGGCGGCCAGAAGGGCGGCGACTACGACATGCTGCATCAGGTCGGCATCCAGGCGCTGGGCGTGGGCATTACAGTGGGCTGGATCGGCGTGGTGTCGGTGGTGGGCTTTGTGGTTGCCAAGCTGGTGTTCGGCCTGCGCGTCACCGAAGAAGCCGAGCGTGAGGGGTTGGACATCACCTCGCACGGCGAAGCTGCCTACGAGTCCTGAGCATGACTGCCCGCGGCCAGCATGCCGCGGGCTGCACGACGACCCGGCCGGAAGTGCCCGCGCCGGGTCTGCTGCCCCCGGCCCGGCACCAAGCGCCGGGCCACGTTGCCGAGGTGCCTGCATGACCCGCCCCACGCCCCTCAGTCCCGAGTGGTTGCGCGCTGGCCCGCTGCACGTCCTCGCCCCAGTTCCCTCATCTCCGGGTATTGCCCCGTCGGCAGCTGTCCTGCGCCGGCCGGGCGGTGCTTGCACTAAATTGGTGCAATGCTGATGTCGTCATCCACGCCTTCCCTCGACAGCCTTGGTACGCCGGTGGCCTGGGCCGACCGCGACGGGCGCGTGCTGGGGGTCAATCCCGCGTTCGCGCGCTGGCTCGGCGTGAGTGCGCGCCGGTTGGTGGACCAGCCGCTGGCCGCGTTGGAAGTGCAGGGCGACGCGCTGGCGCGCTTTCTGCTCAACGACGAGCGCGACATCCTGCGGCTGCACCGGCTGGCGCTGGGCCTGCCCAACGACGCGCCGCGCTTTGCCGAAGGCTGGCTGTCGCGGCTGGACGACGGCGGCTGGCTGCTGGAAACCCATCCGGTCGACGAATTCCCCGCGCTGGACCCCACCCACGCGTTGCCCAACGCATTGAGCGCGGCGCTGAAGGGCCTGGCCCACGAGCTGCGCAACCCGCTGGCCGGGCTCAAGGGTGCCGCCCAGTTGCTGGCGCGCCGCGCTGCCGGGCGCGACGAGGACGAGCGCGAGCTGATCGAGTTGATCGGCACCGAAATCGAGCGCCTCAACACCCTGCTCGAACGCCTGCTTTCACCCTCACCCTTACGCCCGCACGAGCGCCTCAACATCCATGTGGTGCTCGAACGCGTGCTTCGCCTGGCCGAGGCCGAAGGCGGCTGGTCGGTGCAGGTGCAGCGTGATTACGACCCCAGCATCCCCGACATCCTCGGCGACGTGGACCGGCTCACCCAGGCGGTGTGGAACCTGGTGCGCAACGCCTTCCAGGCCGGCGCCACCCGGGTGACGCTGCGCACCCGCGTCGAGCATGGCCAGCGCATCCGCGACCGCGTGCACGCCATGTCGCTGCGGCTGGAAATCATCGACGACGGCGGCGGCGTGCCCGAAGAACTGGCCGAGCACCTGTTCTTGCCGCTGGTCAGCGGCCGCGCCGAAGGCAGCGGGTTGGGCCTGGCGCTGGCGCAGCAGGTCTCGCGCGAACACCACGGCACGCTGACCTACCGCTCGCGGCCGGGCCATACCGTTTTCACCCTGCTGCTGCCCGAGCTGGCCGGCGATCACGACAAGGAGCATCTGCATGGCTGAGGCCGCCGCCGTATCCCACCGCATCTGGGTGGTCGACGACGACCGTTCGGTCCGCTTCGTGTTGTCCACCGCCTTGCGCGATGCCGGCTACGCGGTGGACGGTTTCGACAGCGCCGCCGCCGCGCTGCAGGCGCTGGCAATGCGGCCTACGCCGGACCTGCTGTTCACCGACGTGCGCATGCCGGGCGAAGACGGCCTGACCCTGCTCGACAAGCTCAAGTCCAAGCACCCGCAGCTGCCGGTCATCGTGATGTCGGCCTACACCGATGTCGCCAGCACCGCCGGTGCCTTTCGTGGCGGCGCGCACGAATTCCTGTCCAAGCCGTTCGACCTGGACGATGCAGTGGCGCTGGCCGCGCGTGCACTGCCCGATGCCGATGCGGCGGTTGAAGACACCCTCGGCACGCCCGTGGCCGAAGGCTCGGCCGCGCTGATCGGCGACACCCCGGCGATGCAGGCGTTGTTCCGTGCAATCGGCCGGCTGGCGCAGGCGCCGTTGTCGGTGCTGATCAATGGCGAAACCGGCACCGGCAAGGAGCTGGTAGCGCGCGCGCTGCACAACGAATCGCCGCGTTCGCGCAAACCGTTCGTTGCGCTCAACACTGCCGCCATTCCGGCCGAGCTGCTGGAAAGCGAGTTGTTCGGCCACGAAACCGGCGCCTTCACCGGCGCCACCAAGCGGCATATTGGCCGCTTCGAACAGGCCGACGGCGGCACGCTGTTTCTGGATGAAATCGGCGACATGCCGCTGCCGCTGCAAACCCGATTGCTGCGCGTGCTGGCCGAGAACGAATTCTTCCGCGTCGGTGGGCGCGAGCTGATCCGCGTGGATGTACGCGTGATCGCCGCCACCCACCAGGACCTGGAAGCCCTGGTCGAACAGGGCCGCTTCCGCGCCGACCTGCTGCACCGCCTGGACGTGGTGCGGCTGCAGCTGCCACCGCTGCGCGAACGCCGCGGCGACATCGCACAGCTGGCGGAAAACTTCCTGGCCATGGCCGGGCGCAAGCTCGACATGCTGCCCAAGCGCTTGTCGTCTGCTGCGTTGGAGGCGCTACGTCAGTACGACTGGCCCGGCAACGTGCGCGAACTGGAAAACGTGTGCTGGCGCCTGGCCGCCTTGGCCACCGCAGACACCATCGATGTGGTGGATGTCGATGCCGCACTCGCGCGCGGCGGGCGCCGCGTGCGCGCCGGACGCAGCGATGGGCAATGGGACGAGATGCTCTCCAGCTGGGCGGCGCAGCGCCTGAGCGAAGGTGCGCAGGGCCTGCACGCCGAAGCCCGCGAGCGCCTGGACAAAACCCTGCTCGAAGCCGCACTGCAACTCACCCAGGGCCGCCGCGCCGAAGCCGCCGCCCGCCTGGGCCTGGGCCGCAACACCGTGACCCGCAAGCTGGGGCCGGGGCGCAAGCGGCGCTGAGGTGCGTCGCGCGCTTCGTGGGTGTGCGGCGTGGTGCTGTTGCTGTGATGCCCGCAAGTCCTCGTGTCCTGGCGTATGTGTCTCCGCACGTCCATCCGCCAGCAGGGCGTGCGGATTGCGCGGTTGGAGCAGGAGGTTCTCATCGCTCACGCGAACCTGCTGTGCGCCATTGAGTGTCCGGCTCATCAACGGCGCGCACACAACAACGCCACGGCCAAGCAGGCCAGGTGCTGCATCAATCTGCGCAGAGGGGAAGCCCCGCGTGCTGCAGCGACTTGCGGCGTGCGCCAGCAGGCGCTAGACGCGCGAGGCATGCAGTCGTATCGGGCTAGTGCGCGTGCGGCATTCGCGTTGAATCCGCGGTGGGAAGTCCCGCCCGCTGATCGTACGCGCGCGCGACATCGGCAGCGGCAACCACGTAAGCATCATGTCACTTGCGCGCGTTGCAGCTGTTTGCGGCGCGCCCCAGCAGTCGCTAGACGCGCTGCGCCTATAGTCGTATCTGGCTAACGCGAGTCAGACGCTCGCATTGATTGCGCCTTGAGAAGCCCAACCCACTGATCGTACGGGCGCTGGACATGGCGGCGAAAGGCAGTCGGTGCGCCCTGGAATTGCGCATCTGCAGATGAGTGGGTTGTCAGTCGATCACGCTGCAGCTGCACTGCTCAAAACGCTGGAAATCGCAGCCTGCGTACAACCCGCGCACGCCGCTTGCCCGTAGCGCGGTGCTGCACCGGTTTCTCGCATGACGCGCGCATGTCAGCACCTGATGGGCGCGGTGCGCGATGCGCTTGGGGCTATCCCGCTGGCCCATTGGCCGCCGACGCCGGCGAGGCGGCCTTCCATGCCAAGGCCTTACAGCGCTTCGATGCGCTGGCGCAGGCACGCGATGTGGCACTGCCGCCGTGTGTGTCGATTGCGTGGTCACGGCGCTTCGGGTTGCACCAATCCCTGCTGCCTGCAGAACCGATGCCGCGCGCACGCTACATCACGAGCTGCCCGTCGCGCGTTCGTCAGTCAACACCGGCGCCCCCGTCATCGGTGACTCCATCCGCGTCCGTCACCCGTACACTGCCGGCCTGCCGCACGGCGCATTTCATGACACGTGAACATGCGCCCGCATAGGTTTCAGCCTGATCAGGAGAACAGCTCGATGCGTTACCGGTCGTCCACCGTCGTTGCCCTTACCGCTTTGGCACTGGCTGCCTGCAGCAGCACGCCACCTGCGCCACCGACGCCGCCGCCGGTGCCTGCGCGGGTGGTTCCCGTGCGCGCGGTGCAGCAGGCCGAAGCGCCGCTGGCATCGGCCTCGGGCAGCCTGGTGAGTGGCCGGGTGGTGTTGGTGCCCGCGCTGCGCGGCATTCGCCTCACCGGCACCGTCGGTGGTCTGCGGCCCGGTGCGGTCGCCGGCTTCCATGTGCATGAGCGTGGCGATTGCAGCGCGGCCGATGCCAGCAGCGCAGGTGGGCATTTCAATCCCACCGGCGCAGCGCACGGCCGTGCCGGCAACGGTACCCACCATCTGGGCGACATGGACAATCTGCGCGCCGACGCAGAAGGCGTGGCGCATCTGGACATGATCCTGAGCGATATCACCCTGGGCGACGCCGCGCCCAGCGACGTGCTCGGCAAGGCGCTGATCGTGCATGCCGATGCCGACGACTACCGCAGCCAGCCCAGCGGCAACGCCGGTGCGCGGCTGGCCTGTGGCGTCATCCGTGCCACCAAGTGGCAGACACCGCCTTCGCAGCCCTGAGCCGTGGGCACCCATGCCGCCCCCGCGGCGTCTTTTGAGGAGTGATTCATGCGTATTCTTCCCACCACCCTGTTCCTGGCCACCGCGCTGGTCTTGACGGCCTGCAAACGCGACGAGCCCGCCCCGGCCGAACCGGCGCCCGCCCCGCAGGCCGGCACCCCGGCCGAAGCCGCTCACGGCGGCGAGCATGCCGCCTCGATGGTCACCGAAGCGGCGGCCACCACCACGGCCACCGCCGAGCTCAAACCGACCAAGGGCAATGAGGTCAAGGGCACAGTCACCTTCAAGACCGTGGACGGTGCGCTGCGGGTCACCGGCCAACTGAGCGGGCTCAAGCCCAACAGCGAGCACGGCTTCCACATTCATGAAAAGGGCGATTGCAGTGCGCCGGACGGCAGCAGCGCCGGCGGCCATTTCAACCCGGCCCAGACCGACCACGGTATGGTCGGCGCCGACCCGCATCACGGTGGCGACATGCCCAACATCAAGGCCGATGCGCAGGGCAATGCCAGCATCGACGGCCCGGTGGCGAGCAACGTCAACCTGGGCAAGGCCGACCAGTCCGACATCGCCGGCCACGCCGTGATCGTCCACGCCGACCCGGACGACTACAAGACCCAGCCCACCGGCAACGCCGGCGGCCGCCTGGCCTGCGGCGTGATCACCACCGACAACGCGCCCGCACCGACCAAGTAATGGTCAATGGTCACGCCGCGGTGGATGCCACGGCGTGACCACACAGCGATGCCCACAGAACACGTAGCACCGTAGGAGCGCGCTTGCGCGCGATGAAGCTTTTACCAGGGAAGCAGCTTCACCGATAACGCCTCATCGCGCGCAAGCGCGCTCCTACCAGTGTCTTGGCGGCTCACGAGCCGACGGCGGCGATCACTCAGCAACCTGCGCATCACCAGGGCGACCGCTTGCTATCGCACACCCTGGGTGCAACGCGATGCTTACAGAACACGCAGCACCGTAGGAGCGCGCTCGCGCGCGATGAAGCTTTACCGAAGACGCGGCCTCACCGATAACGCCCCGTCGCGCGCAAGCGCGCTCCTACGCGTGCAATGTTGACTCGCGCGCTGAGCACCGAGATGTATTCAAGCGGCTGGTGCGTAACGTGACTGCCGCCTGCTCACCAAGCCAGTTGAATCGGTCTGATGACGCGCGTTCTTGATCCCATGCGCAGCACACAGCACGCCGCGATACGCGCACCTCACCAATAAAAAACGCCTCAATAATTAGGCCAAAGCCCCGGCGTCGCCAATTCGACCAGATGGTCGTCGGGATCGCGGAAATACACGCTCTGGCCACCGCCCGGCCACTGCGTGCGGCCTTCGATGGCGACATCGCACGCGTGCAAATGCGCTTCCCAGGCCGCCAGCGACTCGGTGGCGATCGCCAACGCGTAATGGGTGTGCCCGTGGCCGTCGTGCGGCGGAATGGTGCCGCCGGGCAAACGGACGGTGGTGGTCGTGCTGCCTTGCACGAACAGCAGCAACACCTGCGCAGGCGCAATTGCATAGGCGGCCATGCGTGCATCGCGGTGCATCGGCTGCAAGCCCAGCACCTGCGCATAGAACGCACATGCGCGGTCGAGATCGGCCACGTACACGCCGGTCTCCAGCATCCCGCGCAGGGCGGGTGCGGTGGAGGCCGGCGCCGAGGTCATGCGGCCAGCGCCTGCCGCGGATCCTGGCCAGGCTCCACATGCACGTACAGCACCGGCAAGCCATGGGCTTCCAGCACGGCAGCCATCTGCCGCTGACGGGCAAGGTATTGCTCATAAACGCCGCGCAGGCGTTCGCAATTTTCGCGTTCGTGCGCGTAGTGGTCGCACCAGCCAGCGGGGTCGAACAGGGCAATGCGCACTTCGCCGCCGACATAGCGCAGCACCGGCTCGGGCGCCTGATCCAGCCACTCTTCGGTCTGCGGGGCGAGCAGCGCGGCTTCGATCAGCGGCCACAGCGGCGCCAGGCCCTGGTTGTCGTACTGCATCGACATCATCGCCGCCAGGTCGTGCCCGGTGAGATAACGCGCGTGCTCGATGCGCGCACCGAAGCTTTCCTGTGCCAGCAACGCGGTATCGGCCTGGGCCATGCCCTGCGCCAGCAGCACTTCTTCCATGGCATCGGCCACGGTCGCCAGCGTCTGCGGATCACCGGAGAACAGGAACGGCAGCACCCGCAGGCCGCCGCCGGTGAGCTGCGCATCGGCCTGGAATGGCAGCGGAATCTCGCCCTGCGCATCGGCACCGAATGCCAGCACGCGCGGGCCTTCATCGCGGCCCGGGGCGCGTGCATGCAGTTCTTCCAGGCGGCGGTGCAGCGGCCAGCCCGGCCGCAGCACTTCGGCGGGATCGAAATGTGCCATCGCCACGCTGAGCTCCAGCGCGCGCACTTCGGGAATCCACTGGGCCAGGTCGCGGCCGATGCGCTCGGCCAGCATGCCGGCCTGCGCGGGCGCCAGCGCCCCACGCGTGGGGGCGGTCCCGCCCGTCAGTTCCAGCGCCAGGACACCCATGGCGGTCATGCCGTGTTCGGTCGTACTCATGATTCGCGGTTGGCCCATCACAGGGTCGAAGCTACACTGCGGCCATTATGCCTGCCGGCCCTGTGCAGGCCATGTCCCCGAGTCCCTCATGCAAGGTCAGCCGATGCCCGCAGCCCGTCCCGTCGCCATCCTGGGCGGCGTTCGTATCCCGTTCTGTCGCCAGAACACCGCATACGCGGACGTGGGCAACCTGGGCATGTCGGTGCGCACGCTGGGCGCGCTGGTCGAACGCTTCGGGCTGCATGGCCAGCAATTGGGCGAGGTGGCGATGGGGGCGGTGATCAAGCATTCCTCCGACTGGAACCTGGCCCGCGAAGCCGCGCTGTCGTCGGGCCTGTCGCCGCTGACGCCGGGCATCACCCTGCAGCGCGCCTGTGGCACCAGCCTGGATTCGGTAATCACCATCGCCAACAAGATCGCGCTGGGGCAGATCGACTCGGGCATCGGCGGCGGCTCGGACACCACCTCCGAGGTGCCGATCGTCTACGGCAAGAAGCTGCGGGCGCGCCTGCTGGCCGCCAACCGCGCCAAGGCGACCGGCGACAAGCTCAAGGCACTGCTGCGCGGTTTCAAGCTCGGCGAGCTCAAGCCCGAGTTCCCCGGCGTGGCCGAGCCGCGCACCGGCAAGAGCATGGGCGAACACTGCGAAGACATGGCCAAGGAATGGAACATCTCGCGTGATTCGCAGGACGAATGGGCAGTGGCTTCGCACCACAAGTTGGCGGCCGCGTATGAGCGCGGGTTTTTCGATTCGCTGATTGCCCCGTTCCGTGGCGTGTCGCGCGACAACATCCTGCGCGCCGACACCTCGCTGGAAAAGCTGGCCACGTTGCGCCCGGCGTTCGACAAGACCTCCGGCCGCGGCACGCTCACCGCCGCCAATTCCACCCCGCTCACCGATGGCGCCGCCGCGGTGCTGTTGTCCAGCGAAGCCTGGGCGCTGGCCCACGGCCACACGCCGATGGCCTACCTGCGTGATGCACAGGTCTCGGCGGTGGATTTCGTGCATGGCGAGGGCCTGTTGATGGCACCCACGGTTGCGGTGCCGCAGATGCTGGCCCGGCACGGGCTGACCTTGCAGGACTTCGACATCTACGAAATCCACGAAGCCTTCGCCGCGCAGGTGCTGTGCACGCTGCGCGCCTGGGAGAGCGAGGATTACTGCCGCAATCGCCTGGGACTGGACGCGCCGCTGGGCCGCATCGACCCGGACAAGATCAACCCGCTGGGCTCCTCGCTAGCCACCGGTCACCCGTTCGCCGCGACCGGCGCACGCGTGGTGGCCACCGCAGCCAAGCAGCTGGAAGAACGCGGCGGCGGACGTGCCCTGATTTCGATCTGCACCGCCGGCGGCATGGGCGTGGTGGCGATCGTGGAACGCTGACGCTGCTGCGCAGCGTGGGATTGGGCATTCGGGATTGGGGATTGGCAAAAGCAGACGCGGACTCCTGATTTTACGAATCCCAATTCCCAATCTCCAATCCCAAACCTGCAAGGACGCATGGATGTCGACTGACGAGTTCCGCGAGCCACCCAGCGTGTACCTGCCGCCGGCGAACGGCGATGTGTGGCGCGAGGGCGACGTGCTGGTGTGTACGGCGGGCGCCAATCTGCCGCCACGGTGCGTCAAGTGCAACGCGCCGGCCGACATGCCGCCACGCCGCTACATCTTTCATTGGCACCATCCGGTGATCTACGCGGCGCTGCTGCTGGGCGTGCTGCCGTACGTGATCCTGGCCATCGCGCTACGCAAGCGCAGCGCGCACGTGCTTACCCTGTGCGCGCAACACGAGCGCCGCCGCGTGCGTTATGTCGCGGTGGCGATGGCATCGGTGTTGGCGTTGCTGGTGTGCGGGCTCTCGATCGATAGCCAGTTCCGGTGGCTGATCGGTGCCGGCGTGATGGCGGTGATGCTGTTGATCGGCCGCCTGGGGTCGCGCGTGTTGTCGCCGACGCAGGTCGACCACGTGCAGGCACGGTATCTGGGTGCCGGCGATGCATTCCTGAGCGATCTGCCATCACCGCCGCAGGCAAAGCGCCAGCGTTGATGCAACGTGGCGCAGCCGTGGCGTGCGCCGATGCAAGGCCGAACAATCGCATTGATTACACGAGGCGATCGTCCGGCGTGGTCGGGCCGGATGGGGGCGGTTCATGGGCCACCACGATCGGGCCGCGGATGGATTGCTGCGGCATGATCTCCAGCACCGGTTCGCCGCGCGCGGCGCGCAGTGCGTTGGCGTAGCAGTGCTGCGCGGAGAGCAGATCACCGGCCGCTGCAAACCCGTGGCCCAGTTCTTCCCAGGCATCGGCACCGGCGCCATTGGCCAGTGCGCGGTGCAGGAATTCTTCGGCCTGCGACCACTGTTGCTGATGGCGCGACAGGCGGGCCAGGGTGAGCAGCAGCCCGGGGCTGTCCGGATGCTGGGTCAGCCAGCGCTGGGCACTGGCACGCCGCGAATCGTATTTTTCCAGCGGCAACACGCCGTACAGGCGCACCAGCGATTCGTCCCACAGCGTATCCAGCGCCTGTTCCAGGCTGTGCACCGCGGCATCGTCCCAGTGCAGCACGGCCGCACGTTGGGCATAGGCGCCAACGACGGCCGGGTAGGTGCGCAGCGCCTTCGGCAAGGCTTCCCAGCGTTCGGCCAGGGCGTTGGCATCGCCGGCCTGCAGCAAGGTCTGCTCGGCCAATGTGGCCTCCAGTGCACTGTAGGCCTCCGGCGCCAACACCGCCTGCTGACGCAGGGCGCCGAGTTGGCCATAGGCCTCGTCGGCGCGTCCGATCTGCGCCAGTGCATGCGTGCGTAACAGCAGGCCGCGGGCAGGCAGCGGCTGCGCGGCGGCGCTGTCGAGCGCATTGATCGCATCCACCGGGCGCTGCTGCGCCAGATGCCGCTCGCCCTGCAGCAGTGCGTGTGCGGTGGGGTCGCGCTCGGCCAACTGCTGCGCCAGCGCTGTGGCCGAGGCCACGTCACCGCGCGCATCGGCCACGCGCACGGCGCTGGCCAAGGCAATGCCGCTGACTTCTTCGTCCTCGCTGGCGTTGACCAGCAGGCGCTCGGCACGCTGCCACTGGCCGTGATCGGCAGCGCGCAGGCCTTCGATCAGGCGCGCACGGCCCTTTTTGCGGCGGTATTTGCCCCAGACCCGGAACGGCAGGCTGATCAGCGTCCACAACAGCCACAGCACCAGCAGCGCGATGACCAGGATCAGCACCGCCTGCGGCATGGCGGCGCGGTAATCGTTGCCGCCCACGCTGACCACCACATTGCCCAGGTCGTAGCTGTTCTGGTGCGATAGCCATTGCGCGCCCAGCACACCCAGCGCCACGGCAACCAGCAGGATCAAGACGGTACGCAGCACTTTCATTGTGTGGATCTCCCTTCACGCATGGCCTGCAGTTGCAGCAGGGTGGTGCCCAGTTCCGGCAGGCGCGGACGCAGTGGCGCTTGTTGCAGTTCGCGCAGGCGCGTGCGTGCCTGGCGGCGCTGTGGCGAGTCTGGCCACAGCCGCGTGGTCCAGGTGTCCACGCGCCGTAAGGCTTGCGCGAACCCCTGCGCATCACCGCGCTCGGCCGCTGCACGCGCCACGCTGACTTCGATCTGCAGCGCATCGCGCGCGGCCGTGCGCTCGCCACCGGTGATCAACGCATTGCCACGGCTCGGGCGGATTTCCACCAGGGGCGAGAGGGCCTTCTGCCACCAGGGCAGTGCGGCCTCGCTGTCCTGCGCGCTCTGCTCGGGCAGGCGCTGCAGGTCCGTTGCCAGGCGATCCAGCCCTTCACCAACCTGTGCCTGCGGGCCGGGACCCAGGCGATCAAGGGCGTCGCGCTCCTGCACCAGCGCCTGACGCAGATTGAGATAGCCCGGGTCGTCGATGCCGTTGAGCGCGCCATTGGCCAGGGCGTAAGCGCGTCGTGCGCCATCGGCATCGCCGGCGATGCTCAGCCGCTGCTGGCCAAGCCGCAGCAGTAATTCCACCTCGTCCAGCCGCAGCGCCTGGGCGCCGTGCCGGTTGGGATCGGCCAGCTTCTGCACGGTGTCTTCAAGCAATGCGCTGCGCTGGCTCAGCCCAAGCATTTCATCGCGCAGCACGCGGTTGGTGGCGGCGGCATCCTGCAGGCGTTCGTTGGCCAGGCGCTGGTCGCGGCGCAGGGTGTCGAGCAGTTGCTGGGTCCCGTCCCAGCGTTGCTGCTGCGCCTGGGCGGCCTGGATCTGGGTGTCCTGGTAGCTCTGCCATGCGCGCCACCCGAGAAACAGCGCCGCGCCCACGGCCACGATCGCCACGACGAGCAGCAACCAGGCCAGGGGGAAACGTCGCGCAGGAGCGGGCATGTCGGTCATTCGGGCATCCTCGGGCGGTCACGACAGGCGCAGGCGCCGCAGTCATCCGCCACAGCATGGCGTCTGGCCACAGACACCTGCAAGCTGTGCTTGAGTCCGCAGTTCAGCAAGGTGGCGGCGGCGTCATGATCGCAGCCGCGGCGGCCGCCAATTGCGCAGGCAGTGGGCCTTCGGCGCGATGGACCTGCACGAAGCCGGCAGCGCGCGCGGCTTCCAGCATGCGGTCGCTGGAGGCGACCACCGGGCGGGTCTTCAATGCAGTGGCCAATGACGGCGGCAGCTGCTGCACGATCAACATCAGCGCTTCACTGCTGCTCAGGGCCATCACGCTGCGTGGCAGCGCGGTCTCCAGCGCATGCAGCGTCGATGCGCGCAGCCGGAGCGCAACACGCTGATACACATCTGCGCGCAGGATCCGCGCACCGCGCTGCTCCAGCGCCGGCGCCAGCATGCCGCGGCCGCCGGGCGCGGTGATCAGGCCCACGGCGTGCAGCGGGGCATCGAACACCGGCAGTGCCAGCAGGCCTTCGCTGTCCATGCGCGCCGGGCGCACCACCGCGTCGATCCCGCAGGCCTGCAGCGCCCGCGCCGTGCCTTCGCCCACGCTTGCCCACTGGGCCGGTTCAGGCCGCTGCAGGGGCAGCAGCCGGTGCGCCGCGTGCACGGCGGCCGGGCTGGTGAACACGACAATCGGCGCGCCCACTGCCTGCCGCAGCGCATCGCGTGCCTGCAGCGTGTCGTTGATCTGCAGGCGCCAGGGCGACACCGCCAGCAACTGGCCGCCATGCCGGGCCACCGCACACCGCAGCGGCGCGTGCTCGCCGCTGGGGCGCAGCGACAGCAGGGTCCATGAAGTGGGCGACGGCAGGGACAAGGTCATCGGTGGATTATGCGAGAGCCGCGCAGCATGCGCAGGCCGCTTGCGTCTTGTCGTCGCGCGCAACGACGCCACCAGTCATAACGCGTCTAGCTGATCGCGTTGCCGCATGGCCTCTGCGCACTGGCGCCATGCATGCGGCAGCGTATTGACTGGTTCGCCGATCCGTACGCCGCGGTACTGCATTTGTCGCTGTTTTCGAGAAAGCGAAGCGGCACAAGGCGCTCGCGTTGTGCGTGCATTTGCAGGCCGATCGCCAGCTACTTTTGTGACTGAAACGCACAAGACGCTCGCAGGACATTGCGGCATGATGCCAACCCCTCGCCGCCTTGCAGCCTTTGCCGATGATCCTTCCGTGCACGCTCGCATCCGCCCTGCACTCGTTGCAGCAGCAGTTCGTCGCCATGCCACCGGTGCTGTCGATGGGTATTGCCGTGGACGGGTTGCATGACGGGGCCTTGCGGCTACGCGCGCCGCTGCAGGCCAACGTCAACGACAAGGCCAACGCCTTCGGCGGCAGTCTGGCCTCGCTGATGACACTGGCCGGGTGGGGGTGGTTGACCTTGCAACTGCAGTTGGCCGGGCACGATGCCGATGTCTACGTGGCCGACAGCCAGCTGCGCTATGTCGCGCCGGTGTACGAAGAGCTGGTGGCAGACGCCGCGCCGTCGGCGGCCGGCAACTGGGAGGTTTTTCTGGCCACCTTCCGCCAGCGCGGCAAGGCACGCATCGACATGCGCGCGCAGGTGGCGTTGGAGTCGGGTGCGGCGGCGGCGACGCTGAGCGGGCGGTTCGTGGCCTTTCCAAAACGGTAGGATGCGGGCCTGGTCCTTGGGGGGAAGGCGCATGCGTGCAGTGATGGGAATGGTGGTGCTGCTGGGGTTGGTCCTGGTCAGCGGCCTGGCCACCGCCGGCAGCCGGGCGCAGGCGCGTGCGCTGGAAACCACCCAGGCCGCCTACACGGCGGCGGTGCGCTGGAGCGATTTCGATGCAGCGCAGGGCTTCATCGAGCCGACCTATGCGCAGGCCCACCCGCTCAGCGAGCTGAAACGCTCGCGCTACGAGCAGGTGCAGATTTCCGGCTACCGCGAACTGCGCGTTGGCGAGACCGACACCGGCGACCTGCGCCGGGAGGTCGAGCTGCGGGTGATCAACCGCAATACCCAGGCCGAGCGGCTGGTCCGCAGCATCGAGGTGTGGCACTGGGATGCCGAGCGCAAACGCTGGTGGCTGACCACCGGCCTGCCGGACCTGTGGCAGGGCCAATAGCCTCCCACTCGCCCACCCAGCGTGGCACTGGCCGTCGCGTACGCCAGCTGTGCGACAATTCCCGCCCGCTTCATCGACCGTGATCTCAGTGAATTTCGAAGAGCTGCAGGCCTTTGTGGGCCGCAACCCCATGCTGTCGCTGGCCCTGGTGGGCCTGACCATCGCCATCATCGTCACCGAGATCGCGCGCCTGTTCCGCGGCTATCGCGCGCTCAAGCCGGCCGAGCTGACCCGCCTGATCAACAGCGAAAATGCGCTGGTGATTGATCTGTCGCCCACTGCCGATTTCGAAAAAGGCCACATCGCCGGCAGCCGCAACGTGGCACTGGCCAAGTTCGACCCGGCCGGCAAGTTGCTCGCCAATGCCAAGTCCTCGCCGGTGGTGGTGGTCTGCCGCAGCGGCAACGCCTCTGCCGGCGCTGCCAAGACGCTGAAGAAGGCCGGCTTCGAGCAGGTCTACTGGCTGGAGGGCGGCATTGCCGCCTGGCAGATGGCCGAGCTGCCGCTGGTCAAGGGCCGCGCCTGATCTGCCTTGTGAGGCGCCGCGCAAGCCCCCATTGCTTGCGTGAGATACTGCGCTTTCACGTCTGCATCACTCAACGTTGCATCCATCGAACCGTTTTCTGGAGTTAGGAATGTCCGACGAAATCCTCAACGGCGCCGCTGCGCCGGCCGACGCCGCTGCTGGCCCCGCTTTCACCATCGAAAAGATTTACGTCAAGGACGTTTCTTTCGAATCGCCGAACGCCCCGGCCGTCTTCAATGACGCCAACCAGCCCGAGCTGCAGTTGAACCTCAACCAGAAGGTGCAGCGCCTCAACGACAACGCGTTCGAAGTCGTGCTGGCTGTGACCCTGACCTGCACCGCCGGTGGCAAGACCGCCTACGTGGCCGAAGTGCAGCAGGCTGGCGTGTTCGGCCTGGTCGGCCTGGAGCCGCAGGCGATCGACGTGCTGCTCGGCACCCAGTGCCCGAACATCCTGTTCCCGTACGTGCGCACCCTGGTCAGCGATCTGATCCAGGCCGGCGGCTTCCCGCCGTTCTACCTGCAGCCGATCAATTTCGAAGCGCTGTACGCCGAAACCCTGCGCCAGCGTTCGCAGGGCGAAACCTCGCTGGCCGATTCCGAGCCGGCCGGCAACGCGTAAGCGTTGTTGCGCACCGGATGAGCGATCCGACACAGAAAATCGCCGTTCTCGGCGCCGGTTCCTGGGGCACGGCCCTGGCGGCGCTGGTTGCCCGGCACGGTCACCCGACCGTGCTCTGGGGCCGCGATGCGGCGATGGTGGATGCCATCGACCGCACCCACGAGAACCCCCGCTATCTGCCAGGCATTGCCCTGCCGGACAGCCTGCGCGCGACCACCGATCTTCAGCAGACCATCGCCGGCGCCAGCTGGATCCTGGTGGTGGTGCCGTCGCATGCGTTTACCGAAACAATCAAGCTGCTCGCCCCGCTGCGCCCGGCTGACGCGGGCATCGCCTGGGCCACCAAGGGCTTCGAGCCGGGATCCGGGCGCTTCCTGCATGAGGTTGCGCGCGACATCCTTGGCCCCAGCGTGCCGCTGGCCGTGGTGACCGGGCCCTCGTTCGCCAAGGAAGTCACCCTGGGCCTGCCGACCGCGATCACCGTGCACGGCGATGACGCCGCGTTTGCGCAGGTGGTGGCCGATGCCATGCACGGGCCCACTTTCCGCGCCTACACCGGCGATGACATGGTGGGCGCCGAACTGGGCGGCGCCATGAAGAATGTGCTGGCGGTTGCCACCGGCGTGGCCGATGGCATGCAGCTGGGCCTCAACGCCCGTGCTGGCCTGATCACGCGCGGCTTGAACGAAATGCTGCGCCTGGCCGCGGTCATCGGCGCACGGCCGGAAACATTGATGGGCCTGGCTGGCCTAGGCGATCTGGTGCTCACCTGCACCGGCGATCTGTCACGCAATCGGCGGCTGGGTCTGGCGCTGGGACGCGGGCAGAGCTTGAGCGATGCCATCCGTGAAATCGGTCAAGTGGTCGAATCGGTGCAGACCGCCGACGAGGTCATGCGTCAGGCAGAGCAGCATGGCATCGAGCTGCCGATCTCCAACGCGGTGCGTGCAGTCCTGCATGGCGAGATCACCCCGGAAGCGGGATTGAAGGAATTGCTGGCACGCGAGCGCAAGCCCGAGTATCCGCAGACCTTGTTTACCTGAGTCCTGCGTGCGTTGCGCACGTGATCCAGGACACCAAAAAGCCCGGCATTGCCGGGCTTTTTGGTGGTGCGGCCCGTTCCATGCTGCCGCTGCAGTGCAAACGAGGCCGGCGGCTACCAGTGTTAACTGTGCAATCGTGTGCTTAGCAGTCTCGGGTTCTACATGCTCTTAGAACCTGTTCACGATCTTCTGAGTAATAGTGCCAAGAAGGCCAAATGG
>NZ_JARVTE010000031.1:0-27719 GCF_030208815.1 Xanthomonas sp. fls2-241-TYG-148
TCGCAATCCGTGAAGGTGGCCGCACCGTCGGCGCCGGCGTGGTTGCCAAGATCGTCAAGTAAGTGCCTGCAATCCAGTGACTTCGGTCGCCGGAAAGTAGAGAGAAGGGTCGGCGCAAGCCGGCCCTTTTTTATTGTCCAGTGAAGCGGGGGGGGGGGGGGGGGGGTGGGGGGATGTTTTTCTTGCAAGGCTTGTGGGGCCAAAAACAGGGGAGGAAAAGGGGGCGGGGCGGGGGTTTGGGCTTGTTGTTTGTGGGGGGGGGGGGGGGGGGGGGGGGGGGGGGGGGGGGCGTTGCGGGAATTGATCCTGCAAGGCTTGCGCGGGCCAAATCACGTGGCTATAATGCGCGGCTCGGCGTTCCTGGGTAGGGCGCTGAGTTACAGCGAAAAGAACGGCAGGATGCCGCTCGTGTTCGCCAGACCGGGAAGGTCGCGTCGCATGGAGCACTCAGCAACTCACGTTGTTGACCGTGCTCTTGTTGCGCATTATACTTTTCCGTCTGGGCAGGCCGGTTTACCGGTCTGCCCCAGTTTTTGGGCGGAGGAAGTGCCCTCGTCGGCAGGATGCACGGCGATTTCATCTACGCAGGAATATCGGGGCAGGTATCCCAGAGGCCTTGCCCGTCGCTCTTTTAACGAAGGAACCCACCGTCATGGCGGACCAAAAGATCCGGATTCGGCTGAAGGCGTTCGATCATCGTTTGATCGACCGTTCGGCCAGCGAGATCGTCGAAACGGCCAAGCGGACCGGCGCGCAAGTGCGTGGCCCGATCCCGTTGCCGACCAAGATCGAACGTTACACCATCCTCGTATCCCCGCATGCCGACAAGGATGCGCGTGACCAATACGAAACCCGCACGCACAAGCGTGTGCTCGATATCGTCGACCCGAACGACAAGACCGTGGACGCGCTGATGAAGCTCGAACTCGCGGCTGGCGTCGACGTCCAGATCAAGCTGACCTGAGGACTACGACCATGACGAAGAAATATTCGTTGGGCTTCGTGGGCCGCAAGGCTGGTATGAGCCGCGTCTTCACTGAAGACGGCCGCTCGGTACCGGTCACGCTGATCGAAGCAACTCCGAACCGCATCGCGCAGATCAAGACCGTCGAAGTTGACGGCTACAGCGCCGTGCAGATTACCGTTGGTGCCCGTCGCGCCGCGCTGGTTAACAAGCCGGCTGCTGGTCACTTCGCCAAGGCGAAGGTGGAAGCGGGTCGAGGCCTGTGGGAATTCCGCGTTGAAGATGCGCAGCTCGGCGATTTCGCCGTCGGCGGCGAAATCAAGGCGGACATCTTTGAGGTCGGCCAGAAGGTCGACGTCCAGGGCGTTACCAAGGGTAAGGGTTTCCAGGGCACCATCAAGCGCTACAACTTCCGTATGGGCGATGCAACTCACGGTAACTCGCTGTCGCATCGCGCGCCGGGTTCGTTGGGTCAGCGCCAGACCCCGGGTCGCGTTTTCCCGGGTAAGAAGATGTCGGGCCACATGGGCGCCGTGCAGCAAAGCACGCAGAACCTGGAAGTGGTCAAGGTCGACGTCGAACGTGGTCTGATTGCTATCCGCGGCGCCGTGCCTGGCGCAGCTGGTGGTGACGTGATCGTCCGTCCGGCGAGCAAGGCATAAGGAGAGATGACGATGGAACTCGTTATCACGGGTAGCAACAACAAGGTCTCGGTCTCCGATGCCGTGTTCGGTCGCGAATTCAGCGAAGATCTGGTTCACCAGGTTGTCGTCGCTTATCGCAATGCCGGCCGCGCCGGCACCAAGGCGCAGAAGACGCGTTCGGAAGTTGCGGGCACGACCAAGAAGTCGAAGAAGCAGAAGGGCGGCGGTGCGCGTCATGGCGCGCTGACGGCTCCGATCTTCGTCGGCGGTGGCGTGACCTTTGCGGCCAAGCCGCGCAGCTTCGAGCAGAAGGTCAACCGCAAGATGTACCGTGCGGCCATCTGCGCGATCTTCTCCGAGCTGAACCGTCAGGGTCGTCTGATGATCGTCGACTCGTTCGACATCGAAGCAACCAAGACCAAGGGTCTGATCGAGAAGCTGAAGGGGATGGATGTGGGCAAGCGCCCGCTGATCGTCACCGAAGAAGCCTCCGAGCACCTGTATCTGTCCGCCCGCAATCTGCCGTATGTGCAGGTGCGTGATGTGCAGGGTCTGGATCCGGTCGCTCTGGTCGGGGCCGACACGGTCGTGATCACCGCTGACGCGGTCAAGAAGGTCGAGGAGTGGCTGGCATGAGCAGCAACGAAAAAATCTTCAGCGTGCTGCGTGCTCCGCGAGTCTCCGAAAAGACCGCGCGCCTGCAGGAAATCTCCAACCAGTATGTCTTCGAAGTTTCGAACGAAGCCACCAAAGCCGATGTAAAGGCTGCGGTTGAGCAGCTGTTCGACGTCAAGGTCAAAGCGGTCAACGTGGTCAATGTGAAGGGTAAAAGCAAGTCCTTCCGTAACCGTGCTGGCAGCCGTGGCAATTGGCGCAAGGCATACGTCCGCCTGGTTGATGGTCATTCCATCGACGTAACGGCCAAGGCCTGAGGTCCAACCCATGCCATTGATGAAGTTCAAACCCACCTCTCCCGGCCGTCGTTCCGCCGTGCGCGTGGTTACTCCCGATCTGCACAAGGGCGCGCCGCATGCGGCACTGCTCGACTCGCAGAGCAAGTCCGGTGGTCGTAACCACCATGGCCGCATCACCGTGCGTCACGTCGGTGGTGGCCACAAGCAGCACTACCGCATCATCGACTTCAAGCGCAACAAGGAAGGCATTCCGGCGCGTGTGGAGCGGATTGAATACGATCCGAACCGTACCGCTCATATCGCCCTGCTGTGCTATGTCGACGGCGAGCGCCGCTACATCATCGCCCCCAAGGGCCTGAAGGCGGGTGACCAGGTCATCGCCGGTGCCAACGCACCGATCAAGACCGGTAACACGCTGCCGCTGCGCAACATTCCGGTCGGTACGACGGTCCACGGTATCGAGCTGAAGCCGGGTAAGGGCGCTCAGATCGCACGTGCAGCCGGTGCAGCCGTCCAGCTGGTCGCTCGCGAAGGCATCTATGCCACGCTGCGTCTGCGCTCGGGCGAAATGCGCAAGGTGCCGGTCGAGTGCCGCGCCACCATCGGCGAAGTCGGCAACGACGAGCACAACCTCGAGAAGCTGGGCAAGGCCGGCGCCAAGCGTTGGCGCGGTGTTCGCCCGACCGTTCGCGGTGCGGCCATGAACCCGGTCGATCACCCGCACGGTGGTGGTGAGGCCAAGGCTGGCCAGGGTAATCCGCATCCGGTCACCCCGTGGGGTGTTCCGACCAAGGGTTACAAGACGCGCAAGAACAAGCGCACCCAGCAATTCATCGTCCGCGATCGTAGGGGCTAATCGACCATGGCACGTTCACTTAAGAAGGGCCCGTTCGTCGATCACCACCTTGCAAAGAAGGTGGAGTCCGCTGCGGGTAGCAAGAAGCCGATCAAGACCTGGTCGCGCCGTTCGATGATCCTGCCGGAAATGGTAGGCATCACCATCGCCGTGCATAACGGTAAGAACCACATTCCGGTGCTCGTCAACGAGAATATGGTCGGCCACAAGCTTGGCGAATTTGCCGTCACCCGGACCTTCAAGGGTCACGGTGGCGACAAGAAGTCGAGCAGGTAAGGAGAGATGACGATGGAAGCGAAAGCAATCCTGCGCACCGCGCGCATCTCCCCGCAGAAGGCCCGCCTGGTCGCTGACCAGGTGCGTGGACTGTCCGCCGAACGTGCGGTCAATCTGCTGAAGTTTTCGGACAAAAAGGCTGCACACCTGATCAAAAAGGTCGTGGAGTCGGCAATTGCCAATGCCGAAAACAATCAGGGCGCGGATGTCGACGAGCTGAAGGTCAAGACCATCATGGTTGATGAAGGTCCCTCCCTGAAGCGTTTCATGGCGCGGGCGAAAGGCCGCGGTACCCGCATCCTCAAGCGCACCAGCCACATCACTGTGGTTGTGGGCGCCGCCAAGTAAGCGGAAAGGAAAAGACCATGGGTCATAAAGTTCATCCGACTGGAATCCGCCTCGGCATCGCCAAGGACTGGAATTCCAAGTGGTACGCAAGCAAGGCCGACTTTGCCGCTTATCTGGCAGCCGACCTGAAAGTGCGTGAAATGCTGCGCAAGAAGCTCGCGCAGGCAGGCATCAGCAAGATCTTGATCGAGCGCCCTGCCAAAACCGCCCGCGTGACGATCCACACTGCCCGTCCGGGCGTGGTGATCGGCAAGCGTGGTGAGGACATCGAAAAGCTGCGTAAGGAAGTGAGCGAGATGATGGGCGTTCCTGCCCACATCAACGTCACCGAAGTGCGCAAGCCGGAGCTGGACGCGCAGCTGGTCGCCGAGTCGATCGCGCAGCAGCTGGAGCGTCGCATCATGTTCCGCCGTGCAATGAAGCGCTCGGTCGGTAACGCGATGCGCCTGGGTGCCCTGGGCATCAAGGTCAATGTGGCTGGCCGCCTCAACGGTGCAGAAATCGCCCGTTCGGAGTGGTACCGCGAAGGCCGCGTGCCGCTGCACACGCTACGTGCCGACATCGATTACGGTTTTGCCGAGGCGTCCACGACGTACGGCATCATCGGCATCAAGGTCTGGATCTATAAGGGCGAGGTCTTTGACTTCTCCCAGGTTGGCCAGGAGAAGCAGGACGACAGCCCGCGCAACGATCGTAACGATCGCGGCGACCGTGGTGACCGTCCTTCGCGCCCGGCTCGTGAAGCGAGGTAACGGCAATGTTGCAACCCAAGCGAACCAAATATCGCAAGATGCACAAGGGCCGCAATGACGGCCTGGCATGGAGCGGAAACGCCGTCAGCTTCGGCGAATACGGCCTCAAGGCCACTGCGCACGGTCAGCTGACCGCGCGTCAGATCGAAGCCGCCCGCCGTACGATCAGCCGCCACGTCAAAAAGGGCGGCAAGATGTGGATCCGTGTGTTCCCCGACAAGCCGATCACCAAGAAGCCGATCGAAGTCCGCATGGGCTCCGGTAAGGGCAACGTGGAGTACTGGGTCGCGCAGATTCAGCCGGGCCGCATGATCTATGAAATCGAGGGTATTCCTGAAGACATCGCACGTGAGGCGTTCCGCCTTGCCGCCGCGAAGCTTTCGGTGACCACCACTTTCGTGACCCGGACGGTGCGCTGATGGATATCAAACAACTCCGCGAGAAGTCGGCTGACGAACTGAAGGCCCACCTGACCGATCTGCGTAAGGAGCAATTCTCGCTCCGCATGCAGCAGGTCACCGGCCAGCTGCCGAAGACCCACGAAACCCGCCGGGTGCGCCGCGAGATTGCTCGCGTCAAGCACCTGCTCGGCAGCACCCAGTAAGGATGGCCGCGATGAGCGACAACAACGAAAAGCAAACGCTGCGCACGGTCGAAGGCCGTGTCGTCAGCAACAAGATGGACAAGACGGTCACCGTGTTGGTGGAGCGCCAGGTCAAGCACCCGTTGTACGGTAAGTACATCAAGCGCTCGTCCAAGCTGCACGCACACGACGCCGACAATGCCTGCAACGAAGGCGATGTCGTGCGCGTGACTGAAATTGCGCCAATGTCCAAGACCAAGAACTGGCGGGTGGTCGAAATCGTCACCCGTGCGGCCGTCTAAGGGAGATCTGAATCATGATCCAGATGCAGAGCTACCTCGATGTGGCCGACAATTCGGGTGCCAAGGAAGTGATGTGCATCAAGGTGCTGGGCGGCTCTAAGCGCCGCTACGCACACATCGGTGACATCATCAAGGTGACCGTCAAGGACGCCATCCCGCGTGGCAAGGTCAAGAAGGGCGAAGTCTACGACGCCGTCGTGGTGCGTACCCGCAAGGGTGTGCGCCGTCCCGACGGTTCGCTGATCCGCTTCGACGGCAATGCCGCTGTGCTGTTGAACAACAAGCAGGAGCCGATCGGGACCCGCATCTTCGGGCCGGTGACGCGCGAGCTGCGTTCCGAGAAGTTCATGAAGATCGTCTCGCTCGCTCCCGAAGTGCTGTGAGCGGAGGACATACACATGGCTAACCGTATCAAGAAGGGCGACCAGGTCGTCATCAACACCGGCAAGGACAAGGGTAAGCAGGGTGAAGTGGTGCGTGTGGAGGGCGATCGCGTGATCGTCTCCAACGCCAACGTCATCAAGCGCCATACCAAGCCGAACCCGCAGGCGGGTGTCGCCGGCGGCGTGGTCGAGCGTGAAGCGTCGATCCATATCTCCAACGTCAATATCGTCAACCCGGCAACGGGCAAGGGCGAGCGCGTTGGCTTCAAGGTGCTGGAGGATGGACGCAAATTGCGTGTGTTCCGCTCCAGCGGTGAGGCGCTCGACGCCTGAGGAATGAGATCATGAACACTCGTCTCGAAAAGTTTTACAAGGAAAACGTGGTGCCGGCCCTGATGAAGGAATTCGGCTACACCAATCCGATGGAAGTGCCGAAGCTGGTCAAGGTCACGCTCAACATGGGCGTGGGCGAAGCGGCAACCAACAAGAAGATCCTGGAAAATGCGGTCGCCGACATGTCCAAGATTTCCGGTCAAAAGCCGGTGGTCACCAAGTCGCGCGTTTCGGTCGCATCGTTCAAGATCCGCGACGGTTGGCCGATCGGCTGCAAGACCACGTTGCGTCGCGCCAAGATGTACGAGTTTCTGGACCGTCTGATCAACATCTCGTTGCCGCGCGTGCGCGACTTCCGTGGTGTGTCGGGCCGCTCCTTTGACGGTCGTGGCAATTTCAACATGGGTGTGAAGGAACAGATCATCTTCCCGGAAATCGACTTCGACGCCGTCGACGCGATTCGCGGTATGGATATCGCCATCACCACCACCGCCAAGACGGATGCGGAAGCGAAGGCGCTGTTGGCAGCGTTCAAGTTCCCGTTCCGTAACTGACCGTCGAGGACATCCGAAATGGCAAAGACCTCCATGATCCACCGCGACATCAAGCGGGCAAAGCTGGCAAAGAAGTTCGCCGGCAAGCGTGATGCGCTGAAGAAGATCCTCTCCAGTCAGGATGCGTCCTACGAAGAGAAGATCGATGCGTCGACCAAGTTGCAGAAGCTGCCGCGCGATTCGTCGCCGAGCCGCCACCGCAACCGTTGCGAGCTGTCCGGTCGTCCGCGCGGTGTCTACCGCAAGTTCGGTCTTGGTCGCAACATGCTGCGCAAGGCAACCATGAACGGTGACGTTCCGGGTCTGCGCAAGGCCAGCTGGTAATCACAATTCGGCCGCTCGCGGCCGGTTGGAACAGGTTTGTTCTGTTCAACAAGGGAGTCCGACGCAAGTCGGGCTCTTTTGTCGTATACTTCCGCTTCTGTCTTGCCCGTGAGGGTGGGGTGAAGCGTTCAAGGGTCCTGGCCCATCCCCAGGAAAACACAAGATTTTCGCGAAAGCGGATATCGGTGCACTCAAAGGTACTCATATGAGCATGACTGATCCCATCGCCGACCTGCTGGTTCGCATCAAGAATGCGGCCGCGGTTGGTAAGCAGACGGTGAAATTGCCGTCATCCAAGATCAAGGTTGCGATCGCCCAAGTCCTGAAGGACGAGGGTTACATCACCGACCTGCGCGTGACAGCGACCGAGAACAACAAGTCGGAGCTGGAAATCGTGCTGAAGTATTTCGAAGGCCGTCCGGTCATCGAGACCCTGAAGCGTTTCTCGCGCTCGGGTCTGCGCCAGTACCGTGGCAAGACCGAACTGCCCAAGGTCCTGGGTGGCCTGGGTATCGCCATCATCTCCACGTCGAAGGGCATCATGACCGATGCGCAGGCTCGCGAAGCCGGCGTTGGTGGTGAAGTCCTGTGCTTCGTGGCCTAAGGGAAGGAATCGAACATGTCCCGTGTAGCCAAGAAGCCTGTGTCCCTTCCGAAGGGTGTTGAGCTCAACGTCCAGCCCGAGCTGATCAGTGTCAAGGGCCCGAAGGGCACTCTGACCCTGCAGAAGCCGGTCGGCGTTGAAATCGCCATCGACGGCGACGTTGCAACCCTGTCGGCCAATGATCCGTCGCAGATCGCCATCACCGGCACCGTGCGCGCGATTCTCGCCAACATGATCAAGGGCGTTTCCGAAGGCTTCGAGCGCAAGCTCGAGCTGGTGGGCGTCGGTTATCGCGCCGCCATGCAGGGCAAGGATCTGAGCCTGGCGCTCGGCTTTTCGCACCCGCTGGTGTTCGTGGCGCCGGAAGGCATCACGCTGTCGACCCCGACCCAGACCGAAATTCTGGTCCAGGGCGCCGACAAGCAGCGCGTCGGCGAAGTCGCCGCCAAGATCCGCGGTTTCCGTCCGCCGGAGCCCTATAAGGGCAAGGGTGTGAAGTACGCCGGTGAAGTCATCATTCGCAAGGAAGCCAAGAAGGCTTAATGCAGGTCGTTCTGCGGGCCCGGCCATGCGTGGTCGGGTTCGTGCCGAAGCCTGTTTCCTTCAGCTTTCATAGGATTAAACCATGAGCATCAACAAGAACATTGCCCGTCTGCGTCGCGCCAAGTCCACCCGCGCGCACATCCGCGAACTGGGCGTCGCCCGTCTGTCGGTGCTGCGCACCGGTCAGCACCTGTATGCGCAGGTCTTCACTGCCGACGGTTCCAAGGTGATCGCTGCGGCGAACACCCTGCAGGCCGACGTCAAGGACGGCCTGAAGAATGGCAAGAACAGCGATGCCGCCGTCAAGGTTGGCAAGCTGATCGCCGAGCGCGCCAAGGCTGCGGGCATCGAGAAGGTCGCATTCGACCGCTCGGGCTACCGCTACCACGGCCGCATCAAGGCGCTTGCCGATGCAGCCCGCGAAGGCGGCCTGCAGTTCTAAAGCACTGCTGTGGAGGCGACCTTGCGTCGTCTCCACGTCCACCGCCGGCAGGGTCTGCCGGGCCGTCCCATTCTTCTGCAATGGCGCCGGGAACACCGCTGTATTCCACAACCATAAGCGGCCTCGAGCCGTACATACTTAATCACTCAAGGAATCAAGATGGCAGAAGAACGTGCACCGCGGGGTCGTGATCGCGACCGTAACCGCGAAGAGAAAGTCGACGACGGCATGATCGAGAAGCTGGTCGCGGTCAACCGCGTCAGCAAGACCGTCAAGGGCGGTCGCCAGTTCACCTTCACCGCGCTGACCGTGGTCGGCGATGGTCTGGGCAAGGTCGGTTTCGGTTATGGCAAGGCGCGCGAAGTGCCGGTTGCTATCCAGAAGTCGATGGAGCAGGCGCGCAAGAACCTGGCAACGGTTGATCTGAACAACGGCACCTTGTGGCATGCCGTCAAGTCCGGTCACGGCGCAGCCCGCGTCTACATGCAGCCGGCGTCGGAAGGTACGGGCGTCATCGCAGGCGGCGCCATGCGCGCTGTGCTGGAAGCGGTCGGCGTCAAGAACGTGCTGGCCAAGGCGGTTGGTTCGCGTAATCCGATCAACCTGGTCCGTGCAACCCTGAAGGGTCTGTCGGAAGTGCAGTCGCCGGCGCGTGTTGCGGCCAAGCGCGGCAAGAAGGTGGAGGAGCTCAACCATGGCTAAGGACACCAATAAGACCGTGAAGGTGCGCCTGGTGCGTGGCCTGCGTGGAACCCAGTCGCGTCACCGCCTGTCGGTGCGTGCCCTGGGCCTGAATAAGCTCAACGATGTGCGTGAACTGAAGGACAGCCCGCAGGTTCGCGGCCTGATCAATACGGTTCACTACCTCGTCCAGGTTGAGGAGTAATCCCATGACTTTGCGTCTCAATGACCTCAAGCCCGCCGACGGCGCCCGTACCGAACGCACCCGCGTCGGTCGCGGCATCGGTTCCGGCCTGGGCAAGACCGCTGGTCGCGGTCACAAGGGTTCGTTCGCTCGTAAGGGCGGTGGCAAGATCAAGGCCGGTTTCGAAGGCGGCCAGACCCCGATGCAGCGTCGTCTGCCGAAGATCGGCTTCCGCTCCAAGATGGCGCGTGACACTGCTGAAGTGTTGTCGTACCAGTTGGACAAGCTGGATGCCGGTGATGTCGACTTCGCAGCACTGCGCGCGGCCAATCTGGTCCCGAGCCGTGCCAAGAAGGCGAAGATCGTGCTGAAGGGCGAGCTGAGCAAGAAGTTCGTGCTGAAGGGCGTTGCGGCAACCGCGGGCGCCAAGGCAGCAATCGAAGCTGCCGGCGGCAGCGTAGAGGAGTAATCGGCAGATGGCGCAGGCTGGCATTGGTAACCTCGGTGGCGGGCTTGGCAAGTTCACGGAACTTCGCCAGCGGCTGTTGTTCGTCCTCGGGGCATTGATCGTCTATCGCATCGGCTGCTATGTGCCGGTGCCTGGCGTCAATCCCGATGCCATGCTTTCGTTGATGCAGGCGCAGGGTGGCGGCATCGTGGACATGTTCAACATGTTCTCGGGCGGCGCCCTGCACCGTTTCAGCATTTTTGCGCTGAACGTAATGCCGTACATTTCGGCATCGATCGTGATCCAGTTGGCCACGCACATCTTTCCCGCCCTGAAGGCGATGCAGAAGGAAGGCGAATCCGGCCGACGCAAGATCACCCAATATTCGCGCATCGGTGCGGTGCTTCTGGCAGTGGTGCAGGGCGGCAGTATCGCGCTCGCGCTGCAGAACCAGACCGCTCCGGGTGGCGCTCCGGTGGTGTACGCCCCGGGCATGGGCTTTGTGCTCACCGCAGTGATTGCACTGACCGCTGGCACCATCTTCCTGATGTGGGTCGGCGAGCAGGTCACAGAGCGCGGCATCGGTAACGGTGTGTCGCTCATCATCTTCGCCGGCATCGTAGCCGGTCTGCCGTCGGCGGCGATTCAGACCGTCGAGGCGTTCCGCGAAGGCAATTTGAGCTTCATTTCGCTGCTGTTGATCGTGATTACGATTCTGGCGTTCACGCTGTTCGTGGTGTTCGTCGAGCGTGGTCAGCGGCGTATTACGGTGAACTATGCGCGCCGCCAGGGTGGCCGTAACGCGTACATGAATCAGACCTCGTTCCTGCCGCTTAAGCTCAACATGGCAGGCGTGATTCCGCCGATCTTCGCGTCCAGCATCCTGGCGTTCCCCGCCACGCTGTCGATGTGGTCGGGTCAGGCTGCCTCCGGCAGTGGCGTGGGTTCGTGGCTGCAGCGCATCGCCAACGCACTGGGTCCTGGCGAGCCGGTGCACATGCTGGTGTTTGCAGCGCTGATTATTGGTTTCGCGTTCTTCTATACCGCGCTGGTCTTCAACTCGCAGGAAACCGCCGACAACCTCAAGAAGTCGGGTGCGTTGATTCCGGGTATCCGGCCAGGCAAGGCCACCGCCGACTATGTCGACGGCGTGCTGACCCGCCTGACTGCCGCCGGTTCGCTGTACCTGGTGATCGTCTGCCTGCTGCCGGAAATCATGCGCACGCAGCTCGGCACCTCGTTCCACTTCGGTGGCACCTCGCTGTTGATTGCGGTGGTGGTGGTGATGGACTTCATTGCGCAGATCCAGGCGCATCTGATGTCGCACCAGTATGAGAGCCTGCTGAAGAAGGCCAACCTCAAGGGCGGCTCGCGCGGCGGTCTGGCGCGCGGTTAAGTGGTACACTAGTTCTTCATTACGTGAAGACGGCCTGGTTCCCGGGCCACGATCTTCCGATCAGAAGGGCGGCTCGCGCGACGTCTCGCGCGCGGGTGTGACGGGGTGGTCCTGTGCGGGAGTAGCACAGGCGATTCGGAGCAGTTTTCTGGATCAACACCGTCCGGCGCCGGAGCGAGGGCACACTCCCCACGCCGGGTCCATGGAACTTTTGGTTCCACGGGCTTCAAAGCAATCCGAGGCCTTGCTACAATTCCGAGTTCACTTTTGATCCATCCTGCCGGATGGCGCCTGGGCGCTGTCGGGCCATCACTCAGTTGGAGAATCGCGTCATGGCGCGTATTGCAGGCGTCAACCTGCCAGCCCAGAAGCACGTCTGGGTCGGGTTGCAAAGCATCTACGGCATCGGCCGTACCCGTTCTAAGAAGCTCTGCGAATCCGCAGGCGTCACCTCGACCACGAAGATTCGTGATCTGTCCGAACCCGAAATCGAGCGCCTGCGCGCCGAAGTCGGCAAGTATGTCGTCGAAGGCGACCTGCGCCGCGAAATCGGTATCGCGATCAAGCGACTGATGGATCTGGGCTGCTATCGCGGTCTGCGTCATCGCCGTGGTCTCCCGCTGCGTGGCCAGCGTACCCGTACCAACGCCCGCACCCGTAAGGGTCCGCGCAAGGCGATCAGGAAGTAAGGGATAGATCATGGCAAAGCCAGCAGAAAAGAAAACGAAGAAGAAGATCAAGCGCGTCATCACTGACGGCGTCGCTCACGTCCACGCTTCGTTCAACAACACCATCGTCACCATCACCGATCGTCAGGGTAATGCGCTGTCGTGGGCTACGTCCGGCGGCGCCGGTTTCCGTGGTTCGCGCAAGTCGACCCCGTTCGCTGCTCAGGTTGCCGCCGAAAAGGCTGGCCGCGCTGCGCTCGACTACGGCGTGAAGTCGCTGGAAGTGCGTATCAAGGGTCCGGGTCCGGGCCGTGAGTCGGCCGTGCGTTCGTTGAACAACGTGGGCTACAAGATCACCAACATCATCGACGTGACGCCAATCCCGCACAACGGGTGCCGTCCGCCGAAGAAGCGTCGCGTCTAAAGGGAGCGATAAGAAATGGCTCGTTATATCGGTCCTACCTGTAAGCTCGCGCGCCGTGAAGGCGCCGACCTTTCCCTCAAGAGCCCGGCGCGTGCGCTGGACTCCAAGTGCAAGCTTGAGCAGAAGCCCGGCCAGCACGGCGCGGCTCGCAAGGGCAAGCTCTCCGACTACGCTACCCAGCTGCGTGAAAAGCAGAAGGTCAAGCGCATCTACGGTTTGCTGGAGCGTCAGTTCCGCAACTACTACAAGAAGGCCTCGACCAAGAAGGGCAACACCGGCGAGAACCTGCTGCAGTTGCTGGAAACCCGTCTGGACAACGTCTGCTACCGCATGGGCTTTGCCGTCACCCGTCCGGCCGCGCGCCAGCTGGTGTCGCACCGTGGCGTGCTGGTCAATGGCAAGTCGGTGAATCTGGCTTCGTACCAGATCAAGGCTGGCGATGCGATCACGCTGTCGGAAAAGGCACAGAAGCAGCTCCGCGTGCAGGAAGCCCTGACCGTGGCTGAGCAGCACGACATGACACCGTCGTGGGTCGAAGTCGATTCGAAGAAGTTCAGCGGCGTGTTCAAGGCCGTTCCGGATCGCGCCGACCTGCCTTCGGATATCAACGAAGCGCTGATCGTCGAGTTGTATTCGAAGTAATTCACATTGGAGAGCCTCCGGCACTGCCGGAGGTTCGCAGGAGACCCCGCAACATGACGGTTACCGCCAACCAGGTTCTGCGCCCACGCGGTCCGCAGATCGAACGTCTTACCGACAACCGCGCAAAGGTCGTAATCGAGCCGTTGGAGCGCGGTTACGGGCACACGCTGGGCAATGCCCTGCGTCGTGTGCTGTTGTCGTCGATCCCCGGTTTTGCGATCACCGAGGTCGAGATCGACGGCGTGCTGCATGAGTACACCACGGTCGAAGGGCTGCAGGAAGACGTGCTTGACGTCCTGCTCAACCTGAAGGATGTGGCAATCCGGATGCACAGTGGTGACAGCGCCACTCTGTCGTTGTCCAAGCAGGGTCCGGGTACGGTCACTGCGGCCGACATCAGGACCGATCACAACGTTGAGATCATCAACGGCGACCACGTGATCTGCCACCTGACCAAGGACACGGCGCTGAACATGCGCCTGAAGATCGAGCGTGGTTTCGGCTATCAGCCGGCTGCCGCGCGTCGTCGTCCGGACGAAGAGACCCGCACCATCGGTCGTCTGATGCTGGATGCGTCGTTCTCGCCCGTGCGTCGCGTTGCCTATGCCGTGGAAGCTGCACGCGTCGAACAACGTACCGACCTCGACAAGCTGGTCATCGATATCGAAACCAATGGCACGATCGATGCCGAGGAAGCCGTGCGCACCGCCGCCGACATCCTTAGCGATCAGCTGTCGGTGTTCGGCGATTTCACCCACCGCGATCGCGGTGCGGCCAAGCCGGCTGCCAGCGGCGTGGATCCGGTGCTGCTGCGCCCGATCGACGACCTCGAGCTGACCGTGCGTTCGGCCAACTGCCTGAAGGCTGAGAGCATCTATTACATCGGCGATCTGATCCAGAAAACCGAAGTCGAGCTGCTCAAGACCCCGAATCTGGGCAAGAAGTCGCTGACCGAAATCAAGGAAGTGCTGGCACAGCGCGGCCTTGCACTGGGCATGAAGCTGGAGAACTGGCCGCCGGCCGGTGTCGCTCAGCACGGCATGCTTGGTTAATGCAACACCGCATGGGCGTCTTCGGGCGCCCATGCTTTTTTTACATCGACGGGCCAAAGCCCGCGGTGACACCCGGTCAAGGACAACCGGCTCGGACCAACCGCAGTCCATTCAACAGCGCCAGGATGGCGACAACGTCTCTCAGTAGTCTCAACATTCCATAGGAAATCACACTCATGCGTCACCAGAAATCCGGTCGTAAGTTCAACCGCACCAGCGCGCACCGCGAAGCCATGTTCCGCAACATGGCAGCCTCGCTGTTCAAGCACGAGCTGATCAAGACCACCTTGCCGAAGGCCAAGGAACTGCGTCGTGTTGCCGAGCCGCTGATCACCATCGGCAAGGTCGATGGCGTTGCAAACCGTCGTCTGGCGTTTGCCCGCCTGCGCGACAAGGAAGCCGTGGGCAAGCTGTTCGTCGAGCTGGGCCCGCGTTACGCGACCCGTCCCGGCGGCTACCTGCGCATCCTGAAGGCTGGCTTCCGTGCCGGTGACAATGCACCGATGGCGTATGTGGAACTGGTCGACCGTCCAGTCGTCGCCGAGGAAGTGTCCGAGTAATCGGATCGTCTCGTCGCAAAGATTCTTGAAGGAGCCCGGCTGATGCCGGGCTTTTTCGTTGCGGACCAGCGGTGAGGTGTGTGCTGGCTTGCAGGCGCTGGGATGACAGTGTTGGCCGGTGCGCGGAAGGGGCGGCATCTGGACATCCGTAACGTCCACCGTGGAATGCGGCCATTGAAGAGCGCGCTGATGCCATCGCAGTAGCGATGCGGTCCTGGCCTGTTCACGCGCACCCAGCGCTGCTGCCCACACCACCGGCGCACTCCATCTGCTTGCCCCGGGTGCGGATCCGAAAGGATGTAAGCGGCGAGGGCCGATAACCTCATTTACGTCCGCTGCAGAGCTGTGTTCTGGTAGTGCCCCAGCGCCTGCATTAACGGGTTGACGCCCCCCGTCAGTAGCGATGCTGCCGCGCGTCGCCACCAGCGGTTCCTGCGCCAGGCTGCTCTGGTCGAAAGCGGCGCGCGGTTGCAGGCAATCAAGCGAAGCGGGTGTCAGTTACGCGCAGCATCGGCACGGATTGCCGCAGCGGCCCCGAGCATGCGTGGTCAGCAGGACGGGGATGGCAGATAATCCGCATCTTGGTCCTTGGCAAGCGGTAACGATGAATCCATTCCGTTGGGGTTTTCGGGCGCAATTCCTGTTGGGCTTTCTGGCCTGTGCCGGCTTGCTGGCCTATGCGATCTACGTGCAGCTGCATCTGGGCCTGGAACCTTGCCCGCTGTGCATTTTCCAGCGCATCGCGTTCGCCGCACTGGCCCTGCTGTTCCTGCTGGGCGCGTTACATGGCCCACGTGGGGCCGGTGGGCGCAAGGCGTATGGCGTGCTGGCCTTCATTGCTGCCGGCGTGGGCATGGGCATTGCGGCGCGGCATGTGTGGGTGCAGATCCGTCCCAAGGACATGATGTCCTCGTGTGGGCCGCCGCTGAGTTTTCTGAGCGAGACGATGGGCCCGTTCGAAGTGTTCCGCACGGTGCTGACCGGCACCGGTGACTGCGGCAATATCGACTGGCGCTTTCTGGGGCTGAGCATGCCGATGTGGAGCATGGTCTGGTTTGTCGGCCTGGCGCTGTGGGCCTTGTATGCGGGCTTCAAGCACCGCGGCCCGCGCAAGTTGTTCTGATGGGTCCGGCTGCGGCCGGCGTCTGCGATCTTCTGGAGTACACGATGTCCGCTTCTTCCCCCTCGACCGACCACCAGCCGGACGCTTGGTCGCCGCAAAGCTGGCGCCAGCGCACGGCGCTGCAGATGCCGACTTATCCGGACGCGGCGGCGCTTGAGCACACGCTCGATGAGCTGCGCCAATTGCCGCCGTTGGTGACGTCGTGGGAAATCTTCGCGCTCAAGCGCCAGCTGGCCGAAGCACAGGAGGGCAAGCGCTTCCTGCTGCAGGGCGGCGACTGCGCAGAGAACTTCAGCGATTGCGAATCGGGCACCATCTCCAATCGCCTGAAGGTGCTGCTGCAAATGAGTCTGGTGCTGGTGCATGGCTTGCGCCTGCCGGTGGTGCGGGTGGGCCGGTTTGCAGGCCAGTACGCCAAGCCGCGTTCGGCCGATACCGAGACGCGCGATGGCGTAACGCTGCCGAGCTACCGCGGTGATGTAATCAATGCGCCAGCCTTCACGGAGGCCGCGCGCGTGCCCGATCCGCGCCGCATGATCACCGCGCATTCGCGCTCGGCGATGACGATGAATTTCGTGCGGGCGCTGATCGATGGCGGCTTCGCTGACCTGCATCATCCCGAATACTGGAATCTGCAGTGGGTGGGTTATTCGCCGCTGGCGGCCGACTACCAGAAGATGGTGTCCTCGATCGGCGATGCGGTGCGCTTCATGGAGACGTTGTCGGGAGCGGAGGTCTACAACCTCAATCGCATCGACTTCTACACCTCGCACGAGGCCTTGCTACTGCCCTACGAAGAAGGTCTGACCCGGCAGGTGCCGCGCCAATGGGGTTGGTTCAACCTCAGTACGCATTACCCGTGGATAGGCATGCGCACCGCGGCGCTCGATGGCGCGCATGTGGAATATCTGCGCGGCGTGCGTAATCCGATCGCGATCAAGGTGGGCCCGTCGGTGCAGTCGGATCAGTTGCTGCGTTTGATGGATGTGCTCAATCCCGAAGATGAGCCAGGCCGCCTGAGCTTCATTCACCGCATGGGCGCCGCACAGATTGCCGAGAAATTGCCGCCGCTGCTGGACGCGGTCAAGCGCGACGGCCGGCGCGTGCTGTGGGTGTGCGATGCGATGCATGGCAATACCGAAAGCACCGGCAACGGCTACAAGACGCGGCGGTTCGACAACATCCGTAGCGAGGTGGAACTGTCGTTCGACCTGCATGCCGCCGCAGGCACGCGCTTGGGCGGGGTGCATCTGGAATTGACCGGCGAAGATGTCACCGAGTGCACCGGTGGCGCGCGTGAGCTGACCGAACGCGACCTCGAACGTGCCTACCGGTCCAGCGTGGATCCGCGCCTGAATTACGAGCAGTCGCTGGAGATCGCCATGGCGATCGTACGCAAGCAGCAACAGGTAGCCGCGCAGCCGCTGGGCGGCTAAATGCGCGTGCGCATGACGTGATGCTCATGCCGCTTGCGGCATGCTCCTGCAGCCATCCCTCTTTCCCCCCACAGGAGGAACGGTTTGACTGCCGATTGGAACGTCATTCGCGAATACGCCATCCCGCTAGGTGCTGCACTGCTGGCGGGGTTGGTGGCCTGGACATTGCTGCTGTGGCTGTTCCGCCGCATGCAGGGCCGCGACTATCGCCGCGCACGCATCATCCGCGTGATCACCTTGCCGGCGGCCTTCATCCTGCCGCTGCTGTTTCTCAGCGTTGCCACCGAAGCCACGCCGTTGTCGGAAAAGGCGCTGGCCGCTGTGCAGCACCTGCTGCACGTGGGCATCGTCGGCTGTGTGACCTGGCTGCTGGTGCGCGCGGTGGCTGCCGGCGAGGCGGCGATCCTGCGCAGCAACCCGATCGAGGTGGCCGATAACCTCACCGCCCGACGCATCCAGACGCAGACACGCGTGCTGAGCCGGGTGGTGATGGGTGCAGTGATCCTGCTCGGTATTTCGGTGGTCCTGCTTGGCTTTGAGCAGGTGCGCCAGATCGGCAAGACGTTATTGGCCTCGGCGGGCATCATCGGCCTGGTGGCCGGTATCGCCGCAAAGCCGGTGTTCGGCAACCTGATCGCCGGTTTGCAGATCGCGCTGACGCAGCCGATCCGCCTGGACGATGTGGTGATTGTGGAAGGCGAATGGGGGCGGATCGAGGAGATCGGCAGCTCCTATGTGGTGGTGCGCATCTGGGATGAGCGGCGCATGGTGGTGCCGCTGACCTGGTTCATCGAGAACCCGTTCCAGAACTGGACGCGTGCCAGCGCCGACCTGCTGGGTACCGCGTTCCTGTGGCTGGATTACCGCACGCCGATCGCCGCGGTACGCGCAGAGCTGGAGCGTATCTGCCACAGCGAACCGCTATGGGACGGGCGTGTCTGCGTCACCCAGATCACCGATACCAGCGACAACACCATCCAGGTGCGTCTGCTGGTGAGTGCGCGTAATTCCGGCGACGCGTTCGACCTGCGCTGCCTGGTGCGCGAGCGCATGATCGATTTCCTAACCCGCGAGCACGCCTACGCATTGCCCAGGATCCGTGCCGAAATTACCGGCGAAGAAAAGCCCGCGTCACGTGCGCCGCAGCCGATCGCGCCGGAAAGCGTGCGCTCGCCGGGAGCGGAAGACGGCGAGCCTGCAGCATCGATTTAGCGCTGGCTGCGAAGGCGCTTGGCCGCGGCGGTATGCGCTGGCGGCCAACCGGTTCGCGATGATGCGCACCGACACGGGTGCCAGTGCGCAGCTGTCCGGGCGGGAAGTAGCGCGACATCCTGGCGATGCTGTCGCATGACGTCGATGCCTGCATCGCTCCCACGCTGCCTTGCGGTGCGGTCAGTCGGCCGTCTTCGGTTGCGATGGGCCCGGTGTCGCCGCCGGCGGTGCGCTTGGCGCGTAGCCGGGCGCAAACCGCGCATGGCTGCGTTGTTCGTAGGCATAGCCCAGTTCGATCAGGCGCGGCTCGCTCCAGGCGGTCCCCATGAACAGCAGTCCGAGCGGCAAGCCCTGGGTTTGCCCCATCGGCACGCTCAGGCTGGGATATCCGGCCACGGCCGCGGCGCCGTAACCGGCACCGGGAAACGTGTCGCCCTTGCCGAGCGTGGTGACCCAGGTAGGGCCGGTGGTCGGGACGATCAGCGCGTCCAGGCGGTCGGCCTTCAGTGCGGCGTCGATGCCTTGTTCGCCGGCGAGCCGTCTGGCGCTGGCACGCGCGCTCAGATAAGCCGGGTCCTCCAGGCCCGGCGCAGCCTGGGCCTGCTCGAACAACTCCTGGCCGAAGTAGGGCATTTCGCGCTGCGCATTGGCGCGATTGAAGGCAACCAGCGCGTCCAGGTCTTTGACCGGCGCGGCGTGGCTGCGCAGATAGGCATTCAAGCCGGCCTTGAATTCAACCAACAGGACCGTCTGCTCAGCGGCATCCCACTGTCCATCGGTGGCCAGGCGGGTTTCGATCACCGTGGCACCTGCCGCTCGCAGGGTCTGTACGGCGCGATCCAATGCGGCGGCGATGGCGGGATCCTCGCGCAGTGGGTTGCGTAACAGCCCCAGGCGCGCGCCGCGCAGGCCATCGGGTTTGAGGTGGGCGAGATAGTTCGGTATGGACGATGGCGCAGTGTGCGTGGCCGGGTCTTGCGGATCGGGTGCGGCAATTGCCTGCAGTACCGCGGCCGCATCGGCAACGCTGCGCGTCATCGGCCCGGCGGTGTCCTGGCTGGCCGAGATGGGAATGATGCCGTCACGGCTGACCAGACCCACGGTGGGCTTGAGCCCGACCAGGCCATTGACTGCAGCCGGGCAGGTGATGCTGCCATCGGTCTCGGTGCCGATGCCTACCGTCGCCAGGCTGGCGGCAATCGCCGCGCCGGTGCCGGCGCTGGAGCCGCATGGGTTGCGGTCCAGCGCGTACGGATTACGAGTCAGCCCGCCGCGGCCGCTCCAGCCCGAACTGGATTGGGTAGAGCGAAAATTGGCCCATTCGCTGAGATTGGTCTTGCCCAGGATCACCGCGCCCGCCGCGCGCAGGCGCTGCACCAGGAACGCATCCTGTGTGGGACGGAAGCTGACCAACGCCAGCGAGCCGGCGCTGTTGACCATCGGCAGTGCGTCGATGTTGTCCTTGAGCAGCAGCGGGATGCCGTGCAGCGGGCCGCGCACCTGGCCGGCACGACGTTCGGCATCCAGCGCGGCGGCGTCGGCTTCGGCCTGCGGGTTCAGTTCGATCACTGCATTTAGGCGTGGTCCGCTGCGGTCGATGCTGGCGATGCGCTGCAGGTAGGCGTGCGTGAGTTGGGCGCTGCTGGACCGGCCAGCCTGCATGCGCGCCTGCAGGGTCGCAATATCGGCTTCGACCACCTCGACAGGCGCAGACGGCACCGCCGCGTCGGCGACAACGGGCTTGTCGGCAGCAACGGCGCAGCCGCTCAACGCGGCCAGGGAAAGCAGGGACAGGATGGGTGTGCGCATCGTCGGTTTCCCCAGGGATCAGCTTCGCAGGCTAGCGGCGCTGCGGCGGGGTGACAATGTGTCGAACGGGTAGGACAGTGAACGGTGGCGTCAGCGACGTCGGCGCCGCACCAGGTCGCGCGCCAGCACGCCGACCACGATCAGGTTGATCGCCAGCACGCCCCAGGCGGTCCAGCCGGGATGGCGGACGATGGCGTAGATATCGAATGGCAAATAGATGGCGGCAGACAGGCAGCCGAGCACGGAGGCCCAGGCCTTGGCACGCCACAGACCCCACGCTTCCACCACATGCAGCAGGCCGTAGGCCAGCATGGCGGCGGCGGCTAAATGTACCGCGTCGGGGTTGATGGTCTTGAGCAACGACGGCAGTGCGCCGTGGTCGGGGTCCAGACTGAAACGGCGAATCAGCGTGCTGACCGCATGTTGCAGCGGGAGCGGGCCCAGAATTTCCAGGCCCGTCGCCGCCAGGATCGCAAGCATGCCCTTGACCGCCTCGAGCAAGGCGATCAGGTGCAGCCCCGGATGCGCACGCGGATCCGGGCTGTAGGGCGTGTCGCTCACGACCGTAGGCCTAAACGATCAGCCCGAACGGCCGGCGCGCTTACGGTCGCTTTCGGTCAGGAACTTCTTGCGCAGGCGGATTTCCTTCGGGGTGACTTCCACCAGCTCGTCGTCCTCGATGAAGTCCAGGGCCTGTTCCAGCGTGTACTTGATCGCCGGGGTCAGCTTGATCGCGTCATCCTTGCCCGACGCGCGCATGTTGGTCAGCGGCTTGGTCTTGATCGCGTTGACGGTCAGATCGTTGTCCTTGGAGTGGATACCGATCAGCTGGCCTTCGTACACGTTGTCGCCTTCAGCGGCGAACAGACGGCCACGCTCTTCCAACGGCCCCAGCGCATAGGCCGGCGTTGCGCCCGGTGCGTTGGCAATCATCACGCCGTTCTGGCGCTTGGCGATGGCGCCCTGTTCCTTCGGGCCGTAATGGTCGAACACGTGGAACAGCAGGCCCGAGCCCTGGGTCAGGGTGCGGAACTCGTTCTGGAAGCCGATCAGGCCACGCGCCGGGATCATGTAATCCAGACGCACGCGGCCCTTGCCGTCAGGCTCCATGTTTTTCAGCTGGCCCTTGCGGGTGCCCAGCTTTTCCATCACGCCGCCCTGGTGCTGTTCTTCGATGTCCACCACCAGCTGTTCGATCGGCTCCATCTGCTTGCCGTCGATTTCCTTGATGATCACTTCCGGACGCGACACGGCCAGCTCGTAGCCTTCACGACGCATGTTTTCGATCAGCACCGACAGATGCAGTTCGCCACGGCCGGAGACCAGGAACTTGTCGGCGTCGGAGCCTTCTTCGACCTTCAGTGCAACGTTGTGCACCTTCTCGCGGTCCAGACGGTCGCGCAGCTGGCGGCTGGTCAGGAACTTGCCACCGGACAGGTCCTTGTTGCCGGCGAACGGCGAGTTGTTGACCTGGAAGGTCATCGAGATGGTCGGCTCGTCCACGGTCAGCGGCGGCAGGCCTTCCGGCGCGTCGAGCGCACAGACGGTGTCGGAAATGGTCAGCTCGGCCACGCCGGAGATGGCGACGATATCGCCGGCCTCGGCGGTGTCCTGCTCGATGCGCTCCAGGCCCAGGAAGCCCAGCACCTGCAGCACCTTGCCCTGACGCTTCTTGCCTTCACGGTCGATCACGCTGACCGGCATGTTCTTCTTCAGTACGCCGCGCTGGATGCGGCCGATGCCGATCACGCCGACGAAGTTGTTGTAGTCCAGCTGGCTGATGCGCATCTGGAACGGGCCGTCCGGATCGACGTCCGGTGCCGAGACGTGCTGCATGATCGCTTCGTACAGCGGGGTCATGTCGCCGTCGCGTACGTTGGAATCCAGGCTGGCGTAGCCGTTCAGTGCCGAGGTGTAGACGATCGGGAAGTCCAGCTGCTCGTCGGTTGCGCCGAGCTTGTCGAACAGGTCGAACACCTGGTCGATCACCCAGTCCGGGCGTGCGCCGGGACGGTCGATCTTGTTGACCACCACGATCGGCTTGAAGCCCATCGCAAAGGCCTTCTGGGTCACGAAGCGCGTCTGCGGCATCGGGCCGTCCATCGCGTCGACCAGGATCAGCACCGAGTCCACCATCGACAGCACGCGCTCGACTTCGCCACCGAAGTCGGCGTGTCCCGGGGTGTCGACGATGTTGATGCGGTTGCCGTTCCAGGTGATGGCCGTGTTCTTGGCCAGGATCGTGATGCCACGTTCCTTTTCCTGATCGTTGCTGTCCATCACGCGCTCAGCCAACACGGTGCGTTCGGACAGGGTGCCGGACTGCTTCAGCAGGCAGTCGACGAGAGTGGTCTTGCCATGGTCGACGTGCGCGACGATGGCGATGTTGCGGAGTTTTTCGATAGACATGCGGAAAGGGCCCCTGTCTGGCGCCAGTCTTGAGATGAGGTAAGCCCGACATTATAGCGGTTTCGTTGCCGTGCCGTTGCGGATTGGCGCAAGTCGATTCAGATCGCCCATTCAGGCAGCGTGATGGCGTCTCGATTGCCGACCCGGCGACGGCCTTGGACCATGGTCGTAACCGCGCGGTCGTCCACGCGCCCGGGTGTATCCTAATGGGCTGTTGATCACCCAGAACCTGCAAGGATTTCCATGTCCCTGATCGCCACTTTCGACACGTCCCGCGGCCCGATCGTTGTTGAGCTGTATCCGGAGAAGGCACCGCTGACCGTGGCCAACTTCGTCAATCTGGCCAAGCGCGGCTTCTACAACGGCCTGAGCTTCCACCGCGTCATCGCCGACTTCATGATCCAGGGCGGTTGCCCGGAAGGTTCCGGCCGCGGCGGCCCGGGCTATCGTTTCGAAGACGAGGCCAACAATGGCGTCGGCCACGAGCGCGGCGTGCTGTCCATGGCCAATGCCGGCCCCAACACTAATGGCAGCCAGTTCTTCATCACCCACACCGCCACCCCGTGGCTGGACGGCAAGCACACCGTGTTCGGCAAGGTCACCCAGGGCCTGGACGTGGTGGATAGCGTTGCCCAGGGCGACACCATCAACACGCTCACCATCGAAGGCGACACCGACGCCGTGCTGGCCGCCAAGGCCGACCGCGTTGCGGAGTGGAACAAGATCCTCGCCGCCTGATCTCACCCCGCCGAACGGCCGCCACGTGCGGCCGTTCGCTTGTCAAAGCGCCGCCAGGCTCCGTGCCACGCCAGCGCGCAACCCCCACCAACGCTTTTTAGCAGAGGAAACACCCCATGAAAGCACCCGTTCGTGTTGCTGTGACCGGCGCTGCCGGCCAGATCGGCTATGCCCTGCTGTTCCGCATTGCCTCCGGCGAAATGCTGGGCAAGGACCAGCCGGTGATCCTGCAGTTGCTGGAACTGTCCAACGAAAAGGCCCAGGCCGCGCTCAAGGGCGTGATGATGGAGCTGGAAGACTGCGCGTTCCCGCTGCTGGCCGGCATGGTCGGCACCGACGACGCCGAAGTGGCGTTCAAGGACATCGACGTCGCCCTGCTGGTCGGTGCGCGTCCGCGCGGCCCGGGCATGGAGCGCAAGGACCTGCTGCTGGAGAACGCCAAGATCTTCACCGCGCAGGGCGCTGCCCTGAACAAGGTCGCCAAGCGTGACGTCAAGGTGCTGGTGGTCGGTAATCCAGCCAACACCAATGCCTACATCGCGATGAAGTCGGCGCCGGATCTGAACCCGAAGAACTTCACCGCCATGCTGCGCCTGGACCACAACCGTGCGCTGAGCCAGCTCTCGCTCAAGCTCGGCAAGCCGGTCGGCGGGATCGAGAAGTTGGTGGTATGGGGCAACCACAGCCCGACCATGTATCCGGATTACCGTTTCGCCACCTCCGATGGCGCGTCCATCGGCGATGCGATCAACGACCAGGAATGGAACGCCGGCACCTTCATCCCGACCGTGGGCAAGCGCGGCGCGGCGATCATCGAAGCGCGCGGGCTGTCGTCGGCCGCATCGGCTGCCAATGCCGCCATCGATCACGTGCGTGACTGGGTACTGGGCAGCAACGGCAAGTGGGTCACCATGGGCGTGCCGTCCGACGGCTCCTACGGTATTCCGGAAGGCGTGATCTTCGGCTTCCCGGTGACAACCGAGAACGGCCAGTACACCCTGGTCAAGGATCTGCCGATCGACGACTTCAGCCAGAAGTACATCGACAAGACCCTGGCCGAGCTGGAAGAAGAGCGCAGCGGCGTGTCGCATCTGCTGGGCTGAGTGATCGCTGCAATGAGATAGAAAACGCCGGGCATTGCCCGGCGTTTTTTGTGGTCACTCATCTAGTGCACGGCGTTCTGCGTGCTGCCTTCGGTGCACGATCACGTGCGTTTGCCGCCCGCCCGCCGCACTGGGCGATCAGTTCAAGCCTTCGGCTTGCAGTGCGGCTTGTACGTCTGCATCTGCCAGCATGCGCTGGAAGAACGCATCGAGCGCGCTCAGGCCGGACAGGTCCACGCCGGCCTTGTGCGCCCAGCGCAAGGTGACGAACAGATAGGCATCGGCGCCGGTATGCGTGTCGCCGGCTAACCACTTGCGGCTTTGCAGATGCGCATCCACACGCGTGTAGAGCGTGCGCAGTTTTGTGCGCGCATCCTCGTGGGTGCGCTGGATCAGCGCGTCGTCCTGCAGATACGCCGTGCTGCCGAAGAGCGGCTTGAAGGTCGGATGCAGATCGGCGTTGACGAAGGCGATCCAGCGATTGATCTCGGCGCGGCTACGCGCGGTGCCGTCGCCACCCAGGCCGGTCAGCGGTGCGGTGTCGGCGATGTAGTTGAGGATCGCCGCATTCTGGGTCAGTGCCCATTGGTCGACCACCAGCAGCGGCACCGCGCCTGCCGGATTCAGGCGTAGATAGTCAGGCGACTTCATCGTGGCCGCGTCGACCACAGTGAGCTCGAACGGCAGGCCGGACCAGCGCAATACGATGTGATCTGCGAGCGAGCAGGCGCCCGGCTTTGTATACAGCTTCATGGAGAGTCCACACAGGAGCGAAGACGCAAGCTTAGCGGCATCGCGTGCTGCGTGGCGCGCGTCAGGACGCGGTGCGTGGCCGCAGTTTCTGCACGCGGTAGAACGTATGGTCACCGATGGTGGCCACCTGATACGCATTGCGCCAGCTCGGGCTGGCAATGGCGCTGGCAGCGAAGTGACTTGCGCCTGGCACGATCTCTTTGCGCTGGCCTACCGGTAGCGCCCAATTGCGTTCCGCAGCCAGCGCCACGTCCAACGCCTTGTTCCAGGCATCGTCGTTCTTCAGCTGGGTGCCGGGTGACACGATGGTCGGCGCGAATTGCTTGCGCGCGGTCACCACCTGACACATCGAATCGCCCCACAGACCACTGTCCAGGCGACGCAGTGCGACTTCCGCAACCGCCTGCTGACCACGCAGGGTCTGGTCACGTGCTTCCAGGTACACGGTGGTACTCAAACACAACGAATCTGCTGCAGGCTGCGGCAATAATTGCGACAGCCAAAGTATCCAGGCCAGTTTCATAGAACTCCTTGCTCCGTATGGGCCCATCCACAGGGTGTCCAATGCGAACACACCAGTGCGGGAGGCTTGGCGTCATGGGGAGGCGACCTGTCACGGGCCGCCCGGTCTCCGGCGAAAGGAAGAATCTGCCGAAGGTGCCCGCCGAATCAGGCGGGTCAAAAAGTTGGCGCAAGGTAGGCGCCGATCACACAATATTGGCTGAATGGGCGGGGTTGACGGCGGTAATTGCTTGCTGGATCAGCGATGTGGCGATGACCGTCTCTGCACTGCAACACGCAGTGCGCGTCGCATCGCTGTAGCGACGCGGTGCTGATACAAATAAGTTGCGCGCGTTGCACAGGCGTCTTTGTGAAATCACGCCGATGACGTGTGGGAATTCACGTTGGCTGCACATGTGGTTTGCTGTGAAGCTTGCGAGCTACGTAGTGACGTGATTTGCTGAGGTGCGCGGTAACGGCAACTGTGGCGCTGCGTGTGCGCTTTTGCGCGAGCTACCAGTAGATGCATGTTGATGTCGTCAGTAGCCTGCCTGTTCTCTAAAGGACGTTGTGCATCGAGATGTCTGCAAACGCGCTCAGCGATGTCCCCACCTTCAGTTGCCCGTACGTCATGCGGTGACGACTGCAGCAGAACGTCATCTCTTAGCTAGTCGGGCATGTGTGTTGCGCGTGCTCCCATCGTGTTCTCGTTATGCAGCGCGGTGCGCGTTGTTTGGTAGCAAGCAATTGATCGACTCATATCGATGGTCTGGCGTGGCGATGTTGAAGCCGCATGTTGTCGCTTTTAGCCTTGCTCTTTCTTTCGAAGGTAATGCACGTCGTGCATTTGTGCTGCGCGCGCAGCCGAATGTTTCCCTCGCGCAACCGCAGATTTCGTCAGTGTTGTTGGGTTGTGGCGAAGCATTGCCTAGCGGCTTCCCGCGGTAGGCTTGTGGCTGTGTCCAGCAAAGATTTATGCTCTGGAGTGCCTGGTGCGTGCAGCTCTTTGCAGCGTGTTCAATCGAGGCTTGATCAGGGTGCGGCGGCAAACGACGTCTTTTTCTGAATGCTGGTGCTTGCAAGTCGACACCGTTTTTTCGTCCTCGGTGACAAGCATCGGCCGCCGATCAGCCAACCAGCCGATCTCTCGACGCATCGAACCAGATTGCTGGCTCTGAATTCACGCGATGGGCACTGCGTTGAATGTCGACAACGGTTCTTGCTCATTGGCAGCCAATCAATGAGATGCCATGACACAGGTGAGAAGAAGCCGCACGCGGATCATTGCTCGAGGTGAGTCGTCTGTCCAAACTGTCAGCGTGTACATCGCAATCTGGTTCGGCAGGTTGCTCGCATTGCTCAGGCGAACTGCCCGCTTTGTAGTGTGCTCAAAAATGCAGCAGCCAAAGAGGCAGTGGTTCGCATCAACACCGTGTCGCTCGACGCAAAGAAGTCAGCTTCAAGTAGATGTAAGTGCGCTGCGCTGGGCGAAAGGTGCGGTCGCTGCACTCGTTACGGTTGGCGAGAAAAAATTCGAAGTAAAGATTTTTCCTCGTCATTGCGCAGCTGCGGCGATGGAAAAATCGTCATGTCACCACGCTGCACAGCGCAGCGATGAGAGAGCATGTGTTGCATGCCATGCAATCACTCCGAAGATCCAGCATGCACGTTCCGTTGATCGCTGCTGCAATGGATGCCGCTTGCTAAGAACCTGTTCACGATCTTCTGAGTAATAGTGCCAAGAAGGCCAAATGGATG
>NZ_JARVTE010000005.1:0-21907 GCF_030208815.1 Xanthomonas sp. fls2-241-TYG-148
TAGTGTGCCCGGAGACCTCTAATTATGGATGGATCAATTTTACGGGGAGTCGACACCGTCACCTATTATCGCCACTTGTGCTGACAAGGATTGTCGTATGCGACACGTGTGTATCCCGTTTTTCGCGCTGCCTCTCTCAGGGATGATGAAGAGTATTGCCCACGCGGCCAGCATTTGCTGGGAAGAGATTGATCGCACCAGATCAGCCCGATGCGCGGCCGGACGGATGTTGCCGTTTGCAGCATTTGACTCGATTGGATTGATTGACTTCTTGCAAGGACGCGCAATGACCACTCCGTACCGTAGCCAGAAAGAGAATGGCTCCAAGCGCTTCGCGCTGCTCCTAACGATGCTCTGTCTTTTTTTGGCTTCCCCGCTCGTCTCCGCTCAGGAAAAGAAACAGCAATTTCTTGTGCGCGATGCGCAAGGAGCATCTCACGGCGTCTACGACACCCAAGCGCAGGCAGAGGTCGCGATCAAAGCGATCCCTGGACCGGAGAATATGGCGGGTGCCTATCAGTACGTCGATACGATCAAGAGTGCGATTCTCCGGGAGGACGGGAAGACCCTGATCACCTATTGGATGGGGCGTACCGAAGCCAAAGATGAAGAATGGACCTACAGTACTTGGCAAGCCTCCAAAATCCCGACCGAGGAGCAGGCGGCCTTAGTTCTAGGCCAGGAAATCAGCGCCACAAGGCCGAGCTGCCCTTCGGCATCAGTCTCGCCGGCCGGGCCGTGGACAGTCGCATTTGGTCCATTTCCAGAGTACGACATCGGCATGGAAAGCCAGAGCAGGCAGTACAGCGTTCATACGGTCTATGACGATTGCAGCGGTCCCAACGACTACATTACATTCATGAGCCGCATGCGTCGCTCCGAGTGTCCGAAGCCCTATGCTTCCTGGCACCTCAGCGATAAAGGCTGCACGAATAATGAGATCTTCGCGACCATTGAAGTCACCACCCTGCAGTGCGAGGGACAGCCAGATGGCAGCCAAAGTAGCGGCGGCAACGCGGGCATGGTCGGCAACCCCTGCGACGTCAAGACCGGCGAGAAATTCCAAAGCGAGCGCGATTTCGATCTAGGCTGGCTTGCTCTGACGCGTTACTACCATTCGGGCATTGCATTGAACACTGGAGGGTTCGGGCCAGGCTGGACCTTCTCGCACAGCCTGCGTTTGACGGTCCAGGGCGACGCGCTGGGCCTGGTAGAGGGCAGCGGTTATGCCGTGCCGTTCCGCAAAGTGGGCTCGGACTATCGCGCTACCAATGCCTCCGGCGAGCGCATCATCGCCAATGGCAATCAATGGGTACTGTATCGCCAGGACGCCATCTACACCTTCGACTCTCAGGGCAAGCTGATCTCGCGCATCGCAGAGGAAGGCAACGGGCTGGTGTATGCCTACAACGCGCGCGGCCGGCTGCAAAGCATCGCCTCGCTGCAGGGCCGCTCCATCGAACTCTTGTATGCCGACGACAGCGACGACGCGCTGATCACTGGCGTCGTCTCCGGTGGCGTACAGCTCGCCAGCTACGGCTACGATCACCAGCGCTTGGTCACCGTGACCTATGCCGATGGCAATGGCCGGACCTATCACTACGAGGACACGCGCTTCCCGCGCCACCTGACCGGCGTCACCACGGAAGACGGCCAGCGCTTCAGTACCTTCGCCTATGACAATACTGGCCGCGCAATCTCCAGCCAGCATGCCGGCGGCGCTGATGGCGTCACGCTCGCATATTCGTCCACCGGCACCACCGTCACCGATGCGCTGGGCAACACGGTTGATTACACGATGACCACCGCGGGAGGCGAATCCCCGAAGGTCGCATCCGTGGCAAGAAGCGACGGCACGATGAGCTACGCCTATTACGATCAGGCGACCGACTACCGTAGGAGGCTCAGCGCTGTGACCGACAGGCGCGGGGTGCAGACCAAGCATAGCTATTCAGAGCTCACCGAAAATGGCGTGGATATCAATGTCCACACCGTCCAGGAAGCGTTTGGACTTCAGCAAGAGCGTACGACCACGACCCGGACGACCGCCGGCTCCAACCGGATGCTTTCGGTCCAAGGCACTGGACGCACCATTTCCTACACCCGCAACGATCGACTTCAGCCCATTCAAGTGTCGACAATTGGCGCAACGTCCAGCGAGAGGCGCGATGTGGCTTACAGCTACTGCGAAGCATCCGATGTCGCCGCAGCAGATGGCACCTGCCCGGTCATGGGCTATTTGAAGTCCATCGATGGCCCGCGCACGGACATCGATGACCGTACAACCTACAACTATTACCCCATCGATGCCGCCGGCTGCCAGACCGGCACCGGACCGTGCCTGTATCGCAAGGGTGACCTCAAGCAGACCATCAACGCCCGCGGCCATATCCGCGAGAACCTGAGCTATGACGCAGCAGGCCGCGTTCTTTCTGCCGTTGATGAGAACGGGGTACTAACCGATTACAGCTACCATCCGCGTGGTTGGTTGACATCGACCACCGTGCATGGCGCTACTTCCGCGCAGAATCGCGTGACCACGTTCGAGTACTGGCCCACCGGCTTGGTCAGGCGCATCACCCAGCCCGATGGCAGCTACGCCACGTTTGTCTACGACCAGGCCCAACGCCTCACCGATGTCACCGATACGCTGGGCAATACCCTCCATTACGTGCTTGATAAGGCTGGCAATCGTCTGGAAGAGCAGACCAAGGACGCGCAGGGTGCGCTCAAGCGCAGTTTGAGCCGTATTTACAATCAATTGGGGCAACTGGAAACGCAGGCGGACGCAGCCGCAAATCCCACCGACTACGCCTACGATGCAAACGGCAACCTGCGCTTGATCACCGACGCATTCGGCCGTAGCACCCTGCAAGAGCACGACCCACTTGGCCGGCTTGCGCGCACGTTGCAGGATGTCGATGGCATCAAGGCCGAAACCAACGTGGGTTACGACACGCAGGATCGCCCGCTGCAGGTCAAGGACCCCAAACGTCTGGACACGCGCTACACGTACAACGGGTTAGGCGACATCCTGAAACTGACTAGCCCGGATACCGGCGTCACCAGCTATACCTACGACAGCGCCGGTAACCGCGCCACGCAGACCGATGCGCGCGGCGTCATCTCCACCTATGGCTACGACGCGCTCAACCGCGTCTTGAGCATCAGCTACCCGACCGCCGCCTTCAATGTCAGCTATACCTATGACGTCACGCAGAACGTGTGCGCCAGCGGTGAGACGTTCACAGTCGGGCGCCTGGCCAAGCTCCAGGATGGCAGCGGTACCACCCAATACTGCTACAACCGCTTCGGCGAGGTGGTGCGCAAGGTGCAGACGGTCAACGGCAAGGTGTTGGTGTTGCGCTACGACTACACAACCGGCGGCCGCCTGCGGTCGATGGTCTACCCGGACGGCACCACGGTCGATTACGTCCGCAACGCACAAGGGCAGACGACCGAAGTTGGGGTGACTGCCTCGGCCGGCACCCGCCAGCGTCTGCTGAGCGGAGCGACCTACTATCCGTTCGGCCCATCCGCCGGCTGGACCTACGGCAACGGCCGCAAGCTGGCGCGCACGTACGATCAAGACTACCGGCCGCAGAGCATCCAGGACACCCGCGCTGGAGGGCTGGAAATCGGCTTCGGCTTCGATTCCGTTGGCGACCTCACTGCCCTGACTCCGGCTGGCAACCCAACACCAGACCTTCGTCTGAACTACGACGCGCTCGGCCGACTCACTGCGCTCAAGGATGGCACTACCGAGGCGGTGATCGACGGCTATAGCTACGATGCCACCGGCAATCGTCTGAGTGCCAAGGTCGGCGCCGCCACGCAGGCCTACACCTACCCGGCCACCAACCACCGTCTGAGCGCAGTCGCAGGCGTGGCACGCACCTACGACAAGATGGGCAACACCCTCACCATCGGCGGCAAGGCACGCGAATACCTGTACGACACCACCGGTCGCATGACCCAGGTCAAGCGCGCAGGCGCCGCGGTCATGAATTACCGCTACAACGGCCGAGGCGAGCAGGTACGCCGCTATCTGGGCACCACCAACACCTATACGCTTTACGACGAGGCCGGCCACTGGCTCGGTGACTACGACACCAACGGCGCACCCAAGCAGCAAGCGATCTGGCTGGACGACCTGCCGGTAGGTCTGCTGGCCAACGGCAGTCAACTGCACTACATCGAACCCGACCACCTCGGCAGCCCTCGCGTTGTCGTCGATGCCGCCCGCGACGTTGCCGTGTGGAGCTGGAGCCTGAAAGGCGAAGCCTTCGGTAATACCGCACCCAACCAGGATCCGGATGGGGATGGCACCGCGATGGTGTTCGACATGCGGTTCCCTGGGCAGCGCTTTGACGCAGCGAGCGGATTCAATCAGAACTACTTCCGCGATTACGATGCTGCTACTGGTCGGTATGGGCAGAGTGATCCGATTGGGTTGAGAGGAGGAATTTCTTCTTACCTATATTCATTAGGTACGCCGATTCGGTTATATGATCCATCAGGACTGGAAGCTGTCTGGGATACCAAAACTTGCGCGGGCCAACTGGGTCTAACGACCTGCGATGGGAAAGGAGGGTTCATGGTAAGTAACTGCAACTTTGGTTGCGATCGTGAATGTACACAGCGCCATGAAGAAGAGCATCAGAGATTTTTAAAAGCTCTTCATCCGGGCGCATGTCTGGGTCGCCCACTCGGGGCTGCTCCTTGGCCCCAAAATTACGCTGCTGATAGCGAGGCTTATGCGCGGGAGTTTCATGAAACCGAATGTAGGGCTGATGCCATTACCATTGATTGCATATCAAACATTAAGAAGAAAGTCCCATTGGATGTAAACGCGAAGCGCAATCTTCTTGAAGCTTTCAAGCGTCGGGAGTCTAGAAAATGCGAAGACTATGGATTTTGATTTTCTTTATTTCAAATATTTCAATTATTTCAAGCGTTTTTGCAGACGAGGCGTGCCACACTTCTCTTGGGGTAGACCACAAATTACCAGCTGCAGTCATGGAAGAACTAAAAAAGAAAAAAATGGAAGAATTCCAGCTAGTGAACAAGACGGTGTGTGCGACATACGTGACCTGGCATGCTTTGCCGCCAAGTTTCCCGCCGTCGCAGCCTTGGCCCCCTGGAGTGATGAAACTTGTTTCATGGAACACAAAGAGGAACAAGGCTGAAATTCTTTAGTGTTCTGATTTCCGCCTTGATGAGCCGTGGCGTCGCAGATAAATTGTGCGCCATTGCCGCCGCGATCGGTGGCGCCGTAAAGAACGTGCTAAAAGAACGGGGTAGCACCGAAAACGGGGTCAGGTGCACTTGAAGTCAACCTGACCTCCTTCCCGCCGCGAGTTAAGCGCAGGTGCCGCTGTGATTTATAAATTCGCGTACGCACCCATGGCAGCTTCAGCATTTCAACGTGAAACGGTCAACATGAGGGTCACCGATCGTCGCGACAGCAGACCTCTGTCAACAGGGCGGGATGCCATTGATAAGCACAGCCGTCGTGGCGGTGGTGCAGTCACCGAACGTGCGATAGATGAGCAAGCGTTTATCCGTCGCGGTATAAGGCCGGATTAGCTAGCCGTGCACGTGCGCTCTGCGGCCACCGGCCGTGTCTAATCCTCACACTACGTGCCATCCGCATGGTACCCTCACCACCGCCATTCTGGCGAAGACGGAAAATCAGGTGACCCAGCCGACACCACCGCAAGCGGTGCCGGGACTGTCCCGCTGAGCCACGCTTATCGCAAGGTGCTCAGAGACAAGCACGTCATTTCAGCAACTACCAGGGACGTATCCATCATGAAGCTACGCACCATTGCCACCACGTTCGCACTGGCGGCGGCTTTAGGCCTTGGCCTGAGCGCCCCAGCTCGCGCCCAGGCGCCAGATCCTTGCTCGGTCTTTCTATGCATGGCCGCCGTGTCCGGCTTCGGCGCTCCGAGTGCTGAATGTGCATCGCCGATCGGCGTCTTCCACGCCATCCAGGTTTGGAGCCCGGCTTTCAACCCGCCGGCCACGGCGGCAGCACGTCGGGCATATCTGATGACATGTCCAGGCGCATCCGCGCCGAATCAAGCCGTCCTGGAAGCCATCATCGGGCAGTGGGGCTACACGCCTTAACGGGAATCGCCCGCTAACTCAGAAACTCACTCTGAGTTAGCGGAATACCGCGACGCTCCTGTTCGCCAGTGGCATTGCGCAGTGCTTTCTATGCCATTCGGTTCCTACGCATCGGCCGGTGGGAAGTGGGTAAGGAACGGGTTAGCACAGACCCAGTGGTGAAAAAGTGTCTTAGCTTGCTAGCGACTCAAGTAGCTTGGACGGAGGGATTTGGAATGCTTTACAAAACGAGATTCCAAATGCATGCCTGGGCTAATGATCTCTGGAACTTAAGGCTGGCAGTTGTCCTTTTAGTGGCCTTATCCGCCTGTGCTGCCCCTGGCCAAGGTAAAAAAGCCAAAAAAAACCAGAAGATAGGTGACGATATAGTCCGTTCAATTGAAGCCTATCGCGTCGCGAGGGCGACTTATCCCAGATCGATCGACGCTCTTGAAGATTATCAGGAAATAATTGCTGCCGCTGAGTCTGCCAAAATAAAGATTTTTTTTAATTCAAATTTGCATGACCACTACGAATTAATAATTAAGTATCTTGGCCCGGGCAGTAACTTATGTGTTCATCGATCTGCGGACATTAAGGGCTTCTGGAATTGCACTGGCGCCTACTGATCGGTTGTCTCGATCTGTCACAGGAGGGGCTAGCCTTGGTTTGCACGCAAAAAATTATATTTCCCGCGAAGTTAAGCGGAATTTTCCGGCCGGCGGAAGATGAATAAATTAGCTAAAGTAAAAACGTTGCTGGGTTCGCTTTTAGAGTCCAACCTGATCCTTATCCGAGGCCACCACTTCAGCGGTTCCTGGGCAAGCCACCTGGCTTCGCTTGTGGCATGCTTGGTTCCGCGATGATCGTGTTGGGGAGCGGAGGTCGTGCGCCACTGCTCTGAGGCACCACCGTCTGATTATTCATTCAAGCTAACACCGCTGTGTGGTGCAGATTAAACCGGGGGGATTAAGCGCATGAAAAATCTTTCATATTCACTGATCGCGATGTTTTTTATTCTTTTCTCTGATTATTCTTCGGCATGCTCAATCCCCGCGTCCAATCCACCAATGATACTCACCGAAAAAGAGCAAATTCGCTTAGCGGAATTGGTAATCGTTGGAAGAGTCACTGAGATGCGAAAGGTCCTAAACCCGGCGGAGCATCAGCATCCTTATACTTTCCGTCTGAAAATCAACGTGGAGCAATGGGTCAAAGGCAGCGGAAGTAAAACCTTGGAAGTATTCGACACCACTGGAGCCGGTTGCGACGATGTATTCGGAATAACACATATTGCGTTTGCAAATCCCCCTCTCGGTTCCAAGTGGACGATATACATCGCAAGGCACCAGGGCCAGCTCTACGTTGGTAACGCGAAAGCACTTTAATTTTCCGATCTATTGCGCAGCAAGGCCTCAAAGCGCTCGAGTTTATTCGCGGTGAGTGCGCGATTCAGCGCGAGCTGGGGAGCCGATGCAGATAAGGAGACTTGCACTCCCTCCCATTGGTGACCATTTTGGAAAGTCACTTCGCTTCGTATCGATTATTTTTACGCCGATCCTGAGCAGGATATTGGCAAGCTGCTGTCCAAGGTTGAGGGATTGGCTGACGGACTCAATCACACGAAGAGCCTATACCCCCATGCCGTTGCATCGTAATAAGGCGTTCAAGCCGAGTCCAGATTCGCGCCCAAATGTGAGTTGTGCTGGGTGCGTTGGAAGTGCAGACGTAGTGCGTGGGCGCTTGCCTAGGCAAGGGCTCGACCTTTAACTCCATCTGCTGTTGTTTACCAAGTCATTTACTAAGCACCTTGGTTGTCCAGATCTGGTCGTAATCGGCATTCTGCGCCTTGGTGAACCCGTGGGCGTCACTGCGCCCGTCGTCGACTTTCTGGCCGTCTTTGTAGGTCACGTAATGGCGCCCGCCGGCGGATTGGTCGCCTGGGTAGTGCAGCTGCATCCGGTAGACCAGCCTGCTTTCTTCTTCTGCTGGCGTCTTCGGTTGATCTGTGCCGCCGGTGGCCATTTGCTGTATTTGCAAAAGCGGCGTCGCCTGCTGCGGATGGGCTGCTATCCAATGGGTGAAGGTGGCGGCGTTCTGCGCTGACACTTGCCCCGGCGCGGGCCAGATATACAGGAACGTTGCCGGCGTACCGGGCGCTGTACTGATGGCCGGCATGTGCCACTCATAGACCTGTTGCTTGCCGTCGGCGGTGGTCATCTCGAGCATGCTTGCACTGCTTTGCGGTGGGGCGCTGGCGATGGCTGGTAGTTCACTGATGGGCACCAGGCGGGAGTTCGGCACAGCACCCGCCAGTGCAAGCAGCAGGTCGCGCTGGTTGGTCACTTCCTGGTCGTTCAATGACAGTGAGCGCAGGTAGCGCGAACGCAGGCTGAAACGGTAGCGCTGGTCTTGCAGCGTGAACTCTCCCTCGACGCGGGAGGCTTCGTGCCAGTCGTGTCCGGGGGCTAGATTGACAGCGCCGTGCATGATGCAAAACCCTTGCCGCGCTTCTGCTGCAGGCGGGAAAGGCGATGCGCTGCTGGTGATGGAGGCCAGGATTTGCTGGGTGCGCAGTTCGGTGATGTCCTGCAGGCGGCTGATGGCTCTCTTCTGAAAGCGAAAGGTGGTGCCATCGCGGTGGGCGAAGCCGGTGACCTGCACCACATTCGGATCGAGTGGCAACGCCTCCTCCTCGCGGGCGACGATGACCCTGCCATCATCCTGCGCCAGCGTTTCTACCGGCTTGACCAGTTGGCGCACCCGGCCGTCACTGGCCGATGCTTGCGCGGCCAGCAGGCGCTGCGCGTAGCTGGCCGCGTCTTCGCGGTAGGTCTCGATGGCGCCCCAATAGAACTGTGCAGAACTTTCCAGAAACTGTAGCGGCGTTTCAGCGGTAACGGCTAGCCGCCCAATGCAGTAATGTTTACTGCCGTTGGTGTCTGCCACCGATAGCGGGGGCTTGGTCGTGCTGCACGCGGCAAGCAACGCCACGGAACAAAATAGCGGTGCGCGCATCAGGCGCGTGGCGGTGAGCGTCACATCAAGTCCTTCGAACAGCAATCGACCAGTATAAATGGGCGCCCTTGCTACCGGGCATCGCTGTGTGGCCGGGTCGTTAGCGCTGCTCTGAGCAACGCACTACAGCGGCGCGATACGGCGCGCTCACGTTGCGGTGATCCAGTGCCACGAAGACCGGCGCATCCAGCAGCAGATCAGCGTGTCGGTGAAGCTTCACTTATCCCGCCGATACACCCCATTAAAACTTACACTCGCGCCGCCGCATTGCAGGTTGTCTGCAACGATCAATAGGTCGCCAAGCAGCTGCAGACGTACCGTGCAGTCATCCTCGCGCACTTCCAGACGGTTGCCCTCCGCAAAGCTGCGTGCGGTGACCGCGCCGAAGTGTGGGCCGCCGGGGACCTGCTCCGGGCTGGGGTTGGCGCTGGGCCAGTAGGCGTCGCCATTGACGGTGATGCTGCCGTCGCCATTGGCGGTCAGCTGTAGCGTGTTGTCGCCGTTATACCAGTGGGCGTTCCACGCACTTGCGGGTGGCGTGGCGGTGCTGGCGATGGGCTGCAGGCTGCGCTCGGCGACCCAGCCGGCACTGACGCCCACCTTGTTGGGATAGGACGCGCAGGCGTAGCCGCCACGGTGCTGGGCCGGCACCACCACGTCGCCCTTGACCACGTAGCTGCGCTGTCGGCAGGCTGCCTCGCCCTTGCTGGGGCAGCCGTCGCTGTCGTTGAGCAGGTACAAGCGAGGGACTGCGACGCGCGCCAGCGTAAACGCTGACGGGCTATTGGTGAATGACCCGTTGCGGCAGTCGGCCGCTTCGTCATCGTGTGGCGCGGCGTGCGCTATCGCTGACACCGACAACAGGAACAGCAAGCAGGCTTTGTGCATCTCGATCACTCCATGGGCAAGGCACTAGTGTGGCCTAACGTGGCGTGCGCTGTGCATCAGCGCGCATGGCGTGAACCGGTGTCTTCTTCGGCCACGATGGGCGCCATTCGCGCGTGCGTTGCCGGAGGACAGCTGGGTTATCGCATGCAGTCACCGCTACCTAGTGCAGCTCAGATCGGCAACGCGCTCAACTTGCGGCGCAGGTAGTTGGTGATGGCGCGCCGCGTGGATTTGCCGCGCCACGAGGCCCAGCACAGGTGCGAGCCCACGGCGATCTGGCCGCCGCGATGTCCCAGCCCGAACCAGGTGCGGTCAGGATGGAAGGCATCGCGTGCAGGACAGTGGATGCCTTGAAAACCGCCGTCGCGTGAGAGGTAGAAGTTGGTGAGCCCCCTGGGCCCGGACACCATCGGAATCTGCCGGTGATCGGTCAGGCGCTCCGGCAGGTGCGCCACGAAGATGTGTTCGATCAGCGATGCCCAGAATGGGTGGCCGGCTTCCGAGCCGAAGACGGCATTGCCAAGCTTGAAGTCCGGTTGCCCGAGCGCGCCTTCTTCGATCGGTAGAACGCACGGTTGTTCAAGCAGCACAGGCGCAAGCGCGGCCAGTAGCTTGTAGTCGGTATCGAAGTAGAAGCCACCGTCCACATGCATGTAGGCGTAGCGGGCGATGTCGGCTTTCATCACACCAAAGCGGATGGCATCGAAGCGTGCAGCCAGGTGCGGGAACGCGCGATGCATCAGGGCCGAGTTGGCCGTGTCGTCCCAATGTTTGCATGTCCACCCGGGCAGGGTGCGCTGGAGCCGGGCCACGATGCGCCGCTCTTCCCAGGTCAGGGCAGTGGTGGGGGAGGTGAGGTGAAAAATGCGGGGAATGGACACAGGCGATCTAACGGCAGGGGGGAGGCGCGGGGCTGCTGCCGAAGGCATGCAGGCACCGCTGGCGGACAGTGCCTGCAGCGAGCGCGACAACAAAGATGCGAAAACGGGACGGGTTTATGAGCCGCACTCATGGGCAAAGCGTGCTGCGGGCCAGGGCGCCAGGGCGTGTGTTCTGCGGCGCTGTCGAGGCAGTGCAGACTCAGCGGGCGCGCTGGCCGTGGTTGGCATTGCGGCCGGGTAGGCCGTAGCCTTGGGCGCACAGCGTGCCCGCAACATCAGGCCGCTGCAGAGGCGGCGCCGTCTCTGCCGATGACCTTGCCGAATGGACCCGCATGACCACCGACCCCGCCTGCACCGCCGCACGGCAACGCATCCAGGAGCTGCACAACCGGGCCGAGAACGACGCGGCAGTGCAGCTGATGCTGGAAGGCATGATCGCCGCAGAGCCGGACCTCTTGCCGGACACTGCGAGCTACGACGCGCTCGTGCACCTGGAGTCCTGCGCAGCCTGCCAAGCCTGGCACAGCGCCTGGCTGGATACGCAATCGCCCGAGCGCGTGGCGCAGCGCGAACGCCGCGCTCAGTACTGCTGCATCCACATGTTCCATGCGGTGACAGACAGTGCGACCGAAGTGCGCTTTTCGTTCGAGTTGTTCAGAAGCGACCCGTGCTGGTCGATCGACGGGCAGCCGGTGTTCGCGCAGTTTTGCCCGTGGTGTGGGCAGCGACTTCCAGACCGACCCTTCGAATAGAGCAAGCGCTAATGACCCAGTACTTCTCCATAGCGCCTCCCTTGGCCCGGCGCTTTTACTCTCGGTGGTTTGCACTGAGCTTGTTATTCATCGCCGGCGCGGCAGCTGCACACGAGGACCGGACATTGTCGTTGCGGCCGGACGGTCGTATCGCGGAACTACCAGCACAGCTGGGGCACACCTTCTTGAAGATGTCCAATTTGGGCACCACCACGCCCACGATCCAGTTCATTTCGGGCAACAGGCGCATCACACTGCCAGGATGTATTGCAAAGCTCATCACGTCGCGACGTGCGAGCGATGTGAGTGTCGCAGGCTCCTGGTACCACGACGAAGCTGTGCTTCCGTACTACGTGGTGGTGACCTTCAATGACGCGGGGTCTGCCGCAGAGTCTACCGATGCTGCTGGCCTTCGCATCATGTACAACCTCCGCACTGCCCAGATCATCGAGATCGACAGGGTGGCCCCGAACAGCTCAGGGATCGGAGCCAATGTCCGCCTGCCCGCCGGTTGCTTGATACCGCAGCCGGTAGTACAGACGGATTGATAAATAGATGAGGCAATGGCCAAGCAGTAGGCTGACGCGTCAAGCCTGGCCGATGGAAATAGCGGGTGCCTGGTGCTGAGCATGCTAGTCCGGATCATGATCCACGCTGCGTGCGCGGCGGCCCTGGTGATGATGGCCATCACGGGCAGCGAGCCTGCATTGATCCATGAGATGGATCCGTCGATCCCTACCCAAGCGATCGAGAACGGATCTGGCAATCAGGTTGTCTTCGCTGCTGTGCTGTTTGCCGCCGTTGCTGCGTTGCAGGCGGTCCTACTGATTCGCGCGCGTTCTGGCTGGGGGCGTGTACTTCCAATCGGCATGATGGTCGTCGGCGCTGTTCTGTTGCTCAACAGCGGGGCACGGTGAAGCGATCGTGCTACGTCGCTGCGTGACGCGAGACGGGGTTGCTGCTCGTCGGTCTGAGCACACGAAAAGCAGTGAAAACCAATGCCAGTCAACGACTGGCGGCCGGGCACCGTCAGGAATAACGGCGTGGCTCCGCAGTCATCGGGGCCAGCGGCGCTGTTTGGCTCGCTGAGTTGCCGTCGCCGCTTCCAAGCAAGCACCACACCATCTCCAGCGAGAGGCGCCATCTACAACAGGCCTGTGCGATTGCCACCCCACACGCCGCCACCGTCGCGCTTGTTTGTTTTTCGTCAATACGACCGACACACGGTATTCGCAGGCGGAGTGTTTAGGTGTAGGGGTCAAGAATCGTTGCGGAGTTGCGCATGAGTGCAGTCACGGTAGGCAGGATCGGCCAGGGGCCGGTTTCGGCGGGAGTGGGCCTGGCGCGTCCAGGGCGGGTCGTTGCAGGCGCCAAGCGCTGCGCAGGCCAGGTCGTTCCCTGCAATGCGGTGCGTTCGCGCACCGCTGCCTGCTGAAGGGGCGCGCCATGCGGATGTGTGTAGTGAATGAAGCGGCGGTTGCCGATCCATCCAGGCTGGAAGCGCGCTGCGTGGCGGCGCGTGAAGCCGGTTGCGACTATGTGGTGGTAGCGCCGCCGTTTGCGCGTGACGCCCAAGGGCGCCTAGTGGAACCCAACGCCGGTGATGCCCAGGCGCAGCAACTGCAGACCTGCGTGCAGGCCGCGCAACGGGCGGGCCTCAAGCTGCTGCTGGATGTGCGCCTGGACGAGGTGGGCGGCTCCAGTGCGGTGGTGCGCGATAACCCGCAGTGGTTCCGCGCCCGCAGCACCGCAGTGCCGGATCCGCGCCAGCCGCGTGCCACGCCCGAGGTAGCCGAGGCACGCTTTGCCTATGCGCAGGAAGGTGCGGCGCTGGTGGAGTGGTGGAGCGCGCGCCTGCTGGAGTGGGTCAACCAGGGTGTGGGCGGCTTCCGCTTGCTACAGCCCCAGCAGATCCCCGCACAGCGCTGGCGTGAACTGATCACCCGCGTGCACGCACAGGCGCCGGAGGTGATCTTCGCGGCGTGGACACCCGGCTTGGGCGGCGAAGCGCTGCAGCAGCTTGCCGGTGCCGGCTTCGATACGGCGTTCTCCTCGCTAGCGTGGTGGGACGGCCGTGGCAGCTGGTTCTTCGATGAAGACGCCGCGCTGCGTGCGCTGGCCAAGCGGGTGGTGGCGATTGTCGAGGCTGCCGATGGCAGCAGCGCCGCACGCCGCGCGCAGCATTGGCAGCTGGCGAGCGCACTCGGTGGCGCCTGGGTGCTGGAAGACCATCAGCTGGACTCGTTGCCGCTGCGCGTGCGTGCCACCGATGGACCGCAGCCAGACAATGCGGGCCTGCGGCTGCGACCACTGTTGCGCGAAGGCACCGGCCTGACGGCGGTGGCGGTGGAGCCGCTCGGCGGGCTGCCCTCGCTCTTGTTGATCAATGGCGACCCCGATCATGTGGTGCCGGTGCCCGCACCGGATTTGTTGCGCCTGCTCGGCGATGCCGAGGCATTGGTGGCCGAGGACGGGCGCACCCTCTCCGGCTCCACGCTAGAGGCGCTGGAACCTGGCGAAGTGCGCGTGTACCGCAGCGTGCCGGCGCGGCACGTGCTGGCAGTGCCGCGCATGCGCCCGCGTGCGCAGACGGCGGCGGCGTGGCCTCGGGTGTGCATCGAGTCGGTGACGCCATCGGTGGACAACGGCCGCTTCCCGGTCAAGCGCACCGTGGGCGACCGTATCTGCGTGGAGGCCGATGCCTTCTGCGACGGGCATGACCGCATTGCGGTGGCGGTGCTGTGGCGCCCGGCCGATGCCAAGACCTGGGCCAGCGCGCCGATGCGTGCGCTGGGCAACGACCGCTGGCGCGCGGAGTTCCCGCTCGAGCGCATCGGCACCTACGAATTCCGCGTGGAAGGGTGGCGCGACGTGTTCGCTACCTTGCATGCGGATCTGGAAAAGAAGCGCGCCGCCAGCACCGTGCTGCCGGTGGACGTGCAGGAAGCGGTGACGGTGGTGCAGGCTGCGCATGCACGCAGCGACGGCCCGCTGGCCACCCAGTTGCAGGACATCCTCACCCGCATCGGCGCGCAGAGCGAGCCGTTGCAGCAACTGGCGATCGTGCTGGAGCCCGACACCGCGCAAGCGATGGCGCTGGCCGACGACAAGCCGTTCCGCTCCGAATACCCGGTGACCTTCCGGGTGGAATCCGAACGCCGCGCGGCGCACTTTTCCAGCTGGTACGAACTGTTCCCGCGCTCGCAGAGTGGTGACGGGCAGCGCCACGGCACCTTCGATGATGTGATCGGGCGGCTGGCGCATATCCGCGCGATGAACTTCGACGTGCTGTACATGCCGCCGATCCATCCGATTGGCGCCAAGAACCGCAAGGGCCGCAACAATGCGGTCACCGCGCAGGATGGCGAACCCGGCAGCCCGTACGCCATTGGTGCCGCCGATGGCGGGCACACCGAAGTGCATGCCGAACTCGGCGGGCTGGAGGGCTTCCGCCGGCTGATCCAGGCCGCACGCGCGCATGGCCTGGAAGTGGCGTTGGATTTTGCAATCCAGTGCGCGCCCGACCACCCGTGGCTGCAGGAGCACAAGGACTGGTTCACCTGGCGCGCGGATGGCTCGATCCCGTACGCGGAGAACCCGCCGAAGAAATACCAGGACATCGTCAACGTTGATTTTTACGCCAGCGGTGCGGTGCCGGATTTGTGGAACACGCTGCGCGACGCGGTGCTGTTCTGGGTCAACGAAGGCGTCACCCTGTTCCGCGTGGACAACCCGCACACCAAGCCGTTTCCGTTCTGGGAATGGTTGATTGCCGATGTGCGCGGGCGCCGCCCGGATGTGGTGTTCCTGTCCGAAGCCTTTACCCGGCCGAAGATGATGTACCGCCTGGCCAAGTGTGGCTTCTCGCAGTCGTACACCTACTTCACCTGGCGCAACCACAAGCATGAGCTGCGCGAGTACATCGAAGAGCTCAACGACGGCGTGCCGCGCGAGTGCTTCCGCCCGCATTTCTTCGTCAATACACCGGACATCAATCCGTTGTTCCTGCAGACCAGCGGGCGCAACGGTCACCTGATCCGTGCTGCACTGGCCACCACGCTCTCCGGGTTGTGGGGCATGTACCAGGGCTTTGAATTGTGCGAAGCCACCCCGTTGGCGCCGGGCAAGGAAGAGTATCTGGACTCGGAGAAATACCAGCTGCGTGCCTGGCCCGAGCGGGCACCGGGCGACATCGTCGATGAGATCACCCGCTTCAACCAGCTGCGCCGCATGCACCCGGAATTGCAGTCGCATCTGGGCACGCGCTTCTACCAGGCGCACAACGACCAGGTGCTGTACTTCGGCAAGTTCCTGGATGCCGGCTATCTGTCGCGCAGCCGCAGCATGGTGCTGGTGGCGATCAACCTGGACCCGCAGGTAGGCCAGGATGCCGAGGTTGAAATCCCGCTGTGGGAGTTGGGCCTGCCCGATCACGCCAGCGTGGCGGTGGAAGACCTGTGGGACGGCCATCGCTTCACGTGGCATGGCAAGACGCAACACATCCGGTTAGAGGCGACGCGGCCGTTCGCGTTATGGCGCATCCGCGCAGGAGAGGTCGCATGAATGCAGTTCCAGCCCTTCAGGCTGACGCAGAACAATCGGCAGTGGTTGCCGACCAGCTTTGGTACAAGGACGCGATCATCTACCAGGTGCACGTCAAGTCGTTCTTCGACTCCAATGACGATGGCATCGGCGATTTCCCCGGCCTGATTTCCAAGCTCGACTACATCGCCGAACTGGGCGTGGACACGATCTGGCTGCTGCCGTTCTACCCCAGCCCGCGCCGCGACGACGGCTACGACATCGCCGAATACATGGCGGTGCATCCGGACTACGGCACCATCGCCGACTTCGAGCAGCTGGTGGCGCAGGCGCATGCGCGCGGCATCCGCATCGTCACCGAGTTGGTGATCAACCACACCTCCGATCAGCATCCGTGGTTTCAGCGCGCCCGCAACGCGCCAGCCGGCTCGCCGGAGCGCGACTTCTATGTCTGGTCGGACACCGACCAGGAATACGAAGGCACGCGCATCATTTTCTGCGATACCGAAAAGTCCAACTGGACCTGGGACCCGGTGGCCGGCCAGTACTTCTGGCACCGGTTCTATTCGCACCAGCCCGATCTCAACTTCGACAACCCGGCGGTGCTGGAATCGGTGCTGGAAGTGATGCGCTTCTGGCTGGACCGCGGCGTGGACGGCCTGCGCCTGGACGCGGTGCCGTATTTGATCGAACGCTCCGGCACCTCGAACGAAAACCTGCCGGAAACCCACGCCATCCTGCGCAAGATCCGCGCCACGCTGGATGCCGAATACCCGGACCGCATGCTGCTGGCCGAGGCCAACATGTGGCCGGAAGACACCCAGCAATACTTCGGCCAGAACGCCGACGAATGCCACATGGCGTTCCACTTCCCGCTGATGCCGCGCATGTACATGGCGATCGCGCGCGAAGACCGCTTCCCCATCACCGACATCATGCGGCAGACGCCGGAGATTCCGGAGACCTGCCAGTGGGCGATCTTCCTGCGCAACCATGACGAGTTGACGCTGGAAATGGTCACCGATTCGGAGCGCGATTACCTGTGGCAGACCTATGCCTCGGACCGCCGCGCGCGCATCAACTTAGGCATCCGCCGCCGCCTGGCGCCGCTGCTGGAGCGCGACCGCCGCCGCATCGAATTGATGACCTCCTTGCTGCTGACCATGCCCGGCACGCCGGTGCTGTACTACGGCGATGAGATCGGCATGGGCGACAACATCCATCTGGGCGACCGCGATGGTGTGCGCACCCCGATGCAGTGGTCGATCGACCGCAACGGTGGCTTCTCGCGTGCCGACCCCGCCGCGCTGGTGCTGCCGCCGGTCATGGACCCGCTGTACGGCTTCCAGGCGGTGAACGTGGAAGCGCAGATCCGCGACCAGCATTCGCTGCTGACCTGGACCCGCCGCGTGCTCAGCGTGCGCAAGCGCTACCAGGCGTTCGGCCGCGGCACGCTGCGCTTTTTGTACCCGGGCAATCGCCGCATGTTGGCTTACCTGCGCTGTTACCAGGACGAAACCGTGTTGTGCGTGGCCAACCTCTCGCACACCTTGCAGGCGGTGGAGCTGGACCTGTCCGAATTCGAAGGCCGCGTGCCGGTGGACATCATCGGCGGTGGCAGTTTCCCGCCGATCGGCCGGCTGACCTATCTGCTGACCGTGCCGCCATTTGGTTTCTATGCGTTCCAGCTGGTCAGCGAAGGCACGCTGCCGGACTGGCATGTGCCCAGCCCGGTGCCGTTGCCGGATTACCGCACGCTGGTACTACGCAGCGACACCGAAGAAAGTGCCGCACTGCTACCGCATCTGGCCACGCTGGAAGGCGAGATCCTGCCGGCGTGGTTGTCGGCACGGCGCTGGTTCTCGGCCAAGGACCAGGCGCTCAAGAGCGTGCGCATTTCGCGGCGCACACCATTGCCGGGCGATGAGCCGATGAGCCTGCTGGAGCTGGATGTGGAGCTGGAAGACGGCCGCCACGAGTGCTACATGCTGCCGGTGGGCATTGTCTGGGAGCGCGAGCACCCGAGCACGCTGGCCGAGCAGCTGGCGCTGGCGCGCGTGCGCCAGGGCCGCGAGGTGGGGTATCTCACCGACGCGTTTGCGCTCAAGCCGATGGTGCGCGGCGTGATCGACGCACTGCGTCACGACGCGGCGCTGGATTTCCACGACGGCGACGATGCCTCGCAACAAGGCCAGGTGCGTTTCGAGTCGACCCCGGCGTTGGCCGCACTGGAGATTCCGGACGACCCGGAAATCCGTTGGTTGTCGGCCGAACAGAGCAACAGCTCGCTGGTGGTGGCCGACAAGGCGGTGTTCAAGCTGCTGCGCCACGTGGCCACCGGTGCCAATCCGGAAATCGAGATCGGCCGCCGCCTCACCGAGATGGGCTACGCCAATGCGGCGCCGCTGCTGGGCAGCGTGAGCCGGGTGGATGCGCAGGGCACCATCACCACCATCGCACTGTTGCAGGGCTTTATCCGCAACCAGGGCGATGCCTGGCGTTGGACGCTCGATCACCTGGCGCGCAGTTTCGACGAGTACGCCACCTCGCAGACCGACGAAGCCCGCAACGAAGCGGTGGCCGGCTACGACGCGTTTGCCGCAGTGGTGGGCAAGCGCCTGGCCGAGTTGCACGAGGCGCTCTCACGCAGCACCGACGATGCCGACTTCGCACCGCAGCGCATCGACCTGCCCACCGCCAACGATGTGGTGGGCGGCGTGGCACGCCAGGTGGAGGAGATGTGGGAAACGGTGCACGCCCGCCTGGGTGCTACCGACGATGTGGCCGAACGCGAGGCGCTGGAATCGGTGCTGGCCGAACGCCCGCAGCTGGATGCGTTGCTGGCCAAGGCGCCGAGCGTGCTGGCCGAATCGTTGCTGACCCGCGTGCATGGCGACTTCCACCTGGGCCAGATCCTGGTGGCGTTCGACGACGTGGTGCTGATCGACTTCGAAGGCGAGCCCGCCAAGCCGCTGGCCGAGCGCCGCGCCAAGGCCAGCCCGTTGCGCGATGTGGCCGGTTTCCTGCGCTCGCTCGATTACGCCAGCGAAGTGTCTGCGCGTGGCGAAGAGGGCACCGCCGCACGTGCCGGCGTGGGCGTGGATGCGCACCTGGATGACTTCCTGGTGGAATTCCGCCGCCGCTCCACGCAAGCGTTCCTGGACGCTTACCATGCCGTGCTCGACGCCAGCGCGCATCCGTGGATCGCGCCAGCGGCGTTCAATGCGGCCACCTTGCTGTTCCTGGTGGAGAAGGCCTGCTACGAGGTGCGCTACGAAGCGGCGAACCGGCCGGGCTGGTTGATGGTGCCCATCCAGGGCTTGCGACGCATCCTGCAACGCGCGCGCGTTGGTGCGGGAGACACATGATGAGTGGAGTAATGACTGCAGTGACGAATCGATGGGACCCCGGCGTGACCCGCGCCCTGGCCGAAGCGCGGCACGGCGACGCATTCGCCGTGCTGGGCGCACATCCCAGCACCAACGGCCGCCTGCTGCGCACCTATCACCCCGGCGCCGAGCACGTCACCGCCGTGCTTGCGGATGGGCGCGAGGTGCCGCTGGAAGCCGGCCCGGAACCGGGCCTGTTTGCCGGTGAATTGCCGGCGGAGGGGCGCTACCGCCTGCGGATCGGCTGGCCGGGCGGCACCCAGGACACCGCAGACCCGTACGCGTTCGGGCCGCTGCTCAGCGACTTCGACCTGCACCTGATCAGCGAAGGCCACCATCTGCAGCTGGCCGATGCGCTGGGCGCCAATGTGGTGGAAGTGGACGGCGTGCGCGGTACGCGCTTTGCGGTGTGGGCACCGAACGCCTCGCGCGTGGCGGTGGTGGGCGACTTCAATAGCTGGGACGCGCGCCGGCACCCGATGCGGCTGCGCCACCAGGCCGGCGTGTGGGAGCTGTTCGTGCCCGACGTCGGCCCCGGCGCGCACTACAAATATCAGCTGCGTGGCCCGCATGGGCACGAGTTGCCGGCCAAGGCCGACCCGGTGGCACGCCGCGCCGAACTGGCGCCTGGCACTGCCTCGATCGTGGCCGACCCCACGCCGCACCAGTGGAGCGACGACGGCTGGATGGCCACCCGTGCGCGCCGCCAGGCGCACGACGCACCGATGAGCATCTACGAGATCCATGCCGGCTCCTGGCTGCGCGAGGAGGGCCTGGACCTGGATTGGGATGGCCTGGCTGATCGCCTGATTCCGTACGTGGCCGACATGGGCTTCACCCATGTGGAGCTGATGCCGGTGACCGAGCATCCGTTCGGCGGCTCGTGGGGCTACCAGCCGCTGGGCCTGTTCGCGCCCACCGCGCGCTTCGGCAGCCCGGATGGGTTTGCGCGCTTTGTCGACCGCTGCCACCGCGAAGGCATCGGCGTGATCGTGGACTGGGTGCCGGCACATTTTCCCACCGATGCGCACGGCCTGGCGCACTTCGACGGCACCGCGCTGTACGAACACGCCGACCCGCGCGAAGGCTTCCACCGCGACTGGAATACGCTGATCTACAACCATGGCCGCCGCGAGGTGTCTGGCTTTCTGATCGCCAGCGCGCTGGAGTTCCTGCAGCGCTATCACGTCGATGGCCTGCGCGTGGATGCAGTGGCCTCGATGCTCTACCGCGACTACAGCCGCAATGCCGGTGAGTGGGTGCCCAACATCCATGGCGGCCGCGAAAACTACGAAACCATCGCGTTCCTGCGCCGGCTCAACGAGGTGGTGCGCGAGCACGCGCCGGGTGCGGTGACCATTGCCGAAGAATCCACCGCCTGGCCGGGCGTGACCGCGGATGTGTCGCATGGCGGCCTGGGCTTCCACTACAAGTGGAACATGGGCTGGATGCACGACACGCTGCATTACATCGGGCTGGACCCGATCTATCGCCGCTACCACCACGGCGAGCTGACTTTCAGCATGGTGTATGCGTACTCGGAGCGCTTCGTGCTGCCGATCTCGCACGACGAAGTGGTGCACGGCAAGGGCTCGTTGCTGGGCCGCATGCCCGGTGACGATTGGCAGCGTTTCGCCAACCTGCGCGCCTATCTCGGCTTCATGTTCACTCACCCGGGGCGCAAATTGCTGTTCATGGGCTGCGAGTTCGGCCAGCCCACCGAGTGGAACCACGACGCCGGCTTGCCGTGGCATCTGCTCGACGACGCACGCCACCGCGGCGTGCAGACGCTGGTGCGCGACCTCAACCACCTGTACGCGCAATACCCCGCCTTGCACGCGCACGACGACGACCCGTCGGGCTTCGCGTGGCTGGTAGGCGATGACGCGGCCAACAGCGTGGTGGCGTTCCTGCGCAAGGGCAAACGCGGCGATGCACCGGTGCTGGTAGTGATCAACTACACCCCGGTGGTGCAGCAGGGGTATCGCCTCGGGGTGCCGCAGGGCGGCCTGTGGCGCGAAGTGTTCAACAGCGACGCCGGCATTTACGGCGGTGCCAATCTGGGCAACGGCGGTGCAGTGACTGCCGAACCGCAGTCCATGCATGGCCACGCGCAGTCGCTGCCGTTGCTGCTGCCGCCGCTGGGCGTCATCGTGCTGACCCCGCAGGGCTGATCGACCGTCACCGCGCCCGGCCTGCTGGCCGGGCGCGGTGGCAGCTGCTAGATTGCGCGCCTTAGAGCAGCTATCAACACGACTGCGCAGCCACCAGGCGGGCGCGGCCGGTGCTCGGAATCGGCATGTACCCCCGTACACTCCGGTTC
>NZ_JARVTE010000032.1:0-20394 GCF_030208815.1 Xanthomonas sp. fls2-241-TYG-148
GATCGTGCCGACGTTCACGTGCGGCTTGGTGCGCTCGAATTTAGCTTTTGCCATGGTTGCAAGTTCTCGGTAATCGTTTGGAGTTGAAGACGATTGAGTAATGGTGCTCACGAAAGGAATCGAACCTTCGACCTCCTCCTTACCAAGGAGGTGCTCTACCGACTGAGCTACGTGAGCGAGTTTTGCATTATGCCATGCATTTGCGTTCAATGGAGCGGGAGACGGGAATCGAACCCGCACCATCAGCTTGGAAGGCTGAGGTTCTACCGTTGAACTACTCCCGCGCCGGGAACTGCATGCCACAACGTGAAACTGGTGGAGGGAGGTGGATTCGAACCACCGAAGGCGTAAGCCAGCAGATTTACAGTCTGCCCCCGTTGGCCGCTTGGGTATCCCTCCAGCTTTTACTACCGGACCGGTGCGCGTTAAGGCGAAATCGGTTCGGGGTGAAGCAGCCCGTTATTTTGTTGTGGGACGCATGCGGTGTCAACAAAAATTTGGAGCAATTTCACTAACGATGGCGCGCACCCCTCCGGGCTGCGCGCATCGACTCAGACGTTGAAGCGGAAATGCAGCACGTCGCCTTCCTTGACGCGGTATTCCTTGCCTTCCAGACGTAGCCGACCCGCGTCGCGCGCACCGGATTCGCCGCGATACTTGATGAAGTCATCGAAGGCGATCGTTTCGGCGCGAATGAAGCCCTTCTCGAAGTCGGTATGGATCACGGCGGCGGCCTGCGGCGCAGTGGAACCGGCCCTGACCGTCCAGGCACGCACTTCCTTGACGCCTGCGGTGAAGTAGGTCTGCAGCCCAAGCAACTTGTAGGCGGCGCGAATGACGCGATTCAGGCCAGGCTCGTCGAGACCGAGATCGGCCAGGAAGGTGTCGCGGTCGGCATCGTCGAGCTGGGACAACTCTTCTTCGATCGCAGCGGAAACCGGTACCACCTCGGCGCCTTCGGTGGCGGCATGCGCACGCACGGCATCCAGGTGCGCATTGTTCTCAAATCCGTCTTCGAGCACGTTGCAGATGTACATCACCGGCTTGAGCGTGAGCAGGAATAGATCGCGCACCAGCGCCTTCTCTTCCTCGTCCAGACCAGCGGAGCGCCCTGCCTTGCCGTCGGCAAGTGCCGCCTGCAACTTGGCCAGCACCGGCTTGCGTGCTGCCGCTTCCTTATCTCCACCCTTGGCACTGCGCTCGGCACGATTCAGGGCTTTTTCCACGCTATCCAGGTCGGCCAGCGCCAGCTCGGTATCGATGGTTTCGATATCGGCGATCGGGTCGACCTTGTTGTTCACGTGGATGATGTCGGCATGCTCGAAGCAACGCACCACGTGGGTGATTGCATCGACCTCGCGGATGTGCGCCAGGAACTTGTTGCCCAGCCCTTCGCCGCTTGCCGCACCTGCCACCAGGCCGGCGATATCGACGAACTCGACCGCGGTCGGAATCAGCTTCTGCGGCTTGACGATCTCGGCCAGCTCATTCAGACGCGGATCCGGCACCGGCACCACGCCCACGTTGGGCTCGATCGTGCAGAACGGAAAATTGGCCGCGGCGATGCCGGCCTTGGTCAAGGCATTGAACAGGGTCGACTTGCCGACGTTGGGCAGGCCGACGATGCCGCATTTGATACCCATGGGTTGTCCAGTGAATGGAGAATCGGGAATGAGGAATGGCAGAGCAGCGCTCCTACCATTCCCCATTCCCCATTCTCTATTTTTTTGGGGTGTGCAACCGCTTCATCGCCTCGTTGAAATTACCGTCCAGTGCCAGCGGCAGCGCATCGATGGCCGCATCCACTGCCTCGCCAATCGCCATGTCGTCGTCGCGCCCGGCACGCCCCAGCACCCAGGGCACCACGCGGTCCTTGTGACCAGGATGACCGATGCCGACCCGCAGCCGGTGGAACTTGCCATGCCCGAGCAGACGGATGGTGTCACGCAGGCCATTCTGGCCGCCATGGCCGCCGTCGAACTTGAGCCGCGCCGTGCCCGGCGCCAGGTCCAGCTCGTCATGCGCAACCAGTAGCTGCTCCGGCTCGATCTTCCAGAATCGCAGCGCAGCAGTAATCGACTTGCCACTGAGATTCATGAAGGTGGCGGGTTTGAGCAACCACACCGTGTGGCCGGCGATCTCGGCCTTGGCGGTTTCGCCGAACAGCTTGCTGTCCAGGCCCCACCGTGCGCCGGTGCGCTCGGCGAGCGCATCGACGAAACGAAACCCGGCGTTGTGCCGGGTTTGCGCGTGTTCGGGACCGGGATTGCCCAGCCCGACGATCAGACGTAATGCAGACATACGGCATACCGGAGCCGGCGCTGCGCAGTGACGCAGCACCGGCCAACCGATTACTTGGCGTCGCCTTCAGCGCCTTCGTCAGCCACGTCGTCGGCTTCCACCTGACCGTGCTTGGCGATGACCACTGCCACGTCGTGTTCCTTGCCCAGCTTCAGCTCGGGAATCTCCACGCCGGCCGGCAGGGTGATTTCCGACAAGTGGATCACGGTGCCCACTTCCAGCGTGCTCAGATCGACTTCGATGAACTCCGGCAGGTCCTTCGGCAGGCAGACCACCTGGACTTCGTTGAGCTCATGGGTCACGACCACTTCGCTCGACTTGCCAGCCGGCGAGCTTGCTTCGTTGATGAAGTGCAGCGGCACCGAAGCGCTGAGCTTCTCGTTGGCACTGACGCGCTGGAAGTCGATGTGCATGATCAGCTGCTTGAACGGATGGCGCTGCATGTCACGCAGCAGCACCTGCTGCACGTCGCCATTGAGGTTCAGGTCGAGGATCGACGAGTAGAACCACTCGTTCTGCTGGGCAAGCCAGATCTGCTCGTGGTTGAGCTGGATACTGACCGGCTCGAGTTCGCCACCGTAAACGATGGCAGGAATGACGCCAGCGTGACGCAGGCGGCGGCTCGCACCCTTCCCCTCGTCTGCGCGGCGCTCGACCTTGATTTCATGAGTCTTTGCCATTGGATTTCACTACCTAGTTGGAACACCGCCTCGCGGCGATGAAGCGTCTCCCCCGCGACCAGGAGAGACGGATTGCGGCACCCGGACATCCGGATGCCGAAGAACGTGTCAGTCGACGTAGAGCGAGCTGACCGACTCGCCGAAGGCGATGCGGCGGATGGTCTCGGCCAGCAGTTCGGCCACGCTCAGCTGGCGAATCTTGGGGCACGTGCGTGCGGCCGCGCTCAGCGGGATCGTGTCGGTGACCACCAGCTCGTCGAGCTGCGAATTGTTGATGTTGTCCACCGCCGGGCCGGACAGCACCGGGTGGGTGATGTAGGCCACGACCTTGAGCGCACCGCGCTGCTTGAGTGCAGCAGCCGCCGCGCACAGGGTGCCGGCGGTATCGACCAGGTCGTCCACCAGCACGCAGGTCTTGCCCTGCACGTCACCGATGATGTTCATCACCGTGGCGACGTTGGCACGCGGGCGACGCTTGTCGATGATGGCCAGGTCCGCATCGTCCAGGCGCTTTGCGACGGCGCGCGCGCGCACCACACCGCCCACGTCCGGCGAGACCACGATCAGGTTGTCGGTACCGTAGGCGCGCCAGATGTCGGCCAGCAACAGCGGCGAGGCGTACACGTTGTCGACCGGCACATCGAAGAAGCCCTGGATCTGGTCGGCATGCAGGTCGACCGTCAACACCCGGTCGGCCTCCATCGCGCAGATCATCTTGGCGGCGACCTTGGCGGTGATCGGCACGCGCGAGGAGCGCATGCGGCGGTCCTGGCGCGAATAGCCGAAATACGGGATCACCGCGGTGACGGACGCGGCGCTGGCGCGCTTGAGCGCGTCGATCAGCACCAGCAGTTCCATCAGGTTCTCGGCGCTGGGCGCGCAGGTCGGCTGGATGACGAACACTTCCTGCCGGCGCACGCTCTCTTCGATCTCGACCTGCACTTCACCGTCGGAGAAGCGCGTGACCAGCGCCTTGCCCATGCGCACGCCCAGCTCCTTGCAGATGCTTTGGGCAAGCGGTTTATTGGCATTGCCGGAGAACACCAGCAGATTACGTTGGTCTTGCATGAGATCTCTCGGGCGGCGGCAAAGAGCGTGCGGGTCGATGGCGGAGCGGGACAACGGCGCGCCAAGCCAGGCTTTTTTGGATCCGCACCTGCTTTCCCTCGCTCCCGCATAAGATGCGCGGGCGATTGCAGAGGGATCTGCAGGTACGGCGCGTGCAGAGGGATCTGCATCAATTCTCAACAACTGGCAGGGGCGGTAGGATTCGAACCTACGAATGCCAGGATCAAAACCTGGTGCCTTGGGCCTCTTGGCGACGCCCCTGCATCAAACTTGTATCGCGTCCAGTGCGTCGAGCAATGGCGAGTGCGCTGCACCCTCCACGACCCACGCCCGCAGGTTGCCCGGCAACTGCGCCATGGCCTGCTCTGCAGCAGCGCGCGTGGCGAATTCGACGAAACAACCGCTCCCCGACCCTGTCAAACGTGGCGTTCCGATCCTGGAAAGCGCCTGGAACACGGCCTCGATGGCAGGTTCCCGGCGCCGCAGGACCGGCTCGAACGCATTGTCGAGCAGAGAACCGGAAGCGAAGTCCGCTATTTTCGCGGGCGCAGCATCCCGCGTCAATTCCTGTGATTGAAACAGGGCCGGCGTAGGCACGTGAATACCGGGGTCGACCAGCACGTAGGCCGCCTGCGGCAGGCTGATCGGGGTCAATTTTTCGCCCACACCTTCGGCCCAGGCGTTGTGCCCACGCACGAATACCGGCACATCGGCACCCAGGCGCAGGCCCAGTTCGGCCAGGGTGTCGACCGGCAAGCCCAGGCCCCACAAGGCATTCAGGGCCACCAGCACGGTGGCGGCATCGGAGGAGCCGCCACCGAAGCCACCGCCGGCGGGGATGCGCTTGTCGACCCGCAGCTCGGCCCCGAGCGCGGTGCCGGCATGAATTTGTAGCGCCCGCGCCGCACGCACCATGAGATCGTCGTCTTCGGCGACGCCCGGCAGGCTGGCGCCAATGCGCTGGATCCGGCCATCGGTGCGCAAACGAACATGAACGGCGTCCCCCCAGTCGAGCAGGCGGAACACGGTCTGCAGCAGGTGATAGCCATCGGCGCGGCGCCCGACGATTTGCAGGAACAGGTTGAGCTTGGCCGGCGCAGGCCAGGCCGACCAGGCAGGGTTCGACGCAGACATCAGGGCGAGAGCGTCCATTGGTCGACCAGCAGGCGCACCTTGGCGTCGCCATTGCGCGCTTCGATCCGGCGCGGCAGTTCGGGCTGGGCTGCGCTGGCGGGCGTCCATTCGAGGAAATCGATGGTCCAGCCGTCCTGCTGCACGGTGCGCGGCCGGCCATGTTCGTCCAGGTCCACGCGCGCGGCGCCGGCGTCGGCGATGCGCAGGGCGCGTACCCAGTCGGGCATCTGATTGACGGGAATGGTCCAGCCAGTAGCCTCCAGCAACACCTGCTCCGCATCGGCGCCAGCGCGCGGCCCGCCATCTAGACCTTCCAGGCGACCTGCGCCCGTGGCGGTGTCGCCGGTCAGCACCCAGCTCTGCCGGGTCACCGGCGCACTCAATTGCAAGCGGTAGCGCGGACCATCCTGCTGCCAATCGAGACGGCCACTGCCGCCATCGCGGCCCTTGCTGATCGCCACCCGGCCCTGGAACGACCATGCCGGATGTGCCTGCAGCCAGGCCTGGCGAGCGGTTTCAGCCTGCTGTGCGGATTCGCTCACCTGCCCCACAATCACCGGCGCGGCACCGCCCTGCCCGCGCGGCACGCTGACGCACCCCGACAGGCCGGCCAGCGCCAGCCCGGTGAGGGCTAGCGTCCTGATCACCTGATTCATAGACCGAACTTCTCCACCGCACGCTGCAGCGCGCGGTTGTCCGGGTCGAGCCGGCGTGCTTCGTCGAAGTAGCGCCGCGCTTCGTCCTGCTTGCCGCTGACCCACAGCACTTCACCCACGTGCGCGGCGATTTCCGGGTCCTTGACCAGGGCCCAGGCGCGACGCAGCTGCACCAGCGCTTCCTTCGTGCGGCCCATGCGGTAGAGCACCCAGCCGTAGCTGTCGACGATGGCCGGGTTGTCCGGCGCGGCCGTGCGTGCGCGATCGATCAGCGCCAGCGCTTCCTTGTAGCGGGTGGTGCGGTCGGCCAGGGTGTACCCGAGCGCATTCAGGGCGGCGACGTTTTCCGGCTCGGCGACCAGGATCTTGCGCAGATCGGCCTCGGCACGCGGCACATCGTCACGGCGTTCCCAGGCCAGGCCACGCGCGTACAGCAAGGCGCCGTCGTCCGGGTAGGCCGCCAGCCCGCGGGCAAAAGCGTCCAGTTCGCCTGGTGCATCGTCGGCGCGCTGGTGCAGCTCGGCCTCCAGTACGTAGGCGTCGCGACGGGCGTCGTCGTCGGCACTGGCATCGCCCTGCAGGGCACGGGCTTCCTTGAGCGCTTCGGGCTTGCGGCCGAGTTCGTACAAGGCGCTGGCCGCGCGCAGGCGCGCTTCGCTCAGCTGCGGGCCACCGGGAACGCCGCGGTACCACTCCACTGCCTCGTCGTAGCGCTTGAGGAATTCGGCAATCTTACCCAGCAACAGGCGGCGGTCTGGATCGGGCTTGGTCGCGTTGCCCTTGAGCTCGTCGTACAGCGCGGCCAGCGCGGTGTTGTCCTTTTCTTTGGCCAGCATCGAGGCACGCAACCCGTAGGTCTGGGTGTCTTGCGGGCCGGTGGACAGCACCCGTGCCGCCGCTTCGGTCTGACCCATCGCGTCATAGGCGAACGCCAGCGCGCCGCGCAGCTCGGAGTCCTTCACCGCCTGCGGCTCGACATTCTTCAGCAGCGCCAGCGCTTCGTCGTTCTTGCCTTCCTGCTGCAACTGGGTGGCGTGCAGCAAGGCCACGCGCGGTTCTTCGGGGAAACGGCGCACCACTTCGTCGACGATGCGCTTGGCCAGCGCCGGGCGCTCCATCCGCAGCGCCAGCCGGCCGAACTCCTGCCAGGCCTCGATCTGGTTTGGGATGGCGCCGGCCTTGACCAGGTCTTCGAGCACATCGGCCGAAGCGTCCGGCTCGCGTCCGCCGTTGGCCAGGGCGATCAGCGCGAAGCGCCAGCCGCGCGGGTCGGTTTCCTTGAGCAGGCCGAGCAGATCGCGGCGCGCGGTGCGCAGATCGTTGCGGCGCAAGGCCAGTGAGGCTTCGGTGCTGCGCATTGCCAGCGACGACGGCGCACGGGCACGCCACAGGGCCAGGGCCTCGATGGCGCGCGCGTCATCGTTGGCCAGCATGGCGATGCGGGCGGCCCGCTCGGCCAGCCCGGCATCGCCGGCTTCGGCCTTGGCGGCATCCAGATAAGCGCGCGCTGCTTCGTCCAACTGCCCGGCCTGCAAGGCAAATTCGCCTGCCAGGACTGGCTCCAGCGAGGCGCTGCCGGCAGTGGCTGCCGGGGGGGCGGGCGGTGCTTTTTTCGGTGCTGCGATGGCGCTGGTCGACACTGTGGCCAGCAAAAGAACACTCAGGATGCGAATCGGTACAGGCATCGGGGGCAACCGGGCCGTAAAATGGGGCCCTGAATGGCCAGCAGCTTATCGCAAGCAACTGAACAATGACGTTGTGGGTGCTCGGACTGAATCACCAGACCGCACCCGTGGACCTGCGCGAACGCGCGGCGTTCGCGGGTGACGCGTTGCCGCGCGCGCTCGATTCGTTGCGCACCCTGCCGCAGGTGCGCGAGGCCGCGCTGCTGTCCACCTGCAACCGCACCGAGCTGTATGCGATGGCCGACGACCCGCAGACGCTGGTGACCTGGCTGGACACGCACGCGCCCGGGCTGAGCGGCTATCTGTACCAGCATCACGACGCCGAAGCGGTGCGCCACCTGTTCCGCGTGGCCACCGGGCTGGACTCGATGGTGCTGGGCGAGCCGCAGATCCTGGGCCAGGTGAAGGACGCCTGGGCGGTGGCACGCGCGCACGGCGCGCTGGGCAGTGGCCTGGACCGGCTGTTCCAGCAGACCTTTTCGGTGGCCAAGCGCGCACGCACCGACACCCGCGTGGGCGCCAACCCGGTGTCGGTGGCATCCACCGCGGTGCGGCTGGCGCAGGAATCGTTCGCACGCCTGAATGAATCGACGGTGCTGCTGGTAGGCGCCGGCGAGACCATCGAACTGGCGGCCAAGCATCTGAGCGAAGGCCGCGTGCGGCGGCTGCTGATCGCCAATCGCACCCTGGCCCACGCGCAGACGCTGGCCACCCAGCACGGCGGCGTGGCGCTGCCGCTGACCGAGCTGGATCGCCACCTGGCCGAGGCCGATGTGGTGTTTTCCGCCACCGCCGCGCGCGAGCCGGTGGTCACACGGGCACAGGTGGAACAGGCGCTGCGCACGCGCAAGCGCAAGCCGATGCTGCTGTTCGACCTGGCAGTGCCGCGCGATATCGAGGCCTCGGTGGCCGAGCTGAGCGACGCCTACCTGTACACGGTGGACGACCTGGAACGCGCGGTGGAAGACAACCGCCGCAGTCGCCGCGAGGCGGCCGACCAGGCCGAAGCCATCATCGACCTGCAGGTGGCGCGCTATGTGGAAACGCTGCAGGCCAATGAGCGCCAGGCGCCGCTGAAGCGGTTGCGTGCCTTCGGCGACAGCACCCGCGACGAACTGCTGGCCAAGGCGCGGCAGCAATTGAACAACGGCAAGCCGGCCGATGAAGTGCTGGAACAGTTGGCGCATGCGCTGACCAACCGCCTGCTGCATCCGCCAACCGCCGCACTGCGCGATGCCGCGCTCAACAACGACCTCGACCTGACCAGCGCGGCCGACCGGCTATTCCCCGAGAAACCCGGTTACCGCCATCCCCCTGTAGCTACCCCGATCGTGAGGACTGATGACGCCGACCCTGCGCCGTAAGCTCGAAGCGCTGGCCGAGCGCCGCGAAGAACTGCAACACCTGCTCTCCGATCCGGAGGTGGTCAGCAACAACGACAAGTTCCGCAGCCTGTCGCGCGAACTGTCGCAGCTGGAACCGGTGGCGCTGGCCATGCAGGAAGAGGCGCGCGCCAAAGCCGATCTGAGCGCGGCAGAGGCGATGCGCAACGATCCGGAAATGCGCGAGCTGGCTGAGGAAGAAATCCTCGCCGCACAGGCACGCCTGGACGAACTGGACGCGCAACTGGCGCTGTTGCTGGTGCCGCGCGACCCGCGCGATGAAGGCAACCTGTTCCTGGAGGTGCGTGCCGGCACCGGCGGCGACGAAGCGGCGATTTTCGCCGGCGATCTGTTCCGCATGTACGCGCGCTACGCCGAGCGCCAGGGCTGGAAGGTGGAGATCGAATCCGACAGCCCCGGCGAGCACGGCGGCTACAAGGAAGTGGTGGCGCGGGTGGTCGGGCGCGGCGCGTATTCGCGGCTGAAATTCGAGTCCGGCACCCACCGCGTGCAACGCGTGCCGGCCACCGAATCGCAGGGCCGCATCCACACCTCGGCCGCGACCGTGGCGATCATCCCTGAAGCCGATGACGTGGAAGAGATCGTGATCAATCCGGCCGACCTGAAGGTGGATACGTTCCGCTCCTCCGGCGCCGGCGGGCAGCATGTCAACAAGACCGAATCGGCGATCCGCATCACCCACGTGCCCAGCGGCGTGGTGGTGGAATGCCAGACCGAACGCAGCCAGCACGCCAACCGCGACAAGGCGATGAAGCGCCTGAAGGCGCAATTGGTGGAAGCAGAACGCAGCAAGGCCGCCGCCGCCGAGGCGCAGACGCGCAAGTTGCAGGTAGGCAGCGGCGACCGCAGCCAACGCATCCGCACCTACAGCTTTCCGCAGGGGCGCATCACCGACCACCGCGTCGAAGGGCTGACCCTGTACGACCTGCCCAACATCATCGAAGGCGATCTGGATGCCTTGATCGCACGCTTGCTGCACGAGCATCAGGCCGACGAACTGGCGCGACTGAGCGAGGGCACGTGACCGCCGACGGCCCGCGCGAGCTGTTGCAGCTGCGCGCGGCCGTGCGCCATCGCCCGCAGGACTTCGTGGCTTGGCTGATGCTGGCCGACGCGGAGCTGGGCATGGGCGACACGGCTGCCGGCGAGATGGCGGTACAGCGCGGCCTCGCGCTGCAGCCCGGCCATCCGGAGGCAGTGGCGCGGCTGGGCCGCGTGCGCTGGGCGCAACAGCGCCATGCCGAGGCCGCCGTCCTGCTGCAGCAAGCCTCCGATGCTGCCCCCGAACACCCCGGTATCGCGTTGTGGCTTGGGCATGCGCTGGAAGATGCCGGCCAGGCCGAAGCCGCTGCCGCCGCGTACTCGCGTGCGCATCAGTTGTTGCCGGAGGAGCCGTACATCACCGCGCAACTGCTCAACTGGCGGCGCCGGCTGTGTGACTGGCGCGCGCTGGATGTGCTGTCCGCGCAGGTGCGCGCCGCCGTGGCGCAGGGCGTTGGCGCGGTGGAGCCGTTCGCGTTCCTCAGCGAGGACGCCAGCGCCGCCGAGCAACTGGCCTGTGCGCGCACGCGTGCGCAAGCGATCGCCGCCAGCGTGCGGCCGCTTGCGCCAACGCGCGTGCGCAGCAAGGGCCCGCTACGAGTGGGCTTCGTCTCCAATGGCTTTGGCGCGCATCCCACCGGCTTGCTGACCGTGGCCTTGTTCGAAGCGCTGCAGCGGCGCCAGCCGGACCTGCAGATGCATCTGTTTGCGACAAGCGGTGACGATGGCAGCACGCTGCGGACGCGGCTGGCGCAGGCCAGTACCTTGCACGACGTCACCGCACTCGGGCATCTGGCCACCGCGCAGCACATCCGCCACCACGGCATCGATCTGTTGTTCGACCTGCGTGGCTGGGGCGGCGGCGGGCGTCCGGAAGTGTTCGCGTTGCGCCCGGCACCGGTGCAGGTCAACTGGCTGGCGTATCCGGGCACGTCGGGCGCGCCATGGATGGATTACGTGCTGGGCGATGCGTTCGCGCTGCCGCCGTCGCTGGAGCCGTTCTACAGCGAGCACGTGTTGCGCTTGCAAGGTGCATTTCAGCCGTCGGACACCTCGCGCGTAGTTGCCGAACCGCCTTCGCGTACGCAGTGCGGCTTGCCCGCGCAGGGCGTGGTGCTGTGCTGCTTCAACAACAGCTACAAACTCAACCCGCGCAGCATGGCGCGCATGCTGGCCGTGCTGCGCGCAGTGCCTGATAGCGTGCTGTGGCTGCTGTCCGGGCCGGGCGAGGCCGATGCGCGTCTGCGTGCATTCGCACAGGCGCAAGGCGTTGACGCGCAGCGCCTGGTGTTCATGCCGAAGTTGCCGCATCCGCAGTACCTGGCGCGCTACCGCCATGCGGACCTGTTTCTGGATACGCATCCGTACAACGCGCACACCACCGCATCGGACGCGCTATGGGCGGGATGCCCGGTATTGACGACGCCTGGGGAGACGTTTGCTGCGCGGGTCGCTGGCAGCTTGAATCATCATCTTGGGTTGGATGAGATGAATGTGGCGGACGATGCCGCGTTTGTTGCCAAGGCGGTGGCGTTGGCGAGTGATCCGGCGGCGCTGGGTGCGTTGCGTGCGCGGGTGGATGTACTGCGCCGTGCGTCCGGGGTGTTTCATATGGACGGGTTTGCGGATGATTTTGGTGCGTTGTTGCAGGCACTCGCGCGGCGTCATGGTTGGTTGGGAATCTAGCGCGGGCTTTTTGCTTTCAAATAGATGGCTGCCTTCCGCCGTACCCTCACCCCCAACCCCCGCTCCACGCCCCGGCCCGCGCTTGCGGCGCGGGCGCTCCAAGGCACGCGCGACCATGGCGCGCACGCTGTGCCTGCTCGCCCCAACGGGAGAGGGGCTCCAGACAACTTCCTCACTATCGCGTTCAAACCCCTCCAAGTCGCAGTAATGAAGTGCCAAGGCAGCAGCGTGGCCGGGGATTGGCGGAGAGCCGCACAGGGATGTGCCGCGGCGGCGAGTCAGACAGGATGTCTGACCGAGCCGAGGAGCCGATCCCCGGCCGCGCTGCTGCCCCCTCACCGAAGCTAGCATCTTGCTTCGCCGCACCCTCACCACAGTCCCTCTTCCGGAGGGAGAGGGGCGTCCAACCTTGCGGCGTGGGCGCTCGGCGGCACGCACACCAGTGGCGCGCAAGCTGTGCCTTCTCGCCCCAAGGGAGAGCGGCTTATCGATTTGCCACGAACTGTCAGTTGCTAACTGCCAGTATCAGCGGATCCTCGACTGCGACTGACGTTGTGCGGCTTCACGCTGTGGTGCTGTACCCGGCCGTCCAGGCTCGCTAGGCTGGCGGCATGCCTTCCAATCTCGACTTCATTCCCTTGCAACTGTGCGTACTGACGGTGTCCGACAGCCGCACCCTGGCCGATGACCGCTCCGGCGATTATCTGGTCGACGCACTCACCCACGAGGGCCACGTGCTGCATGCGCGTGCGTTGTGCCCGGACGATCGCTATCGCATGCGCGCAATTGTCTCTGCCTGGATCGCCGATGCGCAGGTGGACGGCATCCTGGTGACCGGTGGCACCGGCTTCACCGGGCGCGATTCCACGCCCGAGGCGATCACCCCGCTGCTGGACAAGCTGATGCCGGGCTTTGGCGAGATGTTCCGCGCCATCAGCGTTGCGGAAATCGGCACCTCGTCGCTGCAGTCACGCGCGTTTGCCGGCCTGGCCAACCACAGCTTCGTGTTCTGCCTGCCCGGTTCCACTTCGGCCTGCCGCACCGCGTGGGAACAGATCGTGCGTGCGCAGCTGGATGCGCGCACCAAGCCCTGCAACCTGGCGACACTGCGTCCACGGCTGAGCGAATAGCCTGCGCGTTCCATCGCTGGCGGAACCCGCATGTCGCACCTCAAACGCAAGGCCTACAAGAAACTGCTGGAACCGCTGCAGCTGGAACTGGTCGGCATGGCACGCTGGCTGCGGCACACCAACCAGCGCGCGCTGGTGCTGGTGGAAGGCCGCGACACCGCCGGCAAGGGTGGCGTGATTCAAACCATTGCCAGCCATCTCAATCCGCGCCAATGCCGGGTGGTGGCGTTGCCAAAGCCGAGCGATCGCGAAAGCACGCAGTGGTATTTCCAGCGTTATGTGACGCATCTGCCGGCGGCCGGCGAGTTGGTGCTGATGGATCGCAGCTGGTACAACCGCGCCGGCGTGGAGCGCGTGATGGGCTATTGCACCGACGCGCAGTACCAGGCGTTTCTGGAGCAGGCACCGCGCTTTGAACAATTGCTGGTCGACGACGGCATCCTGCTGTTCAAGTACTGGCTGTGCGTGGATCAGGCCGAGCAGGAGGAACGCTTTGCCGAGCGCCACGCAGATCCGCTCAAGGGCTGGAAGCTGTCGCCGGTGGACCTGCAATCACGCGCCAAGTACGACGACTACACCGCCGCGCGCGAACGCATGCTGCAGGCCACCCACACCGCGCAAGCGCCGTGGACGCTGGTGGATTTCAATGACCAGAAGCGCGGGCGGCTGAGCCTGATCCGTGATCTGCTGGACCGGCTGCCGGATACCTCGGTGCCACAGGAGCTGCTGCCGCTGCCGCCACTGGACGGCAAGCTGCACAAGGAGCACTACGGCGTGCTGACCCCGATCGACGATTACGCCGGCCAGTCTTGAGAGACTTCATCGCTGGCGGCAGTGGCGCGCGGCAACGGATGCACGCCCGCCTGGCCTTCGACCTGCTCGGCCTGCACCACCAACTGGCTCAGGCGCTGGGCGAACAACTGCATGAAACCGCGGTGCAGCGGGCGCATCGCCTCGATGTAGTCGACATCGTCGGTCTGCGGCCCGAGCGGGCTGCAGGACGCCAACAGCACTTCGTCCAGGCGCAGGGCGGTGTCGGGCAGACGCACCGTGGCCGCGCGGCGTAGCCAGTCGCGCATGCCCTGGCGGTATTCGGCGGCCAGGATGTAGGCCACTTCCACCTGGTCCAGGTCCACATCCGGGTTCCAGGCAAGCACCTGGATCACCTGCGAGCGCTCGTCCAGCACGCGGCTTTCGGCGATCAGGGCATGCAACTGCTGCAACAGCTGCCATTGCGCGAGCGCACCGTCGCGCTGCGGCGAGGGCATGGCCTCGATGGCCAGCACCAGGCGGCGGGCGAACAGGGCCGGTACGTCGGCCAGCACCAGCGGGCCGGCGTCGGCGCCCAACAACAGGCGTTCGGTCCGCAGCGCGGCGGTGTCGGGCAGATAGCCGTCCTGCAGCGGGCGCATCACGCCGTGATCGAGCAGCGACAGCACCACATCCAGCCAATAACGGCGTTCCTGCTGCTGCGCGCGGTTGGCGCTGGCGTTTTGCCAGGCGGGGCGCAGCTCGTCCAGGCGCGCGATGCAGGCCTGGCTGTCCAGCGCATCCCACGGCGCGCGGGTGGCGTCGTTCGGATCGAAGGCGTCGACGTTGAGCATGCCGCCGCCAAAGCGGTGCCAGGCGGCGCCACGCAGCGCGTTGGCCGGATCAGGCTTGGCCGGGGCGAGCGGTGCTGCCGTGGCCGGCCGCAACAGCGCGGCGTAGGCATCGGCCCAGGAATCGGGAAGACGGGCAGACAACGGATAGCTGGCCGACGGCTCGCCCAGGCCGCGCCGCGCCAGGCGCAGGCTCCACAGCACCGCACCCAGCACGATGCCCGCGAAGACCCAGGCCAGCAGCCAGCTGGCGGCGGCCTGCTCGGGGCGCAACACCCGCGTGGCCGGGTGCAGGAACAACAGCCAGCCGCTGCCCAGCAGCGCGCCCAGATACAGCCACGGCGCCAGCTGCGCCAATGCACTGCGAGGTTCGGGCAGGTCGCGCCCACTGTTCTGGTCTTGAGATGGAGCTGCCATACATTTCCCCTGCACGCCTGATCGCGTGGACATCCAGGTTATCGGCGAGGAAACGCAAGTCTGTTGCCCTGCTCAGGCAACTTTTGGCTAGCCGGTTACAAATGCTTCAGTCGTCGGAATCGCGCACGGCGTGCGCGTGACAGACGCGACCTTGCTCGCTGGCGAGCCCTGCCAGAGCCAGTGTTCAAGTACCTCCAGTGCTGCAGCGGAACCGGCGGCGACAACTTCCACACTGCCGTCCGCCTGGTTGCGCGCATGTCCGCGCAGCGCCAGCGCCAGCGCCCGCTCGCGCGTGGAGGCGCGGAAGAACACGCCCTGCACGACGCCGGTGACGATGAAGCGTGCCGCCTGCATCAGCCGGCCTTGCCGGTGATGCCCACCGCAGTCTCGATGTCGCGTGCGGTGACCGGGCCGAGGAACTGTTTGGCCACCTTGCCATCGGGGCCGATCAGGTAGGTCATCGGCAGCCCGCGCGGGGTGGCGAAGTCCTGCGGCGGCTGGTACGGGTCCAGGATGGCCACCGGATACGACACCGGGTGATCCTTGAGGAAGGACTGCATGTCGGCGGTGGTGATGTCCTCGTAGGCCAGGCCGACCACTTCGATGGAGTCGCGCATGGTGTGCAGCGCCGACAGCTCGGGCATCTCTTTCAGGCACGGCGCACACCAGGTGGCCCAGAAGTTCACCACCACCCACTTGCCGCGGTGCGCGGCCAGGTCGTAGGTCTCGCCGGACACGGTGGGCAGCGACAAGGTGGGCATCTCAGCGGTCTTCTGCACCACCGAACTAGTGGTGGACGCAGCGGCCGGGTCAGTGCCGCCCGGTGGAGTCGCCGGCGCCTGATTGGCGGGCGTGGGCGCCGGTGACGCCGTGGTCGATGTGCCCTCGCCGGCGGGCTTGCAGGCGGTGAGCAGGACCAACGGCAACAGCAGCGCGCAGGCACCGCGCGTCAACGAACGCAGGGTCATGGGGGATCTCCCGGAAGGTGGGTATAGAGGTCGCCAACCGGCTGCGCCAGCACGCTGCGCAGCGGTTGACGCAATTGTTCCAGCGCGGCGGCGGCAGCCTGGCCATAGGGGTCGTCGCGGCACGGCAAAGGGCGGTCTTCGACCGGCACCCGCAGCTGGCAGCTTTCGTACAGCTCGGCCAGCGGCACCACGTCCAGGTCGCGCGCCAGCAGCCAGTTGCCGCGCTCGTCACGGCGCAGCAGGCGGATACGTTTGAGCTCGCACAGCAGCTCCTGCATCAAGGTGTCGGTGAGCATGGGCTCCAGCGCCAGGATGCGGTCTTCGTCCAGCCCGTTGCCGTGCAGGCGGGCCTGGCGGAAGCGCCCGAGCAGGCGCAGCAGGCCGTAGATCTCGAACCCCGGCGGCAGCCGCATGGCCTCGGGCTGGTAGCGGAACGCCGACATCGACGACGCCAGCGAGGCACCCAGCAACACCGACACCCAGCTCAGGTAGATCCACAGCAGCAGGATCGGCAGCGCCGACAATGCGCCATAGATGCGTTGATAGGTCTGGAAATTGCCCAGGTAAAAGCCGAAGCCCCACTTGACGATTTCCATCAGGATCACCGCCAGCAGCGCGCCCGGCAGCGCATGCCGCAGCCGCACCGCATGCTGCGGCACCACGCGGTAGATCAACACGATGCAGACGAACTCCACCGCCATCGGTGCCAGCCGCCAGGCGAATTCGGCCAGCCATTGGCCTTCGGTGGTGCGGAACAGCGGCAGCGCGAACACATACGCAGCCATGGCCATCGACGCGGCCGCCAGCATCGTGCCCAGCGTCAGCACCGTCCAATAGATCAGAAAGCGCGTCACCTTGGGCCGGGCCGCGGCCACGCGCCAGATGCTGTTGAAGGTCTGCTCGATGCTGTGCAGGGTGATCAGCAACGAGGCCACCAGCGCCACCATGCCGGCCACGGTGAACTTGCCCAGATCCTCGAGCGACCGGTTGAGGTAGTTCTGCACCGAGCGCGCCGCGCCTGGCACAAAGTTATTGAAGATGAAGTCGGTGAGCGCGTCCTTCCACTCGTTGAACGCCGGAAACGCCGACAACACGCCGAACACCACGATCGCCAGCGGCACCAGCGCAAACACCGTGGTGTAGGCCAGCGACGCGGCGGCCTGGAACAGCCGGTCGTCCAGGAAACGGCGCCACAGAAAACGCCCGAAGCTGGCCGTGCGTGCACGGTCCCGCAGGCGTTCCTTCCACTGATGCATGGTGTTCACACGCGACATCGGGCAAGGGTAACCGAAGCGTCGTCATCGCGGCCTTGCCGCACCTGCGGCGTGCAGCCAGGCCACGCCATCGCCGATACTGCGGCCACCTCACACAGGCGGCAGATGCGCGATGACGGAAATTCTGGTGCTGTACTACAGCCGTGGCGGTTCGGTGGCGCGGCTGGCGCGGCAGATCGCGCGCGGCATTGGCGAAGTGCCCGGCATGAGCGCGCGGCTGCGCACGGTCCCGCCGGTGGCGGCGGTCACCCAGACCAGCGCCCCGCCGGTGCCCGACGAAGGCGCCCCGTATGTGGACGCTGCAGATCTGGCCGAATGCGCCGGCGTGCTGCTCGGCAGCCCGACGCGCTTCGGCAACATGGCCGCGCCGATGAAGCACTTCCTCGACAGCCTGGGCGCCGAATGGGCCAACGGCACCCTGGCCGGCAAACCGGCGGCGGTGTTCACATCCACCGCCTCAATGCACGGCGGCCAGGAATCCACGCTGCTGTCGATGCACCTGCCACTGCTGCACCACGGCTGCCTGATCGTCGGCATCCCGTTTACCGAAACAGCCCTCAGCCACACCACCAGCGGCGGCACGCCGTATGGCGCCAGCCATGTCTCCGGTGCGGGCGGCGACCCGCAGCCCAGCGACGAGGAAGCCGTGCTGGCACGCGCGCTGGGCCGGCGCGTCGCCGATATCGCCCGGCGGCTGGCAACCCCGTGAGCCGGCGCGCCGCGCACTGGCTGCTCACCGCCGCCTTGCTGGCCATGTCGGCGTTGTTCGTGGTGTGGTTTCACGATGACCGCCACCGCGTGGCCGCGTTGCTGGTGTTCGCGCTGCCGCCGCTGCTGATGGCCATGGGCGCCGTGCGCAGCGCGCGTGCGCGCTTCTGGGCCGGCGTGTTCGCGCTGGGCTGGTTCAGCCACGGCATCATGGCCGCCTGGAGCGCCCCCGGCGTACGTGGGCTGGCCTGGCTGGAATTGCTGCTGGCCCTGCTGGTGGTGGCGCTGGTCAGCGGCCATGGCGTGGCCGCGCGGTTCGGCAAGCGCCGCGCTCCGCGCTAACGCGGGTCGCGCAGGCGGCCAGTGGGGCGGACGAACTGCCCGCTCCACTGGCCGTGGACTCACACCGTCACAGCGAGGTCATTGCCGTGGGCAGCGTACTCATTGCCTGCCCTCCTTCACCGCAGCGCCGCCTGTCACTGCCCTACCAGCGTGGCGATGCTCTGCGGGTCGATATACAGCGAGGTCTTGCCGCCGCTCACCGTGTACGCACCGGCATAGCCGGCGTTGAGGCTGGATGAGGTGGTGTATTTGACGAACTGCGTGGCCGCGCCGGCCGGCACGGTCAGATCCAGCCGCTGGTGGGCGGTGCCGGTGTTGACCGCCACCACCACGATCTTGTTGTCCGGCGTGCGGTACGCCGTGGTGGACACGTCCGCATACGGATGCTCGGTGGCACCGATCCGGACCGACCCTGGCCGCACAAACCGCGCGAACTGCGACATCACATACCCGCGCTTGCTGACCGAACCACCTTCGCTGATCAACCCGTAACTGCGGCGGATGTACCACCAGATGTAGGCGTTGTAGTTGGCGACCATGCTCTGATGCAGCTCGCTCGCAACGCCCAACGCCGACGGCCACGCATTGCCATCGCTGGTATCGGTGTAGTGCTCGGTCATCCAGACCTGCTTGCCCTTGCTGCGCGCCAGTGCGTAATCCTTTGGCTGCGCGCCGTACAGATGTCCGGCGACGATGGACGTGGCCTGGCTGGCCTTGGCGTTGTTGAGCACCGGGTCGGTGATGGAAAAGGTGAAGCCAACCGATTCGCCCACGATCACCTTCAACGCGCCGAACTTGCCGCCTTCGGCGTTGAGATAGTTGACGAAGTCGCTGCCATTCCAGTCTGCGGATTCATAGTCTGGATGCCAATCCGGCTCGTTCTGCAGCGAGATCGCGTACAGCGGTGCATTGCGCGCCGAGAGGTAGTTGGCGAAATCCAGCAGATGCGTGGTGTAGGCGGCATACGAGGTCGACAACAACTTGCCGCCCTTGACCAGGCTGTTGTTGGACTTCATGTACGCGGGCGGCGACCACGGCGTGGCAAACAATATGCCACCCAGCGCGCGCACGCGCGCGGCGGTGGGAACCTGCAGGCTCCAGCCACTGCTGGAGGGGTCGATGCGCATGCGCAGGATCGACAGGCCGATCTGTCCGTTGCCGCTGCCATAGGCAAGATCCACCTGCGCGGGCGTTAGATCGTTGATCCATCCCGCACCATTCATCCCGCCGAATCCGCGCACCGTCTGGTACGTCTGGTTCGGGTTGACCGTGACGGTTTGCGCAGCGGCAGTGGCGGTAAGGCACAACCCTATCAACGGCACTACGGCACGCAGCAACACGGAAGGCTTCATGCGTCATCTCCAGAATTGAACGAAGGTGCCAACCCAACGCATCGACGACCGTGCGCGCACAGGCAGCCATTGCACAGCGCGTTGGCATTGCTGCCTCGCACGGCCGCGCAACAAAGCGATCGCGACCAGTGAAACAGCGTGTGGAGTGTGCACGTGGCCGATGACACTTGAATGGGCATGGCATCCCAGAACGCGGCGCTGTCATCAAGCGAACGGATGGCGCAGGGAAGCGTGCGTGTGGTAAAGCACGTGCACGCGTCACCGCTGCGGCAGTGCACCACGCCTCACGCTGCCGCGCCATACATCGGAATGCGCCCTGCCCGGCCATCGCCTGCACCGCTGGCGCCAGCGCCGTATCATGGCGGCCCTCGCGCGGCCTTGCACCGCGCCGGCCCTACAGGACCCGCAGCAATGGAAGACCTCCTGATCGTCACCACCGGTGGCACGATCGACAAGATCTACTTCGACGACAAATCGGACTACCAGATCGGCGACCCGCAGATCGGCCAGATCCTCAAGGAACTGGGCGTGACCTTCCGCTTCACGGTCATCCCGATCATCCGCAAGGATTCGTTGCACATCACCCAGGAAGACCGCGAGCTGATCCGCGCCACCATCCAGGCGCAGCCCGCCCGGCAGGTGCTGATCACCCACGGCACCGATTCGATGGTGGAAACCGGCAAGGTGCTGCAGTCGATCGCCGACAAGACCATCGTGATGACCGGTGCGCTCAATCCGGCGCGCTTTCGCGGCTCCGATGCCGAGTTCAACATCGGCTGCGCGGTCGGGGCCGTCCAGACGCTGCCGGCCGGCGTCTACATCGCCATGAACGGACGGATCTGGAACCCGGAAACGGTGCGCAAGAACGTGGCGGCCAACCGGTTCGAACCGGTCTAAGAACCTGTTCACGATCTTTTCTGATCAGTGCAGACTATGCGGATGCGCCAA
>NZ_JARVTE010000003.1:0-618333 GCF_030208815.1 Xanthomonas sp. fls2-241-TYG-148
CCTTTGCGGTCGGTCACCTCCGCCGTCGTCACCGCGATTGCGTGGGGCAATCCCTCAGTATCAACAGCGATATGCCGCTTGATGCCCGACACCTTCTTGCCCGCGTCATATCCCTTTTGCGCCGCTGTGTCCGTGTTCTTTACGCTCTGCGCGTCCACAATCAAGAACCTGGTGCAAGCGTTGCGCTCCTGTCTGGCGCGGGCCACGCCAACCTGATTTTTTAAGTGCCTGCTCCAGCAGGCTCACTCCCTCATCGTTGCACTCGCTCCACTTGGCAAAGTACGAGTGCACGGTCCGCCACTTCGGAAAGTCGCTGGGGAGCGCTCGCCATTGGCAACCGGTTCGCAGCACGTACAACACTGCGCACCACACCTCATACACATCCACACGGCGTGGCTTGGTGCGCTTACGCGCTTGTTCCAGGATCGGCAGCACGTGTTCGAACTGCTCCCGGCTCATGTCACTCGGATAGGTCTTTTGGCGCATCCGCATAGTCTGCACTGATCAGAAAAGATCGTGAACAGGTTCTTAGAGGCCAGGACGCATTGGAAGGCTGGACGTCCGGTTACACGCTTGTGGCCGGACGTGCTTGGCGACGAGAGCGTCGCACTTGCTCGGCAATTGGTGGTTGGTGCTGAGTGCTTGGCGCTGGGTTTGGGGTTTTGGGTGGCTAAGTGCTAAGTGTTCCAGCAGCGTAATCCGCACAACGGCTGCCGAATTACAGTGCAATCAGGGAGCTCACGGTGAGCAAAAGACATCAACAACCGCACAGCCCATTCCCATCCTGGCGGCAATGATGCTTACCTCAATCGTGTTGTCGTGGGTAGTCCAGCAACACAGGCGCATCGTTCGATGCGCTCAAAGTTCGCCCCTCAAACGGAAAGCGGAGCGGCGCGCGCAGTACGCAGATGCCGTGATCGCTCGGATCTCGTACGGATCTCGTAGGAGCGCGCTTGCGCGCGATGAGGCGTTATCGAACAATCGTCATCGCGCGCAAGCGCCTCCTACGGTGGCGACGAGCCACGTCCTTTCTAGCAATGACTGCAAGAATGCCTGCGCCCCATCTTGCCAGCCTGCTTACCACCACAGTGTTCGGCACCCTCTTTGCACCGAACACGGCAAGAGGCCTCACACCGCTGAAGGCGCCAGTTCACGCAACTTGCCCTGGTGCAATTCAAGAACGCGGTCCAGACGTCGCGCCAGACTGCGATCGTGCGTCACCAGCACCAGACTCGTGCGCTGGGCGCGGTTGAGTTCCAGCATCAGCTCGAACACGGTGCCGGCCGTCTTGTCGTCGAGATTGCCGGTGGGCTCATCGCCCAGAACACAACCCGGTTTGTTCACCAACGCCCGCGCCACCGCACAGCGCTGACGCTCGCCACCCGACAATTCGCTGGGCTTGTGCTCCACCCGGTGCCCCAGGCCGACCGATTCCAGCAACTGCAGTGCCTGCCCGCGCGCGATCGCCACGTCCTGCCCGGACAACAGCACCGGCATCATGACGTTTTCCAGCGCAGTGAATTCCGGCAACAGATGATGGAACTGATACACGAAACCGAGCGAGCGGTTACGCAGCTTGCCGCGCTCGCCATCGGACAGCGCAGACATGCGCCGGCCCGCGACATACACCTCGCCGGAGGTCGGGATGTCGAGCCCACCGAGCAAGTGCAACAAGGTGCTCTTGCCTGCACCCGAAGCGCCGACGATCGCCACGGTTTCGCCAGTCGCCACCGACAGATCCAGGCCATCGAACACCGGCGTACGCATCTTGCCTTCGGCGTAGGTCTTGCCCAGCCGTTCGGCGCGAATCACCGCCGCGCTCTTGTCTGCCTGCGTTTTTCCAAGCACCGACTCTGGAACATTACTCATAACGCAGCGCCTCCGCGGGCTGGGTGCGCGAGGCGCGCCATGCCGGATACAAGGTGGCCAAGAAGCTCATGACCAGAGCGACCACGGTGATCACCACTACATCCTGCGTCTGCATGTCGGTCGGCAAGCCGGTGATGTAATACACGTCTTCGGGCAGCAATTTGACGCTGAACACCGCTTCGATCGCACCCAGGATGCGCTCCAGGTTGAGCGTCAGCACGATGCCGCCGATCACCCCCATGATCGTACCCATGAAGCCGATCAACGAACCCTGCACCATGAACACCTGCATCACCCCGCCAGGCGAGAGCCCGAGCGTGCGCAGGATCGCGATATCGGCCTGCTTGTCGGTCACCAGCATCACCTGCGAAGACACCAGGTTGAAGGCGCCCATCGCCACAATCAGCGACAGCAGGATGCCCATCACCGTCTTTTCCATCTTCAACGAGTGATAGAGGTTGGCGTTCTCCTGGGTCCAGTCGCTCACGCGATATGGCCCACGTAATTTCAAGGCCAGATCGCGTGCCACCGTAAACGCCTGATCCATGTCGTGCAGGCGTAGACGCACGCCGGTGACGCCATCCATGCGCAACACGCGTGCCAGATCCTCCATGTTCACCACGGCCAGGCCACGATCGATCTCGTTGTAGCCGGCCTCGAAGATGCCGCTAACGGTGAAGCGCTTGAGCCGCGGCATCGCGCCCAACGGGGTGGCCTGGGTATCGCTGAGCAGCACCACGATGCTGTCGCCGACATCCACACCCAGCCACAGCGCCAGCTCCTTGCCGATGACGATGTTGTAGGAGCCCGGCGTCAGGCTGTCGACCGAGCCTTGCTGCATCTTCTTGGCCAGCACCGAGACCTTGGCTTCTTCGGACGGAATCACACCGCGCACGATTGCCGGTTGCTTGCGCGGGCCCTGCAGCAGCGATTCGGTTTCGATATAGGGCGCGGCACCGGCAATGCGCGGGTCCGCGCTGGCCACTTCGACCGCGTGTCGCCAATCCTGCATCGGCGCGCCTTCGGCGCTGACCGTGGCATGGGCGGCCATCTGCAGCAGGCGGTCGCGGATTTCCTTCTGGAAACCGCTCATCACCGCCAACGTGGTGATGAGCACCGTCACGCCCAGGGCAATGCCGAGGATCGACGCCATCGAAATAAACGAGATGAAGCCATTGCGTCGCTTGGCGCGGAGATAGCGCAAGCCGATGGCAACCGGGATAGGTTTGAACATGCGGTTCAACCAGGAAAGGGACGCTATGGTGCCACTAGCGACCGCCGGGACGAAATGGCACGGGCCTGAGCGGCCAGACGCAGTTCACGTCGCTGCGCGGCTGGCAGCGTGTCCGGCCAGAAATGCAGCCGCACGCGGCGGCCTCCCGGATGCGCCCACGACACCACCGCCATCGGCCCGCGCCACGTTACCTGCAGCGCATCCACGCGTTCTCCATCCACGCTGGCGGCCGCATCCGTCCACGGCACAACGAGTTGCCGCACTGGCGAGCGCAACAGCAACCAGATCGTACGTGCGCCGATCACACCGCCATACGCAGACAAGCCCACGGCCAGCCAGACCGGCACGCCAGACCGCCAAATGGCCCACAGTGCGGCAACGGTGATCAGGCTCAACGCGCAGGCGAGCCCGCGCGAGGGGCGCCAGTCAAGCCGGCATGGCGCGGATATCGGCGATGAGGGCGGCGTTGTCGGCATCGGGGCAAGCCTCGTATCCCATGAACCAGCGCCACAACTTATCGTCTTCGCAATCCAGCAGCTGTAGGAAAACTGCGCGCTCGGCCGCAGGAGCCTGCGCCCATCGGCGGTCCAGATACCGGCCGAACAATTGGTCCAGCTCGCGCATGCCACGCCGGCAACGCCAGCGCAGTTTTTTCAGCAGTGTGTCTTCATCCATCTCTTTCTCCACCCCGCCTTGTAGCGGGCCGAAAACGACAGCGGCACCAGACCTGAGGGCCGGTGCCGCTGTGGCGACGTCCTGCCTGAGCAGGACATCAGCGCCAGGATCAGGCGCGGCGCGCCATCATCAACTTCTTGATCTCGGCAATGGCCAGCGCCGGGTTCAGGCCCTTCGGGCAGGTGCGGGCGCAATTCATGATGGTGTGGCAGCGATACAGCTTGAACGGGTCTTCGAGATCGTCCAGGCGTGCACCGGTGTCTTCATCGCGCGAGTCGATGATCCAACGGTAGGCCTGCAGCAGGATCGCCGGGCCCAGGTAACGCTCGCCATTCCACCAATAGCTCGGGCAGCTGGTGGAGCAGCACGCGCACAGGATGCACTCGTACAGGCCGTCGAGCTTCTTGCGGTCTTCCGGCGACTGCAGACGCTCGCGGTCCGGCGGCGGCGGGGTCTGGGTACGGATCCACGGCTTGATCGAGGCGTACTGCGCGTAGAAATGCGTCAGGTCCGGCACCAGATCCTTGATCACGCTCATGTGCGGCAGCGGATAGATCGGCACCTCGGCCTTGCCACACGCGGCGATCGCCTTGGTGCAGGCCAGCGTATTGGTGCCATCGATATTCATCGCGCACGAACCGCAGATGCCTTCGCGGCAGGAACGGCGGAAGGTCAGGGTCGGGTCGATCTCGTTCTTGATCTTGATCAGCGCGTCCAGGACCATCGGCCCGCACTTGTCCAGATCGATTTCGTAGCTGTCGGTGCGCGGATTGGCGTCGCCATCCGGATCCCAGCGGTAGACCTTGAAGGTGCGCTTGTTCTTGGCGCCTTGTGCAGGGTAGTGCTTGCCCTTGCCGATCTTTGAATTCTTGGGGAGGGTGAACTCTGCCATAGCTGCTCTCGTTGGCTCAGGCGATGCGCGGTGCGATGGGAGACCGCAGCGTGCGCTTGAAATTGAAGACGATGGATGCCACCACCGATGCGGGAGTGCAGCGGCCGGCGAACTGCCGGCGCTGCGCGTGCGTCATGCCGCGTTCGCACTGTGGCGCCACGCTGCCGCCCTGCCCTTCAGGGCCGGCCGGCAAGCGCGATGCAGGAGCGAAATGCGGCATCTGCATCGGCACTCAGTAGACGCGCGGCTTCGGCGGAACCACATCCACTTCCTTGCTCAGCGTGTACATGTGGACCGGGCGGTATTCGAAGTCGCACTGGCCCTTGTCGTCCACGGTGACCAGCGTGTGCTTCTGCCAGTTGACGTCGTCGCGGTCCGGGAAATCCTCGTGCGCGTGCGCGCCACGGCTTTCCTTGCGCTGCTCGGCCGAGTTGATCGTCGCCACCGCATTGAGCAGCAGGTTGTTCAACTCGTAGGTCTCGATCAGGTCCGAATTCCAGACCAGCGAACGGTCCGAAACCTTGACGTCCTCGAAGGTGGCGAAGATCTCGGCCATCTTGTCGACGCCTTCCTTCAGCGTCTTGCTGGTCCGGAACACCGCCGCATCCGACTGCATGGTGCGCTGCATGTTGTCGCGGATCACCGAGGTCGGCGTGGAGCCATTGGCGTGACGCAACTTGTCCAGCAGGCCCAGCGCCTTGTCGCAGGCATCGGACGGCAGCGGCTTGTGCGGCTGGTTGGTCTTGACCGTCTCCGCGCACCGGTTGGCCACCGCACGCCCGAACACCACCAGATCCAGCAGCGAGTTGGAGCCCAGCCGGTTGGCGCCGTGCACCGACACACAGGCCGCCTCGCCGATCGCATACAAACCGGGCACCACCGCATCCGGGTTGTCGCCCTGCTTGCGCACGACTTCACCGTGGTAGTTGGTCGGGATGCCGCCCATGTTGTAGTGCACCGTCGGCAGCACCGGGATCGGCTGCTTGGCCACGTCCACGCCGGCGAAGATGTGCGCGCTCTCGGCGATGCCGGGGAGCTTGTCGTTGATCACTTCCGGGCCGAGGTGGGTCAGGTCGAGCAGGATGTGGTCCTTGTGCTCGCCAACGCCACGGCCTTCGCGGATCTCGATGGTCATCGAACGCGACACCACGTCGCGCGAGGCCAAGTCCTTGTAGTGCGGTGCATAGCGCTCCATGAAGCGCTCGCCGTTGCTGTTGCGCAAGATGCCGCCTTCGCCACGCACGCCTTCGGTGATCAGGCAGCCCGCCCCGTAGATACCGGTGGGATGGAATTGCACGAACTCCATGTCCTGCATCGGCAGGCCAGCACGCATCACCAGGCCGCCGCCGTCACCGGTACAGGTGTGGGCAGAGGTGGCGCTGAAGTAGGCACGGCCGTAGCCGCCGGTGGCCAGCACCACGCCGTGGGCGCGGAACAGGTGCAGCGAACCTTCGGCCATGTCCAGCGCGAGCACGCCGCGGCACACACCTTCTTCGTCGAAAATCAGGTCGAGCGCGAAGTACTCGATCATGAAGCGTGCGTTGTGCGCCAGCGACTGCTGGTACAACGTATGCAGCATTGCGTGACCGGTGCGGTCGGCGGCGGCGCAGGTGCGCTGCGCAGACGGACCTTCGCCGTACTTGGTGGTCATGCCGCCGAACGGGCGCTGGTAGATCTTGCCCTCTTCGGTGCGCGAGAACGGCACGCCGTAGTGCTCGAGCTCGATGATGGCCGGGATCGCCTCACGGCACATGTACTCGATCGCGTCCTGGTCGCCCAGCCAATCGGAGCCTTTGATGGTGTCGTAGAAGTGATACCGCCAGTCGTCCTCACCCATATTGCCCAACGCGGCGGAAATACCACCCTGCGCGGCCACGGTGTGCGAACGGGTCGGGAAGACCTTGGTCAGGCAGACCGTCTGCAGGCCCTTCTGGGCCAGGCCGAAGGTCGCGCGCAAGCCGGCGCCGCCGGCGCCCACCACGACCATGTCGTACTTGTGTTCTGTAATCTTGTAAGCGGACATCGAATTATGGATTCCTGTTGGGTCGCTGGCTCAGGCGATGCCTAGCGCGATGCGCGCCACGGCAAACACGCTGACGATGGCACCGAGAACGGCGACAAAGCGCACGAGGGTCTGCGCCGCGAGGGCGAGCAGCGAGTTGTGCACGTAATCCTCCAGCACCACCTGCATGCCGAGCTGCGCATGCCAGAACGAGGCAATGAGGAAGCCCACCAGCAGGATCGCGTTCCACGGCTTGGCAACCGCGGCGCTCGCCGCTGCGTGGTCGGCACCGATCAGGCTCAATACGAAGATCAGGAACCAGATCGACAGCGGCACCAACGCAGTGGCGGTCAAACGCTGCACCACGAAATGCTCGGTGCCGGTCTTGGCGGCGCCCAGGCCGCGCACGTTTTTCAACGGGGTTCTATAGCGGCTCATACGGCACCTCCGGACAGCAGCACGTACGCCCAGATGGCGGCGGTCAGCACGAAGCTCAAAATCACCGACAACCAGCCGATGCTGACGAACGAGCGCACCGCATAGCCCTGGCCGAAGTCCTGCAGGATGTGGCGCAGACCACCAAACAGGTGGAAGGCAAAGCACCAGGTCCAGCCGAACAGGAACACCTGTCCATACCAGGCTGCCGCCATGTCGCGGAAGCAATTCCAGTGGTCGGGGCCAAGCATGAGGGTCAGCAAGGCGGCGGCAATCACCAGGGCGCCGATGGACAGAACAATGCCGGTGGCTCGATTCAGGATCGAGGTCACCATCTGTATCTGCCAGCGATACACCTGAAGATGCGGGGAAAGTGGACGTTCGCGGGTCGCCATTCGCTGGGCTCGTTTTCTCGGCTGGGCGGCACTAGGCCGCTGTGGCTAAAAGCTGCTCAAAAATCGATGCAGCGTCCATTTTTTTCCCAGTCGCCGTAGCGCGTTGGCTCAGGGCCGTCGCGCCCACCAATCTCCTTGGGCAGGGGTTTCTTCTCGGGAATGTGCTCCTGAGGAGAAGGCTGCGTCTCGGAATCCTGCGCTGGGGTGGGGGTTGGATGGCCTATCATAGTGGTCTCACAACATTGCGATTTTAGTCCTCCCCTTCCATGGCTGACAACCTGAATCTTATTCCACAGGGTTTTGGCTCCCTGCACGACATGCAATACGTCCGCTTGAGCGGTTCGGATGCAGTGGCGTTCGCGCATGCCCAATTTGCCAATGACGTGCAAGCGCTGGCGATTGGGCAGTGGCAATGGAATGCGTGGCTGACAGCGAAGGGGCGCGTGATTGCCATCTTCGCACTCTTGCGTGATGAGGATGCGCAATTGCTGATGCTGTTGCCCGATGGCAACGCGGCCGAGATCGCCGCGCAGCTCGGCCGTTTCGTGTTCCGGCGCAAGCTGCGCCTCACCGCCATTGCGCTGGCCGCACAAGGTGCGTTCGCCACACCCGCACGCGCGCAGGCGGCACATGCCGACGTGGGTGTGGATGCGATCGAACTGGACATGGGCAGCCCTGCCTTGCCGCGCACGCTGGTGTTGCGCGCGCCGGACACATTGGCAGCGCCTATCGATCTACCGAACATGGATGCCGCATGGCGTCGCGCAGACCTACAGCTAGGGCTGGTGCGGTTGCCTGATGCGCAGCGCGAACAGTGGACGCCGCAACAGCTGGCGTTGGACCAGCTGCATGCGTTCAGCGTCAAAAAGGGCTGTTACCCGGGCCAGGAAATCGTGGCGCGCACGCATTTTCTGGGCAAGGCCAAACGCGCAGTGCATTTGCTTGAAACCGACGCTGCGGTTGCGCCGGGCGATGCGGTGCGCCTGGACGGCGCTGAGGTGGGCAGTGTGGTCAGTTGCGCCGAGAACGTGGCGCTAGCGGTGCTGCCGCTGGAGCTGGCAATTGGGGCAGGCATGACGCTGAGCGCCGGCACCTCCCCTGCCCGACCGCTGCAGATCCTGCCCGGGCTGGCCCGCTAAGGGCAGCGATTCTGCTCCACAGGCTGGTGCGACATTTCGCCGCAGCCACTGCCATGCCCGCGGCGGACTGCCGTTCGCGGGGCATCAAGCGAGTCAACGCATGCGCAGCGTCTGCCGACCTCTGCACGAGGCCGGCAGCTCCCTCACGCAGTATCAGGAGGCCGAGGTCGTCAGGCGTTCGCCGCTGACCGGGTCGAAGAAATGCAGTGCCTCGCTGCGCAAGGCCAGACGCAGCGACTCGCCCGCCGCCGGCAACACCTGCGGGGTGACGCGGATCACCAGCGGCTGCCCGCTGCGGTCGAGATTGAGGAAAATCTCATTGCCCACCGGCTCGATGACATCGATGCGTGCATCGAATCCCAACTGCGCGTCGGCTGACGGCTGCAGATGCTCGGGGCGCACGCCCACCACGACCTCCTGGCCCAGCCAGCGCTGATCGATCTGCGCGGCGCCCAGCGGCACGCGCCAGCCATCGGCCATCACCAGATGCAGGCCGTCCTGCGCATCCAGCCGCCCCTGCAGCACGTTCATGGCCGGGCTGCCGAGGAAGCCGGCCACGAACAGGTTGGCGGGGCGGTCGTACAGCGCCATCGGGCTGTCGATCTGCTGGATCACACCATCCTTGAGCACCACGATGCGCTGGCCCAGGGTCATCGCTTCGACTTGGTCGTGGGTGACGTAGATCATGGTGGTGCCGAGCTTGCGATGTAGCTGCGCGATCTCGGTGCGCACGCTGTGGCGCAGCTTTGCATCCAGGTTCGACAACGGCTCATCGAGCAGAAACACCGCCGACTCGCGCACCATGGCGCGCCCCAGCGCCACGCGCTGGCGCTGGCCGCCGGACATCGCCTTGGGCAGCTTGTCGAGCATGGGCGTCAAGCCCAGCAACTCGGCCGCATTGTTCACCCGCTCGGCAATCACCTGCTTGGGGTGGCCGCGCAGCTTGAGCCCGAACGCCAGGTTTTCGGCCACGGTCATGTGCGGGTACAACGCGTAGCTCTGGAACACCATGGCGATGTCGCGATCCTTCGGCGCCACGTCGTTGACCACACGGTCGCCGATGCGCAGCGTGCCCGCACTGATGTCCTCCAGCCCAGCGATCATGCGCAGCAAGGTGGACTTGCCGCAGCCGGACGGCCCGACCAGTACCATCAGCTCGCCATCGGCGACTTCGAAGCTGGCCCCTTGCACGGCAACCTGCCCGTTCTCGTAGACCTTGCGGACACCTTCCAACTGCACTTTCGCCATCTTTCGGCCTCAACAGGAGTGGTGCGCCCCACCCTCGGCCCTCCCGATGGTAGTGACGCCATAGCGCTTGCAAGGAAATCTCCTGCAAACGAATGCATTGGTTTATTCTGACATGTAATCGTTTTCACATGGCAACATCGACCTCGGGAGGGACCATGCCGCCACTAACTCACGCCGTCCATCTGGACAGCGTTTCTACCTGCGCAAGGCCGATCATGCCGCCGCGCAGGTGCAGGTATACCGCTCCAGCGCTAACCGCTGACCGTCACTTGCTGCAACAATCGGGGATTGGGCGTCAGCGTCCATCCCCGCTGCGCGCACGCAAGTGTCGCCAGGAACAGACGTACCGACCGCCGGCATCTCCGGCGCCTTCCCGCCAAGCCGCTGATAACGATGTCTCCAGAATCTGAAACTCGGTCCATGCACAACACCCTGATCCTGTTCGGCGCCACCGGCGATCTCGCCCAGCGCTATCTCTTCCCATCCCTGCTGCGCCTGTTTGTCGACGGCCTGTTGCCGGAGGACTTCCGCATCCGTGCGCTGGCCCTGTCGCCGCACGACACCGACGCCTTCCGCGAGGTCCTGCGCCCGCGCCTGACCCAGGCGCTGCCGATTGCCACCGCCGCGCAGATCGATGCGCTGCTGCAGCGCGTCGACTACCGCTCGGTGGACCTGCGCAATGCCGAGTCGGTGGCCGAGGCCGTGCGCGAACTGGCCAGCCGCCAGTGCGTGAGCTATCTGGCGATTCCGCCGGGCCTTTACATCAGCACCTGCCAGGGCCTGGCCCTGGGCGGCGCGCTGGCTGCACCGCACCGGCTAATGCTGGAAAAACCGATCGGCCACGATTCGGACAGCGCCCGCGAGATCCTGCAGTCGATCGGCGCACTGATCGACGAAGACCGGGTGTTCCGTCTCGACCACTACCTGGGCAAGGCCGCGGTGCAGAACCTGGTGGCGCTGCGCTTCGGCAACACCTTGCTGGAAGCGGTGTGGAACCGGACCTACATCGAATCGGTGCAGATCCTGGTGGCCGAAAGCGAAGGCGTGGACGGCCGCGATGCCTACTACGCCCGCTCCGGCGCGCTGCGCGACATGGTGCAGAGCCATATCCTGCAGTTGCTGTGCCTGGTGGCCATGGAGCCGCCGGCCTCGCTGGAAGCTGACCGCATCCGCGACGAGAAGGTCAAGGTGCTGCGCGCCTTGCGCCCGATGACCGCCGAGCACGCCGCGCACGACAGCGTGCGTGGCCGCTACACCGCCGGCACCATCAACGGCGAGCCGGCGCAGGCCTACCACCCGCCGGAAGGCAGCGATGTGGAAACCTTCGTCGCCGTCACCGCGCACATCGACAACTGGCGCTGGGCCGGCGTGCCGTTCCACCTGTGCACGGGCAAGCGCCTGGCCGAGCGCTCCACGCGCATCGTGGTCACGCTCAAGCCGGTGACGCATTGGTTGTTCGAGCGCCCGGACCGCCAGAACGCGGTGCCCAACCGCCTGACCTTCCAGCTGCAGCCGCAGGAAAACATCGAGCTGGGCCTGATGAGCAGCCTGGCCGGCCCGGAATGGGGCGCGATCGAACTGCAGCCGCTGGAACTGGAGCTGTCCGTGCCCACCGGCCTGCACCGCCGCATCGCCTACGAGCGCCTGTTCGTGGATGCCTTCAACGGCAACCCGGCGCTGTTCGTGCGCGATGACGAGGTCAAGGCCGCCTGGGCCTGGATCGACAGCGTCAGCGATGCCTGGTCGGACGCACAGCTGCCGCTGCAGCCGTATCCGGCCGGTAGCTGGGGCCCCGAGACCGCCGCACCGTTCCTGCCCCCGGCCACCGACGCACAGGGAAACAACGCATGACCGCTCCTTCCAAGCCGGTGCTGGTTGCCGACATCGGTGGCACCAACGCGCGCTTTGCGCTGGCCGACATCGATGCCTCGGTACCGCTGCTGGACGACACCTGCCGTGAGTTCGCGGTGGTCGAGTTCGGCTCGCTGGGCGAGGCCGCGCGCTATTACCTGGACCAGATCGGCGTGCAGGCCACCAAGGGCGTGTTCGCGGTGGCCGGCCGCGTGGATGGCGACGAAGCCCGCATCACCAACCACCCGTGGGTGATCTCGCGCTCGCGTACCGCCACCATGCTGGGCTTCAGCACGCTGCACCTGATCAACGACTTCGCCGCGCAAGCCATGGCGATCAGCCTGCTGCGCCCACAGGACGTAGTACAGGTGGGCGGCGCCAGCTGGCGCCCGGCACCGATCGAGCAGCCGCGCAACTACGGCGTGATCGGCCCGGGCACCGGGCTGGGCGTGGGTGGCCTGATCATCCGCAACGGGCGCTGTTTTCCGCTGGAAACCGAAGGCGGCCATGTCAGCTTTCCGCCCGGCACGCCGGAAGAGATTCGCGTGCTGGAGATCCTGTCCGAGCAGTTCGGCCGCGTCTCCAACGAGCGCCTGATCTGCGGCCCGGGCCTGGTCAACATCCACCGCGCGCTGAGCGAGATTGCCGGCATCGACCCCGGCCCGCTGGAGCCCAAGGACATCACCGCACGTGCCGCCGCCGGCGACCCGCGTGCCTCGCGCACCATCGATCTGTTCTGCGCCATCTTCGGCGCGATCGCCGGTGACATGGTGCTGATGCAGGGTGCCTGGGACGGCGTCTTCCTCACTGGCGGGCTGGTGCCCAAGGTGCTGGATTCGCTGCAGCATTCCGGCTTCCGCCAGCGCTTCGAACACAAGGGCCGTTTCTCCGCGATCATGTCGCGAGTGCCCTCGCTGGCGGTGATGCATCCGCATGCCGGCCTGCTGGGTGCAGCGGCCTACGCGGTGGACGCCGAACGCGCATTGCCGGGAGAGCAGCGATGAGTTTGCAGGACAACGACCGCATCAGCCTGGTGCGCTACGACGACCTCGACGAATGGACCGAAGCGGTGGCCAGCGAAATGGCCGACCTGCTGGAACAGGAAATCTCGCGCCGCGGCCAGGCGCGCATGCTGTTGTCCGGCGGCACCACCCCGGCACCGGTGTACGAATCGCTGGCGCATCGCCCGCTGGATTGGTCGCGGGTCGAGGTGGGCCTGGTCGATGAGCGCTGGCTCTCGCCACAGGACCAGGACAGCAATGCCTGGCTGGTCAAGCAGAGCTTCCTGGACCATGCACCGGCGGCCACTTTCATCCCATTGGTGCGCCCGGGCAAGCAGCTGCCCGAGTGCGTGCATACCGCCAACTTGCAGGCCACGCATGCCGAACCGGCCTGCCTGGCGGTGATGGGCATGGGCGGCGACGGGCATACCGCCTCGCTGTTCCCCGGCTCGACCGATCTACCCAAGGCCCTGGCCAGCCCGCAGCCGTACGCGTCGCTGGACGCCACCGGCTGCCCCGGTGCCAACCAGTGGCCGCTGCGTATCACCTTGACCCCGGCCGGGTTGGCGCCAATTCCCACGCGCCTGCTGTTGCTGCGCGGCAAGCAGAAGCTCGATGTGCTGCAGGCGGCGCTGGCAGGCGAGGACATCAGCGAATACCCGATCCGGGTCGCGCTGCAGCAGCCTGGCCCGCGCCTGCGGGTGCATTGGTGCAGTTAGTGGATGTCGGGACCCCGGGTGGGTGGCTTGGTCATGCTGATGGCGTGCAAGCACTTGCCCACGTTGCGATACCGCGGCAGCCCGCATCGCCTGATGCCGGGCTGCCATCGAACACCTTCCCCCTGTTTCTCATAGCCGGTAGCCAATGAGCCTGCATCCGAACATCCAAGCTGTCACCGACCGTATCCGCAAGCGCAGCGCGCCCTCGCGCGCGGCGTATCTGGCCGGCCTCGATGCCGCCCTGCGCGAGGGCCCGTTCCGTAGCCGCCTGAGTTGCGGCAATCTCGCGCACGGTTTTGCGGCCTCCGAGCCGACCGACAAGTCGCGCCTGCGCGGCGCGGCCACGCCGAACCTGGGCATCATCACCGCCTACAACGACATGCTCTCGGCGCATCAGCCGTTCGAGCATTACCCGCAGATGATCCGCGACACCGCGCGTGCGCTCGGCGCCACCGCGCAGGTCGCCGGCGGCGTGCCGGCGATGTGCGACGGCGTCACCCAGGGCCGCGCCGGCATGGAGCTGTCGCTGTTTTCGCGCGACAACATCGCCCAGGCCGCGGCCATCGGTCTCAGCCACGACATGTTTGATACGGTGGTCTATCTGGGCGTGTGCGACAAGATCGTACCTGGCCTGTTGATCGGCGCCTTGGCCTTCGGCCACCTGCCGGCGCTGTTCATGCCGGCCGGCCCGATGAGCCCGGGCATTCCCAACAAGCAGAAGGCTGAGGTCCGCGAGCGCTATGCCGCGGGCGAGGCCACCCGTGCCGAGTTGCTGGAAGCCGAATCCGCCTCCTACCACTCGCCCGGCACCTGCACCTTTTACGGCACCGCCAACTCCAACCAAGTGCTGCTGGAAGCGATGGGCGTGCAACTGCCCGGCGCCTCGTTCGTCAATCCCGAACAGCCGTTGCGCGATGCACTGACCCGTGAGGGCACCGAGCGGGCGCTGGCGATTTCCGCGCTAGGCCAGGACTTCCGCCCGTTCGGCCGTTTGATCGACGAACGCGCCATCGTCAACGCGGTAGTCGCCCTGATGGCCACCGGCGGCTCCACCAACCACACCATCCACTGGATCGCTGTGGCGCGTGCGGCGGGCATCGTGCTGACCTGGAACGACATGGATCTGATCTCGCAGACCGTGCCGCTGCTGACCCGGGTCTACCCGAACGGCGAAGCCGACGTGAACCGCTTCCAGGCTGCTGGCGGCACGGCATTCGTGTTCCGCGAACTGATGGACGCCGGCTACATGCACGACGACCTGCCCACCGTGGTCGAAGGCGGCATGCGTGCCTATGCCAACGAGCCGCGTTTGCAGGACGGCAAGGTCATCTATGTGCCCGGCACGGCGACCACCGCCGATGACAGCGTGGCACGCCCGGTCAGCGATGCATTCGAATCGCAAGGTGGCCTGCGCCTGCTGCGCGGCAACCTGGGCCGCTCGCTGATCAAGCTGTCGGCGGTCAAACCCCAGCACCGCAAGATCGAAGCGCCTGCGGTGGTGATCGACACCCCGCAGGTGCTCAACAAGCTGCATGCGGCCGGTGTGTTGCCACACGACTTCGTGGTGGTGCTGCGTTACCAGGGCCCGCGTGCCAACGGTATGCCGGAGCTGCATTCGATGGCCCCGCTGCTCGGCCTGTTGCAGAACCAGGGCCGCCGCGTGGCGCTGGTCACCGACGGCCGTTTGTCCGGTGCCTCGGGCAAGTTCCCCGCAGCGATCCACATGACGCCGGAAGCGGCGCGTGGCGGCCCGATCGGGCGCGTCCGTGAAGGCGACATGGTGCGCCTGGACGGCGAAGCCGGCACGCTGGAAGTGCTGGTCTCGGCCGAAGAATGGGCATCGCGCGAGGTTGCACCCAACACCGCCGTGGCCGGCAACGACCTGGGCCGCAACCTGTTTGCGATCAACCGCCAGGTCGTCGGCCCGGCCGACCAGGGCGCGATTTCGATTTCCTGCGGCCCGACCCATCCGGACGGTGCGCTGTGGAGCTACGACGCCGAGTACGAACTGGGCGCCGATGCTGCCGCTGCCGCGGCGCCGCACGAGTCCAAGGACGCCTGATCCCCTTCCCTCTCTGCGACCGCCCAGGCGGTCGCCGTCCCCAGGAGTTGCAATGACGATTGCCCAGACCCAAAACACCGCTGAACAGCTGCTGCGCGACGCCGGCATCCTGCCGGTGGTGACCGTCGACACGCTGGACCAGGCGCGCCGCGTGGCCGACGCACTGCTCGAAGGCGGCCTGCCTGCCATCGAACTGACCCTGCGCACCCCGGTCGCGATCGAAGCGCTGGCGATGCTCAAGCGCGAACTGCCCAACATCGTGATCGGTGCCGGCACGGTGCTGAGCGAACTGCAGCTGCGCCAGTCGGTGGATGCCGGTGCAGACTTCCTGGTCACGCCCGGCACGCCGGCGCCGCTGGCACGCCTGCTGGCCGACGCGCCGATCCCGGCCGTGCCCGGCGCTGCCACTCCAACCGAACTGCTGACCCTGATGGGCTTGGGCTTCCGCGTGTGCAAGCTGTTCCCCGCCACTGCCGTGGGCGGCCTGCAGATGCTCAAGGGCCTGGCCGGCCCGCTGTCCGAGCTCAAGCTCTGCCCCACCGGCGGCATCAGCGAAGCCAATGCCGCCGAATTCCTGTCGCAGCCGAATGTGCTGTGCATCGGCGGCTCCTGGATGGTGCCCAAGGACTGGCTGGCGCAAGGTCAGTGGGACAAGGTCAAGGAAAGCTCGGCGAAGGCTGCGGCAATCGTGCGGCAGGTGCGTGCGGGCTGATTTTCTGGGCTGCATCCAGTGTGCTGGGAAAGCCGAGTGGCTCGGGAAAGCTGGTTGGCTGACGAAAGTTGATTGGCTGAGAAAAGCTGATCAGCTGGCGCTTTAGTTTGATTGAGGAAAGCCCGGTTTGCTGGCGCCTTGATTTCTTTGGTTGAGGAAAGCTGGTTAGTTGGTGCCTCGATTTTTTGGGTGGAGCGGCCCACGGGCGCCAGGGCAGGACACGCCGTGAACCCATCCATGGGGGCTCTTACACGACATCCTTGTCGTGTAAGGTCCTGCCCCGGCGCCCGCGGACCACTCTTCGAATGTTCCTGTATTGGCGGAACGGAGAGCAGCGATTTCCGCGAGGCCTACTCGGACTAGCCTTTGATGGTTGCTTCGTTGCTTCGTTGCTTCGTTGCCTTATTGCCTGAGGCGGAGGCAGAGATCTATTTGCTTGCCGGCCCAAAATCCGAGCACTTTCGGCTCTGCCGTCTTCCCTCAAGATCAGCTAGCTCACGGCAACGACGCGCCGAAGCGGCAGCGCGGCCGGGGATTGGCGGAGAGCGGCACAGGGATGAGCCGCGGCGGCGAGTCAGACAGGATGTCTGCCGAGCCGAAGAGCTGATCCCCGGCCGCGCTGCCGCCCCTACCGAAGCCAGCAAACTACCAGCAGGCACGCTGCCTGGTCGTATTCGGGAAATCCGTAGCCTCACCCCCACCCCTCTCCCGACAGGAGAGGGGCTTGAAGCCGCCCGTCCTGACTGTCCTCAAGATCAAATAACTCACGGCAACGACGCCGCCGAAGCGGCAGCGTGGCCGGGGATTGGCGGAGCGGCACAGGGATGTGCCGCGGCGGCGAGTCAGATGTCTGCCGAGCCGAAGAGCTGATCCCCGGTCGCGCTGCCGCCTTCACCGAAGCCAGCAAATCACAGGCAGGTGCCCGACCGTATTCGGGAATACCGTACCCTCACCCCAACCCCTCTCCCGTCGGGAGAGGGGCTTCAAGCCGCCCGTCCTGACTGTCCTCAAGATCAAATAACTCACGGCAACGACGCCGCCGAAGCGGCAGCGTGGCCGGGGATTGGCGGAGAACGGCACAGGGATGTGCCGCGGCGGCGAGTCAGACAGGATGTCTGCCGAGCCGAAGAGCCGAGCCCCGGCTGCGCTGCCGCCCTCACCGAAGCCAGCAAATCACAGGCAGGTTGCCCGACCGTATTCGGGAAACCGTACCCTCACCCCAACCCCTCTCCCGACGGGAGAGGGGCTTGAAGCACCCTTGCTGCCATTCGGCGTGCAGCGATTGCCAACCGTCAGCCGTCTTTAGTGACTCAAGACTCCAACGCAGCCTCCGGCGGCATCGCCTTCCGTATACCACGCGCGCGCTGCACCAATGCCGCCGCGCCGCTGCTCATGTCATCCAGGATGGCGTAGATGGTCGGCAGGAACAGCAAGCTCACCACTGTCGAAAATGCCAAGCCGCCAGCGATGGCGCGCGCCATCGGGAAGTACGGCGGGCCGTCGCTGAACATGGTGGTGCTGGTCAGCGAGATCGGCACCATCGCCAGGATCGCGGTGCCCATGGTCATCATGATCGGCCGCAAGCGCTCACGTGAGCCTTCGATCAACGCCTGCGTGCGCCCCATGCCGCGGCGGCGCAGATTGTTGATGTGCTCGATCATCACGATGCCGTTGTTCACCACCACGCCCATCAGCACCAGGATGCCGATGAAGGACATGATGCCGAACGAGGTTCCGGTGATCCAGAACAGCCAGAACACCCCGAAGATCGAGAACAGCACGCCGCTCATGATCGCCGCCGGAAACAGCAGCGACTCGAACACCGCCGCCATCACCACGTAGATCATCACCAACGCAATCACCAGATTGAACACCATCTGGCCCATCGCCTCGCCGTCGTCCTGATAATCGCCCCCGTCGAAGGTGTAGCTGTAACCGGCCGGAAACTGCATCGCCTTGAGCGGTTGCTCCATCGCAGCGCGCGCTTCAGGCACGGTGACTTTCGTGCCGAGATTGGCTTTGATGGTCAGGGTTGTCTGCCGATTGGTGCGGCCGATCTGGGTGGCGGCCGGGCGGATTTTTACATCCACCAGCGACAGCAACGGCACGCTGCGGCCATCCTTGGTGCGCACCGTGAAGCCTGCCAGATCTTCGGGTTTGCTCTGCTCGGCGCCGGCAAAACGCACCCACACGGGCACTTCGTTGTCGCCGCGGCGAAACTCGCGCAGCGGCGTGCCACGCAAAGCCAGCCCGACAAAACTCGCCACCTGTTCCGCACTGAAGCCGAACGCGGCCGCGCGCTCGCGATCCACACGGATCGCCAGCTCGCTGGTGCGATCACCGGTATCCACGCGTACGTCGCGCAATTCCTTGCGCTGCGCCAGCAGCGGTACCACCTCGTCGGCCAACTCCTGCAGTGCCTGGGTGGAATCGCCCACCAATTGCACCTGCACGCCCTGATTGCCGCTCCCGCCATCGCCTTGGTTGCCGATGCTGTAATCGGCGCGCGCAGAACGCGGCAACTCCTTGCGAATCTGCTCCAGCAGCGGTGGCAGGTCCTTGACCTTGGTCGCGTCGAAGGTCACCACGGTGTTGCTGCCTTCCACCTCGCTAAACCACGAATAGATCTGGGTGATGTGGTATTTGGCGCGGTTGGCTTCCAGGTGGTTTTCCACCCGCGCGATCTCATCGCCCAGCTGCTCGCGCGTATAGGAGCCCTTCCACTGATACTGGATGTAGCCCTCGTTGCCGCCGTCGCCACCGAACATGTCCACCTTGGTGAGCTTCATCGGCACCAGGCTGATCGCACTGACCAGCAGGATGCCGGCCACGCTCCAGCCGCGGTGCGCCAGCGTCCAGGCCAAAACCTTGGCATAGCGCCGCTGCAGCCGTGCGATCACGCCGCGCTCGGAGGTCACCAGCGGCGGCGTTTTCATGCGCGCCGACAGCATCGGGATCAGGCTGATCGCCACCAGCCACGAGGCCAGCAACGACACCGAAATGGTGATCGCAATCTGCGCCATGAAAATGCTGATGTTGTTGGTTTCGCCAAACAGGTTCGGCACAAACACGATGCAGTGGCACAGCGTGCCGGCGCTGAGTGCAATCGCCACGCTACGCGTGCCCAACAACGCTGCCAATTGCGGCTGGCCCGGCATGCGCTCGCGCTCCTGGTAGATGCTTTCCACCACCACCACCGCGTTGTCCACCAGCATGCCCACGGCCAACAGCAAGCCCATCATGGTCAGGATGTTGAGCGTGACGCCGACGAAGTACATGAAGCCCAGCGTGATCGCAAAGCAGATCGGGATCGCCAGCGTGACCATCAGCGTGGACGGCCAGTGGCGCAGGAAGAAGAACAGCACCGTGATTGACAACAGCAGACCAACCGCACCGGCCTCGGCCAATTCCGCCAATGACGAGGTCACCGCCTTGCCCTGGTTGTCGATCACCTTGACCTGCACGTCGCGCATGGCCGGTTCGGCGCGGATGTCTTCGACTTCCTTCAATGCCGCCTTGGACACTTCCACCAGGTTGGCGCTGCGCTCCTTGTAGATGTCCAGGCCGATCGCCGGGCGCCCATCCAGGCGCCGGCCATAGTTCATGCGCGTGGGCTTGAGCCGCACCTGCGCAATGTCGCCCAGGCGCAGCCCCTTGGCGTTGAGCACCAGATCGCGCAGCTCCTGCAGGTCGCGCAATTCGCCCACCGGTTGCACGCGGATGCGCTGGCCGTTGTCGTCGATCTGCCCGGCCGAGACCGAGAAATTGAGCTTACCCAGCCGCTCACTCAGATCGTTGAGGCTCAGGTCATGCGCAGTCAGCCGATCCGGCGCGATTGCGATCTCCACCTCGTTGGGCGGTGCGCCGGAGATTTCCACCTTCGCCACGCCGGGAATGCGTTCGATGCGCCGCTTGAACTCGCGGTCGAGCATGTCGTACGCACCGGTCAGATCGGCCTGGCTGGCCAGCCGCACCTTGAGTACCGGCTCATCGCTGCTGGACCACTTGAAGATATGGAAGCGTTGCAGATCCTCGGGGAAATCATCGCGAATGGCATCCAGCCGCTCGCGTGCGTCGGAGGCGGCAATGGCGATATCGCGGTCCCAATCGGAGAACTCGATGAAGATGTTGGCGCCGTCGGCGGTGGCGGTCGAGCGCATGCGCTTGATGCCGGTCATCGTCGCCAACGCTTCTTCGGCCGGCCGCACCAGGTTGCGCTCCACCTCGTCCGGCGTGGAGCCGGTGTACGGCAACTGCACGAACAGGAACGGCGCGGAAATATCCGGCAGCGCCTCCAGCGGCAGGCGAAACGCGGCGATCAGCCCCACCACCACCAGCGACACGAAGCACATGATGGTGGTGACCGGGCGACGGATGCTGAAGGCGGCAACGCTCATACCGCCTCCAGCCCGTCGCTGTGGCCGGCCGGTGTGCGCTGACGCGCCATGCGCCGGCCACGCTCCAGGTAATACGCATCGGCACGGCGATCCAGCAGGTCGTAGACCACCGGAATCACCAGCAAGGTGAGCAGCGTGGACACCAGCAACCCGCCGATCACGGTGATGGCCATGGGTGCGCGCACCTCCGCCCCCTCGCCCATCGCCACCGCCAGCGGCAAAAAGCCGAACAAGGTGCACAGCGTGGTCATGATGATCGGCCGCAGGCGCGAACGCGCCCCTTCGATCAGCGCCTCACGCTTGGCCACGCCTTCCTCGCGCAGCTGGTTGACCTTGTCGATCAGGATGATCGCGTTCTTGGTCACCAGGCCCACCAGCAAAATCAGGCCAATGAACACCACCACCGATACCGGCTTGCCGGTCATCAGCAGCGCCAGTACCGCGCCGACCATCGCCAGCGGAATGGTGAACAAGATGACGAACGGGTGCAGCAGCGATTCGAACTGCGAGGCCATCACCAGGTAGACCAGGAAGATCGCCAGACCGAACGCGAACAGCAGCGACTTCACCGACTGCGCCAGTTCCTCGCCCTGCCCGCCGATGTGCATGCCCACGCCAGCGGCCAGCGGGTCGTTACGCACCAACGTTTCCACTTCGCGCACCGCACCGCCCAGGTCGATGTCGCGCAGGCTCGCCGACACGATCGCCACGCGGGTCTGGTCGGCACGATGGATCTCGCTCGGCCCGGTGGTCGCCACCACCTCGGCGACCGCAGCAAGGCGTACCGGACGGCTGCTGCCCGGGTTGACGATCAACTGGCGGATCGCGTCCACGCTGGCACGGTCGCTGTGCTGCGCACGCACCAGCACGTCGATCTTGCGATCACGGAAGCTGTAGCGTGTGGCCACATCGCCGCGCACCTTCTTGACGATCACATCGGCGATCTGCCGCGTGGTCAAGCCCAGCGCACCGGCGCGCTCCTGGTCGAAGCGGATCTGGATTTCCGGGAAGCCCTCTTCCACGGTGGATTTCACGTCCGCGTAGTGGCCGTTGGCACGCAGCATCTGCGCCAGTTTCTGGCCAGCCTGCTCCAGCTCGCCCAGATCCTGCCCGCGCAACTCCACTTCCAGCGGCGTGGAGAAACTAAACAGGGCCGGCCTTGCAAAATCCACCTGCGCGCCCGGATGCGCCGTCATGCTGCTGCGCAGGCGCTCAGTGGCAGCTGCCTCCACCGCGGGGCTGCCGCCACCGGCCATCACCACCGTGAGCTTGCCGATGTTCTCGCCACTTTCGGTGGGGTTGGCATCCAGCCGTGTGCCGGCACCGCTCACGCCATACAGCGAGGCGATGCCCGGGTCCTTGTCGTGCGCCAGTTGCAGCTCGCGCACCAGAGCGTCGGTCTGCGCCAGCGGCGTACCAGAGGGCAACTTCACCGTCATTTCGAAGCGGTCCTGCGCCAGCTGCGGGATCAGGTCCGCGCCGAGCATCGGCACCAGCAGCACGGTGCCGACGAATGCGGCGCCTGCCAGCCCGAGCACCAACCAGGGCCGCCGCAATGCCGCCGGTAGCATGGTCAGGTACCCGCGTTCGGCACGGCCATACGGCGCCATCGCGATATCGCTGGCCTTGCGCATCACCGGTGCCACCACTCGCGTGGCGCCACGCCAGACCTTCACCACCGCCCAGGCGGCACCGAAAAACGCATAGCGCACGCTGGCACCCGCGCCGCGGCGGCCAGCCGCTACTGGCTTGAGCCAGCGCTGCTGCGGCTGCCACTGCGGGTGGCTGGGTTCGTCCGGGAAGGCCATGGGCGGCGCGCCTTTCAGCGAGCTCAGCATCGGGATCAGCGTCATCGACACCACCAGCGAGATCGCAATGGCGATCGCCACGGTCAAGGCCTGGTCGCGGAATAACTGCCCGGCAATGCCTTCGACAAACACCAGCGGCAGGAACACCGCGATGGTGGTCAGGGTCGAGGCCATCACCGCCATGCTCACCTCGCGGGTGCCCACCATGGCCGCATCCAGCACGCTCAGGCCACGCTCGCGCGCCTTGGCAATGCTCTCCAGCACCACGATGGAATCGTCCACCACCAGGCCGGTGGCCAAGGCCAGCCCGCCCAGCGACATCACGTTCAAGCTCAGGCCCAGCTGGCCCATGAAGAAGAACGTGGTGATGATCGACACCGGCAGCGACAGGCTGATCACGAACGTGCTCCAGCCATCGCGCAGGAACAAGAAGATGATCAGGATCGCCAGCACGCCGCCGATCACCGCATCTTTCTTGACGTCGCTGATCGCGTGCTCGATGAAGTGCGACTGGTCTTCGATGGTGGTGATTTCCACGTCGCCGGGCACGGTCACCTTGATCTGCTCCAGGCGCTTGCGCAGCGACGCGGCCGTCGACACCGTATTGGCATCGCCCTCCTTGTAGATCGCCAATTCCACCGCTTCCTTGCCGCCCAGGCGAATGATCGCCTCGCGTTCCTTGTAGCCCTGGCGCACCTGCGCCACGTCCTTCAAGCGCACCGGCATGCCGCCGGCGATGCTGCTGGTGGACGAAGCCGAGGTGCTCTGCACTTCGGCCGCAGCCGCCAATGCTGCCTGCGAACCGGTGGACGCCGCAATGGCATACATCTGCTGCATCGCTGCATCGGCTGCGCTGCTACTGCTGCTCTGCGTGGTCACCAGCATGTTGCGGATCTCATCCAGATCCACGAACTGGTTGACCGTGCGCACCAAGTAGCGCTGCGAGCCTTCTTCCAACCGGCCGCCGGAGATATTGACGTTCTCTTCCTTCAACCGGCTGATGACGTTGTCGATCGGCAAGCTGAGCTGGGCCAGCTTCTGCTGGTCGATATCCACCTGGATCTCGTCCTCCAGACCACCGCCCACCTTCACCGCCGCCACGCCGGCCACCGGTTCGAGTTTCTTTTTCAGATCCTCGTCGGCATAGCGCCGCAGGCCGGTGAGCTGACGGATGGCGTCGGTGTCCGAGGCCGGCGCCTGCTTGGGCGACAGCACCAGGCGCATGATCGGCTCGGTCGATGGATTGAAGCGCAGCAGCACCGGCGGCTTGGCTTCCAGCGGCAACGACAAGGCTTCCATCTTGTCGCGCACTTCCAGGCCGGCCTGGTCCATGTTGGTGCCCCAGGCAAACTCCAGCACCACATCGCTTTGCCCGGTGCGCGAGATCGACTTCAGCTTACGCAGGTTCTTGACCACGCCGACCGCTTCTTCCACCGGCTCGGTCACCAGCGTCTCGATCTCCGCCGGTGCCGCACCGGTGTATTCGGTGCGCACGGTGAGCGTGGGATAGCTCAGGTCCGGCAGCAAATTGACCTTGAGGCTACGCAGCGCGATCAGGCCGAACAGCAGCATGGTCACCGTGATCATCGCGATGGTGACGCGGCGGCGTGTGGCAAACGCCACCAGGCCGCCGCCCGGCGCTACGGATAGGTGCGGGTCGTGGACCGGGCCGGTGGGATGGTCGGTCATGAGCGCTTCTCGTCGCCGGCCGGTGCCGGTGCGGCAGCTGCAACCGGCTTGCGATCGGGCTGGCCGATGATTTGCACCGCAGTGCCATCGCGCAGCGCCACCTTGCCGGCTGTCACGACCTGGTCGCCCTCCTTCAAGCCCTGGCGCACTTCCAGCCATGGGCCTTCGGCATAGCCCAGCTTCACCGGCACCCGGCTGGCCTTGCCATTGCGCACCACGAACACCGCCGGCTCACCGTCGTCCAGCAGCGCCAGCCGCGGAATCACCAGGGCATCCTTGCGCTGGTCGTAGTTGATGCGGATGCGCCCGAACATGCCGGGCTGCAGTGCCTCTGCGCCAGCGCCGAACGCGCACACCACGCGGAAGGTACCGCTGCCTGAATCCACCACCGGCGCGATGCGGTCCACCTTGCCCACGAATTGCTGTCCCGGCAATGCGTCGGCCAGCAACGTCACCGGCTGGCCGGACTTGAGCGTGGCCAGCTCGCGCTCGGGCACGTTGAGCGTGGCTTCCAGTTGCGAGTCGTCGACGATGCGGAAGATCGGCGTATTGATCTGCACGAAGTTGCCGGTCTTGATCGAGCGCGAGGCAATCACCCCGGAAATCGGCGCCTGCACGGTGGTGTACGACAGTTCCAGCGACGCCAGACGATGCTGCGCGCGGCTGTTTTCCACATCGAACTTGAGCTGGTCCACATCCGCGGCGCTGACCAGTTGCTGGCCGACCAGTTGCGTGGCGCGGCGATAGCTGTTTTCCAGCTTGCGAAGCTGCGCGTCGCTTTGCGCCACCGCCAGATGCGCGCGGTCCGGATCCAGGCGCACCAGCGCCTGGCCTGCCGACACCTTCTGCCCTTCCTCGACCATCACCGCCAGCGCCACGCCGGAGGTCTTGGCCACCACCTGCGCTTCGGCACGTGGTTCCAATGCCGCAGTGCCGGTGTAGCTGGCGGCCACCGCACGACGGGCTGCCTTGGCGGTTTCCACCGGCACCGCATCTGCGGCCTTCTGGGTGTCTGCCGGCTTGGCAGCACTGTCGCCAGCCTTGCAACCGCCCAGCAACAGGCTCGTGGTGATCAACAGCGCAGCGGCGCAAGGCCCGCTGCGGCCGTGCAAGAAGGAGAGTGGCGACATCGTCGTGTCCTAGTGGATGCGTGAACAGGTGTTGTAGGCAAGTAAACCACCCGGGCCGTCATGTCGCCAATGCGCCAAAGGTCATGGTCTGTTCAAGATTGCCTATTCACCCGGTTTGCGTGCGGCCAAATCGCAGGCATACTCGGTTCGGCCCGCAACGCCCCCACGTGCGGACGCTCATACCAGTCTTCCGGATACGAAACCATGCGCCCGCAGCCGCTCGCCGCTTGTCTCGCTCTGGTCGTCTTCCTGCCGTTTGGGGGCGCATCAGCAACACCATCGGTTCCGACACCGCCTGCAGCTGCGGCGCCGACGCCTGCCACACCCGCGCCCTCGGGCAATGCCGGGAATGGCCGCCAGCTGGCGTACACCTGCCAGGGCTGCCACGGCGTGACCGGCTACAAGAACGCCTACCCGAGCTACCGCGTGCCCAAGATCGGCGGCCAGTCCGCGCAGTACCTGACCCAGGCACTGACCGAATACCGCCAGGGCAAGCGCAAACACCCGACCATGCAGGCACAGGCGCAAAGCTTTTCCGAGCAGGACATCGCCGACATCGCCACCTACCTGTCCACCCTCAAATAAGCGCCCACATGCCGAACGCCCTGTACGCTCCGCGTCTAGCCATCGCCTTGGTCGCTGCCCTGTCGTTGGCGGCCTGTTCCCAGTCCCAGGTGGAATCCACCGATCACTCTGCCGGCGATGCCGGTCATGCCAGTGGCGAGCACGGCTCGGGTTCGTCGGCCGGCCTGCCGACCGGCCGCGCCGCAGCCGGCGACAAACTTGCCCATACCAAAGGTAAGGCCACCGGCCAGAGCTGTGTCGATTGCCACGGCGCCGATGGCAATGTGCCGCTCGACCCGACCTATCCCAAACTCGGCGGCCAGTACGGCGACTACCTTGCACATGCATTGCAGGCCTATCGCAGCGGCGATCGCCAGCATCCGTTGATGACCGCCCAAGCCACCGCGTTGAGCGACCAGGACATCGCCGATCTCGCCGCGTACTTTGGCGCGCGCCCGACGCAGCTGCGCGATCTGCACGGCGTCAACTGAGCACGGCGCACGTCGCGTCTCATTCCGCATGAAAAAGCGCTTGCGCGAACGTTAACGCATCGCTATCATTTCGTTCTCAGTTTCGTGGGGCCATAGCTCAGCTGGGAGAGCGCCTGCATGGCATGCAGGAGGTCGGCGGTTCGATCCCGCCTGGCTCCACCAAGTTCCGGACATAGGCCGTCTGGAATCGACAACCAGGTTTGATACGCGTCCCCATCGTCTAGAGGCCTAGGACACCACCCTTTCACGGTGGACACCGGGGTTCGAATCCCCGTGGGGACGCCAATCATCAAAAAGCCTCGGCATTGCCGGGGCTTTTTTCTTGTGTGCTTTGTGCAATGACGGCGCAGTGGTGTCGCACCAGTTACGCGCGTTGTACGATTACGTGTTGAAGCGTCTTCGATACTGGCCGGGGTCGCAAGTTCGCTCGAAGTGCGTCATTACGATTGCGCGTGCATGACCCGGCGCTGCGACTAAGAAGCAACGAGCCGCGCCGGAGTCAGACTTCACCAGGTACGCATCTGCGTGCGCCCTCGCCTTTCATGTGCAAGCAGAGCAGACGCTGTGCACGCTGCTGCACACGTCACCTCGCTTGTCACCGCTGCAGCGACGCAGCGACGAGAACAGCACTTGGACGCAGCGCATGAAATTGCCCTTACTCGCTTTGCACTTGCGTTAGGGCATGACCTGCACCCTTGTGGCTGCAACCCGCCACGCACTCACTAGCGCGCCACTAACGACTACAGGTTCCGCGAAACAAGAAACCAGACAGGAAAAGTTTCGAGATCAGCTGCGCATCGCAATACGCTTGGCCAACGCGATGCACAAAGCAAGAAACAGCTGGCGCGCTTCGCCTGCTGACGAGATCAGCGACAAAGGGAAGCGCCGCACCCAGTGCGCGACACGACACAGCGCGCAGGCCGATCAGACCGCTGGCGCGTTACCGCATGAAAAAAATGTATCCGCACCTCTTCCCAATCCTGTTTCAGACCGCTATCATTGCGGGCTCGCAACATCGTGGGGCCATAGCTCAGCTGGGAGAGCGCCTGCATGGCATGCAGGAGGTCGGCGGTTCGATCCCGCCTGGCTCCACCAACTTTCGGACAATAGGCCGTCCGCAAGCTGACAACCGGGTTGTTCGTTTATGCGTCCCCATCGTCTAGAGGCCTAGGACACCACCCTTTCACGGTGGACACCGGGGTTCGAATCCCCGTGGGGACGCCAACGACAAGAAGCTCCGCACTGCGGGGCTTTTTTGTTGGGCGTTGTTGAGCATTGCGGATGCGCTGACCGCGCCGGGCGGCGCATGGCGCGCACCCGGGCTGTGCTCCAGCTTTCCGGGCTCGCGACTGCACGCACCCCGATTTAAACGTTGGCTGCGCCCCTGCGCCCTGGGCTGCTTAAAACCAGTAGCCCCGCTTCTGCGGCCAACGAATCGACTGTCGCAACCAGGCGCCAGGAGTGGCGCCGCGTGCCACGCCAGCCGCTCGTCGTCATCGCGTCAGACCTGCCCGTCGTCAAGCGCCTTGCGCCCCTCGTGCGTCAGATCGATATCTGCGTCTTCCGCATGCGTCGCATAGCCGGCGCGTACCGCCCAGTCGGCCTCTTCCTCGCTCACCGGCGTGGTGGCGTGGATGTCGCGAAGAATGCGCAGCTTCTGTTCTGAGTCGATCGCCATGATGGGCACCTGATCTTGAGGTAAGCCTCAAAGGTACGGACCAGGCGTGATGGCTGCGTGCCTGTGCGAACACCACTGCCCCTCCAGAATTGCTCGGGCAGCAACCGCAACAACAACTCCATGCGAGCGCCAAGCATCCATGGCGAAGCATCCCCACATATCGCAGCAGCCCGCCTGCACCCAGCCGCAAAGCGCACCGGTGCACCGGTGCACAGCGGAAACGTAAAAGCCCGCCTGGATGACTCCAGGCGGGCTTTTAGATGTACCGCAAGAACTTGGTGCCGAAGGTGGGACTCGAACCCACACGCTTTTAAGGGCGGCGGATTTTGAGTCCGCTGCGTCTACCGATTCCGCCACTTCGGCGTGGCCGCGCAGTATAGCGAGTTGTCAACGAAACGAACAGTGTCAGGAATTGCCTGACGAATTCATGTGCAAGCTGCGTCAGCAACGCGGCGCTCAGCCTGGGCCGATATACTCATCGGCTAACGTGAAGGAGTAAGCAATGTCGGCGTTGCGTGGAGTTCGGGTACTCGTGGTCGAAAACGATGACATGAATGCCATGCTGCTCGAGATGCAGCTGATCCAGGCGGGTGCGGCCGTGGTCGGGCCGGTGGGTGAGGTCGACGACGCGCTGCAGCTGATCGAGGCCGATACGCCGGATACCGCCGTGCTGGACTATCGCCTGGGCAACGGCCAGACCAGCGAACCGGTTGCGCGGCGGCTCACCGAACGCGGCATTCCCTTTGTGCTGGCCACCGGCGTCGCCAGTGCCAGTATCCCGCACGGGTTTGAACGCGGGGTCATCCTGACCAAGCCGTACATGTCCGACGAGCTCGTCAATGCCCTGGCCAAGGCGCGCCAGCGCAGCAGTACCAGCAGCTGACGCGTTGTCAGCGGCGACGTTGTCACTAGAATCACTGCATCCAGGGCTGACAGGTGGGATGCACCATGGCCATCGCCGCGCCGGCCGTTGCTGAGTTGCTGCCAGAGCATCGCCAAACCACAGCGCTATTGCCGCAGGCGGACGAAAGCGTCCTCGCCCTGCTGAGCGAAAGTCCTGCGCTGTCGACCGCGCTTTCGCTTTGCCTGCATGCGCGGGTGCCGATGGTGCTGGTGTGTGGCGAGGCCTCGCACTGCCTGTACAACGATGCCTGCATCCCGCTCCTCGGTGCGCTGCATCCGCACGTGTTCGGCCAGCCGCTCGCTGCAGTTACCGCCCAACGCCTGGTGCTGGCGGGAGCGACAGACAGACAGCAGCCCCCCGAGCCATCGGCATGGTCGTGCAGCCCGGTGCTCGAAAGCGGCAGGCCGTTGGGCCAGCTGTATATCGCCGCCCATCCGCACGGACAGCCGTCGCAGTGGCACGGCAATACGCTTGCGGCAACAACCCTGGCTCTGCCGTCGCCCACAGACGAACGCAGCCACGACAGCTTTCTATTGCGACTGGAAGATGCCCTGCAGCATGTCTCCGACCCGCGCGCGATCGTGGACACCAGCGTGCGCCTGCTCGGCGAGCATCTGCAGGTCAACCGCTGCGCATTCGGCCTGGCGGCGGAGGACCACAGCGTGATGCACGTGATCAGCGACTACGTGCAGGACATGCCGAGTCTCAAGGGAGATTTTCCGTTGGAAGCCGCGCAGGGGCTGCGCGATGCGCTGCTGGAAAACCGCACCTGGTTCACCACCGACGCGATGGCCCCCGGCGCGCCGGACTACGTAGTCGAGCAATACCGGCATTCCGGCCTGCGCGCGTCGCTGGCGATTCCGTTGCACAAGCATGGCCAACTGGTCGCGGCAATCGGCGTGCATCAACGTGCACCGCGGCAGTGGGCCTCGACCGACATCGAACTGGTGCGGCTGGTGGTGGCACGGTGCTGGGAATCGATGCAGCGGGCCAAGGCGCAGCGCCAGTTGGCGGCCAGCGAGGCGCGGCTGCGGCGGCTGGCCGACACGGTGCCGCAGATCATCTTCATCGCCGATCCAGCGGGCCAGCCGGACTACTTCAATCAACGCTGGTACGAATACACCGGTCTGAACCCGGACACAGAGGCTAGCGCCGCGTGGCGGCAGGCACATTCGGCCGCAGGCTTGCGCATGTCCAGCCAGGCGTGGGCACTGGCGCTCAATGGCGAGCGCGCCTACGAGATCGAATGTGAGCTGCGCCGCCACGATGGGCTGACCCGCTGGCACCTGGCGCGTGCCCTGCCCGTCCGCGACGAACATGGACGCATCAGCGAGTGGATCGGCACCTACACCGATATCCACGACCGCCGCGGGTTCGAGCACAAGCTGCGCGAAAGCGAGGCGCGCTTCCGCGCATTGTGCGAGACGGTGCCGGCGATGATCTGGATGGCAGATGTGGACGGCAATTGCGTCTACTGGAACCCGCAATGGTATGAGTTCACCGGCCAGGGCGAAGAACAGGCCCTGGACCAGGGCTGGTGGAATGCGATGCATCCCGATGATGCCGCGCGTGTGCGGCATGCCTTCGAACAGGCGCTCGATGCACGCGGCGCGTTCATCGCCGAATACCGCATCCGCCGCCACGATGGGCAGTACCGCTGGTGTATCGACACCGCGTCGCCGCACTTCGGCAGCGACGGGCGCTTCCTGGGCCACATCGGTTCGCTGACCGATATTTCCGACCGCAAGCGGATCGAAGATGCCACCGCATCCGACCGCGCGATCCTGAGCCTGATCACGACCGGTGCGCCATTGACGGTGGTGCTCGATGCCATCGCGCTGAGCGTGGAAGCACGCGGCGAAACACCGCTGTATTGCGCAGTGATGGTGCTGGATGAGGAGCACCAGACCTTGCAGTTTGCGGCGGCCCCGCATCTGCCGCGCGATTACAGCGGCGATTTCGAAAATGCGCCGATCGGGCCCTCTGGCCCGCCGTGTGCGCGCTCGGCCCATAGCGGCCTGCAGGTGATTTGCGAGGACATCGCCAACGATCCGCGCTTTGAAGACCACCGCGCGCTCTCGGCAGCGATGGGGATTGCCGCCTGCTGCGTCACGCCGATTCTGGGCAGCAATGGCGCCGTGCTGGGCACGCTCAACATCTATTACGCGCAACCGCATCTGGCCTCGCTGCGCGAACAGGCCATGGCACGCTCGGCCTCGCACCTGGCCGGCATCGTGATTGAGCGCACGCGCGTGGATGCCAAACTCAAGGCCTCGTTGCAGGCTGAAACCGCTGCACGCAATCAGGCCGAACACGCCAGCCGGGTCAAGGATGAATTCCTGGCCACGCTCAGCCACGAACTGCGCACGCCGCTCAACGCGATTCTGGGATGGTCGCGCTTGATGCAGGCCGATGCCTTCGAGCCGGCCAAGTTGGGCAAGGGACTGGTGGTGATCGAGCGCAGTGCGCGCGCGCAAACGCAGATCATCGACGACCTGCTGGATATGAGTGCGATCCTGTCCGACAAGATCCGCCTGCAGCCCGAACACTTCGACATCGCCGGGCTGGCGCGCAGCACCGTGGAATTGATGCAGCCCACCGCACAGGCGCGCCAGATCCGGCTGGAACTGGATGCGCCGCTGCAAGGCAGCCTGTGGTTCTTCGGCGATGCCGGACGCCTTCAGCAGGTGCTGACCAACCTGATCAGCAACGCGCTCAAGTTCACCGCACCCGAGGGCGATGTGCGCGTGAGCCTGGAGGTGGAAGAGCAGCGCCTGCGCCTGTGCGTACGCGATACTGGCATTGGCATTGCCGCCGACTTCCTGCCGCATGTGTTCGACCGCTTCCGTCAGGCCGATGCCGGCACCACCCGCCGCGTGGGCGGATTGGGGCTGGGGCTGTCGATTTCGCGCCAGCTGATCGATCTGCACGGCGGCAGCCTGGGCGCGTCCAGCGCCGGCGAAGGCCATGGCGCGACGTTCACCGTGGTGCTGCCGTTCCAGCACGGCGTCAGCGACCAGCGTCCCGCACCAGAGCCTGCCCACACCGGCCCGCTGCCCACCGCCGCACATGGCCGGCTCGATGGCGTGCGCCTGCTGCTGGTGGACGATGACCAGGACTCACGCGAGGCGGTGATGCATTTCCTGATGCTGGCCGGCGCGCAGGTGCAGGCCGCCGGCTCGGTGGATGCAGCGGAAGCGCACCTGGCCGCGGCGCATTACGACGTGCTGGTGAGCGATATCGCCATGCCGCTGCGCGATGGCTACGACCTGATCCGCAGCGTGCGCTCGGGCCGGCCGGAACTGCCACGGCACATCCGCGCAATTGCCCTCACCGCCTACGTGCGCGAAGAGGACCGCGACCGCGCCATCGTGGCCGGCTTCGACGCGCACATGGGCAAGCCGGTGGAGCCACCGGGCTTGATCGACCTGATCGAACGCCTGGTGCAGCCAGCCGGGGCCGTACGCACTGACCCATCCGCCTGAACAACGCACCCTGGCACCCGCCAGGGTGCGTTGCGATCAGCTGCGTTTAGCGCGCGCGAAGGCGTCGGCCAGTGCGTTGTTGGCGGGCGGCGCACTGGTCCGCGGCTTGGCAGTGCCGGATGCCGGGCCACGCCCGCCACCACCGCCTCCATCGCGCCTGCCCTGCCCCGCGCCACGTGTGTCGCGTGACTGCGCGGCCGCGTCGGCCGGTGGCGGCGTATCCGACAACCGCCGGGTCAGCGCGATGCGTTTACGCGCCACGTCCACTTCCAGCACCTTGACCTTGACGATGTCGCCGGCCTTGACCACGTCGCGCGGGTCCTTGACGAAGGTGTCCGATAGCGCCGAGATGTGGACCAGGCCGTCCTGGTGCACGCCGATGTCGACGAACGCGCCAAAGGCCGCGACGTTGCTGACAACGCCTTCCAGGATCATGCCGGGCTTGAGGTGCTTGATGTCCTCGATGCCCTCGGCGAACTGCGCCGCCTTGAATTCCGGGCGCGGGTCCCGGCCGGGCTTTTCCATTTCCTTGAGGATGTCGCGCACGGTGGGCACACCGAATTGTTCGTCGGTGAACTGCTCCGGCTTGAGGGCGCGCAGGAAGCTGCCATCGCCCAGCAAGGCCTTGATCGGCTTGCCGGTGCTGCTGACGATGCGCTCCACCACCGGATAGGCCTCCGGGTGCACCGCCGACACATCCAGCGGCTCATCGCCGTCGGCAATGCGCAGGAAGCCGGCACATTGTTCGAAGGTCTTGTCGCCCAGGCGCGGGACCTTGAGCAGGTCCTTGCGGCGCTTGAACGGGCCGTTGTCGTCGCGATGCCGCACGATGTTTTCCGCCACTGTGCTGGACAGGCCCGACACGCGCGACAGCAAGGCCGCCGAGGCGGTATTGACGTACACGCCCACCGCGTTGACGCAGTCTTCCACGCGTGCGTCCAGCGCCTTGGCCAGGCGATATTGGTCTACGTCATGCTGGTACTGGCCCACGCCGATTGCCTTCGGCTCGATCTTGACCAACTCGGCCAGCGGGTCCTGCAGGCGCCGCGCGATCGACACCGCACCGCGCAGCGAGACGTCCAGGTTCGGGAATTCCTTGGCGGCGAATTCAGACGCCGAGTACACCGATGCGCCGGCTTCGCTGACCACGATCTTCTGCAGCTTGGCGCCGTCGCACAGAGCGATTGCCTCGCCGGCAAGCTTGTCGGTCTCGCGGCTGGCAGTACCGTTGCCGATCGCGATCAGCTCCACGTTGTGCTGCAGGCACAGCTTCTTGATCGTCTGCAGCGACTGGTCCCACTGCCGCTTGGGTTCGTGCGGATAGATCGTCTCGGTAGCCACCAGCTTGCCGGTGGCGTCGACCACGGCGATCTTGCAGCCCGTGCGGATGCCCGGGTCCAGACCCAGCACCACGCGCGGGCCGGCGGGCGCCGCCAGCATCAGGTCCTTGAGGTTGTCGCCGAACACGGCAATCGCCTCGGCCTCGGCCTTTTCGCGCGCCTGGTTGAACAGGTCCAGCAGCAGGTGCATGTGCAGCTTGGCGCGCCAGGTGAGCCGGCAGGCATCGAGCAACCAGCGATCGGCCGGGCGGCCCTGATCGGCAATGCCGGCGTTGCACGCCACACGCCCTTCGGCGTACTGATGCCCGGCGTCGGCATCGGTGCCCGGGTCCAGATCCAGGTACAGAAATTCTTCGCGGCGTGCCCGGAACAAGGCCAGCAGGCGATGCGAGGGAATTCTGGCCAGCGATTCGGCGTGGTCGAAGTAGTCGCGGTATTTGGCACCGGCCTCTTCCTTGCCCTCGGCCACGCGCGCGCGGATCACGCCGTTGTCGTTCAACCAGCTGCGCAGTTCGCCGACCAGCGCGGCGTCTTCGCCCCAGCGCTCCATCAGGATCGCGCGGGCGCCTTCCAGTGCGGCCTTGACGTCGGCCACGCCCTTGTCTGCATCCACGTAGGCCGCTGCGGTGGTGTCCGGCGCCTGGGTAGGGTCGGCCAGCAAGGTGTCGGCCAGCGGTTCCAGCCCGGCCTCTCGCGCAATCTGCGCACGCGTGCGGCGCTTGGGCTTGTACGGCAGATACAGGTCTTCCAGGCGCGACTTGGTGTCGGCGGCGACGATTTCGCTGCGCAGTTCGTCGCTGAGTTTGCCCTGCTCGCCGATGCTGGACAGGATCGCGGCGCGGCGGTCTTCCAGTTCGCGCAGGTAGGTCAGGCGCGTTTCGAGGTTGCGCAGCTGGGTGTCGTCCAGACCGCCGGTGACTTCCTTGCGGTAGCGCGCGATGAACGGGACGCTGGCGCCTTCGTCGAGAAGGGCAATGGCGGCGCGCGCCTGGGCGGGTTGGGCACCGATCTCATCGGCGATGGTGCGGGCGATCTGCTGGGCAAGCTGGGTGTCGTGCATGGCGGCGCGGTTGGAACCGCTTCACTGTCAAAAATGCATTTTCGCAGTGCCGGGGCGCCGCGGAAACCCGTTGACAGGACCACCGTAAACCTATGCCGACGCGCTTAGCTGACGCGGCGTGCGTAATGGGTGGCGGCGCGCTCGACCAGAATGCTTTCGTGCAGCGATTCCAGCGCCATGACGCGGATCTTGCCCACGTCCTTGAGCGGCACCATGCGCTCCACATACACCTCCGGACCGGCCTCGGTCATGGTGCGCGACTTGCTGAAGCCGTACGGCACCACGCCTTTATCGCCATCCTTGCTGCCACCGACGTACAGGACAATCGACATACCCTCACCCTCTTCTGCTGCTGTTGCTGCGTTGACGGCGCGAGCATAGCGAGCACGCCGTGAGGAGCTTTTCCACGCACGTTAACGCCGGCTGTTTGCGATTTGGTGACCGCCCGATGGCGGCTGCACGCGTCACGGCCGCTTCACCCCGCTTGATCGTCCAATCCAGTTCCGCCCGCTCACCGACACCGCATGAACCTCAAAAGTGGTTATCCGTTCTGGTCGATCCGCAACGGATTGATGCGTCCCTATCCGCGCCTGGAGCAGGACACCCACTGCGAGGTGGCAATCATTGGCGGCGGCGTGACCGCGGCATTGATCGCGCACGAGCTGCTGCGTCACGGCCATGAGGTGGTGGTGATCGAACAACGTGAGATCGGCTGGGGCAGCACCTCGGCCAGCACTGCGTTGCTGCAATACGAGATCGACACGCCGATGGTGGATCTGGCGGCGCAGTACGGTATGCCCGCCGCCGCGCTGGCCTATGGTGCGTGCGCAAAAGCGATCCTGGATCTGCAGGAGCTTTGCGATGGCCTGGGCGGCTGCGACTTCACGCGCCAGGACAGCCTGTACTACGCCAGCCGTGCGCGGGATCTCAAGGATCTGCAGCGCGAACTGGACGCACGCAAGACACATGCGCTGCCGGTGGAATGGATTGCCCGTGACGCGCTGTGGCACGACTACGGCGTGCGTTCGGAAGGCGCCATTCTCAGCCGGCTCGCCGCCAGCGTGGACCCCTACCGCCTGTGTTACCGGTTGTTCGCAGAATGCGAGCAGTACGGCGGCCGCATCTACGACCGCAGCCCCATCGCCACCCTCCAGGCGCATGACCAGCATGTCGATCTGCGCACCCAGGACGGGGTCAGCGTGCGCGCGCGGCACGTGATCATGGCCGCCGGCTATGGCAACCAGCAGTGGCTGTCGCAGCGGGTCGCACGCAACCGCAGCAGCTATGCCTTCGTCACCGACCCGCTACACGACACCGACGTGGGCGCGCTCAAGCACACCATGATGTGGGAGACCGCGCGCCCCTACCTCTACGTGCGCACCACCGCCGACGGCCGCGTGGTGGCCGGCGGCGAAGACGACAGCATTGATATTCCCGCGCGCCGCGACGCACGCGTGCTCAGCAAGATGGACACGCTGCTGAAGAAGATCGCCAAGGTGATGCCGGACGTGCGGCTGCGGCCGGTGTTCGCCTGGGGCGGCACGTTTGCGGAAACCGCCGATGGGCTGCCGTTCTTCGGCACGCATTCCGAGCACGGCCCGCGTGTGGCCTTTGCCATGGCGTATGGCGGCAACGGCATCACCTACAGCGCGATCGGCGCCGGCCTGCTACGTGCGCAACTGGAAGGCCGCGCTCACCCGTTGTCGGACTTGTTCGGCTTTTCGCGACTAGGCTGAGACCACCACGGCCACCAACCGTGGCCGTGCATTGCGTAGGCATCTGCGGCGCGCTCCAGCGGGTTGCGCACGTGGATACCGCCGCACAGCAGATACACCGGAAGAAACAGCGGGCCGAGCAGCATGTATTGATACACGTGCGCGCGCTCGTGGTCGCCGAGCCGAACCGCTGGATGCACGCAGCGGCCGGCGGCATGCGCATAGGTGGCGCATTGCAACTCCAACGATGCACCCTTCAACAAGATGACATTGCCCAGTGTCATCGCCCCGCCCGGCCCCCATGGCCAGGCATGGAAGACCACTGCGGGCTCAGTGGCTGACCAGCGCGGCCGCGCGCCAAAACAGGCGCCCAACGCACCGATCGCCAGCCCGATGAGCGTGTTCGGCAACGTCCACAGCGCACCCAGCACCTGCAGCGCGCCCAGCCAGCGCGGGACGCGACTCAATCGGCCTGATTCGGGATCAGCAGCCACAGGATCAGGTAGACCAGGATGCCGGGAAATGCAGCCGAGGCGATCGACACAATCACGAACAGGATGCGCAGCAGGGTCGAGCTCCAGCCGAAGCGGCGCGCGATGCCGCCGACGACGCCGGCGATCATGCGGTCGTTGAGGGAACGGGACAGTGCAGTGGTGGTGGACATGAGCAGCCTCCTGGAACGTGTCTCACAGTGTAGGCAGGCCAGCTACAGCGGATCGTGAGGGCACGCGTGCGTGGCGCAGCCTACCCCGTTGCATTCACTGCGTCAGCCGTTGCCGCCACGTGCTTGCAACCAACGATGGATCGCCACCGGCACCTCGCGCTGTGCACGGCCGGAGACGTAGATGCCGATGTGCCCACCGCGAAAGCTCAGCTCGGTGTAGTCCTCGCTGCCCACCAACCCACGCAGGGCGCGCGAGGCATCGGGCGGCACCAGGTGATCGTGCTCGGCATAGATGTTGAGCACCGGCATGTCGACAGCGTGCAGATCCACCGCCTGCCCGCCGATACGCACATCGCCGGTGACCAGGCCGTTGCGCTGGTAGAACTGGGTGACGAATTCACGGAACGCTTCGCCGGCCAGGTCGGGCGAATCGAAGATCCATTTTTCCATGCGCAGGAAGTCCTCCAGCGCCTGCTTGTCGTCGAGGATGTCGAGCAGCCCCACGTACTTTTGCAGGTTGAGCCGGAACGGCTTGAGCATCAGGTAACTGGCATTCATCAGATCCGCAGGCACGTTGCCCATGGTGTCGACGAACAGATCCACATCGACCATGCGCGCCCAGTTGGAAAGCATGTTGTCGGGGGTGTGGAAATCCACAGGCGTGACCATGGTGATGAGATTGCGGATCTTGGCGCGCTCCAGCGCGGCGTAGCACAACGCAAACGTGCCGCCCTGGCAGATGCCGAGCACGTCCACCGCCTCCAGACCCGACGCCGCACGCAGATGGTCCACCGCGCCATCGATATAGCGCAGTAGATAGTCTTCCAGCGTGAGATAGCGTTCGGAGCGGTCCGGATACCCCCAATCCAGGACGTAGACGTCCTGGCCGTGACCGAGCAGGCCCTTGACCAGCGAGCGATCGGCCTGCAGGTCCACCATGTACGGCCGGTTGACCAGCGCATAGACGATCAGCAACGGCGTACGTGCCACCGGCGCGGCATCGCCGACGAACCGGTACAGCACCACCTTGCCGTCGCGCCAGACTTCCTGGCGCTCGGTGACGCCGTAATCCACGTCCTCCACGCCGGGCAGCAGCTTGAGCCCTTCGCGCAGCTTGCGCTGCATCGACAAGGTCTCCTGCATCAGGTCCTCGGCACTGAATCCCAACGGGCCCTTCATGGCTTGCCTCCGCGCGGTGCGCGCGCCGGTGACTTGGTGGTCTTGGTGGCCTTCTTTGCAGCCGGTGGCGTGTTGGATGCTTTCGGTCTGGACGTCTCTGGCGCAGCTGCTGTCTTGCGCGTGGCGCGCTTGGTTGGTGCGGCCTCAGCCTTTGTTCTTGGCTTGGCCGCCGCACGTGGCGGTGCGCTGGCAGCGGCGGCGGGCTCCGGGCCCGCATCAGGCTTGGACGCGGACGCCGCAGCCGGCTTGGCCTGCGCGGTGGGCGCGCCACGCAGCATGCGACGCACTGCCCGCTCCAGCTCGGCAATACGCCGATGCGCGGCATCCATCTCGGAACGGGTTGGCATGCCGAGGCGCTCGCTCACCTGTTCCACTTCCTGTTGCAGGGCCGCGCGCAGCCGCATGTGCGCGTTGGCAAAGCCACCGTAGACCTCGCGGAACTGATCCGACAACGCCACGTCCGCATACGATTCCTCAGCCGCTTCGATCCACAGATCGAACAAGGCGCGCGCGCTGGTCAGCTGGCTGCCACTGGTTTCGTGTTCGCTCAACTTGCGTTCGAAGCGCGCAAACGCCTGGTCGATCGCTGCCTTGAGCTGCTCGGCATAGGCCTGCGACTGCGCCTGGTAATCCTGCTGCGCGCGGGCCAAGGTCTGCCAGCGCGATTGATGATTGCGATTGAGGCCGAAGGCCGGCATCTCCAGCCACGCGGCATTGTCTTCGCGCCAGCGCTGCAACGCCTGCGCGGCTTCCTGCAACCACGGATCGAAGCCGCCCTTGCTGCCGCCACGCAGCGAGCCCAGCGTCCATTGCATCAGCTGCTCGCCCTGCCCTTGCACGGCGTGCCGCCAGGCGTCGGAGACCGCGCTGGCAGAGGTATCGCGCCCGGCGAACTGCGCGGCCACCTGCTGCATGGTGCCGTACCAATCCCCGGCTTGCGTGCGGAAGCGGTCGATCGCCTCCTGCGCCTGCGGGGCGGCCTGCGTGGGCAACACCTGCGACCACCAGTCGACCGCCTTGCGCCAGTCCTGCGGCGTCTCGCCAGCCGGGCCCGGCGGCGGTTGCGCGGCGGAAGCGGACTGGCCGTGGCGCATGGCATCTCCCCAGGCGCTCCAGTATTGGCGCGCCTTGTCTTCGAAGTTGCCGTTGTCCGAACCGCTGGTTGTCATCGTCCACTCCCGTGGCTGGTCCACCCAGCCATCCTACCGCGTGTGTTCCGGCGCACCGGTCAGGGCTTGGGGATGCGCAGCGTCTTGCTGATCATCAGCGAGCCGGACACCGCGAACAGCAGCACCAGCGGGTGGAACTGCCACGGGCCGAGCTGCCATTGCCCCCACCACAACGTCTGGCCGATATGCCCGGTGCTGGCCGCCACCGCCAGCAGGATCACCAGCACCAGGCTGGTGGGGATCGGTGTGCCTTCGAAATACGGCACCTTGTCGGCCTCGCCGGCGATCTCTTCGGCGGTCACGTTGTAGCGCGCCAGCCGGCTCACGCCGCAGCAGACGAAATAACTGAGCACCAGCCAGTCCCAGCCGCCGCGCATGCCGCAGGCATAGCCAAGCGCGGCTGGCGCCACGCCGAACGAAATCACGTCGGCCAACGAATCCAGCTCGCGGCCCAGCGTCGAGGACGCCTTGCGCCAGCGCGCCACGTGACCGTCCAGCGCATCGAAGACGAAGGCCAGCGGAATCAGCGCCATGCCCAGCAACAGGTCGCCGCGGTGGCCTTCCTGCAGAAACCGCATGGCCGCAAACACCGCCCCGGTGCCGCAAAAGGCGTTTGCCAGCGTGAACCAGTCTGCGAGTTGAAAGTCGCGCAGCATCGAAAAATGGCGTTTCATGCGGAACCTGAGGGCATCGAGGCGCAAAGGGTAACGCGCGCGCGACGCGCAGGCGACCGTTTCAACGTGCTCGGCTACCCTGGCGGCCACTGGCACCGTTTCAGTGCCACATTCCACGAGGACACCCGATGCGCAGCATCCTGATCACCGGTGCCGGCAGCGGCATCGGCGCCGGCCTGGCCACCGTTCTTGCCGCCGACGGCCACCACCTGCTGGTGAGCGACGCCGACCTGGCCGCGGCCGAGCAGACCACCCAGCAGGTGCGCGCAGCCGGCGGATCGGCCGAGGCCCTGGCACTGGACGTCACCGACGAGCGCAGCATTGCCCAGGCACTGGCGGCCGCCTCGCGCGCGCCCGAGGTGTTGATCAACAACGCCGGCCTGCAGCACGTTGCGCCGCTGGAGGAGTTCCCGATGCAGCGCTGGGCGCTGCTGGTGGACGTGATGCTGACCGGAGCCGCACGTCTCAGCCGCGCGGTGCTGCCGGGCATGCGTGCGGGCGGCTACGGGCGCATCGTCAACATCGGCAGCATCCATTCGCTGGTGGCCAGCCCTTACAAGAGCGCCTACGTGGCCGCCAAGCACGGGCTGATCGGGCTCTCCAAGGTGCTCGCGCTGGAAACCGCCGACTGCGACATCACCGCCAACACGCTGTGCCCCAGCTACGTGCGCACGCCACTAGTGGAGCGGCAGATCGCCGACCAGGCACGCACGCGTGGAATTGCCGAAGACGCCGTGATCCGCGAGGTGATGCTCAAGCCGATGCCCAAAGGCGCCTTCATCGAGTACGACGAACTGGCCGGCACCGTGGCCTTCCTGATGTCGCACGCGGCGCGCAATCTCACCGGCCAGGCCATCGCCATCGACGGTGGCTGGACCGCGCAATGAAGCGGCGGCGAAATTTTCACCAGGGCTCTTGACAGCCAGATGGGGCAAGGCCTGAACACGGTTGTCCACAAACTTGCGCAGTTTTCATCCACAGGGGATGTGGAAAAGTTGGCAAAGCCGGTGCGGTAGGCTTCACAGTTCGGCCGTCAGTGATGGCTAAGCCCAGTCACCGAGATTGCATGCTTGCGCCGCAGACCGCGCGCAACCCTCACACGCGCGAATACGACCACGACTGCATGCGCCCGTCCCGATACGGCATCACGCCATGGAACGGGCGCGGGTCGCCATCGAACACCAGCGGCAGAAAGTTGCGGTCGCCCTCCCACATCGGCACCTGGTCCATCTGCGCAATGGGGACCCATTCCAGGCTGCCTTCGGGGTTGGAGGTCTGCGGCGTGCCGTCAAAGCTGTGGATCAGGAACACGAATCCCAGCCAGTCCTCGCCCTGCTTGCCGAAGCCCGGCCAGCTGATGGTGCCGCGCAGCTGCATCTGGCCGCATTCCACACCGGCTTCCTCGCGGATTTCGCGGCGCATGCAGGCCAACACATCTTCATCGGCTTCCAGTTTGCCGCCGAGCCCGTTGTACTTGCCCAGGTGATGATCCCCGGGGCGGGCGTTGCGATGGATCATCAGTACCTGGGTGCCATCCGGCGACAGCAGGTAGCCGAGCGTGGCGACAATCGGGGTATGCGGCATGGCGAACGATCAGACATGAAGCACATCAGTATGACCGAAGCTGCGCGCCGCGCAGCGATCAGCTGATGGCCGGCTGCGCGTTGGCGCGCGGCGGCGCGACGTAGTCAGTGTCCAGGCGCAGCGTGGCCACGCCATGGCCGCGCTCGGCCAGATAATCCAGCCACTTGCCCAGGAACGTATTCATGCGCATGCGGTGGCTGATGAGCTCGGCAGGCGGCGGGAACATGCCCATGGTGTCCTGCCAGCGGCGGCCGACGTAGCAATGCGTGGTTTCGGCCTGGCGCGCGTCCCGATACAAGCGCACGTAGGCGGACGGGTCCGGCTCGCCGGTGACCGGGTCACACAGGTCGTAGGTCAGCCGCAGTTCCACCGTGTAGCGGTGGCATTCGATGACGTCCAGCCGCAGGTCCAGGCCGTCGCCGATCGAGGACACATACGAACCCGGAGCGAGGTCGGCCGGCGCGAACAGCCGGGTGAGGTGCTGGAAGTTTTCCGCATACAACCCCATCAGCCAGCCGAACCGGCTCAACTTGGGGATGCGTTCGAGTTTACTCAGTGCTTGCGCCATGCATCGATCCTACACGCTGGGCTGCCGCACGGGCAGCATTGACGGCGGCCGAAGGCCGGTCCACTCTTGGCGGAGCACTGCCCCGCCCGCTTCGATACGTCACCGGGTGCCGACCGGCCATACCAAGTCGCACTGCTGCACAAGGCAGACAGTGGCAGCCTGCCCGCTTCACCAATCCCGAATCCCGCGTCACCAATCCCCGCTTCTAAAACATCTCGCGCTGCAAGCCGAGCGTGGACAGCACCTTGCTGGAGATTTCCTCGATCGAGGTATTGGTGGTGCTGAGGGTTGGAATCCGTTCCATCTGGAACATGCGCTCGGCCGTGGCCACCTCGCGACGGCACGTCTCCGCTGCGCTGTAGCGCGAATTGGCGCGCCGCTCCTGGCGAATCTGCTGCAAACGCTCCGGGTCGATGGTCAGCCCGAATAACTTGCTGCGGTAGTTGCGTAGCCGCGGCGGCAAGCGTTCGCTTTCGAGGTCTTCTTCGGTCAACGGATAGTTGGCGGCGCGGATGCCGTAATGCAAGGCCAGGTAGATGCAGGTGGGCGTCTTGCCCGCGCGCGACACCGCCACCAGGATCACATCGGCTTCGTCGTAATTGAGCGCTATGCCATCGTCATGACTGAGTGCGAAGTTCATCGCATTGATGCGGCGGTGATAGGTCTCGAAGTCGACCATGCCATGCGCGCGACCCACACGCGAATGACGCGGCGCGTTGAGCTCGCGCTCCAGCGGTTCAATGAAGGGGGCGAACACATCCAGCATCAACGCGCCGCTCTCGGCCAGGATCATGCTCAACTGTGGATCCACGCACGAATTCACCACCACCGGCCGCACCTGGTAACGCTCGCCTGCCGCGCGCACACGCAGTGCTGCATCGCGCGCTTTGTCTGCATCATCGATGAACGACATACGGTCGGTGACAAAGTTGAACCCGCTGAACTGCGTGAGCAGGCTATGCCCAATCGTTTCAGCGGTGATACCGGTTCCATCGGACACGTAAAACACCGGCCGGATTGTTGACATCGACTCCACCTCTTTGAACTAGTGTCCAAAACTTACGGGTTCATGCTTGTGCAGGCTCCGCTGTGCACTGCATCATAGCGGCTTCTTCCTACGGTCGCGGCCATTCAGCCCGCTCGGGCGATGGCCTTACGGAGCATCGCGCTTGAACGAGAATATCCTGTGGTTGCATGAGCTACGCCTGGTCGATCTGGCCCGCGTAGGCGGTAAAAATTCCTCGCTCGGCGAGATGATCGGCAACCTGGCCGGGTTGGGTGTTTCGGTTCCCGGTGGATATGCGACCACTGCCGAAGCATTCAAGGACTTCATCGCGCACAACGATCTGTCCAAGCGCATTTTCGACAAACTGGAGACGCTGGACGTTGAAGACGTCACTGCGCTCACGGTCGCCGGCAAGGAGATCCGCGGCTGGGTGATCGACGCCCCGCTGCAGCCGGAGCTGGACCGCGACATCCGCAGCGCCTACGAAAAACTCTGCGCCGAGAACGGCGGCGGCGAAGTGGCCGTGGCAGTGCGTTCGTCGGCAACCGCCGAAGACCTGCCCGACGCCTCGTTCGCCGGCCAGCAGGAAACCTTCCTCAATGTGACCGGCGCCGACGACGTGGTGCACAAGGTCAAGGAAGTGTTCGCCAGCCTCTACAACGATCGCGCGATTGCCTATCGCGTGCATCACGGCTTCAAGCACGAAGATGTGTTCCTGTCGGCCGGTGTGCAGTTGATGGTGCGCTCGGGCGTGGGTTCGTCCGGTGTGTTGTTCACCCTGGACACCGAGTCCGGCTTCCGCGACGTGGTGTTCGTCACCTCCAGCTTCGGCCTGGGCGAAATGGTCGTGCAAGGCGCGGTCAACCCGGACGAGTTCTATGTCTACAAGCCCACGCTCACTGCGGGCAAGCCGGCGATCCTGCGTCGCTCGCTCGGCAGCAAAGCAATCCGCATGGTGTATTCGGATGTGCCCGGTGAACGCGTGCGCATCGAAGACACGCCGGTGGAGTTGCGCAACACCTTCTCGATCAGCGATGAAGATGTGCAGGAGCTCTCCAAGCAGGCGCTGGTGATCGAAAAGCATTACGGCCGCCCGATGGATATCGAGTGGGCCAAGGACGGCGTGAGCGGCAAGCTGTTCATCGTGCAGGCGCGCCCGGAAACGGTGAAGTCGCGTAGCCATGCCACCCAGATCGAGCGTTTCTCGCTGGAAGCCAAGGACGCCAAGATCCTGGTCGAAGGCCGTGCGGTAGGCGCCAAGATCGGCAGCGGCGTGGCACGCGTGGTGCGCTCGCTGGAAGACATGAACCGCGTGCAGGCCGGCGACGTGCTGATTGCCGACATGACCGACCCCGATTGGGAGCCGGTGATGAAGCGTGCGTCGGCCATCGTCACCAACCGCGGTGGCCGCACCTGCCACGCGGCGATCATCGCGCGCGAACTGGGGGTGCCGGCGGTGGTGGGTTCGGGCAATGCCACCGACATGATCAGCGACGGCCAGGAAGTCACTGTGAGCTGCGCCGAGGGCGACACCGGCTTCATCTATGAAGGCCTGCTGCCGTTCGAGCGCACCACCACCGACCTGGGCAACATGCCGCCTGCCCCGCTCAAGATCATGATGAACGTGGCCAACCCGGAGCGCGCATTCGACTTCGGCCAGCTGCCCAACGCCGGTATCGGCCTGGCGCGTCTGGAGATGATCATCGCCGCGCACATCGGCATCCATCCCAACGCACTGCTGGAATACGACAAGCAGGACGCCGACGTCCGCAAGAAGATCGACGCCAAGATTGCCGGCTATGGCGACCCGGTGAGCTTCTACATCAACCGCCTTGCCGAAGGCATCGCGACGCTGACCGCGTCGGTGGCGCCGAACACGGTGATCGTGCGGTTGTCGGACTTCAAGTCCAACGAGTACGCCAACCTGATCGGTGGCTCGCGTTACGAGCCGCATGAAGAAAACCCGATGATCGGCTTCCGCGGCGCCAGCCGTTATGTCGATCCATCCTTCACCAAGGCGTTCTCGCTGGAGTGCAAGGCGGTGTTGAAGGTGCGCAACGAGATGGGCCTGGACAACCTCTGGGTCATGATTCCGTTCGTGCGCACGCTGGAGGAAGGCCGCAAGGTAATCGAGGTGCTGGAGCAGAACGGGCTCAAGCAAGGCGAGAACGGGCTGAAGATCATCATGATGTGCGAGCTGCCGTCCAATGCGCTGCTGGCCGACGAATTCCTGGAGATCTTCGACGGCTTCTCGATCGGCTCCAACGACCTGACTCAGCTCACCCTGGGCCTGGACCGTGATTCCTCGATCGTGGCGCACCTGTTCGACGAGCGGAACCCGGCGGTGAAAAAGCTGCTGTCGATGGCGATCAAGTCGGCGCGCGCCAAGGGCAAGTACGTGGGCATCTGTGGCCAGGGGCCGTCGGATCACCCGGAACTGGCCGAGTGGTTGATGCAGGAAGGCATCGAGTCGGTGTCGCTGAATCCTGACACCGTGGTCGATACCTGGCTGCGCCTGGCCAAGCTCAAGAGCGAGGGTTGATGGGAATGGTGGGTGGAGTGTTGGCGGCGGCTGCGGGAGCGGCCGCCGCAAAACCGGCGGCAGCGAAGTCGCCGGCCTTTGACTGGAGCAACCTCAATTGGGCGGAGTACGCGCTCAATTGCGGGTTGGCACTGCTCATCCTCGTGGTGGGCATGTGGCTGGCCAAGCAACTCAGCCAGTGGCTGCACCGCGCACTGACGCGGGCACGGGTCGAAATCACGCTGGCCAACTTCCTGCGCAACGTGTCCTATGCGTTGTTGCTGGTGCTGGTGTTCGTGAGCGCACTGAGCAAAATCGGCGTGCCGCCGACGTCGCTGATTGCGGTGCTCGGCGCGGCCGGTCTGGCAGTGGGTTTGGCATTGAAGGACTCGCTGTCCAACATCGCCGCGGGCGTCATGCTGATCGTGCTGCGGCCGATGCGCGATGGCGACCACGTGGTGATTGCCGGCCAGGAAGGCATTGTCGATGAGATCCGGATCTTCCAGACCCGGATCAAGGCGTTCGACGAACGCATGATCACGCTGCCCAACAGCACCATCACCACTGCGCCCATCATCAATTACAGCACCCTGCCCACCCGCCGTCTGGAAGTCACCGTCGGCGTCGGCTACGGCGACGATTTGAAGAAGGCGCAGCAACTGCTGCTGCAGATTGCCAAGGACAACCCGAACGTCCTCGATACACCGGCGCCGTTCGTCCAGGTCACCAACCTGGGCGAGAGCACGGTGGATCTGATGCTGTTTGCATACGCGAGCAACGGTAATTTCGGCGCAGCCAAGAGCACCACGCTGGAGCAAATCCGCGACCAGTTGCTGGAAAACGGACTGAGCATCCCCTACCCGCAGCGCGACCTGCACGTGTACCACCACGATGCCGATGGCAAGCCGATTGCCGAGCTGCTGCGCAAGGGCGTTACCGACGATGGCGATCTGACCAAGGGACCGCCGCTGGCACGTTGAGCCTGCATGGGCACGCGTTGCAGTGAGTCAAATGCAAAGGGCCGCATCGATGATGCGGCCCTTTTTGTTACTGCGGGTTTCCGGTTGCCAAGTACGGTAAAGCGATTCGCTAGCCGCACGCATGCGGGAGCCTCGCAGCCGTGTTCCCAGTTGGAAACCTCAGTTCTGCACACCGCCGTCGGTATCGCCGCCCAACGTACCCATGAACTGCCGGTAATGCCGCAGCTCGTCGATGGAGTCGCGCACGTCGCTCAGCGCCGTATGCGCCGAACTCTTGGCAAAGCCGGAGGCAACTGCCGGTGCCCAGCGCCGCGCCAGTTCCTTGATGGTGGACACGTCCAGGTTGCGGTAATGGAAATAGCGCTCCAGGCGCGACATCTGGCGGTGCAGGAAACGGCGGTCCTGACAGATCGAATTGCCGCACATCGGTGAAGCGCCAGCGCGGATCCATTCGCCCAGGAAGGCCACTGTCTGCGCCTCGGCTTGCGCGTGGGTGACCTGGCTGTCGAGCACGCGTTGCCACAGGCCGGAGCGGCGGTGCTGGTTGCGGTTCCACTCGTCCATCGCTTCCAGGGTTTCCAGCGAATGGGCAATGGCCAGTTCCGGCCCCTCGGCGAGCACGTTCAACTGCGCATCGGTCACGATGGTGGCGATCTCGATGATCGAATCGCGATCGGTATCCAGGCCGGTCATTTCCAGATCGATCCAGATCAGTCGGTCGTTGCCCGCAACGTTGTCTGCCATATCACCGTCCTGTGGAGGGCCGTTGCCGGCCGGGTGCTGAAAGGGCGCGCATCATACCGCGGCCATGCCGATCAGGGCACGAGCGGCGGCTTGCCACGCTTGGCGCGAAAGTAATTGGTCAGGCGCAGCCCGGCCTCGGCGGCCAGCACCCCGCCGCTGACCTGCACGCGATGGTTGTGGCGTGGGTCGGCGAGCAGGTCGAACACGCTGCCGCAGGCGCCGGTCTTGGGGTCGCTGGCGGCGAATACCACCCGCGCAATGCGCGCGTGGATCATCGCCATGGCGCACATTGCACACGGCTCCAGCGTCACGTACAGCGTGCAGCCGATCAGGCGGTGGTTGGCCAGCCGCCGGCCGCCTTCGCGCATGGCCATGATCTCGGCATGCGCGCTGGGATCGTGGCTGGCAATGTTGAAGTTCCAGCCCTCGCCGAGCAGCGGGCCGGTTGGACCCACCAGCACCGCGCCGACCGGAATCTCGTCATAGTCGCGCTCGGCACGTTCGGCCAGCTGCAAGGCGTGAGTCATCCATTGCTGGTCGATTTGCAGGTGTGCCTCTTGCGCGTGGTGATCGGGCGACACGCTCACGGGGTGCTGTTGCCCTGCCGCTCCAGAAACGCGGCAAAAGCGGCGACGGTGGCTTCGCTGACGTGGTGTTCGATGCCTTCGGCGTCACGCCGCGCGGTGGCCTCGTCGATGCCCAGCGCAAGCAGGAAGCGCTCGACGATCTGGTGCCGCTGCCGGCTGGAGGCCGCCAGCGCTTCGCCGGCCGGGGTCAGAAACACGCCGCGATACGGCCGCTGCACCACCCAGCCATCGCGCACCAGGCGCTTGAGCATCTTGGCCACGGTGGGCTGCGCCACACCAAGGCGCGCGGCGATATCGACCTGGCGCGCCTCGCCACCGTCGACCAGCAGATCGGAGATCAGCTCGACATAGTCTTCGACCAATTCGGCACGGCGCGCCTCGCGCACCTGGCGGAAGCTCTCCATGTGCACCTGCGCATCGATCAATACCGGTGCGGACGCGTCCAGCTTTTCGCTCTTGCCCACCCTTGTCCTCGTCATCGCCTCCGGCGCAACTGCCGGGATGCGTAGTGTGAAGCACGGCGCCGATCAATACGATTGAGATTGCCAATGCTCAACAGCATAGCACTTGCTATATCATCGGCCGCGTCCCGTCTTTCCGCCCGCCCATGTCCAGCGAAGCCGTCCCGAACGCAGAACCCATTCGCCCAGCCGATGGTGGGCTGGGTGCCGCGCACGCCAGCGTTGCCGTGCCCAAGGGTGGCCACTGGTGGTTCCGCTTGCTGGCGTTTCTGGGCCCTGGCTACATGGTCTCGGTCGGGTATATGGACCCGGGCAACTGGGCCACTGACCTGGCGGGTGGCTCGCAGTTCGGTTACCTGTTGCTTTCGGTGATCCTGCTCTCCAACCTCATGGCCATCGTGCTGCAGGGGTTGTCGGCACGGCTGGGCATCGCCACCGGTCTGGACCTGGCGCAGGCCTGCCGCGCACGTTACCCGCGCGGCATCAACCTGGCGCTGTGGGGGCTGTGCGAGCTGGCCATCATCGCCTGCGATCTGGCCGAAGTGATCGGCACGGCGATCGCACTCAAATTGCTGTTCGGCATTCCGCTGACACTGGGCGCCATCATCACTGCGCTGGACGTGGTGTTGGTGTTGTTGCTGATGAACCGCGGCTTCCGTGCGCTGGAAGCGTTCGTCATGGCATTGCTGCTGGTGATCTTCGTGTGCTTCGGCATCCAGATCGCGCTGGCGGCGCCGCCGATCGCCGCGGTGCTGGTCGGCTTCATTCCGCGTGCCGACGTGGTGACCAACCCGCATGCGCTGTATCTGGCGATCGGCATCATCGGTGCCACCGTGATGCCGCATAACCTGTATCTGCACTCGTCGATCGTGCAGACGCGCGCGTATCCGCGCACCGATGCAGGTCGCCGTTCGGCACTGCGCTGGGCAGTCACCGACAGCACCGTGGCCTTGATGTTCGCGTTGTTCATCAACGCAGCCATCCTGATCCTGGCGGCGGCGGTGTTCCATGCGCAGGGCCGCACCGACGTGCAGGAGATCGAACAGGCGCACGCGCTGCTGGCACCGATGCTGGGCGTCGGCCTGGCCTCGACCCTGTTCGCAGTGGCGTTGCTGGCCTCGGGCGTCAATTCGACAGTGACCGCAACCTTGGCCGGGCAGATCGTGATGGAAGGCTTCCTGCGCCTGCGCTTGCCGCCGTGGATGCGCCGCCTGCTCACCCGCGGCATCGCCATCGTGCCGGTGGTGGTGGTGACCTGGCTGTATGGCGAAGCCGGTACCGCCCGCTTGCTGGTCTTGAGCCAGGTGGTGCTGTCGATGCAGTTGCCGTTTGCGGTGATCCCGTTGGTGCGCTTTGTCGCTGACCGCGGATTGATGGGCGCATTGGTAGCACCGGCATGGCTGGTGCGCATTGCCTGGGTGATTGCTCTGGTGATCGTTGGCTTGAACCTCAAGCTGCTTTGGGAATTCGCGTTGGGGTGAGCGGCAAGCGGGCGGCGGCACTGCGCACGCTTGTGCTTGCACGTGCCGGTCGTGCAGATGGTGCTGAAGGTGCACTGCACTGCGCTGCATTGCACTGCACCGCCCTGTACTGGCGATGCGATGCACGCATCGAGATGCAGCCTGTCGCGAGATGCAGCCACGCCAGTGCGCACGCCGATGCAATCTCGCGCGCCGCGCGCACGCTTTACTGGCGGCAGCATCGGCGCCGGCGGCCTGCCGCCCACCCGCAATCGCCTTCCTGGTCACAGTGGCGACCTCGGCCGTTGGCGCAACCGGTGCGCTTCCCCACCAAGGAGATTCCATGCATCCGTTCGAGCCGTCTCCGGCCGATTCCGGGCGACGCAATTTTCTCGTTGCCGGCACGGTCGCGGTGGCAGGGTTGTCGCTGCCCACCTTCGCCAGTGCGGCAACTCCCGCGCGTGCGTCATCCACTTCCCCGACCCATCCCACCTCTCACGGAGCTACACCGATGTCCAACTTTGTCACCCGCCCCGATGGCGCCAAGATCTTCTACAAGGACTGGGGCAAGGGCCAGCCCGTCGTGTTCTCGCATGGCTGGCCGCTCAGCGCCGATGCCTGGGATGCGCAGATGCTGTTCATGGGTCAGAACGGCTTCCGCGTCATCGCACATGACCGCCGCAGCCACGGCCGCTCCAGCCAGACCTGGGACGGTAACGACATGGACACCTACGCCGATGATCTGGCCGCCGTGATCGAGGCGCTGGATCTGAAGGACGCCATCCTGGTGGGCCATTCCACCGGCGGTGGCGAAGTGGCGCATTACGTCGGCCGCCATGGCAGCAAGCGCGTGGCCAAGGTGGTGCTGGTGGGCGCGGTGCCGCCGCAGATGGTCAAGAGCCCGACCAACCCGGGCGGCCTGCCGATCAGCGTATTCGACGGCATCCGCGAAGGTGTTGCCAAGGACCGTTCGCAGTTCTACCAGGACCTGAGCACCCCGTTCTTCGGTGCCAACCGCGACGGCAATAAAGTCACCCAGGGCATGCGCGATTCGTTCTGGCTGCAGGGCATGCTGGGCGGGCACAAGGGCCAGTACGACTGCATCAAGGAATTCTCGGAAGTGGATTACACCGCTGACCTGAAGAAGATCGATGTGCCGGCGCTGGTGGTACATGGCGACGACGATCAGATCGTGCCGATCGATGCATCGGGCAAGCTGTCGGCCAAGATCATCAAGAACGCCGAGCTGAAGATCTATGCCGGTGCGCCGCACGGACTGCCGGTGACCCACGCCGACCAGTTCAACAAGGATCTGCTGGCCTTCGCCAAGGCGTGATCCAGTTGGTTGCGTAAAAAGCCGGCTCGCGAGGGCCGGCTTTTTTTATGGGCTCTCTTGGGGCACTTGGTCTGGATCACTGCCAGCGCGGCAGCAGAGCATGCGCCTTGGAGTAAAGGTGCGCGCGCCAATCAGCGCCGCTTGGTTGCAGGGCAATCTGGGTCCTGTTGGCGAAAAAATGCAGGCGCTCGGAAATCGCGATTGTTTCAGCCTGTGCCCTGCCCTCGCCGCAGCGGCATGGTGCTCACGCATACCTGTACCAGCGGCATGATCGAGCATCAGCGCACACCCTGGATCGCGCGGTCACTTGCAACTCAGCAATCCGAGATTACCCCAATCAGCCCCCCATCCAGATGCCGATAGCCGATCCGCGAGGTGACCCCGCCCTCACCGGACGGACAGTGAGCCCGCCTGCGATTCGCCCACAAGGCGCAGGCCACACGCACCAGAACGCAATGTCCTTACGACGCCATATCGCGCTGCAAAACACGCTTTTCTCGCGTGCACGTCATTGATCCAAAATCGCCTGAGCATGACCATGCTCGGTATCAGCACACATCGGACAAAACACAACGGGCGCCCATACCAGGCGCCCGTTGCACGTTTTGCGATCTGCATTCGCCGCGCGGCTCACAAGCCCGACAAATAGACTCCAGACGCCTGCGGATCAAATATCCGAATGCGTATGCGGCGGCACCGCCGCACCACCGCCGCCGCCCACAAAGTGGCGCACGAGCGGCGCGCGCTCGCCCTGATGCAGGGCACGAATCTGCTCCTGCAGCTGGCGGTCGTCGCCGGTCACGCGCTCGTGCTGACGCAGGTGCTCCAGCCACGAGGCCACGATGAAGTATTCCAGCTGCACGCCGGGCGTGGCGGCGTCCTCGGCCACGCCCCACACCACCGCGCCGTCGCGGCGGCGTGCGCTGCCCAGCTGTGTCACCAGGCGCACGAACTCTGCACGTGCGTCATCGGCGATGCGGTATTCCACGGTCACCAGCACCGGGCCACGGTCATGTTCGACACCATCGGCCTGCGCCGGTGCGGGCCAGTGGCCCGCCGGTGCGAGATCGAGCTGCTCGGTACCGGCAATGCGTGCGCGCTTGACCAGCAGCGCGGCAATCACTGCACCGGCCGCGGCAATCTGCAGTGCGATCGCGATCGACGTGCGTTGCGCCAGCGCGCCCCACAACAACGAACCGCTGGCCATGCCGAGCGAGAACACCACGATATACAGCGACAGCGCACGGGCGCGCACCCAGGCCGGCACCGAGGTTTGCGCAGCGATCTGCAGCGACGACAACACCGTGATCCAAGCCAGGCCGTTGACGACCATCACCACACACAACACGCCAATCTGGCGCGAGAGCGCCAACCCCAGCAGCGAGGCTGCGCAGATCAACGTGGCGACGAACACCAGCAGGTCGCGGTCATAGCGTGCACGCAAGCGCGGCAACACCAGCGCACCACTGATCGCGCCAATGCCGATGCAGCCCAGCAACAGACCGTAACTGCCCGCACCCAGCTGCATGTCGCGGCGGACCACCAGCGGCAACAAGGCGGTCAATGCGCTGGCGAACAGGAAGAAGCCGGCCGCCTTGATCAACACCGCCTGCAGACGCCCGGCGCGCGCCGCATAGCGCAGACCGGCACGCAGGCCCGCACCGAAGCTCTCCGGCGGCAATGCGGATGCCTGCGTCTCGCGACGCCAGCGCCACAGCACCCACATCATCAAGCCGAAGGTGAGCCCATTGAGCAGGAAGGCCCATGGCGGGCCGAACTGCGCCACGATCAAGCCGCCGATTGCCGGCCCGATCGACCGCGCGATATTCATGCCGATCGAGTTGAGCGCCACTGCCGAGGCCAGCAACGGGCGCGGCACCAGCTCCGAGACGATCGCCGCTTGCGCCGGCATCGCCATCGCCGCGCCCATGCCCATGGCGAAGGTCAGCGCAACCAGCACCCACGGGGTGAGCAACTGCAGGTGCGACAGCAGCGCCAGCGAGGCGGCCACCAGCAGCATCCAGCCCTGGGTGAGCATGAGGTAGCGGCGCCGGTCGACGATGTCGGCCAAGGTGCCGGCGGCGAGTGCGAACAACACCACCGGCAAGGTGGTGGCCGACTGCACCGCCGCCACCATCAGCGGCGAACCGGTCTGTTCGGCCATCACCCATGAGGCGGCCACATCGTTGATCCAGGTACCGATGTTGCTGCCCAGGATGGCGAGCCACAGGGCACGGAAGATCGGTTGGCGCAGCGGTGCCCAGGCACCGGCGTCAGCCGGTGGGATCGAAGCGGTTGTCATTGCCACACTCCAGAACGGAAAAACGCGCGATCCTGCCAGGCGCCCGCGACGGACACTGCACACGCCTTCTCAAGGTTGCAGACCTGCGCTGCAACGATGCGCTGACCTCTCGCCGCAGCCAGGCGCTGCTGCGGCCTTAAAACGCGAAACATGCGCATCCCAATGCCCCCCAGAAGCCGCGCAGATCGTCGCTGGGTGCGGCGTGGTGCGCGGCATGCCCATGTGCGCCGTGGGTGCGGCAGCCAGGGCCATGCGCATGCGCCACGCTTGCCAGCCCGCTCACCGCACCGCCCACGTGATAGCCACCAAAACGGTTGACCGGCGACCATTCCGGCATTGCCGGCGGCAGGCTGGGTGCGAGTGCAGCGAAGTCGCCGTCACCATGCACCACGGTCCCGCCCAACACGGTCAGCACGCTGGTGATATCGGCAATCGCAGCATCGTCGACGCGGAAATAGTCATCCGACAAGACGATGAAATCGGCCAACTGACCAGGCGCCAAGGTGCCCTTCTTGTCTTCATCACCGGAGAACCAGGCACTGCCCTGCGTCCACAAGCGCAAGGCCTGTTCGCGTTCGAGCAGGTTCTCGTCGCCATACAGTGCCAGCCCGCCGACAGTGCGGCCGGTGACCAGCCACGACAGCGCCACCCACGGGTTGTAGCTGGCCACGCGCGTGGCATCGGTGCCTGCACCCACCGGCACACCGGCCGCCAACATGCGCCGCACCGACGGCGTATGGCGCGCGGCCTGCACGCCGTAGCGCTGCACGAAGGCTTCGCCCTGATAGGCCATGCGGTGCTGCACCGCGATGCCGCCGTTCAACGCGCGGATGCGATCGATGTTGCGTGGCGTGATGGTTTCGGCGTGATCGATGAACCAGTGCAGGCCATCGAACGGCATGTCCGCGTTGACGCGTTCGTAGACATCGAGAATGCGCGCGACGCTTTCGTCATAGGTGGCGTGGATACGGAACGGCCAGCGTTTTTCCACGAGCAGGCGCACCACCTGCTCCAGTTCCGGTTCCATCTCCGGCGCAAGCTCCGGGCGCGGCTCACTGAACTGCTCGAAATCGGCCGCCGAGAACACCAGCATTTCGCCGGCACCGTTGTGGCGCAGCAGATCGTCGCCCTTGCGGACCGGCAACACCTCGGTCCAGCCGCGGAAATCGGCAACTTCCTTGCCCTTGTTCTGGGTAAACAGGTTGTAGGCGATGCGCACACTCAACTGCCCGGCCGCATGCAACTGCTCGATGACCTGATAGTCCTCCGGATAGTTCTGGAACCCGCCACCGGCGTCGATGACCGAGGTGATGCCCAGGCGGTTGAGCTCGCGCATGAAGTGGCGCGTGGAGTTGGCCTGGTATTCGATCGGCAGCCGCGGCCCTTTCGCCAGGCTGGCATACAGGATCAACGCATTCGGCTTGGCCAGCAGCAGGCCGGTGGGATTGCCGAGCTTGTCGCGCTCGATACGCCCACCGGGCGGATCCGGTGTGGTCTTGTCGTAACCACATGCACGCAACGCCGCGCGATTGAGCAAGGCGCGGTCGTAGAGATGCAGCAGGAACACCGGTGTATCCGGCGCGATTGCATTGATCTCGTCCAGGGTTGGCAGGCGCTTTTCAATGAACTGATGCGCGGTGAAACCGCCTACCACGCGCACCCACTGCGGCGCCGGCGTGCGGTCGACCTGCGCCTTGAGCAATGCCATGGCATCGGCCAGCGAGCGCACGCCGTCCCAGCGCAACTCCAGGTTGTAGTTCAACCCGCCGCGAATGAGATGCGTGTGGCTGTCGTTGAGCCCGGGCACCACGCGTCGCTGCTGCGCGTCGATGACACGCGCCTGCTTGGCCATGGCCATGATCTGCGCGTCGTCACCCACTGCCACGATGCGGCCATCGGCCACCGCCAGCGCAGTGGCGCTGGGTTGGCGCGGGTCAAGCGTGGTGATACGTGCATTGCGGAGGATGAGATCGACCATCGGAGGCGTCCTGTTGGCAGTCAACGCAGCAGGCGCAATGCCCAGTGCAAGGCCAGCGGCGGCACCCTGCAACAGCTGGCGCCGGCCGGCATCGTGGGAATCAGTGGGCGTACTCATGACGCATGCCGCCGACGCAGGCCGTCCAGCGACCACGCGCCACCGCCGGCGCAGACCAGCCCCAGCAAGACCAGTACCCACATCAGCGGGTATTCCATGCCGCCATGCATCCAGAACCAGCCCTTGGGAATGGCAATCACCACGGTGGTGGCAATGAACGCCGCGGCCAGTGCCGCGCTGGCGCGCGTCCACAGCCCGATCAGCACTGCCACTCCAGACAGGCTCTGTACCAGTGCCAACAGCAGCGGCAGTGGCGCCGTCGCCGGCAGCCCGAACTGCTGCAATTCCGCAGCAAAACCGGCAAGGCCGGGGCCGTTGAACCACCCCAGCAATTTGCCCAGGCCATGCGGCAGCAGAAACCCGCCGCCAGCCAGCCGCAGCATCAACAGCGCCGCGTCCAGGCCAGGCGAGCGTGCCGGCGCGTGGCTGTTCAATGTCCGCCTTCCTGCGCGCCGAACATGGTCTTGGCGTATTGAATGCCGATGCCGTAGCCGCCCGCATGCGCACGTGCGATGCCGGTGGTGAGGTCGTAGGTGTCGCTGCGCGCCCAATCGCGCTGCAGTTCCAGCAGATACTGCACGCTGGTGATCGGTGCTGCGCCGGCCTGCACCATGCGCGCAATGGCACGCTCGTGGGCCTCATCGCTGACATCGCCGCAGGCATCGGTGATCACGTACACCTCAAAGCCCTGTTCGATCGCCGACAACGTCGGCCCGACAATGCACACACTGGTCCACAAACCGGCGATCACCAGGCGGCGCTTGCCGATCGCGTTGATGCGGTCGATCACGCCCTGGTCTTCCCAGGCATTCATGCTGGTGCGGTCGAACACCGGCTCGCCGGCGAAGATCTCCGGCAGCTCCGGAAACAACGGGCCGGAGAACGACTTCTCCGCCACCGTGGTGAGCACCACCGGCACCTGAAAGCCTTTGGCCGCCTTGCCGATCAGCGCCACGTTGTTGCGCAGGGCCGAGATGTCGATGGTGTGGGTGGCAAACGCCATCTGCGACTGGTGGTCGATCAGGATCAGGGCGTGGTCGTTCGGCGACAGCAGGGACTTGCCGGGAACGGCGGTGGCGGTGGTCATCGGTGGTGCTCCAGGAGTGGTGAGAAGGAAGACGTGGCAGCCCGCGGCGTACTGGCCGGCGTGCTGTGTGCGGTAGTGCATGCGGTCTGCGCGGCAAAGCGCGCCGGCGTGCAGCCGGTGGCATGGCGGAAACTGCGGACGAAATGGCTTTGATCGAAGAAGCACAGCTCGCTGGCGATCTGGCTGATCTTGTGGCGGCCTTCGCGCAGCAAGGCCTGTGCGCGCTCGATGCGACGGCGGCGCAGGTATTCCATCGGGCTGGCGCCGACCACGTCGCGAAACACACGCGCAAAATGGAAGCGGCTCATGCACGCGGCCGTGGCCAGATGGGTCACCGTGATCGGTTCGCACAGATGCGTGTCGATGTACTGCATGGCTCTAGCCACCGCACGGATGCGCGGTGCTTCAAGTGCGCTGCATGCGTGGGGCGCGGTGCGGCAGTCGACGGCAATGCCACGTGCCATGCGGCGTCTCCGTTGGGGGTGCGGCCATGGTGCGGTGAGCAGGTGCGCGCTCCCACCCCAGATGGTGAGGTCAATCGCCCCCTCTTTCGGGGGGGCCGCCGCAGTGGCCCGGGTGCAAGATCGACGCGCGTTGGCGCGGTTCGCGCGCAGCATGGAGCGCCGATGCAGCCGCGTGCAGGCCACGCCGCACGGCGCGGCACACCGCCCAGACTCACCGGTCACGCACCACGCCAAACAAGCGGACGCGGCCGAACATACCCATGCACTGCGCGATACTCCAACCGTGCGAAAGGTATGCCGCGTGCGCTCATGGCCGCGGGAGCTGCAATCTGTCACCGCCCTACTCCACTGCGCAGTGCGCGTCCTCCCCCGAAAGAGGTGGTGGTGCTTCCCCCGATCTCGTCCGACAATGCTGCGATGCCGCATGAGCCCGTCAGCTACCCCGCTTCGTCGTTATGCCTGCGCGTTACGCAGTGGCTCACGCTGGCGTGCTGTTGGCTGCTGCTGTGCGCACCGGCATGGGCGAGCGGGATCGCCGCAACACGCGACGGCGTGCTGCAGTTTCACCACACCGCCTGGAGCACCGAGCGCGGCGCACCGGCCGACATCTGGGATATCGCGCAGGCCGATAACGGCCCGTTGTGGCTGGCGACCGGTTTTGGCCTGTTCCAGTTCGATGGTGACCGCTTCGCACGTGTGCCGCCGCCCAATGGCGAGGCGTACGCATCGCACAACATGACCGCGCTGACGCTCGCACCGGACGACACCGCGTGGATCGGGTATTTCGGTGCCGGGATCGACCGTCTCGCCGACGGCCACCTCACCCACTTTGCACCAGGCAAGGACCTGCCCAGCGGCATGGTGTTCAAGCTGGAGCGCGATGGCAGCGGGCGCCTCTGGGCCGCAATCGATGGCGGCTTGTGCTGGTTCGATGGCACGCGCTGGCACCGCGCTGGCGCCGACTGGGGCTACCCGGCCGCACGCGCACAGTGGTTGCTGCGCGACCGCCGTGGCGTGCTGTGGGTCAGCGACGGCACCCAGCTGCTGCGCCTGCCCGCAGGCGGCAAGCGCTTCGAACCCAGCGGGCAGCCGGTTGGCCCGTTCACCACCATGGCCGAGAGCCCGGATGGCAGCGTCTGGGTCGCCGACCCGTACCGCGGAATCTTTGCATTGACCGACACGCGCGGGCAGCTGCTTCCCGCCGCAACACGCGCGCAGCCGCGCTTTGCCGGGCTGTTTGCGCGCCGTATCCGCTTCATGCGCGACGGCGCGCTGTGGGGCACGGACTACGCGGCCGGTGGCGTGTTCCGGATCGCCACACCGCTGGCGCCGGCGCCGGTGCTGGAGCACGTCGGCACGCTGCAAGGCCTGACCTCGGCAACCGCCGGCCCGTTACTGGAAGATCGCGAAGGCAACCTCTGGGTCGGCACCAACCTGGGCTTGAATCGCTTCCGCCACCGCGCGCTGTTGCCATTGGCTGCATTGCTGCCCGGCCCGGCCACCGCGGTGGAGATGTTCACCAGCCGCAGCGACGCAGCGCCCGGGCCGCTGGTTGCCGCATTGCGCGACAACCGCCTGCTCGCATTGACGCGCCTGCGCATCGATCGGATGCAGCACGGCGGCGCAGCCAGCACGCTCGCTGTGCCGAACACGTTACGCAGTTGGGTATTGGCCGAACACGCGCTGCTGCGTCTGCAGGGCGGCCTTGTGCAACCGGTGCCATTGCCGCTCGGCGTTGCGCCCGGCGAAATACGCGCGTTGCTGGTCGATGCGACGGACCAGCCGCTGGTGTGCCCGGATGCGCGTGGGCCGTATCGCTACGACGGCACCGGCTGGCAACCGCTGGCCGGCGTGCAGGAAACCCCATGCTCGGTGCTGGCGCGTGCGCACGATGGCGCGCTGTGGATCGGTGACGTCAAAGGGGAGCTGCGCCTGCTGCGCGGCAATCGCGTGCGCCGCTATAGCGCAACGGACGGCTTGTCGGTCGGCCCGATCACCGCCCTGTGGAGCAGCACCGCGCTGACCCTGGTGGCTGGCGAAGCGGCGGTGGCCGTGCTCGGCCCCGATGGCCGATTCCGCACCCTGCCCGACCAGGCCAGCCCGCTGCTGCAGGGGGTCACCGGTATCGTGCAGGACGCCGCCGGCGGGGTCTGGTTGAACGGCAATCGCGGCGTGGTGCACCTGAGCCAGCACGCGTTGACGCAGAGCGTGCAGGCCGGCCTGCCGGCGCCATCGCTGCGCCTGTACGACACCATGGATGGCCTGCCCGGCATCGCCCAGCAAGCCACGCCGGTTCCCAGTGCGCTGGCCGCAGCCGATGGCCTGCTGTGGTTCGCCACCAACCAGGGCCTGGCCTGGCTCGACCCCAGCCAGACCTATCGCAATCCCACCGCGCCCACGGTCGCCATCACCGAGGTGGTCGCCAACGATCGTCCGTATCCGCTGCAGGCCGCGCTGCGCCTGCCCAAGTGGAGCGACCGCCTGCGCATCGGCTACGAAGCGGTCAGCCTCACCCGCCCCGAGCGCGTGCGCTTCCGCTACCGGCTGGATGGCGTGGACGCTGCCTGGCAGGACGCCGGCAATCGCACCGAGGCGTTTTATACCAACCTGGCGCCTGGCCGTTATCGCTTCGAGGTGGCCGCCGCCAACAACGATGGCGTGTGGAACGCACGTGGCGACGCACTCGACGTGGTCATCGAACCGGCGTTCGTGCAGACCTGGCAATTCAAACTGTGCTGCGTGCTGGCGGCGGTCGCGGCCCTGGCGGTGGCGTGGCGCTTGCGCACCCGGCACGTGGCCGGACGCCTGCGTGCGCGGTTGGAAGAGCGCTACCGCGAGCGCGAGCGCATCGCCCGCGAGCTGCACGACACCCTGCTGCAGGGCACGCAGGGGCTGATCCTGCGGCTGCATACCGCTAGCCGCTCACTGGCCTGGGATGACCCCCGCCGGCAGGAACTGGAAAAGACCGTCGAACTGGCCGAGCGCGCCCTCATCGAAGGGCGCGACCGCGTCAACGGCTTGCGCGACACCCACTCGCTGCGCACCGATCTGGCCGGCGCGTTGCAACAGGCGCGCGAAACCACCATGCCGCCCCCCACCGCAACCCTGGACGTGCTGGTCAATGGCCGCCCACTCGTCTTGCGCGCGATGGTGGCCGACGAACTGTTCCAGCTCGGGCGCGAAGCGCTGAGCAATGCCGACCGGCACGCCCGTGCAAACAAGATCGTCCTGGAACTGCGTTACGGTTCACGTGACTTCGTGCTGCGCATCCGCGACGATGGCTGCGGCCTGGCGCCGGACGTACTGCACGGCCACGCCCGCACCGGGCACTGGGGATTGACCGGCATGCAGGAACGCGCACGGCGCATTGGGGCACAGATGCAACTGTGGTCGCGGCCCGGCAGCGGAACCGAAGTGCAGATCGTCGTCCCCGCGCGTGCTGCGTATGCTCGACCACCCAATCGCTGGTGCTGGCCCTTTCAAAACGCACGACCCTCGGAGACTCCCCATGGCTGACACGACACGACCGACCGCGGTGCTGGTGGTGGACGATCACCCGCTGTTGCGTGACGGATTGAGCGCCATGCTGGGCGCCGAGCGCGACATGCAGGTGGTGGGCGAAGCCGAGGATGGCGAACAGGCCGTGGACTACTACACCCGCCTGCGCCCGGACGTGGTGCTGATGGATCTGCAGATGCCACGCGTGGACGGCGTGCAGGCGATCCAGCGCATCCGCCAACTCGACCCCATGGCCAAGGTCATCGTCCTGACCACCTATACCGGCGATGTGCGTGCAGTGCGCGCCCTGCAGGCCGGCGCCTGCGGGTATCTGCTCAAGAGCGCGTTGCGGCGCGAACTGGTCGACACCATCCGCGACGTGCGCCGCGGTCAACGCCGCCACGTGCCCGCCTCGGTGGCCGAGAACATCGCCGCGCACGTGCTCGACGACGCCTTGTCCGCACGCGAGACCGAGGTGCTGAACCTGGTCGCCACCGGCTGCTCCAACAAGCAGATCGGCAACGCACTGGGCATCTCCGAAGAAACCGTCAAGGCGCACATGAAGAACATCCTGTGCAAGCTCGGCGTGCGCGACCGCACCCACGCGGTCACCGTTGCGCTGCGTCGCGGGATCCTGTCGCTGGAGACCTGAGGGCGCCACCGCCATTGGCGGGCCTACATCACACGCCTGCCCCGCTCACCGCGCCTGCGCACGCGGCAGCAAACAGTGCGGCGGCGCCCAGCGACCCTCATCCGCGCCCGGCGCCTCTGCCAACAGACCACACCTTGCCGACCGCACGCCCGCTGAGTGCGACGCGCTCGACCATTCTTGAACGCGAGGCGAAGCAGCCGCGATGCGGCGCTGCCAAACCGATCGGCTTCGGCTATCGTATGCACCGCCAGCGGCTCGGGGAGCCGCTTCAGCATCTTGTCCGGCAGCCGATAACGGCTACGTCCGACCGCCGCACCGCGCTGCGGCGGTGCTCGATTCAATCATTTAAACGCGTTCAGGGGAATTGCGATGCTTCGTCACTCTTTGCGGGTGCGCCTGCTGTTGCCGGTGCTGGCCTTGGTGCTGGTCGTGGTGGTGGCACTGACGGTCATTCTGGCCATTACCGAGGCCAACCGGGTCAAATCGGAGACCGCAGACGCCATCGAGCGCCAGTCGGTCTCCCTGCAGACGCTGTTCTCGGTCACCCGCGCGATGATGCTCGATCGCGTCAATTCCTCCATGCGCCAGCTGCGCAAGGAAGCCAATGCCCAGGGCGCGCCCAGCGTGGGCAGTGACGTCCGCGTGGCCGACCGCAACGCCAACGACCTGTTGCTGGGCCAGAAGTCGCAGGCCAACGTGTTCGACATGCTCGACGACGTCACCGCGATCCACGAAGGCACCGCAACGCTGTTCTCGCGCACCGGTGACGACTTCGTGCGCATCTCCACCAACGTCAAGAAGGACGACGGCAGCCGCGCCATCGGCACCGTGCTCGACCCCACCGGCCAGGCCGCTGCCAAGCTGCGCAACGGCGAAAGCTTCTACGGCGTGGTCGACATCCTCGGCAACCCATATGTCACCGGTTACGAGCCGATCTTCGCCGGCAACGACAAGCGCGTCATCGGTGCCTGGTACGTCGGTTACAAGGCCGACACCCAGGCCCTGGAAAACGTGGTCAGCAGCCGTCGCGTGCTCGACTCGGGCTTCATCGCCATCTTCGACAGCAAGAACACGCTGCGCTTCCAGTCCACCACCGGCGCCACCACCGACACCGCCACCATCGAGCGGATCGTCAAGGAAAGCCCCGACGATTGGGTCGTGACCAAGCAGGAAGTGCCGGACTGGGGCTTCACGCTCGTCTCGGCTTACCCCAAGAGCGACGTCAACGGCGTCATCGTGCGCCAGTCGTTGTGGATCGCCGGCATTGGCCTGCTGGTCTGCGCACTGTTGCTCGGCCTGCAGTGGGCGCTGATCTGGAACCGCGTGTTGCGGCCCATCCAGCACTTGACCACCGTTGCCGAAGAACTGAGCCTGGGCAAGTGGAACCACACCATTGCCGAGGTCAACCTCAAGGATGAAATCGGTACCCTGGCGCGCGCCATTTCCCGCCTGTCCAACAGCGTTCGGTTGGCCATGGAACGCCTCAGCAAGCGCTGAGCCGTGCTGTATAACTCCGCACCAGATGATGCAAGGAAGACGCCATGTCCACTGAATTCCGTCCGCTGATCGAGGTCCTGCGCGAGCTCAAGGCGCTGGCGCTGAAGAAGGCGTCCGGCTTTCTGTTCGTCGTCACCGAGGAGAACCACTCCTGCATCATCCGCATCAATGCGGGTCAGATCGAAGAAGTGGTGTTCCGCATGCTGCGCAATGATGAGGCCGTGCAACGCCTCACCATGGTCGGCGCCGCCAAGGCCCGCTTCCAGGTCGACCCCGGCGCCGGCATGGGCAAGCCCTCGCTGCTCAGCGAGGACTCGCGGCAGTGGCTGATGGGCGGCTTCGAACAGGACCTGGGCGGTGCGCCCGCCCCGGTACGTGCACCGGTTGCCGCCGCTCCGGTGCCGGCACATGCCGCAGCCAGCGCAGCACCCACAGCGTCCGCACCGGCGTCTGTCGGCAGCGGCGCAGCGCCGGACGAAGCGGTTCGCCAAGCGCTGGAGAAAGTCGCATTGAATTACCTCGGCCCGATCGCCGGCATGTTGTGCGACGAAGCCTGGGATGCCTCCAGCGACATCGAGCAGGTGCTCAGCCAGCTCGCTGCCAACCTGGCCACGCCGCAGGAAGCGCAAAAGTTCATGACCGACGCCCGCGTGGCACTGGCCAAGGTGCGTTGACGCCCGCGTTCAACGCAACCCTGCAACAAGCCGCGCAGTGCGCGGCTTTTTTGTTGCTGCGGCATCGTGCGGGCTGATTGCCATCGATGAGACTGCAAGACATAAAAAAGGCGCCTTGCGGCGCCCTTTCGTTCGATCTCGCGAGCAGAACCAACTCACTCCCACTCGATCGTCGCCGGCGGTTTGCCGGAGATGTCGTAGACCACGCGCGAGACGCCGCGCAGCTCGTTGATGATGCGGTTGCTCACCGTGCCGAGGAAGTCGTACGGCAGGTGCGCCCAGTGCGCGGTCATGAAGTCGATGGTTTCGACCGCACGCAGTGCGATCACCCATTCGTAAGCGCGCGCGTCGCCCACCACACCCACCGACTTCACCGGCAGGAACACCGCGAATGCCTGGCTGGTTTTGTCGTAAAGGTCAGCCTTGCGCAGCTCGTCGATGAAGATCGCATCGGCCTTGGCCAGCAGTTCGGCGTATTCGCGCTTCACCTCGCCCAGGATGCGCACACCCAGGCCCGGGCCCGGGAACGGATGGCGATACACCATGGTGCGTGGCAGGCCGAGTTCCACGCCCAGGCGACGCACCTCGTCCTTGAACAATTCGCGCAGCGGTTCTACCAGGCCCAGCTTCATGTGCTCCGGCAGGCCACCCACGTTGTGGTGGCTCTTGATCACGTGCGCCTTGCCGGTCTTGCTGCCGGCCGACTCGATCACGTCCGGATAAATCGTGCCCTGCGCCAGCCACTTGGCATTGGCCAGCTTGTTGGATTCTTCATCGAAGATATCCACGAACAGGTTGCCGATGATCTTGCGCTTGGCTTCCGGATCGCTCACGCCTTCGAGCTTGGCGAAGTAGCGGTCGGCCGCATTGACGCGGATCACCTTGACGCCCATGTGCTCGGCAAACATCGCCATCACCTGGTCGCCTTCCTGCCAACGCAGCAGGCCGGTGTCGACGAACACGCAGGTCAGCTTGTCGCCGATCGCCTTGTGCAACAACGCCGCGACCACCGACGAATCCACACCGCCGGACAACCCCAGAATCACTTCATCGTCGCCCACCTGCTCACGCACGCGCGCGATCTGGTCATCGATGATGTTGGCGGCGGTCCACAGCGTCTGGCAGCCACACACGTCCACCACAAAGCGCCGCAGCAAGGTCTGGCCCTGCAGCGTATGCGTCACTTCCGGGTGGAACTGCACGCCGTACCAGCGCTTGTCTTCGTTGGACATCGCCGCCACCGGAATGCGGTCGGTCACGGCAGTAATCGTGAAGCCCAGCGGCACCTGCGACACGTGGTCGCCGTGGCTCATCCACACATTCAGGCGCGACGTGCCGGCGTGGTCGGTCAAGCCAGAGAACAGTGCATCTGCCGCCACTACATCGACTTCGGCATGACCGAACTCGCGCTGATCGGCCGCCTCGGTGGCGCCGCCCAACTGCGCAGCCAGTGTCTGCATGCCGTAGCAGATACCGAACACCGGCAAGCCGCTATCGAACACTTCCTGCGGCGCAACCGGCGCACCCGGCAAGGTAGTCGACTCCGGCCCGCCCGACAGGATGATGCCCTTGGCACCGAACCCGGCGATCTCGCTCGGATCGTGATCCCAGGCCCAGATCTCGCAGTACACGCCGATTTCGCGAATCCGCCGCGCGATCAGCTGGGTGTACTGCGCGCCGAAATCGAGGATGAGGATCTTGTCGTTATGGATGTTGGTCATTGAGAGCCGGGAATCGGGAATCGGGATTGGAGAATCGCAACAGCAAACGCGGCGCCAGCCGCTGTCGGACGAGGAAGCGGCGGGCTCTTACGAATCCCGAATGCCGAATCCCCAATCCCGAGCGCTGGTTTAGCCAGCGCGATAGTTCGGCGGCTCTTTGGTGATCTGCACGTCGTGGACGTGGCTCTCACGCTGACCGGCGCCGGTGATCTTGACGAACTTCGGCTTGGTGCGCATTTCCTCGACCGTGGCGCAGCCAACGTAGCCCATGGTCGCGCGTAGGCCACCGATCAGCTGATGGATGATGCCGCCCACCGGGCCGCGATACGGCACCCGGCCCTCGATGCCTTCGGGCACCAGCTTGTCGGCGTCGGAAGCGTCCTGGAAATAGCGGTCCTTGGACCCCTTCTCCATCGCGCCCAGGCTGCCCATGCCGCGGTAGCTCTTGTAGCTGCGACCCTGGAACAACTCAACTTCGCCAGGCGCTTCCTCGGTACCAGCCAGCAAGCCGCCGACCATCACCGTGGACGCGCCGGCCACCAGCGCCTTGCCGATGTCGCCGGAGTAACGGATACCGCCATCGGCGATCAGCGGGATGCGGTCCTGCAGTGCTTCGGCCACCATGTCCACCGCGGTGATCTGCGGCACGCCCACGCCCGCAACCACACGCGTGGTGCAGATCGACCCCGGGCCCACGCCGACCTTGACCGCGTCGGCGCCGGCGTCCATGAGCGCCAGCGCTGCATCGCCAGTGACGATATTGCCGCCGATCACCTGCAGGTGCGGGTAGGTCTTCTTGACCCAGGCCACGCGGTCGATCACGCCCTGCGAATGGCCGTGCGCGGTATCGACGATGACCACGTCCACACCCGCAGCAGCGAGCAGTTCGATACGTTGTTCGGTATCGCCGCCCACACCCACCGCCGCACCGACCAGCAAGCGCTTGGCGTCGTCCTTGGCGGCGTTGGGGTTGTCGGTCTTCTTCTGGATGTCCTTGACCGTGATCAGCCCGCGCAGCTCGAAGCTGTCGTTGACCACCAGGATCTTTTCGATGCGGTTGCGATGCAGCAGCTCGAGCACTTCCTCATCGCTGGCGCCTTCGCGCACAGTGATCAGGCGATCCTTCTTGGTCATGATGTGGCGGACCGGATCGTCGAGCTTCTTTTCGAAGCGCATGTCGCGGCTGGTGACGATGCCAACCAGTTCGCTGCCATCCACTACCGGCACGCCGGAGATGTTGCGCGCGCGCGTCAGCGCGATCACTTCGCCAATGGTGGTGTCCGGGCTCACCGTAAACGGCTCGGTGATCACGCCGGATTCGAACTTCTTGACCTTGGCCACCTCGCCCGCCTGCTGCGCTGGGGTCAGGTTCTTGTGGATGATGCCGATGCCGCCCAGCTGGGCCATCGCCACCGCCAAGCGGTGTTCGGTCACCGTATCCATGGCCGCGGACAAGATCGGCAGTTTGAGGCGCAGGTCGCGTGTCAACCGAGTCTCAAGGCTGACGTCCTTTGGCAGGACAATGGAATGCGCGGGGACGAGCGAGACGTCGTCGTAGGTAAGAGCTTCAGCCTGGATGCGGAGCATCGGCGGACCCGAGTTTGGGGAAGCGCGACATTTTACCCTGAAAGCGGCCGCGAAGACACTGCGGCAGCTGAGTGCCGCCGCAATGCTGCGTTACACGAACGGCTCAACCAGCCGCATCGGCCGCCTCGAGCGTGTTCTGCATCAGCGTGGCCACCGTCATCGGCCCTACCCCGCCCGGCACCGGGGTGATCCAGCCAGCGCGCTGCGCCGCGGCCTCGAACCCCACATCGCCGACCAGGCGTCCATCGTCCAGGCGGTTGATGCCCACGTCGATGACCACCGCGCCAGGCTTGACCCATTCGCCGGGGATCAGCCCCGGCCGGCCCACCGCCACCACCAGGATGTCGGCGTTGCGCACGCTGGTTTCCAGCACATCCGGCGGGGTGAACTTGTGGCAGCTGGTCACCGTGCAGCCGGCAATCAGCAACTCCAGGCCCATCGGCCGGCCCACATGGTTACTCACCCCGACGATGGTGGCGTTGCGCCCGCGCACCGGCTGGTCGGTATGCGCGAGCAAGGTCACGATGCCGCGCGGGGTGCACGGCCGCAAACCGAATTCGCGCAGCGCCAGATGCCCGACGTTCTGCGGATGGAACCCGTCCACATCCTTGCGCGGGTCGATGCGCTGGATCAGCCGGTTGGCATCGGGAATGCCCGGCAGCGGCAACTGGATCAGGATGCCGTGGATCTTGGGATCGGTGTTGAGCTGGTCGATCAACGCGGCCAGCTCGGCTTCGGTGGTGCCTTGCGGCAAGTCGTAGTCGAAGGCCTCGATGCCCACCTTCTCCGCCGCACGACGCTTGTTGCGCACATACACCGACGAAGCCGGATCGCCGCCCACCAGCACCACCGCCAGCCCGGGCCGGGTCTTGCCCGCCGCCAGGCGCGCATCCACGCGCAGCTTCAGACCGTCGAGCAATTCCTCGGCAATGCGGCGACCATCGAGGAGGCGGGCCGGAGCGAGGGCGGCTGGCGCGGGAGCGGTCATGGGGCGTCAGGTGTAGAGTCGAAGGCCGTCTATTGTCCCCGATTCCGCCATGACCGACACCACTTCGATCGAAGCCGCCGCGTTCCGCCGCCTGCTGCAGCATCTCAACCAGGATCGCACCGACGTGCAGAACATCGACCTGATGATTCTTGCCGGCTTCTGCCGTAACTGCCTGGGCGACTGGTACCGCGAAGCCGCCGAGGCGCAAGGCCAACCCATGAGCAAGGAGCAGGCCCGCGACGCGGTGTACGGCATGCCATTTGTGCAGTGGAAACAGCAGCATCAACAAGAAGCGACGCCGGAACAGCTGGAAGCCTTCGCAGCTGCGCAGCGCAAGCACGGCTGAGCGATGACAGCCGGCACGTTAGGTGCTGGCCGTTCTGAATCACCTTAAAGCGGCCGACGAAACGTAGCGAGCAATCGTCAAAGCGGGTGCAAAGAAACTCAGTGCCTGGGGCGCATGCGGAGCCCAAGCACCGGCCGCACCCGCCTGGCAGTCACGCAGTGATGTGATCGCTGCGCTTAGTCTCGCTCAGCCGTTTCTTCGCGCACATCCTGCGGCAGCGCATCGCGATTGAGCGTGCGGCTCTCGCGCTTGGGCGGGGTGAATGGCGTGGGCTTGGGTACGGTCGGCATGATGTTGCCGTACATCAGCCCTGCCCCGGCACGCACATTGCCCGCGGCAATTTCCAGCTCCAGGCGCTCGGCATCGCGGCGCCGGATCTCGCGCGCAATCGTGCGGGCCTCATCCTCGTCCACGCCCAGTTCGAGCAGGGCCACTTCGCCGAACGCGACCGCCGACTCGAAGGTTTCGCGGATCTGGTAGTCCACGCCAGCAGCAATCAACTCCAAAGCGTGTTCGCGATCAAAGGAACGCACCAGCAATTTCGCGTGCGGGAACTCGCGCGTTGCCAATTCGACGATGCGATTGGCCGCCTCGCGGTTGTCAACGCACACCGCAATCGCACGCGCGGTATGCGCACCGGAGGCATGCAACACATCCAACCGGGTGCCGTCGCCGTAGTAGATCTTGAACCCGAATTCCTCCGCGCTTTGAATCATCTCGATGTCGTTGTCGATGATGGTGACGTCCACATCGCGCGCCAGCAGCGACTGGCTGGCCACCTGACCGAAGCGCCCGAACCCGATGATCAATACGCTGCCGGTCTGGCCGCTGGCTTCCTCCACGCCATCCAGCGACACCGCCGCTGCCGGCGTCAGGCGCCGCTGCAACAGCACGAACAACGGCGTCAGTGCCATCGACAACACCACGATCGCGGTAAGGCTGGCATTGACCTGGGCGTCGATGACACCGGATGCGGACGCCGCCGCGAACAACACGAACGCAAACTCGCCGCCTTGCGCCATCAGCACGCCACGATCCAGCGCCTGCCGGTGATCGCTGCGCATCAGGCGCGCCACCGCATAGATGCACACCGCCTTGCCCACCATCAACGCCAGCACGCCGACCAGGATCAAGCGCCAGTCCGCCGCGACCACGCGCAGATCCAGGCTCATGCCGACACCCAGGAAGAACAGACCCAGCAGGATGCCGCGGAACGGTTCGATGTCGGCTTCGATCTGATGGCGGAAGGTGGATTCGGACAACAGCACGCCGGCCAGGAACGCACCCATCGCCATCGATAACTCGCCGACCTGCATCAACAACGCGGCGCCGAGCACCACCAGCAGCGCGGCGGCGGTCATCACCTCGCGTGCCTTGCTGGCGGCCAGGATGCGGAACAAGGGATTGAGCAACCACCGGCCGGCTACCAGCAGTCCAACGATGCAGGCCAGGCCAATGCCAATGCCCTGCCAACGCTGCGAAGCGGCTTGCGGGTCGCCACTGGCGCCCATCCAGGCAACGATCGCCAACAGCGGCACGATCAGCAGGTCCTCGAACAGCAGGATCGCCACGATCTTCTGCCCCGATGGCAGCGCCACGTCGCCGCGCTCGGCAAGCAACTGCATCACCACTGCGGTGGAGGTCAGTACGAAACCGGACGCGGCCACGAAGGCCACCGGCGGCGTAAAGCCGAGCAGGATGCCGATGCCGGTCAAGACCAGCGCGCACACGCAGATCTGCACCGTGCCTAGGCCAAAAATTTCAGAGCGCAAGCTCCACAGATGCGAGGGCCGCATCTCCAGCCCGATCACGAACAGGAACATCACCACACCCAGTTCGGCCACATGCAGGATCGCCTGCGGGTCATCGAACAGGCCAAGCCCGAACGGCCCGATCGCCAAGCCGGCGGCCAGATAGCCGAGCACCGAGCCAAGGCCCAGCCGTCGGAACAGCGGGATGGCGACCACCGCAGCGCCCAGCAGGGTCACCACGTTGATCAGTTCACTGGATTCGGCAGGCTGGCTCATGGCAGGGATTTTAGCGGCACGTGGCGGCCGCTGGCCTGCACGTGCTTGCGCATATGACGCGCGGTATGGATGGCAGCGATCTCAAGCATGGCACCATTCTTCGCTAATGCGGGGACCCAAAACGACGAACGGCGCCCAATGGCGCCGTTCGTTGCAACACTGCTAGCCGAACACTCAGCCGCGCGCGTCAGCCGCAGCCAAGGCGCTGCGAATGATTTCCTTGGCCGGCGCGCCATGCTTCTCGTGCTCGAGCGCAAAGTGCACCGTGGCCTCGATCAAACCGATGTGCGCGCCGCAGTCGAAGCGACGGCCCTCGAAACGGAACGCGTCGACCTGTTCCTGCTTGAGCAGCTCGGCGATCGCATCGGTGAGCTGGATCTCGCCACCTGCACCGGCGCCCGTGGACTCCAGGTACTCGAAGATCTTCGGGCTGAGCACGTAACGACCGACGACCGCCAGATTGCTCGGCGCCACTTCCGGCTTGGGCTTTTCGACGATGGCATTGATGCGGCCCTTGCGGCCGTCGAACGCATCGGTGGACACGATGCCATAACTGGCCGTCTTGTCGTGCGGCACATCTTCCACGGCGATCACGCTGCCGCCGGAGGCTTCTGCCACATCGGCCATCTGGGTCAGCGCCGCATCGCCGCGGTTCCACATCAGGTCGTCGGGCAGCAGCACTGCGAACGGTTCGTCACCGACCACGGCCTTGGCACACAGCACCGCGTGGCCCAGGCCGAGCGCTTCGGCCTGCGTCACAAAAATGGCGCGGACGCCTTCGGGGAGTGCATGGCGCACCAGCTCCAACTGCTCGAGCTTGCCTGCACGCTCGAGCTTCTGCTCCAGCTCATAGGCCTTGTCGAAGTAGTCGGCGATCGAGTGCTTGTAGCGATTGGTGACGAAGATCAGCGTATCGCAACCGGCCTGGATGGCTTCGTCCACGGCGTACTGGATAAGCGGTTTATCGATGATCGGCAGCATTTCCTTCGGCACCGTCTTGGTTGCCGGAAGAAAGCGGGTCCCAAGACCTGCGACGGGGAATACGGCCTTGCGAATACGCTTGCTCATTAAAGTCTTCTGACCTCACGTGCGGGGAATGGAACGACCGTATCAGATCGCGTGTCGACTTTCCGTCGAGCAGCCGCAAAATCCGGCATCAGACTGCCCAGCACAGTCTCCATTGCGTTGATGTCATAGCGGTTAACCGCCTCGCGCAGGCGCGTCACCAGTTGCAACACCTGCTCGTGCGAGAACTCGCGCACACCGGCTTCCAGGATCTTGGGATGCGCGGTGGGTCGGTAGTCCTCGTCGGAATAGAACAAGGTCTCGTGCAATTTTTCGCCCGGGCGTAGACCGGTGTAGAGAATGGCGATGTCCTTGCCCGGCTGCTTGCCTGCCAGGCGGATCATCTGCTCGGCCAGCAAGCGGATCGGCACTGGCTCGCCCATGTCCAGTGTGTAGATGGCACCGTGCGACGCAGATGCTGCGGCCTGCACCACCAGCTGGCAGGCTTCGGGAATGGTCATGAAGTAACGCGTCACATCCGGATGCGTCACCGTGACCGGTCCGCCCTGCCGGATCTGCTCGCGGAACAACGGCACCACGCTGCCGGCCGAATCCAGCACGTTGCCAAAGCGCACGGTAATGAAGCGCGTCGGAGCATCGCGGGCGTCAAGGCTCTGGCAGATCATCTCCGCATAGCGCTTGCTCGCGCCGAGCACATTGACCGGCTCGACCGCCTTGTCGGTAGAGATGAACACAAACGTTTCGATCCGCGCCCGCTGGCAGGCACGCGCCACGTTCTCGGTTGCGAGCACGTTGTTGCGCACCGCTTCGCGCAGTTGCTCTTCCAGCAGCGGTACCTGCTTGTAGGCGGCCGCATGGAACACGGCATCGGGCGTGGCCGTGCGTAAGGCATGCGCCACTACTGCCGGGTCGCCACAGTCGCCAAGCACACGCACCACTTCGATATCGGGGAACAACCGGCGCAGGTCCGAATCGATAGTCAGCAGCGCCAGCTCATCGATTTCCAGCAGCACGATGCGGCGCGCGCCATGACGCGCGCACTGCCGGCAGACTTCCGAGCCGATCGAACCGCCGGCGCCGGTCACCATCACGGTCTTGTTGGTGAGCCAGTCGCGGATCAGGCGCCAGTCCGGCGTGACCGGCTTGCGGTTGAGCAGGTCCTCGATCGCCACTTCCTTCAACTCGCCTGGCAGCGACCGGCCTTCCAGCACGTTGATCAGCTTGGGCACCATCCGGAACGGCAGACCGGTGCTTTCGCAGATGGCCACCACCCGCTGCATGCCGGATGCATCCAACGATGGAATCGCGATGACGAGGAGCTTGGCCGCAGTTTCCTTGGCGATCGCCGCGGCCTGATCCAGATTGCCCAGCACATTCAGGCCCTGGATCTTGGCGCCGTGCAAATGGGTGGCGTCATCCAGAAAGCCGACCGGGACGAACGTGCCGCTACGGCGCAGGTCGCGCACCAGGCCCTCGGCCGCACGCCCTGCTCCCAAGATCAGCACCCGCTGCGCGGCGTCGCCGGAGTGGGCGATTTGGTAATCCTTCCAGGCGCGGTAGAGCAACCGCGGCGTGCCGAGCAACGCCGACAACGCAAACGGATAGACCACCAACACCGAGAGCGGCACGCCATCGAGGCGGTCGTACGACAACGCCAGCACGATCGCGACCAGGCCGAGAAAACTGGACTTGAAGATGTTCCACAGATCCGGCACCGAGGCAAAGCGCCAGAGGCCGCGATACAGACCCATCCGCCAGAACACCAGCCCCTGCGCAACCAAGACCACCGCCGTACGCCAATCCCACAGTGGCAGGTCTGGCGCGTCGCGCAGCATGGAATAGCGGCCCGCATGCAGCAGCTGCCAGCAGACCCAGACCATCAGCAGGTCATGGACGACCACAGCGATCTGTGGAAGCGACTTGGTCAAACGATCACGCCAGGAAATCATAAAAGTCCATTACTCAAGAATTGCGCAATCCATGGCGCAGAAGTTGCCAGATCGCCGTTGCGCCGATGCCCCATGCCACCGCATCAGCCATGAGCCATCCGCGCGAATCGGTACGAATTATGACAAACAAGCAAACAGCGATGAGACTGAAAGCGAAGTAAACCGTGGTCACCGGCACATGATTGGTCAGCAATCGTGCCAGGCGTTGATAGACGTGCGAGGCGTGAGGCTCCCACCAACGCTGTCCGGAAAGCATGCGAGACAGCAGCGTGAAGCCCGCGTCGACAAGAAATGCAGTCAACGGGAACCACACGATCCACCAACTCACCTGCCCCGCTCCCACTGCCAAAGCCAGGAGCCCGGCCAGCACATAACCGAGTGCCCCGCTGCCGCCATCGCCCAGGAAGATGCGCGCGCGTGGAAAGTTGAATGGGAGAAATCCAAGACATGCCGCTGTCAGTGCCCATCCAGCCCACGAAAGGTTGCCTGGGACGACAAGCGCGAACGCAGCGCCCGCAAGTGCGGCCTGACTGGAAGCCAGCCCGTTGATGCCATCCATGAAATTCCAGACATTGATCAGCACCACCGACGCCAACGCCGTGAGGATCCCATCCAGCGGTTGCCCTGTATGGCGTATCACCAGCAGGCCAAGCGACACCGATGCGAGGGCATGGATCGCAAAGCGCAGTTTGGCCGAGAGCGGCCGGTGGTCGTCCCACCAGCCCACGCCCGCAACCAGGAGTAAGCCTGCAGCGAACCACGCAATTGACAGGCGCGCGGTAGGCCATACCAACGAGGCCACCAAGCAGCCCGTCAGGAGCGCGGCGACAATGGCCATGCCGCCACCACGCGGGGTAGCCACGGTATGGCTGCGCCGCTCGCCGGGATGGTCGAGCAGGCGCCGGTGCAAGGCATAGCGCCGCAGCCCCCAGGTTCCGAGCGCTGCGATCAGCAGATGCAGCGCGCACCACAGCCAAAGTGGCGGCACTAGACCACCGCGTAGTTCAGCAGCGGCTTGACGGTTCCCCATTCCTTGCAGCTGGGGCATTGCCAGTGATGGGTCTTGGCACCGAAACCGCAGCGGGTGCAACGATAGCTGGGGTTGCGCACCAGCAATTGGTCGGTGATGTGCTTGAGATCCTGCAAGGTGCCGACCGGGTCGCTGCCTTCGGCGAGCGTCAGATCGATCAAGGCAGACTCGCCGCGCACCGAGGGGCGATCCTTGAGCTGACGGCCCAGATACGCCAGGGCCGGCGCTACGCCGTCCTGCGCCTCCATCAACTGGGTCAGGGCCAGCACCGGCGCGATGCCGCGATAGTGCTCGGTCATCTCCGACAGGAAATTGCGCGCGCCGGCGATGTCGCCCACCCGGCGGTAGGCCGCCATCAGTGCGGGAATGATTTCCGGCAAGTATTCCGGATCGTGCCGCGCGGCACGCTCGAACGCGCGGACAGCCGCCTCGTCGTGACCGCGCTCGGCCTCGATCCGACCTTCCAGAATGCCGGCGCGCACAGAAGTGCCGTCAGCCTGGTAAGCCCGTGCGATGGCCTGCAGCGCTTCGTCTGGCTTACCGACGCCACGGTAGCGATCGGCCAGCTCACATTCGAACTGCGAGATCAGCTTGCCCATCGGCTCGCCGGTGACTTCTTCGTAGCGGGTGGCGTTGTCGATCGCCTTTTCCCAGTCACGCTCGGCCTGATAGATGCCGATCAGGTGCCGCAACGCCTGCGGCGCGCGCTGGTCCAGCTGCGCCAGCTCGGTGAACACGGTTTCGGCGCGATCCAGCAGGCCGGATTTCATGTAGTCCTCGCCCAGTGCCAGCAACGCCTGGACACGCTGCTGATCGGTCAGATCGGCGCGCTGCACCAGGCCTTGGTGCAGGCGGATCGCGCGGTCGACTTCACCGCGGCGGCGGAACAGATGCCCCAACGCGACCTGGGTCTCAAAGGTTTCCTTGTCCAGTTCGGCGATATGCAGAAACAGTTCGATGGCCTTGTCCGGCTGCTCGTTGAGCAGATAGTTCAGACCACGGAAGTAGGTGCTGGACAGACGGCTGACCTGGGTGTCGCCGTGGCGCTGGCCACCGCGCCGGCCAACGATCCAGCCGCCAAGCGCGGCGATCGGCAGAAACAGGAAGAACCAGAACCATTCGGTCAGGAAGTCCATACGTACTACAGTCCATCAAGCGGGCGCGGCTCGACGGCGACAGGTGCAACTGGCCTGGCGTCGGCGCGACTGACCGCGGCAGCCTTGTTGGCCTGGCGCAGCTTGGAATAGAGGGGAATGACCACACTGACCAGCACCATGCCGGCGCCGATCAACACACCGACCAGCAGCGCGACGATGATCGCGATCCCGGAGGTCGTGTGCACACTGGAGAACAGGAAGTCGAGCGCGACGTCCTGGGAATTGACCGCGCCAATGATCAGACCAACCAGCAGGAAGGCCAACATCACCAGCAAGCGAAACACCTTCATGGCGGAACTCCGTCGGGAAGGCGCCTAGCTTAACCGAGCGGACATCAACGCAGCAGCAGCACGGACTTCACTCCGCTGCATCCACCATGTCGACCGGCACCACCGAGCTCACGCGCTCGCGCAGCTCCTTGCCGGGTTTGAAATGCGGAACATGCTTGCCAGGCAGCGCGACCGATTCACCGGTCTTCGGGTTGCGGCCCAGGCGTGGCGGGCGGTAATGCAGCGAGAAGCTGCCAAACCCGCGGATTTCGATCCGATCACCATCGGACAAGGCCTGCCCCATCATTTCCAGCAGCGACTTGACCGCCAGATCCACATCGTCCGACTTCAGATGCGCTTGGCGTCGCGCCAGGATTTCGATCAATTCGGACTTGGTCATGGGAAGACTTGCTTTTTTCGACTGACACATCGGAATCGGCCCGGGCAAGCCCGGGCCGATCCATCACGCTCTCAGAAAGAGCGCTACGCGCTTACTCGGACTTGTTGCTGTTCAACTGCGCGCGCAGCAGCGCACCCAGCTGAGTCGTGCCGCCCGACGCGGACTGGTATTCCTCCAGCACTTCGCGCATTTCGGCATCGTCCTTGGCCTTGATCGACAGCTGCAGCGTACGGCCCTTGCGGTCCATGCCTACGAACTTGGCTTCGATCTTGTCGCCAACCTTCAGGTGCTGGGTCGCATCGTCCACACGTTCGTTAGCGATGTCGCGTGCAGCGACGTAGCCTTCGATGCCATCGGCCAGGTCGATCGTGGCGCCCTTGGCGTCCACTTCACGCACCACGCCTTCGACCTTCGAACCCTTCGGGTTGGACGCCATGTACTGACCGAACGGATCCTGCTCCAGCTGCTTGACGCCCAGGCTGATGCGCTCACGTTCCGGATCGACTGCCAGCACAACGGCTTCCAGCGTGTCGCCCTTCTTGTAGTTGCGCACGACATCTTCGCCGGTGGTATTCCAGCTGATGTCGGACAGGTGAACCAGACCGTCGATGCCGCCGTCCAGACCGATAAAGATGCCGAAGTCGGTGATCGACTTGATCTGACCGGACACCTTGTCGTTCTTCTTGTGGGTCGCAGCGAAGGTTTCCCACGGATTGGCGGCAACCTGCTTCATGCCCAGCGAGATGCGGCGGCGCTCTTCATCGACGTCCAGCACCATCACTTCGACTTCGTCACCAACCTGCACAACCTTGGACGGGTTGACGTTCTTGTTGGTCCAATCCATCTCGGACACGTGCACCAGACCTTCGACGCCCGGTTCGATCTCGACGAATGCGCCGTAATCGGTGACGTTGGAGACCTTGCCGAACACGCGGCTGTTGGCCGGGTAACGACGCGCGATGTTGTCCCACGGATCTTCGCCCAGCTGCTTCAGGCCGAGGCTGACGCGGTTACGCTCGCGATCGAACTTCAGCACGCGCACGTCCAGCTCGTCGCCGACGTTCACGACTTCGGACGGATGGCGCACGCGCTTCCAGGCCATGTCGGTGATGTGCAGCAGGCCGTCGATACCGCCCAGGTCCACGAATGCGCCGTAGTCGGTCAGGTTCTTGACGACACCCTTCAGGATCGCGCCTTCCTGCAGCTTGTCCATCAGCTGCTCGCGCTCTTCCGAATGCTCGCTCTCGACCACTGCACGGCGGGACACGACCACGTTGTTGCGCTTGCGGTCCAGCTTGATCAGCTTGAACTCGAGTTCCTTGCCTTCCAGGTAGGCCGGGTCGCGCACCGGGCGCACATCCACCAGCGAACCAGGCAGGAACGCGCGAACATCCTTGATGTCCACGGTGAAACCACCCTTGACCTTGCCGCTGATGCGGCCGGTGATGGTTTCGTTCTTTTCCAACGCTTCTTCCAGCTCGTCCCACACCATCGCGCGCTTGGCCTTCTCGCGCGACAACACGGTTTCGCCGAAGCCGTTTTCGATGGAGTCGAGGGCAACCTTGACCTGGTCGCCAACGCCGACATCGATTTCGCCAGCGTCGTTACGGAACTGCTCGATCGGCACGATGCCTTCGGACTTCAGGCCAGCGTTGATCACCACCACGTCGCCGCGGACTTCCACGACGGTACCGGTGACAATGGAGCCCGGCTTCAGCTTCGCCAGATTGGCTTGGCTGGCTTCGAACAGTTCGGCAAAAGATTCTGTCATTTGGAGTTTACTCAGTTGAACACACGGGCGTTGATCGTCGCCTAGCGACCGATACGTACCGCCCAGCCTGTTTGACCCCGGCACCGCGGGTCGGTTGTGAAGTAATAGAACCGCCACGCGGGATGCGCGACGGAGCCTTTGGAACGCCTTACGGTCGGCGGGACGTGCCCGCTGGCTGCAACACTTACGGCGTGCGGGAGTCCAACAGCCCCACCACACGCTGGACGACATCTTCGATCCCGATCCCGCTGGTATCGATCAGCACGGCGTCTTCGGCCGGCCGCAATGGCGCCACCACCCGCTGCGCATCACGGGCATCACGAGCCATGATCTCGCGCAGCAGGTCGTCAAAGATAACCGAAACACCCTTTTCCATCAACTGTTTATGGCGACGGCCCGCACGTTCTTCGGCACTGGCGGTCAGGAAGACCTTGAATGCGGCATCGGGGAAGATGACCGTGCCCATGTCGCGGCCGTCGGCGACCAGGCCCGGCGGCTGGCGGAACGCGCGCTGGCGCTCCTTCAGGGCCGAGCGCACCTCCGGGATGGCGGCGATCGCCGAAGCCAGCGCGCCGGTGGTTTCCAGGCGCAACTCGCCGGTGGCGTCCACGCCGTTGACCAGCACCCGAAGGCCGGCTTCGCCCGCTTCATCGAACTCGACCTTGGTGTCGAAGGTGCAACGCACCAGCGCGGCCGGGTCGGACACATCCAGGTCGGCCCAGCTCGCCGCCACGCCCACCGCACGGTAAAGTGCGCCCGAATCGAGGTAATGCCAGCCCAGCCGGGCGGCGACGATCCGGCTGACGGTTCCCTTGCCGGCGCCGGAGGGTCCATCGATAGTGAGCACGGGTGACAGGTCGGTCATTCAGGTTTCCGGAAGGTCATCAGGCGTTAGTGTAGCGCCGCTTGCAGCCATTCGGATGCAACCACTTGAAAGCACGACGAAAAGCCGGTTAGAATTGCCGGCTTAATTCCGGGTGCACCCTCGATCGCGGGCACTCTTCCATCGAATCCAACCGTTTACGCCGAGGTGTGCCATGAAAGTCCTGTCCTCCCTGAAGTCTGCGAAGACCCGTCACCGCGACTGCAAGGTGGTCCGCCGCCGCGGCAAGGTCTTCGTGATCTGCAAGTCGAACCCGCGCTTCAAGGCCCGTCAGCGCTAAGCCGACGCCTTGCGCAGCAAGACCCGAGAAAGCCGCCTCCGGGCGGTTTTTTCTTGGCTGATGTCCGCACGATGCTGCACCCATGCGCATCGGCCTGCATGACAGGCCCGGCCGACAACGCTCACCGGGGCGTACACCAGTTTTTGCGATGCTTTTTTGCTGTAATCACCGTTCGAATCTTGTCCACTGGGGAGTAGATGACATGCGCAACCGTCTGTTTGTAGGGTTACTGATGGCATTGATGGGGATCAGTGCCAGTGCTTATGCCGAAACGCTGCTGGTTGATCGCGCGCAGCAGAAACCTGCCGCTGCCCTGCCCTTGCGTGGCGACAGCATGAGCCAGGTGGAAAGCCGCTACGGTGCGCCGCAGGAAAAGCTGGACCCGCGCGGCGGCCAGAAGCGTCAATGGCCGACCATCCATCGCTGGGTGTATCCCGCCTTCACGGTGTACTTCGAAAAGAGCAAGGTGATCGACGTGGTGGCCAACCAGGCCGACGCCGACGAGATCGGCCCGAAGCCGCCGATCCGCTGAGTACCACGTCCGCAACATCAGGCGCGGCGCGCATGCGTGCCGCCGCGCTGCTTGACACAACCGGGGCGTACAACGCTCCGGTGCAGCCACCGAGCACTGCCGCCTAAGCGGCATGAACGGACTGCAAGCCTTCGCACCTGGGTGCGGAGATGGCCCACCGCCGGGGCGTTGCCCCAGGCATCAGATGAGTAAGTGACCGGCATGACCGACAGCGTTCGTTTTCCTGCGGAGTGGGAATCCCAATCCGCCATCCTGATTGCCTGGCCACATGCCGGCACCGACTGGGCCGAGCGCCTGGCCGAGGTGGAAGACACCTATATTGCCCTGGTCACCGCGATCACCCGCTTCCAGCCGGTGATCATCTGCGTGGCCGACGATGACCTGCAGATCTATGCCGAAGCCCGCCTGCGTTCGGCGCGGGTGGAGATGGCACAGGTGCGCTTCGTGGTTGCCGCCTACAACGACACCTGGCTGCGCGATTCGGGCCCGATCACCTTGCGCCATGGCGACAGTTTCCGGCTGATGGATTTCCGCTTTACCGGCTGGGGTGGCAAGTTCGAGGCAAGCCTGGACGATCAACTGGTTAGCAGCCTTGATGCAGCCAGCGTCTTCGTGCCCGCCGAGGTGCAGACGGTCGACTTTGCGCTGGAAGGTGGCGCGATCGAAACCGATGGCGCCGGCACCTTGCTGACTACTTGGAAGTGCCTGCACGAACGGCACCCGCAGCGCTCGCGCGACTCCCTCAGCAGCGACCTGGCGACCTGGCTGGCGCAGGACCGCGTGCTCTGGCTGGACCACGGCTATCTGGAAGGCGATGACACCGACGCGCATATCGATACGCTGGCGCGCTTTGCCGGCCCGGATGCGATCGTCTACCAGGGCTGCGACGTACCGAGCGATTCCCACTACGCCGAGCTGCAGGCGATGGGCGAAGAACTGGCTGCGCTGCGCAAGGCTGATGGGCAGCCGTATCGCCTGTTCGTGCTGCCGTGGGCAGAGCCGATCCTGGACCAGGGCCGGCGCCTTGCCGCGTCGTACGCCAATTTTTTGATCGTCAACGGTGCGGTGCTGATGCCGGCCTATGGCGACGCCGCCGATGCTGCGGCGCAGGCGGTGCTGGCCGACGCGTTTCCGCAGCACCAGATCGTGCCGGTGCCATGCCGTCCGCTGATCTGGCAGAACGGCAGCCTGCATTGTCTGACCATGCAGTTGCCTGCCGGCCTGCTGGCCGCCTGAGCCGTATTGTTCCGGCCGGCAGGCCGGCGTTCCACCATGGCGCGCTACCCTGTGCGCCACCTAGCAGGACGAGTAGCCATGACCCGACATCTCCTTCCCGTCGCGCTGATCCAGGAGCGCAACCACGGCGACGCCGAGGCCAATCTGGCCGTCATCGAGTCGCGCGTGGCCGAAGCCGCCGCACAGGGCGCCAAGCTGGTGCTGCTGCAGGAACTGCACAACGGCGCGTATTTCTGCCAGCACGAATCGGTAGACGTGTTCGATCTGGCCGAGCCGATTCCCGGCCCCAGCACCGAGCGCCTGGGCGCGCTGGCCAAGCAGCATGGCGTGGTGATCGTGGCCTCGTTGTTCGAGCGCCGCGCCGCCGGCCTGTACCACAACACTGCCGTGGTGCTGGAAGCCGACGGCCGTTTGCTTGGCAAGTACCGCAAGATGCACATCCCCGACGATCCGGGCTTCTACGAGAAGTTCTACTTCACCCCCGGCGATCTGGGCTTTACGCCGGTGGATACGTCGGTCGGCCGGCTCGGCGTGTTGGTGTGCTGGGACCAGTGGTATCCGGAAGCGGCGCGCCTGATGGCGCTGGCTGGTGCCGAACTGCTGCTCTACCCCACCGCGATCGGCTGGGATCCGGACGATGCGCAGGCCGAGCAGGAACGCCAGCGCGATGCGTGGGTGCTGAGCCATCGCGGCCATGCGGTGGCCAACGGCGTGCCGGTGCTGTCGTGCAACCGTGTCGGTCACGAGCCGTCGCCGATCGGTGCTTCGGGCATCCAATTCTGGGGCAATAGCCACGTGCTGGGGCCGCAGGGCGAGTTCATTGCCGAAGCCGGGCAGGATCCGACCATCCTGGTGTGCGACGTGGATCTGCAGCGCAGCGAGCATGTGCGGCGCATCTGGCCGTTCCTGCGCGACCGCCGCATCGACGCGTATGGCGATCTGCTCAAGCGCTACATCGACTGACCGCGCATGCCCGTCGAGTTGCGTGAGGTCCGCGACGCGGACATCCCGGCGATCACCGCGATCTATGCGGAGCAGATCGCCGGGTGCAACACCTACGAATACGTCGCGCCGTCGGCCGAGCAGATGCGCGGCCGCGTGCGCGCCATCGTGGACGCCGGTTATCCGTATCTGGTGGCCGACCGCGATGGCGCGGTGGTCGGGTACGCCTATGCAAGCAGTTACCGCGCACGCGCCGGCTATCGCTGGACGGTGGAAAATTCGATCTATCTGGCCGCTGCCGCGCAAGGATGCGGCATCGGCTCGCAGCTGCTTGGCGCCTTGATTGCCGCCTGCGAGCAGCGCGGCTACCGGCAGATGATTGCCGTGATCGGCGATGCCACCAACCAGGCGTCACTGCGCCTGCATGAACGTTTTGAGTTTCGTACGGTCGGAGTCTTCACCGGACTGGGCCGCAAGCATGGCCGCTGGTTGGACGCGGTGCAGATGCAGCGCCCACTCGGCTCCGGCCACACCGCCCCTCCTTCCGATGAATGACCCCATGACTGAGATCACCCCCGTGCTGCAGGATGATGCGCTGTCCGGCCAGCCGCACCGCATCGTCGAACGCGACGGTGCGCGCTACACCCTGCTCGGCACCGCGCACGTCTCGCTGGCAAGCGTGGCAGCGGTGCAGCGAGCGATCGGCAGCGGCCGGTACGACGCGGTGGCCGTGGAGCTGGACGCGCAGCGCCTGCAGGCGCTCAGCGACCCCGATGCCCTCGCCCGCCTGGATCTGGTGCAGGTGATCCGCAAGGGTCGCGTGGCGCTGTTCGCCGCCAACCTGGCATTGGCCGCCTACCAACGGCGCCTGGCCAAGCAGTTGGGCATCGAGCCGGGTGCGGAGCTGAAGGAAGCGGTGAACCTGGCACGTGCACAGGGCCTGCCGGTGCATTTGATCGACCGCGAAGTGGGCCTGACCTTCAAACGCGCTTCCGGGCGGCTGGGCTTCTTCGGCAAGATGAAGCTGGCCGGCGGGCTGCTGGCGGGGCTGTTCGCCGCTGACGAAGTGGGCGAAGAAGAGATCGAAAAGCTCAAGCAAGGCGACATGCTGGAGGCCAGTTTCGGCGATTTCGCGAGCGAAAGCCCGGAGCTGTACGAGACGGTGATTGCCGAGCGCGATCGCTACATGGCCACGCGGCTGCGCGAAGAAGCCAGCCCCACCCAGCGCGAGGTACTGGCCGTGGTCGGCGCTGGCCATCTTGCCGGGCTCGCCCGCCACCTTGCGCAGGACACCGATGCGCCCGGCCCGCTGCGCGAGTCGCTGGAATACGTGCAGCAGCGCAAGCGTATTCCCTGGATCACGCTGGGCATGCTGACGGTGATCATTGCCGGAATCGGGATCGGGTTCTGGCGCGGCGGCATGTCGATGGGTGCGGACCTGCTGCTGCAGTGGGCCATGTACACCGGCGGCCTGGCAGCGCTGGGCTGCCTGTTGGCAGGCAGTCATCCACTGAGCATTCTCACCGCCGCGGTGGTGGCACCGTTCAAGCCGTTCCGGCTGAGCGTGCCCACCGGCGCGTTCGCCGCCTTGGTCGAAGTGCATATGCGCAAGCCGGCCTATGGCGACTTCCTCACCCTGCGCGACGATGCACAGACCTTGCGCGGCTGGTACCGCAATCGTGTGTCGCGGGTGGTGCTGACGTTCCTGCTGACCAACCTGGGCAGCGGCGCGGGCGTGTGGCTGGCCGGCGTGCAGATTTTTCAGCGGCTGCATGGGTGAGTTGGGAGAGCGCGGTCGCCGCATCAGCAGTTGATGCGGTCCTGCCGTTGTAGGAGCCCACCTGGGCGCGATGGTGACTTGCGCGATTGACGGCTGGAATGGGCGGCCCGATCGCGCCCAGGTGCACTCCTACGACGAGGGCTGCTACGGGGCGGCAGCCGTCTCTGGCGCGAACTGCAGGCGTACCCAGACCCCGTAATGGTCCGAGGCCCAGCGGCCTTCGGCATACGGGGTGTCGAACAGGATGCGTGCCTCGCGTGCGAGCAGGCGGTTCTGCTGGAAGAACACGTGATCGATGCGCGCGGGTTTGTCGAACACATGCAGGTTCAAGGTGCTGACAGTTGCATCGCTGTTGCGGTGCACGCTGCCATAGCTGTCGCCATAGCCCTTGCGTAGCGCTTCCAGATCCAGGGTATCGGCCGCAGTGTTGAAATCACCGGCGATCACCACCGGCGCCTGGTTGCTGTTGGACGCGATGAAGTCCAGCAAGTCGGCCACCTGGCGGGTGCGGGTCGCCGCACCGCGCGCATCGGACCGCTCGTTGAGATGCGTCACGTAGACGTTGACCGGCTGGCCATCCATATCAACCTGCAGATGCGCGGCCACGCGGTAATCGTCCAGCGGTTGCAGCAGGCGCTCATGCTGGGCCAGCACGCGGCGCTTGCTCAGCAGCGCGTTGCCATAGCGCTTGGGCGCGCCGGGCGGGTCGACCGATGCGAACGTGTACGCGTAGCCAAGCCGACTGGCCAGCCAGGCGGCCTGATTCTCCACGCTGCCGCGGCGTTCGATCACTTCCTGCAAGGCGATCACATCCGGCGCCAGCCGTTTGAGTTCCTTGGCGATATAGGCACGGCGCGCAGGCCAGTCTTCGCGGTCGTGATGCAGGTTGAGGGTGACCAGGGTCATCTCGCGCGGGGCCGCGCTGGCGGTTTGCTGCGACTGCGCTGGTTGCCCCGCGTTCTGGACATCGGCTTGCTCCGCTTGCGCTGCGTGCGCAGCAACGCAGCACAGGGCCAGCACCATCAACGCACCGAGCCGGCCGCCGTAGCGCCGCGACGTTGTTGACCGCAACGACCGGCGCCACGCACTCATTGCGCAGCCCGTTCGGCCCGCCGCACCGCGCTCGGCACCTCGATCTGCACGGAGGCCGGCAACTGCTGGATGCGCAACTCGCCGTTCTCCCACTGCGCCGCCTCGCCATTGATGCTGGCCTTGCCCGGTTCGCCCTGATACGGCCAGGCAAACACCACGCCGCCGGGCGGCAGGATCAGGCCGGGCTGCAGCTGGAGCACCAGCTGCTTGTCGGTGCGCTGCAAGGTGTAGTTGAGGCGCCCATAGGGCGTGCGCAGCTCGGCAATGCCAATGCCCTTGCCATCGAACCAACGCGTTGGCGTGCCGGCGGCGATCACCAGGCTGGCGTCGGCCTCGCGCCCGTAGGCAAACATGTCCAGCACCGAGCGCACGAAGTCCGAAGCCACCCACGCATGCGGCAGGTCGCCGACGAAGAACGGCTTGCGCGGCGTACGCGAGACCACTTCGGCCCACTGATTCCAGGGCTGCGGCGCGCGGTCCTTGAAGAAGAACGCGGTGGCATCCCAGGCGCGGTCGCGCCAGCCCAGGCGCACGAATGCAGCCACGTTGCGCCATTCGTACGGCGTGTAGTCCTTCCATTCGCGCTTGCTGTCGCGGCGGTCGGTGAACTCCTTCCAGTACCGCTCGAAGGTATTGTTCAACAGCTCCGGCGGCAGACGCTGCTGCTCGCCACCGGGCGCCAGCGCGATGGTGGTGGAGGTTGCATCGAAGTCGCCCAGCTCCGCCGAACCGGGCAGGAAATCCAGCTGGTGCTGGCGTACCGCCGCCGCCAGCGAGGCCGTGAGATCGCCGCTGAATTCGTCGCGTGCGGCGCTGAAGCGCGCAACCTCGTCGGGCTTGTCCAGCGCACCGGCCAGCATCACCGCGTCCTTGTAGCCGCGCAGCGCCCAGAAGTTGTCCCAATAGGAATGCACCGGTTTGGCCGAATAGCCTTCGTGGCTGATCGACACCGGCATCATTCCGTAGAAGGCCGGGTTACGCATGAAGTTGTCTTCGGTGCGCTCGCTGGCGCGCAGCTTTTCCATGTAGTCGTAGGCGCCGAGCACGTGCGGCCACATCTTTTCCAGGAACGGCTTGTCGCCGGTGTAGCGGTAGTACTCGGCGACGTTAAAGATCAGCTCGCCATGGCTGTCGTTTTCCGGCACCGGGTCGCTGCCACGGTCGTCCACGCAGCACGGCACCATGCCGTCGGCAAATTGATACGGCGCAAACCAGTCGACGTAGTCACGCACGACGTCTTCGCGGCCGAGCCGCAGCAGGCCTTCGGAAATCATGGCGCCGTCGCGGATCCAGCTGCGCGAATATGAGCGCGTGCCCGGCTGGAGACGCGGGCCGATGCGCGAGATCAGCATGTGCGCTAACGCGGTACGCAGCGTATCGACAACCGGCTTGCCTTCGGCCGGCACGCTGATGCGCACGCGATCGAGCTTGCCGCGCCACTGCTGGGCCACTTGCTGCTGCGCCTTGTCGGCATCGAAGCCGGCCGGCAGCTGCGCGCTGCCGGTCTGCGGAATGACCAGCGCAACCTCGCGGCTCTGGCCCGGCTCCAGCTTCCAGCGATATACCAGCACGCCCGAGGCCAGCCCGGTTTCGTCCTTGACCTGCGTGGTTGTGGGCAGCGTCGCGGCGGTGAGATGGGTGACATCCATGCCGCTGTCAAAGGCGCTGGCGAAGGCGGCATCCGGCCGCTGCGCGGCAAACACGCGCGGCTTGCCGTTGACGTTGACCTGCGCCCCGTCCACCGACAGCTGCTCGATGCGGCTGATGCCGCCCAGGGTGTTGAGGAACTGCGCCGGCGGGTTGACCTGGAACGGCCGTACCGCCAATGCGAGGGTGAACTCGCGCGCGTCCTTGCCGGTATTGCGCAGCTGATAGCGCGCGACCAGCTGTGCCTGATCAGGGGTGCCCTGCACGAAGCCGGTGATGCGCAGATTCATCAGGTCGTGGTGCCAATCCACGCTGGGGATCGGTAGGTAGTCGTCCTGCAGGCTTTGTTCGCTGCTGACATCCGCCCAGCGCAACAGCTTGCCGCCGACACTGACGAACGGCTCCACGCTGAAACCGCCCTTGCCCACTTCCACCGCGCCGTCTTCGCCGATCAGGCCTTGCTCGGTGCCGCCGTCCAGGCCCAGGATGGTCCAGTACGGTTGCTCGCCGGAAAACCCGCGCGGGAAATTGCCACGCGGCGATTGCGTCGCCAGCGATTTGATGAAGTCGTTCGGCGTCGCTGCGAAGGCCAGCGGCTGCAGCTGCACTTCCTTGATGCCATAGCGCCAGCTGGGGCCATCCTTGAGATCGAAACGCAGGTAGCGCGCCTCGGTATCCGGCAAGGCCAGCCAATCGGTGCCGCCGGCGCCGGCGATGACTGTGCGCAGGTCGCGCCAGCTACGCCCATCGCTGGACGACCGCACCACGTACTGCGATGCCTGCAGGCCCGGCACCCACTGCACGATGGCACCGCCGAACTCGCGCACCTTGCCCAGGTCCAGGGTCACCGTCTGCTGTTTGACTGCGCCGCTGAGCCAGAAGGTGTCCGGCTTGCCATCGGCCAGACGCTGCTCCAGCGCCGGTGCGGTGTCGGTAATGGCCTCGGCCTTCAACGGCGAGGTGTCCTCTGGCGGCAACGGGGTCAGGGTCAGGCGGTCGAAGCACACCGAGCCCTTGCCACCGACCTTGTTGTAGATGGTGAACTCGACATCGGCACTGCTGCGCAGCTGCTTGTCCGCACCAGGACCCCAGGCCTTTTCGATGTTGCGCTTGCGGTAGTTGAAGGTGGTCCAGGTCTTGGGGAAAGTGAAGCCCGGCCGGTTGATCCACCACACGTTGTCGCCGCTGGCATCGATCAACTTGACCTGCAGATCGTTGGACGGCGACTCGCCGCGTAGCGCAAAGCCAATGCGGTAGTTGTCCGGATACTCGATCGACAGGTTGCGGCGGATGCCGACATAGCCGGACACGCCGTTGAAGTTGTAGTCGAGGCACAAGGCGTGGCCGCCGGAGGTGGTTGCTACCGGGCGCAGCGAGCCGCTGACCTGGTTGGAGACCACCAACCGCCACGCGGCGATGTCGTTGAATCCGTCGAGCACGCGCTCCTGCGCCTGTGCCGCACCCGCGGTGGCAACAGCGGCCATGGCAAACAGTCGCAGGAAAATTGGCTTCACCCCTTCACACTCCCCAGCAGAAGACCTTGGATGTAGTAACGCTGCAGCGCCAGGAACAATAGCAGTACCGGAATCACCGTCACCACCGCACCGGCCATCATCAATTCCACGTCCATGATGTGCTCGCGCGACAATGCGGCCAGCGCCACCGGCAAGGTGTATTGCTCCTGGTCGGTCAGCACGATCAGCGGCCACATGAAGTCGTTCCACGAGCCCATGAAGGTGAAGATGGTCAAGGTGACCAGCACCGGCTTGAGCATCGGCAGCACGATCTGGAAAAAGATCCGCATCTCGCTGGCGCCGTCGATACGCGCCGCTTCGATCAGCTCGTCGGGAATGCTGCGCGCGTACTGGCGCACCAGAAAAATACCGAACACGGTGGCCAGCGCCGGCACCACCACCCCGCCGATGTTGTTGACCAGATGCAGCTGTTTCATCAGCAGGAACAGCGGCAGCATCGCGACCTGCGCCGGGATCACCAACGCGGCCATCAGGATCTTGAAGATGCGCTCGCGGCCGACGAACTGCAGCTTGGCGAACGCGTAGCCGGCCATGGTGTTGATCAGCAACGAGCCCAGCGTGATCAGGCCAGACACCATCAGGCTGTTGGCGAAGTTGCGCGCCATGCCGGTGCGGGCGAACAACTCGTGGTAGTTGGCCAGGGTGAACGCCGACGGCAGCATCGGCGGCGGAAACCGGCTGGCCTCGCCGGTGGGCATGAACGACACCGACAGCATCCACAACAGCGGCGCCAGACTGACCAGCGCCAGCAGCAACAACCCGCCATTGATCAGCAGGCCATTCCAGCGCGATTCGCCGACATCACGACTCATATCAGGTCCTTCTTGCGCCCGAAGCGCAGCATCACGGTGGTCACGGTCAGGATGATCAGAAACAGCAGGAACGCCACCGCCGACGCGCGGCCGAGGTTCCACCACTTGAAGCCTTCCTCGAACATGAAATACAGCACGCTCACGGTGCTTTGCAGTGGGTCGCCGCGGGTCATCACATAGGGTTCGGCGAACAGCTGGAAATAACCGGAGATGGTGATCACACCGACCACCATCAGCACCGGGCCGAGCATCGGCAAGGTGATGTGCAGGAACTGCTTCCAGCGCGAGGCACCGTCGATGCGCGCCGCCTCGTAGAGGTCTTGCGGGATCGCCTGCAGGCCGGCCAGGAAGATCACCATGTTGTAGCCAAAGTTCTTCCACACCGCGAACAGCATGATGGTCGGCATTGCCCAGCGCGGGTCGCCCAGCCAGTCGATCGGGGCGATGCCCAGGTGGCTCAGGCCGAAATTCACCAGGCCGTACTTGATGTGGAACAGGTAGCGCCAGATCACCGCGACTGCCACCAGCGTGGTGACCACCGGCGCGAACAACGCGGTGCGGAACAAGGCCTTGAACCGCGAGGCCTTGGCATTGAGCAGCAGCGCCGCGCCCAGCGACACCGCGATGGACATCGGCACGCCCAGCAGCACGAAGTAGGTGGTGTTCCACAGCGACTTCCAGAACAGCGGCGTCTGCAGCAGCTCGATGTAGTTGCCCAGGCCGACGAAGCGCAGATGGCTGCTGTCGGCCAGTGCGTACAGGTCGAAGTCGGTGACGCTGAGCACCAGCGCGGCGAACACCGGCACGCCGAAGAACATGCCCAGCACCAGGATCGACGGCGCGGCGAAGACCCAGCCGGCCACGGAGTTGCGCTTCATCATCGGGCAGCTCCTTCAGCCGCTGCGTTCGCCGGCGCTGCCGCCGGCGTGGCCGGTACGGCCGCCGGGCCGACATGCCCGCCTTCCTGTTCGTAGATCCAGCGGCGCTTGGCCAGAATCTCATCCACGCGTTTGTCCAGTTCCTGCACGGCGTCCTCGTGCGATTGCCCGCCGCGCACCACGCGCTCGGTCACCAGGCGCATCTCCTGCACGATGCGCTCCCACTCCAGCACTTTCGGCGTGGCCTTGACCCGCTCGAGCTGGTCGCCGAAGGCATGCGCAAGCTCGTCATTGGCCAGCGACGGCAACTTCCAGGTGCTGCGGCGCGGCGGCAGGTCGCCGATGATGGCGTGGAAGCGCGCCTGCACGGTCGGCTGGGACAGATATTCGATCAGCTTCCAGGCGGCGTCCTTGTGCTGTGACGACTTGAAGATCACCAGGCTGGAGCCACCCGCAATGCCGGCGCCCAGGCCGTTGGGGCCCGGCAACGGCGCGGTGCCCCACTTGCCTTCCATGCCCGGCGGCTGGCGCAGCTTGAACTCGCGCACGTTCCAGGGCCCGGACAGGTAAAACGCGTAGTAGCCGTTGAAGAATTCGTACCAGACATTGGAAACCTGGGTCTCGGAGACCTTGGGTGCCCAGCCCTTCTGGTACATGGTGTCGTAGAAGCCCAGCGCCTTGCGGAAGCCTTCGCCACGGAAGTTGCCGTAGTTATCGTGGTCGCGTAGCAGGCGGTCGTCCTGCTGCAGCGCAAACGACAGCTGCTGCTCGAACTCGTTGAGCGGCATCAGGATCGCGTAGCGGTCCGGGCCGACATGGCGCTTGATCGCCGCCATCACCTGCTCCATCTCCGCCCAGGTCTTGGGCATCTCGGTATAGCCGGCTTCGCGCAGCAAATCCTTGCGATAGAACAACAGGCGCGTGTCCACGTACCACGGCACCCCGTACAAGGTGCCGTCGACCAGATTGGTGTCCCACACGCCGGGGAAGTAGTCCTTGGGATCGACAATGCTCGAGCGCGCCACATACGGCTGCATCGGCTCCAGCGTGTCCAACAGCGCGAATTCCGGCAGCCAGGTGTTGCCGAGCTGGCACACATCCGGCAGCCCATCGGCGGCGAAGGCGGTGAGCAGTTTTTCGTGCGCGGCCGTCATCGGGATGTTCTGCACATCCACCTTGATGCCGGGATTCTGCTGCTCGAACTCATCCACCAGCTCGGCCACCACCTCCGCTTCCTTGCCCATCGCCCAGAAGCGCACGGTGGTCTGGCCCTGCTCGGAACGTTCACATCCCGCCGCACCCAGACACAGTGCGGCGGCCATCATCATCAGTTTCAAAAGGCGCACGGATTACTCGGGTTTGGGGCGTTGCGAGGAATGTTGCCGCTGCGACGGGTCCTGCTGCGCCTGGGCAGCGGCGGCACGCGATTCGGCCATGCCCAGCGCGCGCGCCGCGGCGGCCTGCTCGTCCTTCTTGGGCAGCGGCTGCGGCTCGCCGTCGGGCGTGAGCCAGCCACCGGTGAAGCCGGCGCGTTCCAGGCCGGTACGGATGTAGGCATTTTTCTTCATCACGTTCCAGACGAATTCGTTCTGGTAGTTGGCGATCATCGCCAGGATCGGGCCCTGGTCGATGGCGATGTAGTCGCTGGCCACCCAGCCACGGTCCGGCACCATGCGCCCGGTCTTGAGCGGGATGTCGTAGTTGAAGCTGGGGTTGAACGAATCCAGGAACCCATAGCTCGAATACAGGAAGTCGCCATAGCGCTTGTGCATCTCTTCGGTGGCCGGAATCACCACCTCGGGTGCGAACACGATCGAGGAGATCGCCGCGGTCGGCGCGATGGTGCCGTCGTCGAAGTTCTCGCGCAGGCCGGCGCCGCGTGAAGAGTAATGGCGGAACTGGCGCTGCTCGCCGCGGTATTCCTGGCTGGTGTTCTGCGGGCCGTCGCCGGCGGTGAGACCCCAGACGTTTTCGCCGTAGTCCTTCCACTTCATCGGGTTATCGATGGCGTAGTCGCGCTGGGCCAGCGTGGCGCGGCGGCTGTTGAGGAAGTAGTCGATGCCGCGCTCGCGCATGTACTGGTCCTGGATATCGCGGAAGTCGATCCAGACATGGCTGTACTGGTGGCCAAACATCGGGCCGAAGGACAGGTATTCCTGGCCCTGGTAGACGCCCCAGTCGTTATTGTAGGTGCGGGTCCAGACCGTCCACGCATCCGGCTCCACGCCGTGCGTGGGCGAGCCGAGCGCCAGGATGTAGAGCATCATGGCTTCGTTGTAGCCCATCCAGTCGTGGTCGATGAAGCCGCTCTCGGGGAACCAGCCCATCGAAATCAGCGGCGCCCGCTGTTGCAGCCAGCGCCAGTCCACACGCTTGTACAGCGTGTCGGCGATCTGGCGGATTTCCTTTTCGCGCGGGTCGTCACCGTCGTAGTACGACTGGGTGAACAGCACGCCCATCATCAGCAGCGCGGTGTCCACGCTCGACAGCTCGACCCAGCTGTCATAGCGGTTGCCCTGCTGCATATCCAGAAAGTGATAGTAAAAGCCCTTGTAGCCGGCCTTACCGGTCCGCTGCGGCCCCATCGGCGCATCGCGGAAGAATTTGAGGGTGGTCAAGGTTCGGTCGATCGCCTGATTGCGGCTGACCCAGCCGTTCTCGATACCGATCGGATACGCGGTGAGCGCAAAGCCCACCGAGGCGATGCTGGCGAACGGACGCGAGGGAAACCGGTCCGGCGACAGTCCATTGAGTTCGTTGGTGGTGTCCCAGAAAAACTGGAAGGTGCGGCGTTCGATATCGGAAAACAGCGGCGGCAGCGGCGGCTTGACCGGCTTGGGCGGGATCTGTGCTTCCACCAGAATCACTTTCACGGGTGCCTTCTTTTCGGCCACCTTGGGCTCCTCGGCCTGTTTGCAGGACGCCAGCAACAGCGCCCCCACCATCAGTGGAACTGCCAGCCAACGCGATGTCTTACCCCTGTTCATCCGCCCCCCACTCGTGTAATCGATTACATCTCGCACGCAAACCTACCCTATCCGGGCGCCGACTTCGACCGTCCTGGCACCTGCCAGGACGGTCGCGTGCTCCTTACCAGTTCAGACCGAAGGCCAGACGGAAGGTGCGCATCGGCGATGCCAGCACGCCGGTTGGCGTGCCATATGCCGTGTTCAAGTCGCCGAGTGTCCCGGTCTCGCCGTTAAAGTTGGCGTAGTTCACCCAATTGAACACGTTGAGGATATCCGCACGGACGTTGAATTTGACACCGCCACCGGTATCCCATTCTTTATTGGCCGCAATGCTGAACTCCTTGTAGCCCAGCGTGCCGTCTGGCTTGAATTGCACGATGTAGCACTGGTCGTTGCCGGCCAGGCAGTTCTGCCCGTAGCGCGCGGTCTGGCTGGCCAGCGACAGCTTGCCGGACAGCTTGATCTCATACGGCAGCTCGTAGATGCCGGTTACGACCAGACGGTTCTTGGCAATACCGCCGGCCTCGCGCCAGCCGTAGTCTTCGACGCGCTCGCGGTCCAGTGCGTAGTGCTCGCCGAACTGGCGGTTCTCCTTGGCATCGGAGAAGGTGTAGGCCACGGTCAGCCCCCAGCCTGACTCTTCGTCGTAGGGCTTCTCGATCTGCAACGCGAGTTGGTTGTTGCGGGTTTCCACACCATTGGTGCCGAGCACGATCGCGCTATAGCCGTCCGGGCCGTCGGTCGGCGAGCCGGAGGTGGTGCCCGGCTGGAAGAACGAGCCGTCGGGCAGCCGGTTGCCGCGCACGAAGGCGAAGCCGTCATGACTTTCGATCCGGCTCAGGGTCACGTCGGTGAACCAGTCCTGGCCCCACAGCGGCACCATGTTGCGCATGCCGATGCTGAATTGGTCGGAGTACGGGGTCTTGATGTTGTTGTCGATCAGGTAGACCTCACGACCGCCGCCGCCGGCGCTGTTGGCGGTGAGGGTGTTCAGACCTTCCTGCGTGCTGTAGGCCGGGTTCCATGCGGTGCATGGGTCGCCCAGGCAGGCCGGGTTGTTGGCACTGGTGAAGTAGTAGCTATACGAATTGAACGAGTTGTTGAGCTGCTCGAGCGCCAGGTAGTCGAAGATGTTGCGGTCGTAGGCACGTCCAGCACCGCCGTAGATCACGTGGGCCTGGTCGCCGAACAGGTCGTACGACGCACCCAGGCGTGGCTGCCAGGCGTTCTTGAACGCCTTGCGGTTGTTGCCGGTGCTGATGAAGTTGTTGATGTTGTAATTGGCGTTCTGCAGGTTGGGCCAGTTCTGCAACGCACCGGCCACATCCGACGGGGTCACGAAGTCCAGGAACGCCGGGCTTTCTTCATAGTCGTAGCGCACGCCCAGGTTCAAGGTCCAGTGCTCGTTGACCTCCCAGTCGTCCTGCAGGTAGATGCCGTACTGCTTGTTCTTGGACACCACCGAGCCGCCGCCTTCGGTCAACGGCGCACCGAAGCGCACGCGGTACGGCGTTTCGACATCGGAGAGGATGTTGTAGTAGTACTGCGGGTTGGCCGGGTTGAACTGGGTGGAATCCAGATCGATGCTCTTGAACTTCACGCCCATCTTGACGGTGTGCGCGCCATGCCATTCCAGGCTGTTCAAGGTCAGGTCGTCCTGGAAGGTCCAGCCCTTCTGGCCCTTGCGCTGGAAGCTGCTGCCGGCCCCGGCAGCGAGCACGTCGGTCTCGTTGCCACGGTTGGGCGTGTAGCTGAGCACGTAGCCCGTGCCGTCGTTGAGCGGCGCCTGGTTCCAGAACGCGCTTTCATAGCTGAGGTTGGCTTCGTTGAGGAAGTTGGCACCGCTGTACTGCCAGCGCAGATTGGCGCGCTTTTCTTCCTGGCCGTTGACGCTACCGTGCTCGAAGGTCGAGGTCTGGCCGACGTCGTTGAGCTCGTCTTCCTTGCGGTACTTGCCGGTCAGCTCGAACAGGTTGTTGTCGCCAATGGTCCAGTCGATCTTGCCGAAGTACAGGTCTTCCTTGAACGGGGTGCTGTAGGTGGCCACCAGCGGCTGCAGCTGCGCCGGCAGTTGGTCGATGCGGTCCGAGTAGATCGAGCCGGGGATCACCACGTTGGGGGTGGTGTATTCCTTGGCTTCATAGGCAATGAAGAAATGTGCCTTGTCCTTGAGGATCGGGCCGCTGAAGGTCGCACCGTACTGGGTTTCCTCGAAGTCGTCGCGCACGCCGGCCTTCTTCTCCAGCGGGCTCTCTTCGCGCCAGCCATCGTTGCTGGTATCCCAGAAGAAGCTGCCATGGAAATCGTTGGTGCCGGACTTGGACGAGGCCACGATGGCGGCGCCGCTAACCTGGTCGAACTCGGCCTTGTAGTTGGAGGTGATGACCTTGTATTCGCCAATCGCCGACTGCGGGAACGGGTTGCCACGGCTGGAATCCTGGCCGCTGACGCCGCCGGTCAACACGTAGTTCTTCTGGCTGACGCCATCGATGTAGACGTTGGTGCCTTCGGCCGAGGTGGCGCCCGAGCGCACCTTGGTGGTGCCGTTGGCATCACGGGTGAACTGCACGTTCGGCACGGTGTCGGCCAGTTCCAGGAAGTTGCGCGTGGCACGCGGCAGGTTCTGGATCTGCACGTTGGAAATATAGGTGGCGTTCTCGGAGGTGCGCGTCTCCACCAGCACCGGCGGCGCCTTGACCTGCACCGCGTCCAGCGTGGTGGCGTTACCACCTGCGGCCGTGGACGGCTCGCCGCCGACGCCCAGGTTCAAGGTGGCGGTCTGGCCGACCTGCACGGTGACGTTCTGCGAGGTGGTCTGCCCATTGGCGGTGACATCCAGGCGGTACGAACCCGGTGGCAGGCCGCCAACCGAATAGCCGCCATTGGTGACCTGCACGGTGCGGGTCAGGCCGGTGGCCAGATTGGTGGCAGTGACCTGGGCCTGGGCAGCAGGTGCGGAGTCGACCGTGACCTGGCCGCGGATGGTCGCAGCGGTGCTCTGCGCGAACGCGGGCGCGGCGCCCAGCAACAGGCAGCTGGCCAGGGCGCAGCTGAGCAGCTTGCGCGCCGGGCTGGCGGAATGGGGGTGGTGGTGGCTCATTGGTCCCTCCAGGGATCGATATCTTGTTGTTGTGGGCACTAAGGTCTTGCAGGAACAACCGCTGCGGGGGTGGCAGCGGGAGCGGACAGGACGTCCGCGAAAAGGGTCAGGCGCCGGGCTCGCTGGCTCCGCAGGACGCACGCACCACCAGCTCCGGGGTGAGCAACTGGCGGATGCCGTCGTCATGGCCGGGCTGGTCCACCAGCCGCATCAGCCGTGTCATCGCCTGCTCGCCAAGGCGCGCAATGCTGACCCGCATCGTGGTCAGCGCGGGGTGCACGAAGCGCGCCAGCGGGATGTCGTCGAACCCGGCCAGCGCCACGTCGTCGGGCACCGACACATCCGCCTGGGCAAAGGCGTACAGGCAGCCAAGCGCGGTCATGTCATTGGCAGCGAAGACCGCATCGGGCAGATCCCCGGCGGCCAGCATGGCAAGGCCGGCACGATGGCCGGAGGCTTCGTCGAAGTCGCCGGCGAATTCGAGCCCCTCCGCTCCGCCCGCATGGCCGGCGATCGCGTCACGAAAGCCGCGCAAGCGCTCGCGCGCATCGAAGTTCAGCGCCGGCCCGCCGATGAAGGCGATGCGGCGGTGCCCGGCCGCGAGCAGGTGCTCGGTCATCGCCATCGCACCGGCATGGTCGTCGATGCTCAGCACCGGGTAGTCGGCGCCCGGCAGATGCGCGTTGATCAGGACCGTGGGCAGTGCCTGCGGCAGGTTGTCGGTCAGAAAACCCGGCTGCTCCGCATACGGGGACAACACCAGCAGGCCATCCACGCGGCCGCGCATGGCACGCAGCGCCCTGCCCTGGGCTTCGGGATCGCCGTGGTAGCTGGAAACTAGCAAATGCTGGCCGGCGGCACGCGCCGCACCGTCGATGCCGCGAATCAGCTCGGAGAAGAACTCGCCGTACAGATCGGGCAGCACCACACCCAGGGTCTGGGTGCGCCGGCTGCTGAGGCTGCGTGCCGCCGCATGCGGGCTGTAGCGCAGCCGTTCGGCCACGTCCAGGACCACCTGGCGCACCGGCCCGGCGACGTTGTCATGCCCATTGAGCGCCCGCGATACCGTGGCAACGGAGACGCGTGCTTCTCGAGCGACATCTTTGATGGTGACCGCACCTTTGGCCATTCGGGTCGCCCTCCGCGACCGACTTCCCAAAATCTGGCGCGGACTGTAAGCGTTTTCATACGGAGGCGTAAACCCCTGTGAATGGGCTTGTGAAAACGCTTACAGATCAAGCATCTAGAAGTGATGGATGCGTGAATAAGTATGTTGCGTCGCAACAACCCCGCAGCGATTGCTCCACAGACGAAGCGCGACGCCGGTCTCGTTGGCGCCACGGGATGACGCCGCGGCTGACGCATGGACAGCAGCGGACAGGTCAGTGTTTGCAGGCGTCGCGGGGCCAGCAGCGCCTTGATTCGCTTGGGCAAAGCCGCGAGTCGTGCTCGCTTGGCGAGCGTCAGCCTGAACCACCCGCTTGGTGATCAGGCAGCTGCAGCCCCGCTCTTGGAGATCACAAGAAAGCTGCAACCAGCATGGTCTGCACCGCAATCGCTTCCGGCCAACCCGGCAGAACCGGATTGACCGGACGGTCGCCCTACCCCGCCTCACCAGGCGCCAGCGCCTCGATCGAGAGCGCATGGATATCGGTGTGCATCATCTCGCCCACCGCGGCGTACACCGCACGGTGCCGCGCCAATGGCGCCTTGCCGGCGAACACGCTGCTGACCACGCGCACATTGAAGTGCCCACGCCCATCCTGCGCGCCGGCATGCCCAGCATGGCGATGACTGTCGTCGACCACCTCCAGTTCGACGGGTGCCAGCGCGGCCTGCAACGCGGCGCGGATGCGCTCGACCCGGCTCATGGCAGCACCCGCCTGAACGGGCGGACGTCGACCCGCGTATACACCCCGGCCGCCACATACGGGTCGGCATCGGCCCACGCGCGTGCTGCCTCCAGTGAAGCGAACTCGGCAATCACCACGCTGCCGCTGAAGCCGGCCGGGCCCGGGTCCTCGGCGTCGATTGCCGGGCACGGGCCAGCGACCAATAGCCGTCCTTCTGCCGTCAGTGCCTGCAGGCGCTGCAGATGCGCCGGTCGCGCCTGCTGCCGTGCCGCCAGGGCATCGGCCCGGTCATAGCCTTCGATTACGTACCACACACGCCACCTCGCCCACATCGGAAGATCATCCCGCCAATTCTAGCCGCGCCAGCGCTGGACACCGCCCCCACCCACGCATTACCCTTGACACCACTGCACACGCAACCGGACGCAGCGGCCCGTCGGCCCAGGCTCAACGCTTCTCTCGACGGCCGATTCGCTGCCCACCGCCGGCCCGCGTAGACGACCTCCTCGCTGTTCCGTCGCCGCCTGCCACGCGGCGCCTGATTGCATGCGGACCGGCGTATGTGGATTTGTGGGATCGTGCCGAAGCAGGCACGACATTGATCGCAATAACTCAAGGCAAAGCCCTGCAGGCACGGCTCCGTACCGTGGCCGGCGACCGCAAGACCCGATGTCGACCTGATGAATTCCGAACTCGCGCACGACGCGAATCCGCCAGCCACGAGCGCGCCACCGCAGCAGCAGGAAATGCCGCTGGCGGTCGTGCATGGGCAACCGGTGCTGCAGATCCCGCAGGATCTGTATATCCCGCCGGACGCGCTGGAAGTCATCCTGGACGCCTTCGAAGGTCCGCTGGACCTGCTGCTGTACCTGATCCGCCGCCAAAACCTAGACATCCTGGATATTCCCGTCGCCGAGATCACGCGGCAGTACGTGGACTACATCAACGTGATGCAGGAGCTGCGTTTCGAACTGGCGGCCGAATACCTGGTGATGGCCGCGATCCTGGCCGAGATCAAGTCGCGCATGCTGCTGCCGCGCCCGCCCAGCCAGGAAGGCGAAGAAGACGACCCGCGCGCAGAACTGGTGCGCCGGCTGCAGGAATACGAACGGTTCAAGCAGGCCGCCGAGGATCTGGACACCCTGCCCCGCATGGGCCGCGACTCGGCGCCGGTGCAGGCGCATCTGCCCGAACGCGCCGCGGTCAAGCTGCCGCCGCCGGTGGATCTGAAAGAAATGCTGATGGCGCTGTACGACGTGCTCAAACGCGCCGAGCTGTTTACCGGGCATGCGATCAAACGCGAGGCGCTGAGCGTGCGCCAGCGCATGGGCGATGTGCTCAGCCGTCTGGACGACGGCAAGTTCTACCGATTCGAATCGCTGTTCACTGCCGAGGAAGGCAAGCTCGGCGTGCTGGTCACCTTTTTGGCGTTGCTGGAATTGGCCAAGGAGCAGTTGCTGGACATCGTGCAGGAAGCGCCGCTGGCGCCGATCTACGTGAAGTCGCTGGCGTTGGGCAATACCAATGCGCCGTTGCAATTCTCCAGCGAATTCGACGACAGCGACGCTGCCAACGAACCCACCTGAAGCCGATCACCGAATGGATCAAGCGCTGATCACCCGCATTATCGAAGCTGCCCTGTTGGCCAGCAGCCAGCCGTTGACGCTGGCGCAGCTGCAAGGGCTGTTTCCCGAGGAAGAGCCGGCACCGCCCGGCAGCGTGGAGCGCGCGCTGGAACTGCTGCGCGAGGGGTGCACCGAGCGCGGTGTGGAACTGGTGGAAGTGGCGTCCGGCTTCCGCTTTCAGGTCAAGGCCGACGTGCACGGCTGGGTGGCGCGGCTGTGGACCGAGCGTCGCACCAAGTACACCCGTGCCACGCTGGAGACCCTGGCGCTGATCGCCTACCGCCAGCCGATCACCCGCGGCGAAATCGAGCAGGTGCGCGGCGTGGCGGTGAGCAGCAACATCATCCAGGCCCTGGAAGAACGCGAGTGGATCCGCGTGGTGGGCCACCGCGACGTGCCCGGCAAGCCCGCCCTGTTCGGCACCACCAAGGGCTTTCTGGACTACTTCGGGCTCAAGCGGCTGGACGAGCTGCCGCCATTGTCTGAGTTGAAGGACATCGCCGAGCTGGAACCGCAGCTGCCGCTGGACCGCGACGGCCAGCTGGACGGCCCGGTACCCGCCGCGGCCGCGATGGCGCAAGACGAGACCGGGCCGGCTGATACAGAGCAGGCTGATGGCGAACAGAGCGATGACGCCGGCGCCGACGCTGATGATGTCGCCGGAGCAGACAACGACGGCGATGCAATGAATGCCGATGCTGATAGCGACGAGGACGGCGCAGCAGCACCCACCGATGCAGCGCCAGATGCAGACGTGGAGCCGCAAGCCGACGGAGACGCCACCCAGGTCGAAACGACCGGCGCCGGCACCGATGCAGCGCGGAGCCATGGCAGCGACAGCGCAGACAGCGCTGCCGAGGCGCACGACCCGATTGATGCAACACCGCAGCACCCCGCGGCGCAGGACCCGAACACGCACGACCCACAGACCGCCCGCGAGGGCGAACCCGACACCGCGCCGGGCACGCGCGCGGATGCAGTGAACGAAGACGAAGACAACGCCGTCGCGACGACGACCGTGGCTGTTGACGAAGCCGATTCCGACCCAGAGGCCGACCCAGAACGCGTCGGCCGGAGCCAGACACATGAGTGACACCCCCCGCAAGCTGTCGTTGAACAAGCTTTCCCTCAAGCGCGACAGCGCGCCCGAAGCGCCGAAACTGGAAGAGCGCCTGCACAAGGTGCTGGCCCAGGCCGGCCTGGGCTCGCGCCGCGCGCTGGAGCAGCGCATTGCCGATGGCCTGATCAAGGTCAATGGCGCCGTCGCGCAGACCGGCATGTCGGTGCGCAGCGGCGACAAGATCGAACTGGACGGCCGCAGCTTCGTCGCCAGCGCGCTGACCGAATCCTCGCGCGTGCTGGTCTACAACAAGCCCGAAGGCGAAGTGACCACCCGCGAAGATCCCGAAGGCCGCCCGACCGTATTCGAGTCGCTGCCGGCGCTGAAGGGCTCGCGCTGGATCGCCATCGGCCGCCTGGACATCAACACCACCGGCCTGCTGCTGCTCACCACCGATGGCGAGTTGGCCAACGCGATGATGCACCCCTCCTACGAGGTTGAACGCGAGTACGTGGTGCGCGTGCGCGCCCCGGAAGGCGAAGAAAAGGTGCCCGACAGCATGATCGAGCGTCTCTCGCGCGGCGTGTTGCTGGAAGACGGCGGCGCCAAGTTCGACGAGATCGAACGCATCGGCGGCACCGATTCGCACGACTGGTTCCGCGTGGTGGTCAAGGAAGGCCGTAACCGCGAAGTGCGCCGCCTGTGGGAGTCGCAAGGCTGCCAGGTCAGCCGCCTCAAGCGCACCCGCTACGGCAAGGTGTCGCTGCCGCGCGAGCTGTTGCGCGGGCAATCGGTGGAACTGGCACAGGAAAAGGTCGACGCCCTGCGCGCCGAACTCAAGCTGGAAGAAGGCGCGCCGTCGGCACTGACGCTGCAGCCGGTGATCGGCCAGCGCCGCGCCGCCAAGTCGACCGTGCACGTGTCGCGCGACGGCCGCAGCAATGCCTACGTCAACGGCCAGACCTCCGGCGCCGATGAAGGCCGTGAGCTGCGCCGCTTCGACAACCTGCGCGAGGATCGCGGCGGCCGTGGTGGCCGCGGCAAGCCCGGTGGTTTCAAGGGCGGCCTGACGGTCAGCGGCGAAGCCGCTGCCAAGCAATCGCAGCAGCGCCCGTTCAAGCAGCGTGGCCCGGCCAAGGGCGACCGCTCGCTGCCGGACGGCAACCCGGCCGCGTTCCGCAGCTGGTATGTGCCCGATGGCGTGAGCACCGGCCCGAGCGGCCACCGCAACGCAGGTCCCGGCGGCGCCGGCACCGGCCAGCCGCGTCCTTACGCCAAGAAGGGTCCGGGCGGCGCACGCCCGGGCGCAGGCGGCCAGGGCCGCGGCGCGGCAGGTGGGCAAGGTCAGTCGCAGGGTCAAGGTCAGGGCCAGCGCAAGCACCCCTACGGCCACCCGGGCAACGCGCCGAGCTTCCCGTCCGACCACGCCAATCCGGGCTTCAGCCCGTATGGCGCCGCACGTCCGGCAGCTGGGCGCCCGACCGGTGCGCGTGCAGGCGGCCCCGGCGGCAACCGTGGACCAGGCGGTAATCGTGGTCCCGGTGGTCCGGGCGGCGCACCGCGTGGCCCAGGTGGTCCGGGTGGTCGTCCCCCGGGTGGCGGCAACCGTCGGCCACCAGGTGGCGGCAATCGCGGTCGCTAAGCTACAAGACGTGCAATAAAAAAACGGCCCTGCGACGGGCCGTTTTTCGTTATCGCTTGGATCATGTCTGCTTGAATCACGCGATACATCGAAGTAAGCGCGAGACGTTAACAGTGGCTCGCAGCGAAAACTTTGGCTCGCAGCGAACCGGCACGCGAGGCAGCTTTAGAACGGCCAACGGAGCACCGCTCTGCGGGCGCGGCCGGCTTTGTGGTTCCCATCAGCACACAACCACGTTGCCAGGTGCGATGTCCTCACCGCTTGCGGGACCGTGTGGCGGCATGGATGCCGCCACCGAGCCTACATGGACGTACTTGCGGCGTGTCCCACAAGCGGTGAGGGCAACGCGCCCTCGACTAACCAAGCTTTTTGACTACATCCAAATGCGGCTAAGACTCGACATTTCGATTGTCTTCTTTTGTCTTGGAGTGGTTGGACAGTGCGGATAGATCACTTGCAGAGCGGCTGATCTGCGGCTTGGCTGCAGGGCCCTAGCCCGTCCACCGTCGCGGGACACGCTGCAAGTACGTCCATGTAAGCTCTTCTACGGCATCCATGCCGCATAAGGTCCCTCGCCGGTGGATGGGCAAGGACCAGTCCAGAGTGTCGGTGTGCATGTGTGAGCAGTGCATGCCGTGCGGCCGTCCGACTAGTTGCCGGTCTGATCAAGTTCACTCGATCCGCGCAATGTCGCTGCCATCCCGACATCATTTCACTCGTCAATCAAAGTCAGTGCGGCCAACGCACTGCCGCCATCGCTACAGACCTCTAGAGGCTTTGTTACCTATCTCTAGGTAACAAAGCCTCTCGCGTACAGATGCGCTTGTTGTGTGCAGTGCCGTCTTCAGCGCGATCTGCTGCGTCTTACTTGCGACGCTCGATCACGAAGTTGCCTACATTGACGCCCAGATCTACGCCCTCGCCCGTCCCGGCCAAGGCCAGCGAGATGTCGCCCTTGGTGACGACCTGTGCGGTACTGGACTTGACCACGCCGGCATGCGCCTCGGCGGCCGCATAGGTGCCCAGCAGATCATTGAGGCTGTATGCACCGGAGAAGGTGCCGCGGCCGCCGGTAATCTTGGACTTGCCGACGGTCAGGCCACCGCCCTTGCTGGAGATCTTCACCGGAATCACCGCACCGTTGTCGCAGGTGATGGTGCCGGTGCCGCTGGCGGTCTTGTAGAACACCGACCAGCCTTCGAGATTGAACGACAGTTTGCAGTCGATGTTGCCTGCTGCCTGGGCCTGCGGCGCGAGCGTGGCGACGCCCAGCAGCGCGAGCAGAGAGAATGACTTGATCATGTGCAGCTTACCGGTGTATGGACGTGGCGCGAGCCTAGCAGCGCCGGTGTGGCGGCCGCGGCAAGGTCCCCGCGCCGTGCAAGCGCCGGTTCAGCGAATCGTTAGGGGGCGTGCAAGGCGCAGGCGGCGCAGTTCACCGCGTGGCATCCTGTGCCGATGGGCGCCACCGTCGGAGCGAAGCGCTGGCGGCGCGAAGGCGCAAGCCCGAGCCGCCGCTGCGGGCCGTTGCGTTGTCGACTGCCCTATCGGAATCGAAGGCGTCACTGACCTCGCGTCCGGCATCTTCGATGCATAGGTGCGCTTGATGCAGCCGTGAGCAGCCCGATCGAGGGAAGGTTAGTCGCCGCGCACTGGAACCGATGGGATCACTGGCTCTGCATGCCGCATCCCAGCGCGTAGGTGGCTTTGCATCCAGCGTTGATCGAGCAGATCGCGGTGCGGTTGGATTCGGTCTTGGCCGGCATGGGATGATCACCCCATGCCACGTCTCGTCCCTGCCCTGCTACTCATCCTCGTGCTCTTGCCGGCCATGGCAATCGCCCGCGACTCGGTCCCGACGCAGGGCTATCGCGTGGTCAAGCGCTATCCGCACGACACCACTGCCTTTACCGAAGGCCTGTTCTATCTGCGCGGCCATCTATACGAAAGCACTGGCGAGACTGGGCGCTCGAGCGTGCGCAAGGTGGACCTGGAAACAGGGCGCATCCTGCAACGCGCCGAGGTGCCGCCACCGTATTTCGGCGAAGGCATCGTGGCCTGGCGCGACCGCTTGATCCAGCTGACCTGGCGCAACCACGAAGGCTTCGTCTACGACCTGGCGACGCTGACGCCACGCGCGCGCTTCCGCTATCCGGGCGAAGGCTGGGCGCTGACCAGCGATGACACCCACCTGTATATGAGCGACGGCACCGCCGTGATCCGCAAACTGGATCCGGACACATTGCAGCAGATCGGCAGCATCAAGGTCACCGCTGGCGGCCGGCCGCTGGACAATCTCAACGAACTGGAATGGGTCAACGGCGAGCTGCTCGCCAATGTCTGGCTGACCTCGCGCATTGCGCGCATCGATCCAGCCAGCGGCAAGGTAGTGGCCTGGATCGACCTGCAAGCGCTGGTGCCGGACGCCGACGCACTGACCGATTCCACCAACGATGTGCTCAACGGCATCGCATTCGACGCCGAGCACGACCGCTTGTTCGTCACCGGCAAACGCTGGCCGACGCTCTATGAAATCCAGCTAACACCACTGCCGCACGCCGCGGCCGGCAAGCACGCGCAGTAGCTGCGAAGCGCGGAGCGAACAGGGAGAGCCGCCCACCACTGCCGAATGATTAGCGGCTGGCAGCCAAGGCAAGCGCAATGCAACGTCAGGCGCTAGCCGCCACGCGCCGAAGCGGCCACGCCTGGGTGAAAACGCAGATGTTCCTCGACGAGCCGCTTTCAGCTGCTACCAGGCCGAAGGAGCCCGCAGATAAATCAAGCGTCAGCACTCTCGTCCTCGAAAATCCCCAATCCCGACTCCCCAATCCCCACCCACACCTACTCACCCAGCACAAAGCTGTCCGCATCCAGCATCGCCGGGAAGCGCGCGCGGTGCTCGGCCAGCGCGGCTGCGCTGATCGTGGTGGTCACCACCTGTTCCTGTTCGCGGATTTCCACTTGCGGCTGGCCGAGGAAATCGATCACCGCGCTGTCGCCGGCGTAGTGCAACTGGTTGCCGTCCACCCCGACGCGATTGACCGCCGCCACGAAGCACAGGTTCTCGATCGCGCGCGCGCGCAGCAGTGTCTTCCAGGCGTAGGCGCGCGCCGACGGCCAATTGGCGACGAACAGCTGCAGATCGAAATCCAGTTGGCCCGGGCGCTCCACATCGAAGCGGTTGCGGCAAAACACCGGAAAGCGCAGGTCGTAGCAGACCTGTGGATTGATCCGCCACCCCTTCCACTCGACGCAAAGGCGCTCGCGCCCGGCCGCATAGCGCAGATGTTCGTTGCCGAAGCGGAACAGGTGGCGCTTGTCGTAATACTGCAGCGCCCCATCCGGCGTGGCCCACAGCAACCGGTTGAACACACCGTGCTCGGTGCGCAGCTGCACGCTGCCGGTGATCGCCGCACCCAACCGCGCGGCCTGCGTGCGGATCCACGCCACGGTGGGCCCGTCCATGTCCTCGGCCTTGTCGATGGCCTCGTTGGAAAACCCGCTGGTGAAGGTTTCCGGCAGGATCACCAGATCGCTCTGCCCGGCCAACGGCTCGAGCAACGCGCCGTAATAGTCGCGATTGCCGGCTGGATCGTGCCAGCGGGTGTTTCCCTGGACCAGAGAAATTTTTAGATCTTGCGGGGTAAGCGTCATCGCCAACGTGCTCCAATGCAAAGTGTGCCAAACAGACACAACAACCCTAATGTAGGAGTTACCCAGCGCAGGTGGCGAACCAGACGGTTGGCGGTGGTGCGCCTTTCCTGGGCGGTGAGCAGGGCGAGATAACGTTCCACGTATCTCTCTCTCCGGGATGGCAGCACGGCGAAATCAAGATCCGCCCCCTGGCCACGGTCAGCTAGTCCGGTCAACACATGGCCATAAAAGAGTGCGCCATTGACCATTCCGCTAGCCAAGGTCAAGCCGAATGTGATGCCAAAATACATTCCCGTAATCGACATCGCCGTGATCCTTCACCTGGACTAAATGCAGTTTTCGCTCAGCCACGTTTTCGGCAGATGGCCTCAAAGCTGCTGTAACCGCGCTATCGCCGCATCCAAAGTGGCATCGTTCTTGGCGAAGCACAGCCGCGCCAGGCGTTGGCCGGCCGGTGCGGTTTCGTAGAACGGCGACAACGGAATCGCCGCCACGCCCTTCTCCACCGTCAGCCACTTCACGAACTCGGTGTCGGGCAGGTCGCTGATCGCCGAATAGTCCACCAGCTGGAAATAACCACCCGGCACCGGCAGCGGGACCAGCCGTGTGGCCAACAGCTGCGCGCGGAAGCGGTCGCGCTTGGCCTGATAGAACGCGCCCAGTTGCTCGTCGTGCTCGGGTTCGTCGCGGAGCATCGCCGCGAACGCGTGTTGCGCCGGGCCGAAGCTGGTGAAGGTGTTGTACTGGTGCACCTTGCGGAATTCGGCACTCAGCGCGGGCGGCGCGATGGCATAACCGATCTTCCAGCCGGTGCAATGGTAGGTCTTGCCGAAGCTGGAAATCACGAATGCGCGCGCGCGCAATTCCGGCCAGCGCAGCACCGACTCGTGCCGGCGGCCGTCGAACACGATGTGCTCGTAGACCTCGTCAGACAGCAGGAAGATGTCGGTGCCATGCAGCAGCTCGGTGAGGGTCTGCATGTCGGCGGCCGAGAGCATCGCGCCGGAGGGATTGTGCGGCGAGTTGATCATCAGCAAGCGCGTCTTCGGCGTGATCGCCGCGCGCAGCGCGTCCCAATCCACCGCAAAGGTCTGCGGGTCCAACGCCACGTGCACGGCGCGTGCGCCGGCCAGATCGATCGCCGGCTCGTAGCAGTCGTAAGCCGGGTCCAGCACGATCACTTCTTCGCCCGCGCGCACCACCGCGTGGATGGCGTTGAAGATGGCCTCGGTGGCGCCGCTGGTGACGGTGATTTCGGTGTCGGCATCCACCTGCGCGCCATAGCAGCGCTGCGCCTTGCCAGCGATGGCCTGGCGCAACGCGGCCACACCGGTCATCGGCGGGTACTGGTTGTGTCCGGCGGCCATGGCCTGGCCGAGTGCGTCGACCAGCCGCTGCGGCACGGCGAAATCCGGGAAGCCCTGGCCCAGGTTGACCGCGCCGTGCTCGGCCGCTAGCTGCGACATGACGGTGAAGATGGTGGTGCCCACCTTGGGCAGCTTGGTCGTGACGGGCATCGCGCGTTTCCGGTCGACAAACAGGGGACCGCGAGTGTACGCAAACCCGCCCAGCCAGTGCGCCGGGCGATGCGCAAAACAGCGTTCCCGGACACATCACACCGCATGCGCGGCCCCGGGCCGTACGCATCGCCGCTACAATGCGCGCCCTGTCCCGCCCTTCCCATGCCGTCCTGCGACGGGAGCCCGCTGCGCCGATGATCGATCCGCTCCACACTGCGCCGCCGTTGCTGGCTGCGCGCGCGCTGGCCTTCAGCCGCAACGAGGAGCCGGTGTTCGGCCCGCTGGACTTCCATGTCGATGCCGGCGAGGCCTTGCTGGTGCAAGGCGACAACGGCGCCGGCAAGACCACGCTGCTGCGCGTGCTGGCCGGGCTGCTGCACGTGGAGCGCGGCGAGATCCTGATCGACGGCAAGACCGCTCGCCGTGGCGACCGCAGCCGCTTCATGGCCTACCTCGGGCATCTGCCCGGCCTCAAGGCCGACCTCAGCACGCTGGAAAACCTGCATTTCCTGTGCGGCCTGCACGGCCGGCGAGCCAAGCAGATGCCTGGCAGTGCACTGGCCATCGTGGGCCTGGCCGGCTACGAGGATGCGCTGGTGCGGCAGCTCTCGGCTGGCCAGCGCAAGCGGCTGGCGCTGGCCCGGCTGTGGCTCTCGCCGGCCCCGCTGTGGTTGCTGGACGAACCCTATGCCAACCTGGATCTGGAAGGCATCACCCTGGTCAACCGAATGATCTCCGCGCATCTGCGTGGCGGTGGCGCGGCCCTGGTCACCACGCACGGCGCCTATGCCGCGCCGCCGGTGCGCACGCGCATGCTGACCCTGGAGGCCGCCGCATGAGCACGCATTCGCCGCAACCTTCGCTGTGGCAGGCCGGGCGGGCGCTGGTGCGCCGCGACCTGCAACTGCTGTGGCGCCGCCGCAGCGATGCGCTGCAACCGGCGCTGTTTGCGCTGCTGATCGTGGTGCTGTTCGCGCTGGGCCTGGGCGGGCGCCCGGACCTGCTGGCCCAGGCCGCGCCGGCGGTGCTGTGGCTGTCGGTGCTGCTGGCCGGGCTGTTGTCGTTGGATGCGCTGTTCCGCAGCGATGTCGAAGACGGCTCCATGGAGCAATGGCTGCTCGCGCCGGTGCCGCTGGCCTGGTTGATTGCGGTGCGCGTGCTGCTGCACTGGGCCACCAGCGCGCTGCCGCTGATCGCGGTGACCCCGTTGCTGGGCGAATTGCTGCACCTGCCACATGACCAACTGCCCGTGCTGCTGGCATCGTTAGCATTGGGAACACCGCTTCTGAGCCTGCTCGGCGCCGTGGTTGCAGCGCTGACAGTCACCATGAAACGCTCTGGTATTCTCGTGGCGCTGCTGGCGTTGCCGCTGTATGTGCCGGTGCTGGTGTTCGGTGCGGGTAGTGTGGCGGCCAGCGGACAAGGCCAGGATGCGGTGGGTGCGTTGTTGTTGTTGGGGGCCGGCCTGGTGATCGGCGTGGTTTTGGCACCGCTGGCTGCGGCAGCCGCGATCCGTATTTCACTGAGCTGACCAATGCAGTCGATGCGGCGTTGATGCGACACTCCGCTCCGCGAGCAATTGTCATACCGAGAGCCATCGCCATCGCATGAACGTCGTCGCCCGCTGGTTCCACCACGTTGCTTCCCCGCCGATCTTCGACCGTTTTACCGCGCGCTGGGCGCCGTGGTGCTATGCGCTGGCGGCGGTATTGCTGGGCATCGGTATCTGGCAGGCATTGTTCGCGGTACCCGCCGACTACCAGCAGGGCGACAGCTTCCGCATCCTGTATATCCACGTGCCCAGCGCATGGATGAGCCTGTTCGTGTTCGGGCTGATGGCGTTGTACGCGGCCATCGCGCTGATCTGGCGCATCAAGGTGTGCGAGATCCTGGCCATGGCCTGCGCGCCGATCGGCGCCGCCTTTACCGTGATCACCCTGCTCACCGGCAGCATCTGGGGCAAGCCGATGTGGGGCGCCTGGTGGGACTGGGACCCGCGCCTGACCACCGAATTGATCCTGCTGTTTCTGTACCTGGGCGTGATCGGGCTGTATCACGCCATCGACGACCGCCGTCAGGCCGCGCGGGCCGCAAGCCTGCTGGCAATCGTCGGCGTCGCGTTGCTGCCGGTGATCCGCTATTCGGTGGTGTGGTGGAATTCGCTGCACCAGGGCCAGAGCATCCGTCTGCTGGGCCCGTCCAGTATCGATGCCAGCATGCTGCTGCCGCTGTGGCTGATGGTGATCGGCACCAAGTTCTGGTTTGCCGGCTCGCTGCTCACGCGGGCGCGTGCCGACAACCTGCGCCGCGAAGCCGGCAAGGCGTGGATCGTGCGCGATGCGGAGGGCACGGCATGAATTATCTGCCCTATGTGATTGCGGCCTACGCGGTGTTCGCGCTGGTGCTGCTGTGGGATTTGATCGCCGGCCGCTGGCAGGTGCGCAAAGCCTTGAAAGTGGCGCAGGCGCGGCGCCTGCGCGAGCGCAAACGCACCCTGCCCACCGATGTGGAGCTGACCCGATGAACCCGCAACGTCGCCGCCGTCTGTGGCTGGTACTGGCGCTGGTGCTGGCCGGTGGCCTGGCGACCACGCTGGTGGCCATGGCCCTGCAGCGCAACGTGGCCTATCTGTACACGCCGGCCGAGGTGCTGCGCGGCGAAGCCGGGGAGCATGCGCGTTTCCGGCTGGGTGGCATGGTGGAAAAAGGCTCGTTCCGGCGCGAAGCCGGCTCGCTGGAAGCGCACTTCCGCGTCACCGACGGCGACGCGCAATTGCCGGTGCGCTATGACCGCATCCTTCCCGATCTGTTCCGCGAGGGCCAGGCGGTGGTGGCCACCGGCCGCATGCAGCAAGGTGTGTTCGTGGCCGAGGACGTGCTGGCCAAGCATGATGAAACCTACATGCCCAAGGAAGTCGCCGACAAGATGGGCAGTGCGCATCGCAAGCACCAGGTTGCGCCAGTCAAGGTGACCCAGTGACGGCGACCTCCCTGGTAGACCGCGACGCACAGATCGACGGCACCGCGACTGACGGCCATACGCTGCCACGCAGGCGCGCGGTATCGCCGGCCATCCGACGTTGTAAGAATGACAGGCAGGCCGATGCTGCCTGAACTCGGTAGCTTCCTGCTGGTGCTGGCGCTGCTGGTGGCGCTGGTGCAGGCCGTCGTGCCGCTGGCAGGCGCACAGCGCGGGCGAAGTGCCTGGATGGCGGTTGCCCGCCCCGCCGCATTGGTGCAGCTGGCGCTGATCGCTGCGGCATTCGCGGTATTGACGCACGCCTTCCTGGTGCAGGATTTTTCGGTGCGCTACGTGGCCGAGAACTCCAACTCGTTGCTGCCGTTGATCTATCGCTATTCGGCGGTCTGGGGCGCGCATGAAGGCTCGTTGCTGCTGTGGACTCTGGTGCTGGCGCTGTGGACGGGCGCGGTGGCGATCTGGTCGCGGCAGTTGCCCGCCCAGGTGATCGCACGCGTGCTGGGCGTGATGGCGCTGGTGAGCATCGGCTTCCTGGCGTTCCTGTTGTTCACCTCCAATCCGTTCGCGCGGTTGATGCCGGTGCCGCTGGAAGGCGCCGACCTCAATCCGCTGCTGCAGGACCCAGGCCTGATCATCCATCCGCCGATGCTCTATTGCGGGTATGTGGGCTTTGCGGTGCCGTTCGCGTTCGCCATTGCCGCGCTGCTGGAAGGCCGCATGGACGCGCGCTGGCTGCGCTGGACGCGGCCATGGACCAACATCGCCTGGTCGATGCTTACCGTGGGCATCGCGCTGGGCAGCTGGTGGGCGTACTACGAACTGGGCTGGGGTGGTTGGTGGTTCTGGGACCCGGTGGAAAACGCCAGCTTCATGCCCTGGCTGGTCGGCACTGCGCTGCTGCACTCGCAGGCGGTCACCGAAAAGCGCGGCAGCTTCGCCAGCTGGACGCTGCTGCTGGCGATCGCCGCCTTCGCACTGTCGCTGCTGGGGACCTTCCTGGTGCGTTCGGGTGTGCTGACCAGCGTGCATTCGTTTGCGGCCGATCCCTCGCGCGGCGTGTTCATCCTGGTGTTCCTGCTGAGCGTGGTCGGCGGCTCGTTGCTGCTGTATGTGCTGCGCGCGCCGCAGTTGTCGCAGGGCGATGACCCGCGCCGGGCCTTTGCCGGCAGCTCACGCGAAACGCTGCTGCTGTTGAACAACCTGCTGCTGGCCTGCGCCTGCGCCATGGTGCTGCTGGGCACGCTGTACCCGCTGCTGGCCGATGCGCTGGGGCTGGGCAAACTGTCGGTTGGCCCGCCCTACTTCGGCACGTTGTTCCTGGTGCTGATGGCGCCGCTGGTGGCGCTGCTGCCGTTCGGGCCGCTGACCCGCTGGCAGCGCGAACAACCCTCGCGTCCGCTGGCGATGCTCGCACCCTGGGCCGCGCTGGCCGCCGTGCTCGGGGTGCTGGCCTGGTTCGCCGCACCGCAGGGCCAGCTGAAAGCGGCACTCGGCGTGGCGGGGGCGGCCTGGGTGGTGCTGGGTACGCTGCGCTTTTTGTGGACGCGCCGCGCTGCCAAGGGGCGCAAGTTCACCGCCGAGATGCTCGGCATGGCGCTGGCGCATACGGGCGTGGCGGTGTTCCTGGCCGGCGCCTTGCTGGTGGAATCGCTCAGCCTGCAGCGCGAAGTCGCGCTGGCACCCGGCCAGCAGATGGAGATCGGCAGCTACGCGCTGCATTTCGACGGGCTGGAAGAAGTCCGCGGGCCGAACTACGTCTCCGACCGCGCTACCTTGCAGGTGTTCAAGGACGACGCGGCAGTGGGCACGCTGCATGCCGAAAAACGCCGCTACGCCAGTGGCGGCCAAACCCTGACCGAGGCGGCGATCCGCCCGGGCCCGTTTGGCGATCTCTACGTCGCCCTGGGCGAACCGTTGGGCAATCAGGCCTGGGCGGTGCGCGTGCATCTCAAACCGTTTGTCCGCTGGATCTGGCTGGGAGCGCTGCTGATGGCGCTCGGCGGCCTGATCACCGCGGCCGACCGGCGTTTCCGTCGTTCTCCGGAGTCCCTAAATGTCTGACCCCCGCACCTCCCGCCTGCCCACCGCCGTGCTTGTGGGAGCGGGCATCCTGCTGCTCGCGCTGGCGGCGTTGCTGGTCTACGCCGTGGTGCGTTCGGGCAATGACGACCGCGACGCCCTGCCGTCGGCACTGATCGGCAAGCCGGCGCCGGAGTTCGCGCTGCCCTTGCTGCACGACCCTAGCATCATCGTGCATGCGCGCGAACTGCGCGGCGCGCCCTACATCATCAACGTGTGGGGCAGCTGGTGCCCGGCCTGCCGCGAAGAACATCCGGTGCTGAGCCGCTTCGCACTGACCAAGCGCGTGCGCGTGATCGGCTACAACTGGAAGGACGAGCGCGCCGATGCCTTGCGCTGGCTCGAACAACTGGGCAACCCGTATCTGCTGGTGGTCGCCGACACCGATGGCCGCACCGCGATCGACTTCGGCATTGCCGCCGCACCGGAAACCTTCCTGGTCGACGGCCGCGGCGTGGTGCGCTGGAAATACAGCGGCATGCTGACCCAGTCCATCATTGACACGCAGCTGATTCCGGCGCTGAGCAAGATCGAGCGCTCGCCCAGCGCCGCGCCGGACCTGCACACCGCCCGATGACACGCACCTGGCTACTCGCGTTGTTGCTGTGGCCCTGGCTGGCATTGGCCCAGCCAATGGGCGACCACTCGCCGCTGCAGTACCGCTCGGCCGCCGAGGAAGCACGCTTTCATGCGCTCACCGCCGAGCTGCGTTGCGTGCAATGCCAGAACCAGTCGCTGGCCGATTCCAACGCGCAAATTGCACAGGACCTGCGCCGCGAAGTGCTGGCGCTGATGCACGAAGGCCGCAGCGACGCGCAGATCCGCCAGTTTCTGGTAGCCCGTTACGGTGAGTTCGTGCTGTACCGGCCGCAGGTCGAATCGCGCACCTGGCTGCTGTGGTTCGGCCCGTTGCTGGTGCTGCTGCTCGGCGGCACGGCGGTGGCGCTGGTGGTGCGGCGGCGCAGTGCGGCAGCGCCCACCACCAGCGTCGACGAGCAGGAGTGGTAATGGCGATCTTTGTCGCGTGCATCGTGGTGCTGGCGGTATTGGCTTTCGGCCTGGTGCTACGCCCACTGTGGCGTGAGGCGCGCGGCTTGGCCGGCGCGCTGGTGGTGTTGCTGCTGGCGGCCAGCGCCGCGCTTTACTGGCTGGTTGGCACGCCGGCGGCGATCGAACAGACCGCCGACCGCCCGGCCACGCCACGCACATTGGACGAGGCCATCGTGCAACTGCGCACTGCCCTGGCGCGCAACCCAGACCAGGCCGAAGGCTGGGTGCTGCTGGGGCGGTCGCTGTCCAGCCAGGAGAAGTTCGCCGAAGCGCGCGATGCATTTGCCCGTGCCGTGGCGCTGCGCCCGGACGAGCCGGATGTATTGGTGGCCGCCGCGCAGACGCGCATGCTCGCCGACGACACGCCGCAGCCGGATCACGAGGCGCAACGCCTGCTCGAACATGCGCTTGCGGTGCAGCCCGAACACGAGCGTGCGCGTTGGTTCCTGGGCGTGGTGCAACGCCAGGCCGGGCAGCCCGCCGCGGCCAGCGCTACCTGGCTACCGCTGCTGGAGGTGGTAGACCCCAAGACCCGCCCCGGGCTGCTGGAACAGATCAATGCCGCGCGCCGCGAGGCCAAGCTGGAGCCGATCCAGGCCACCGCACCGGCAACTGCCACGGCCGGCACAGGCAAGGCCATTCGCGTGCGAGTGGTGCTGGACGCCGAGTTCGCCAAGCGTGCCGGCTTGCCCGCCGACACCAGTGTGTTCGTGATTGCACGCTCCGCCGACACCCCGATGCCGGTAGCGGTGGAAAAACACCCGCTCAGCGCGCTGCCGTTGACCGTCACCCTGGATGATGGCGACAGCCCGATGCCCACGCGCACGCTGTCGTCGCTGGACAAGGTGCAACTGGTGGCCCGGCTCTCGCGCAGCGGCAATGCGATGCGCCAGAGCGATGACGTGGAAAGCACGCCGGTGACGGTGCAGTTGCCCACCGATGCGCAGGTGGAGCTGGTCATCGGCCGCTGAGTGCTGCGCGCTTGTAAGCGCATAGCACTCCGGGCGCGCGCGGAAACACTTCGGCATTCAGAGCAGCTATCAAAACGACTGCGCAGCCGCCAGGCGGGCGCGGCCGGTGCTCGGAATCCTCATGTACCCACGTACACTCCGGTTCCTCCGCGCCATCAGCAACCACCTGACCACTGCTCGCTACGTTTTGTTAGCCGCTCTAAAGCGATCACATCGCCGGAAACAGGCACCTCCAACGCGGCGCACTGCCCACGCCCTCACACCGCGACAGCGCGTGCCAACCGTGCGCACGCCGGCCCCCGCCATGCCGGATAGAATCACGCGATGACCGAATTCATTCCCACCGGTACCCGCTTCCACGCCCTGCCCTCGCCGTTGCCGATGAAACGCGGCGGTGTGCTGCATCAGGCCAGGGTGGCTTATGAAACCTGGGGCACGCTGGACGCGGACCACGGCAATGCCGTGTTGATCGTCACTGGCCTGTCGCCCAACGCCCACGCCGCGGCCAATGCCGGCAACCCCGAGCCCGGTTGGTGGGAAGCGATGGTGGGCCCGGGCAAGCCGATCGACACCGAGCGCTGGTTCGTGGTGTGCGTCAACTCGTTGGGCAGTTGCAAGGGCTCCACCGGCCCGGCTTCGATCGACCCGGCCACCGGCGCTCCCTACCGGCTTTCATTCCCCGAATTGTCCATCGAAGATGTCGCCGATGCCGCAGCCGATGTGGTGCGTGCGCTGGGCATCGCGCAGCTGGCCTGCCTGATCGGCAACTCGATGGGCGGCATGACCGCGTTGGCGTTACTGCTGCGCCACCCCGGTATCGCGCGCAGCCACATCAATATCTCCGGCAGCGCGCAGGCGTTGCCGTTTTCGATCGCCATCCGCTCGCTGCAGCGCGAAGCCATTCGCTTGGATCCGCACTGGAACGGCGGCCACTACGACGATGTGCAGTACCCGGAATCGGGCATGCGCATGGCGCGCAAGCTGGGCGTGATCACCTATCGCTCGGCGCTGGAATGGGATGGCCGTTTCGGCCGTGTGCGGCTGGATTCCGAACAGACCGCCGACGATCCATTCGGGCTCGAATTCCAGGTCGAAAGCTATCTCGAAGGCCATGCACGCCGCTTCGTGCGCTTCTTCGACCCCAACTGCTATTTGTATCTAAGCCGCTCGATGGATTGGTTCGATCTGGCCGAATACGCACCGGACACACGCGCCGACGCCGCAGCGCCAGAATCCGGCGTGCTGGCAGGGCTGGCGCAGATCCGCATCGCGCGCGCACTGGCGATCGGCGCCAACACCGACATCCTGTTCCCTGTGCAGCAGCAGGAACAGATTGCCGAAGGCCTGCGTGCCGGCGGTGCCGATGCCCAGTTCCTGGGCTTGGATTCCCCGCAGGGCCACGACGCCTTCCTGGTGGATTTCGCCCGCTTCGGCCCGGCAGTGCGGGCCTTTCTTGCAGACTGCTGAGCCGCTCAGGGTGGGGGATCGATGCGTTATCAGGGGCGTCTGAGCGATTGGGATGACCACAAGGGCTTCGGGTTCGTCGTGCCGCATGGCGGTGGCGAGCGTGCCTTCGTGCATATCGGCGCATTTGGGCCGCAGCGGCGGCGGCCCTGCAATGGCGATGTGCTCACCTACGCGGTGCAGCGCGATGCACACGCACGGCTGAAGGCCACGCAGGTGCGCTGGGCAGACCGCAGCACCCAGGCCAGGATCCGGCAACGCGGCAGCGGCTTGCCGCGCAAGTTCATTGCGGTGATGTTCATGGGCGCGATCGTCGCCGCCGTCGTGCTGCAGCGGCTGCCGTTGCTGGTGCTGCTCTGGTATGTGGCCGCCAGTGGGGTGGCCGTGCTTGCCTACGCCGTCGACAAGTCTGCGGCGCAACGCAACCAATGGCGGACGCCGGAAGCCACCTTGCACCTGATCGGCGTGCTGGGCGGTTGGCCCGGCGCGTTGCTGGCGCAGGAATGGTTTCGCCATAAATGCAGCAAGGCCGCGTTCCAGCTGACGTTCTGGATCACCGCCGGGTTGAATGTCGGCCTGTTGCTGTGGGCCTGGCTGCAGCCGGGGCTGATGGCCACGCTCCGGGCGGTGCTGGACTGAGCACGGCACCGTGACTGCGAGACGCACCGGGACAGGTGCGTCTCGCTCAGGGCAGCGCTTCCAGCACCCCGTCCCGCATTCGGTAGCGCCGCTGCACCACGCCGTCGGGCACGCTGTCGTGGGTGATCATCACCAGGCTGCGCTGGCCGAGTGCGGCGGCCAGGTCAATCAACAGCGCATGTGCGGTATCCACGTCCAGGCCGTCGGTGGGTTCGTCCAGCAGCAGGATCTGCGCATCGCGCAACAGCGCGCGTGCCAAAGCGAGCCGCCGGGCCTGGCCAGCCGAAAGCGTGGCGCCGTTTTCGCCCACCCAGGTCTCCAGGCCGTTCTGGGCGGTGGCCCAGTCGCGCAGGCGCACCTGATCGAGCACGGCCCATAGCGCGGCATCGCTGGCAGCAGCATCGCCGATGGCCAGGTTCTCGCGCACGGTGCCGGCAAACACCGGCGCGTTCTGCGGCAGCCAGGCGATGCGTTGGTGCCACTGCGCCTGCGCGAACGCACGCAGCGCGATGCCGGCGTAGTCCACCTGCCCGTCTTGCGGGTCCCACAGCCGCAGCAGCAGGGCCGAGAGCGTGCTCTTGCCGCTGCCGCTATCGCCGCTGATGGCGATGCGCTCGCCCGGGCCCAGCCGCAGGTCCACCGCCTGCAGCACCGGCCGCGCGGCCCCTGGCCAGGCAAAGCGCACCTGGCGCAGTTCCAGCACCCCGCTGGGCGGCACCGCGACTGGCTGCGGCGGGTCCTGCACCGAAGGCGCCTGGTCCACGATCGCCTGCAGGCGCTGCCCGGCCACGCGCGCACTCTGCAGCGCCTGCAACGCCAGGCCGGCGCCGGCCCACACCTCCAGCAAGGCCATGGTCAGGAACACCAGGCCGGCTGCCATCGCGGCGTCGATCAGGTCGCGCTCGGCCGCATCCAGCGCCAGCCACAGCATGCCCGCCAAGCCGATACCGCCGCAGAGCGCATGCAGCAGATTGCCGCCGATCAGGTGCCGCCGCTGGCTGCGGTCACCCTGCGCCAAGGCCGTGGCGGCGGTATCGATGCGGGTGATCCAGGTGCCTTGTGCCTCCACCGCGGCCAGATCCGCCGCACCCTCCAGGCCCTCGAACGCCTGCGTGCGCAAGGCGGCGCGCTGCTGGGTGCGGCGCTGCTCGCGCACGGCGCCGCCACGTGCCACCTGCCACGGCACCAGCACGCCGATCAGCAGCCCCAGCACCACCAGCAGCCCTGCAGCCGACGGGTAGATCACCGCGGCGGCCACCACGCCGGCGCACCACACACCCAGCAATGCAGACAACGGCGCCAGCGCACGCACGCTGACGCCATCGACCTCGCCGATATCGGACATCAGCCGCGCCAGCAGGTCACCGGTGCGTGTGGCCGACAGGCGTCCGGGTGCGAGCGGCAAGGCGCGACGGAAGAACCACACCCGCGCATCGCGCGCGATGCGCAAGGTGGCGTCGTGGCCGATGAGTTTCTCGCCATAGCGCGACACGATCCGCGCAAACGTCAACGCCCGGATCCCGGCGGAAGGCGAGAAGAAATTGAAGCCCGAGCCCATCCCGGCAACACCGGCCAGGGCCGCGGCGGTGAGAAACCCGCCAGACAAACTGAGCAAACCAACACCTGCCAGCGCGGTGACCAGCACCAGCACGGCCGACACCAGCAACCGCCACAGGTGGCGGGTAAACACATCGCGCAGGCGATCGGGTGCCGGGTGCTTCATGGCTGTTCCATCGCAACGCGCGCAACGCGCAGATCGATCACCGTGTCGGCCCACTGCATGACCGCGGCGCTGTGCGTGGCCAGCACCACGGCGCGTCCACGCGCGAACAGCGCAAGGCTGCGCAGCAGGTCGGCCTCGGTGTCGGGATCGAGAAAGGCCGTGGGCTCGTCCAGCAACAGCACATCGGGCTCCCGCAACAGTAGCCGTGCCAATGCGACGCGCCGGGCTTCGCCGCCGGATAACCCGAAGCCGCGCTCGCCGATCACCGTGTCCAGCCCGTCCGGCAGATGCGTGGCAAACCGCAGCACCTGCGCCGCGTCTGCCACTGCGCGTAGGCGGGCGTCGTTGGCCTGTGGATCGGCCAGGCGCAGGTTGTCGGCGATGCTGCCGTGGAACAGGTAGGGCCGCTGCGGTGCATAGCCAATGCGCACGCCCGGCCGCACCGCCAGGCTGCCGCCCTCCAACTCCAGCCAGCCGGCCAGGCCTTCCAGCAGGGTGCTCTTGCCGCTGCCGCTGGGGCCAATCAGCGCGACACGCTGGCCGGCCTCCAGCGCCAGCGAAAAATCGCGCACGACCTGCACTGGCGAGCCAGGCGGGCGCACTGCCAGCCCGCGTGCCTGCAGCAAGGGCGCGTGCGCCTGTGCCGGTTCCAGCGGCCGCGCCGGTACTGCCGGCACCTGCACCGCCACCGCAGGCGGTGCAAAGCCGTGCAGCAGGCGCTCGGCTTCGGACACTGCGGCCAGCGCATTGGCGCGGTCGTGGTAGTGCGCGGCCAGCCGCCGCAGGGGCGCAAAGAATTCCGGCGCCAGCAGCAGGCAGAACATGCCCGTGCCCAGGCTCGGCAGCCCGTGCAGATCCAGCATGCCCAGGTAGCTCAGCCCGAAATACAGCGCCACGATCGCCACGCTCACCGAGGCGAAGAATTCCAGCACGGTGGAGGACAGGAACGCGATACGCAGCACTTTCAGCGAGCGCTCGCGCACGCCGTCGGCCGCTGCCGCAATGCCGCCCAATTCGGCCTCGCCACGGCCGTACACCCGCAGCAGACCCAGGCCCTTGAGGCGGTCGGCAAAGTGCCCACCCATGCGCGCCAGCTCGCCCAGTTGTTCGCGGCCGGCGGCTTCGGCGCCCCACCCCACCAGCATCATGAAAAACGGGATCAGCGGCGCGGTGAGCAACAGCACCAGGCCCACCACCCAATCCACCGAGAACACCGCCAGCAGGATCAACCCCGGCACCACCAGCATTTCGGTGCGCGCCAGCTGGTAACCGACGAAATAGCCTTCCAGCGCGTCGCTATGCGCCAGGCTCAGTTCACCGAGTTCACCGCTGCGCTGGCGGCGCAACCACACCGGGCCGTGTTCGAGCAGGCGCCGTGCAATGCGCAGGCGCAAGGCGTGTTTGGCGACATCGGCCACCTCGCCGGCCAGCGATTGCGCCCATGCGCCACACAGCGCGCGACCGATCACCGCACCCAGCAGGCCCAGGCCGACATGGCCCAGTTCCGCCAGTGGGCGGTGCTGCACCAGCACGGACTGGATCAGCCAGGCGATGGCGGCGGACTGCAGCAGCAACAACACGCCCGAAATCGTCACCGCCACGCCCGCCAGACGGCGCGCGCGCGTGGCCGGTGCGGCCAGCGCGTCCAGCCATTGGCCGCGCTGGCGGCGCTGCGCGGGCGTTTCGCTGGCTGGCACGCTGGGCTGGCTCACATCGCTCTCGGAAGACATCGCGGCGGATCGCAATTGTAAGTCGCCATCCCACGGCTGCGGGTTGGACAGTCTGACGCACCCATCGGTGGCCGCCTTGATTTGGATCAACGCGCCGGGCGCGGCAGGGGCAGATCATCCGCTGTGTTCCTACTGACACTCAACCAGGTCCACCCTGCCATGATCGACTCGACAGTCGTTGAACTGTCGCGGCTGCAGTTCGCACTGACCGCGATGTACCACTTTCTCTTCGTCCCGCTGACCCTGGGGCTCTCTTTCATGATTGCCATCATGGAGAGCGTCTATGTCATGACCGGCAAGGACGTCTGGCGCCGCATGACGCTGTTCTGGGGCGTGCTGTTCGGCATCAATTTCGCCATGGGTGTCGGCACCGGCATCGTGATGGAGTTCCAGTTCGGGATGAACTGGTCGTACTACAGCCACTATGTCGGCGACATCTTCGGCGCGCCGCTGGCGATCGAAGGGCTGATGGCGTTCTTCCTGGAGGCGACCTTCATCGGCCTGTTCTTTTTCGGCTGGAGCCGGCTCTCGCGCGTGCAGCACCTCACGGTGACCTGGCTGATGGCGCTGGGCACCAACCTGTCGGCGCTGTGGATCCTGATCGCCAACGGCTGGATGCAGAACCCCACCGGTGCGGTGTTCAACCCGGACACCATGCGCATGGAGGTGGTGGACTTCATGGCGGTGCTGTTCAACCCGGTGGCGCAGGCCAAGTTCGTGCACACGGTGAGCGCGGGCTACGTCACCGGCGCGATGTTCGTGATGTCGATCAGTGCGTTGTTCCTGCTGCGCGGGACGCACCGCGAGCTGGCCCGGCGCTCATTCGCGGTGGCTGCGGCGTTCGGCCTGTTCTCGGCGTTATCGGTGGTGGTGCTCGGCGATGAGAGCGGCTATGCCGCCAACGAGCACCAGAAGATGAAGCTGGCCGCAATCGAGGCGATGTGGGAAACCGAAGCCGCACCGGCCAACTTCACCGCGTTCGGCATTCCCAACCAGACCACGCACCGCAACGATTACGCGATCCAGTTGCCCTACCTGATGGGGCTTGTGGCCACGCGCTCGCTCGACCAGCAGATCCCCGGCATCCTGGATCTGGTCAAGCGTGCCGAACACCGCATCCGCGGCGGGCAGATCGCCTACGGTGCATTGCAACGCCTGCGTGCCGACAAGCACGACGTTGAAGCACGCAAGGTGTTCGATGCGCATTGGCAGGATCTGGGACACGGGCTGCTGCTCAAGCGCTATCGCGATGACATCGGCAACGCCACGCCAGAACAGATTGCACAAGCCGCAATGGACACGGTGCCGCGCGTCTTGCCGCTGTTCTGGACGTTCCGGGTGATGGCGGCACTGGGCTTCTATCTGATCGTCTTCTTCGCCGCCGCGTTCTGGTTCTCGTGCAAGCACACTTTCGAAGACAAGCGCTGGTTCCTGACGGTGGCGCTGTGGTCGTTGCCGGCACCGTGGATCGCCATCGAATGCGGCTGGTTCGTGGCCGAGTACGGCCGCCAGCCGTGGGCGGTGGAAGGCGTGCTGCCCACGTTCTATGCCGCCTCCGGTCTTGCCCTGCATCAGATCCTGCTCTCGCTGGGCGGCTTCGTGGCGCTGTACACGGTGCTGCTGATCATCGAGATCAAGCTGATGCTCAAAGCCATCCGCAAAGGCCCGGACGCGTTCTTTCCCGCCTTGCGCGACACCACCTCCCCTGCCCCCACGCATGCCGGCGATGCGCTGGCTGGCGCTCAACCGTAACGGTCGGAGACACCCATGGATTTCATTGGATTGGACTACACAACGCTGCGCGTGATCTGGTGGCTACTGCTCGGCATCCTGCTGATCGGGTTTGCGGTCATGGACGGGTTCGACCTGGGCGTGGGTGCGCTGCTGCCATTTGTGGCGCGCACCGATGCCGAGCGCCGGCTGGTGGTCAACACCATCGGCCCGGTATGGGAAGGCAACCAGGTGTGGCTGGTGCTCGGTGGCGGGGCAATCTTCGCAGCCTGGCCGCCGCTGTATGCGGTGAGCTTTTCGGGCTTTTATCTGGCGATGTTCGTGATCCTGTTTGCGCTGATCCTGCGCCCGGTGGGTTTCAAGTACCGCGGCAAGCTGCCGGGGCAGCGCTGGCGCAGCAACTGGGACTGGGCGCTGTTTGTCGGCGGCTTCATTCCGGCGCTGATCATGGGCGTGGCGGTGGGCAACGTGGTGCTGGGTGTGCCGTTCCATTTCGACGACAGCCTGCGCGTGTTCTACACCGGCAGCTTCTTCGGGTTGTTGACGCCCTTCGCGTTGCTGGCCGGCCTGCTCAGCGTGGCGATGCTGGTGGCGCATGGCGCGGCGATGCTGGTGCTCAAGACCGACGGCCCGGTGGCCGACCGCGCGGCGCGCTACGGCAGTATTGCGGCCGTGCTCGGCGTGGCGTTGTTTGCAGGTGCCGGTGCCTGGGTGGCGTTCGGGTTGCCCGGCTATGTGGTGACCTCGGCAACGGTGACCGACGCGGCCACTGACCCGCTCGGCAAGACCGCCGCCCTCACCGCCGCCGGTGGCTGGCTGCACAACTACCGCAGCATGCCCGCCACTGCAGTTGCGCCGCTGGTCGGCCTGCTGGGATTGGCCCTCAACGCGGCGCTGCTGCGCGCACGCCGTGGCGGCCTGGCGTTAATTGCCTCGGGCAGTGCCATCGCCGGCATCATCCTGACCGTGGGTTTTGCGCTGTTTCCGTTCCTGCTGCCCTCTTCCAGCGCACCGGGCTCAAGCCTGACGCTGTGGGATGCCTCCAGCAGCCGGCTGACGCTGTGGATCATGTTGCTGGCCACTGCGGTGTTCCTGCCGATCATCATCGCCTACACCACCTGGGTCTACCGCGTGCTCAAGGGCAAGGTCACCGCCGAAGAGATGGCCGGCAATCCCAACGCGTATTGAGCGCACACCTGCGGGCGCTGCTCCACGGCGCACCAGCGCTCGCATGCCCACACTTCAACGCAACAAGGAGTACACCGATGTGGTATTTCGCATGGATTCTTGGCACCGGTCTGGCCGCACTGGCCGCCGTGCTCAACGGCATGTGGTTCGAGGCGCGCGAGCAAGACACACCGCGCCGATAAAAAAGTTATCCGCGGTGCTTGCCGATTTGGCATTCCCTATGTAACATACACGGCTCCTTCGGGGTGTAGCTCAGTCTGGTAGAGCGCTACGTTCGGGACGTAGAGGTCGCAGGTTCGAATCCTGTCTCCCCGACCAAGTTTCAAAACACACAACCGGCCTCGTGCCGGTTTTGTGTTTTCAGGCGCCGCCATAGTGCTGTGGTCGGTGCGGACGGTCTGTCATGTCTGGTGCACTTTCTGCCGTTGCCTCACCTTCCGCACAGCGACGTGGTCGCGGGGTGGTGCTGGCTGCGGCTCTGTTGTCTGCGTTCAATCTGCGCACGGCGGTGACCTCGCTGACGCCACTGCTGGAGCGCATCGCGCATGAGTACGATTTTGGTGCCCCCACGATGGGCGCGCTGGGCATGTTGCCCACTGCCGCGTTCGCGCTCACCGGCGTGGCCACGCCCGCGTTGTTGCGCCGGTTCGGGCTGCTGCAGACCGCACTGATTGCCATGGGCCTGGCCACGATCGGTTTGCTGGTGCGCCCGCTGTTGCCGGGCACCGGTGGATTGCTGCTGGGCTCGCTGGTGGCGCTGGCCGGCATGGGCGTGGGCAACGTGGTGCTGCCGCCCCTGGTGAAGCGCTATTTCGGTGACCGCGTGGGTGGCGTCAGCACGCTGTACATCACCGTGTTGCAGGTGGGCACGCTGTTGCCGGCGCTGATGGCGGTGCCGGTGGCCGATGCCTGGGGCTGGCGCAGTTCGATGATGGTGTGGATGCTGCCGGCGCTGCTGGCGTTGATCGCCTGGGCGCTGGTGCATGCGCGGCATCGCCGTCTGGCCGCGACCGGGCCGGCGCCGGTGACACCCACCCCGGAAGCGGAAGGCCGCGTGGCACGCACTGCGCTGGGCTGGAGCATGGCGCTGACCTTCGGCATGACCTCGCTGGTGACCTATTCGATGTTCACCTGGCTGCCGACGCTGTTCCGCGAGGCCGGTGCGTCGCCCGCCTTCGGCGGCACCATGGTGGCGTTGTTCTCGGCGCTGGGCATGGTTGGCGCGCTGACCATGCCCGCCCTGGCGGTGCGCCTGCGCAACCCGTTCCCGATCGTGCTGCTGTGCGCGGCCTGCCACCTGGTGGCATTCGCCGGGCTGTGGTGGGCACCGCTGGCGGCGCCGATCCTGTGGGTCACCCTGCTCGGCCTGGGGCCCAGCACGTTCCCGCTGGCACTGGTGCTGGTCAACCAGCGCAGCCGCACTGCCGCCGGCTCGGCGGCACTGTCGGGGTTTTCGCAGGGCATGGGCTACCTGGTGAGCTGCCTGGGGCCGTTCCTGTTCGGCTGGCTGCACGCCCACCGCGGCGGCTGGACCTCGCCCTTCCTGTTTCTGGTCGCGTGCATCGTGATCCAGCTGGTGGCCGCCTGGGTGGCCTGCCGCCCGCAGTGGCTGGAAGACGTGTGGGCGCCGCCGGCACGCAGCGCCCGCGGCGTCAACGCACCGGCAGACTGATGTAGCTGCCCTGCCCCGGCGCCACGTACACGCGCTGGGTCGCCTTCTGATAATCGCCGGGCTTGGCGAAGAAGACATTGGGCACGTAGGTCTGCGGGTTGCGGTCGTACAGCGGGAACAGGCTGGATTGCACCTGCACCATTACCCGGTGGCCCGGCTGGAAGGTGTGATTGGCGGTGGGCAGGCCGAACTGGAACGCCAGCGGCTGATTGGCTGCCAGCGGCGCGGGCGTGCTGAAACTTTCGCGGTAGCGGCCGCGGAAGATCGCCATCGACACCGGCAGCTCATAGCCGCCCATCTTCGGGTCGGCCGCCATCTCGTCCGGGTAGACATCGATCAGCTTGACCACCCAGTCGCTGTCGCCGCCGCTGGTGGAGGCCTGCAGATGCACATCCGGCGCGCCGGCGATCTGCAGCGGTGCGGTCAGTGGCTCGGTGACGAAGGTGAGGACGTCCGGGCGACCATCGACGAAGCGCTGGTCGTGCACCAGCCAGGTGGTCCACATGCTGCGGTCGCCGAAGTCGACCGGGCGCGGCACGAACGGCACCGGCTTGGCCGGGTCGGACACGTATTCCTCGAACGCCGGTTGCGCCGCCGTTGGCGCCTGGAACGACAGCTTGCCGCCGGCCTGCAGATACAGCGGCTTGGTCCTGGCAGCGCAGCCCTTGTCGCAACTACGTGGCCAGGCCTGCAGGCGGTCCCAATGGTTCTCGCCGGTGTTGTAGATGAACACCGGAGGCGTGGCGGCTTTCGGCGCGCCATCGACCAGGTACTGGTCGAAGAACGGGCGCAACACATCGTGGCGGAACTGCCGCGCGGTATCGCCATCGAAGTTCAACGCACCTAGCGCGCTGCCGTCGTAATTGACCTGGCTATGCCGCCACGGCCCCATCACCAGGTAGTTGAGCGTGTTGCTCTTGTCGCGCGGCTCCATCGCCGCATAACTGTGGATGGCGCCCCACATGTCTTCCTGATCCCACAGGCCCTGCAGCCACATCGTGGGCACCTTCAGCGGCGTGCGCGCCATCACCTTGTCCAGTGCCTGCTCCTGCCAGAAGCTGTCGTAGGCGGCGTGCTCGGTGAGCTTGTGCCACCACGGCAGTTGTTCCAGACCCGCCGCCTTGGCGAAGTCGCCAGCCGAGCCGGCGCGCAGGAAATTGCTGTAGTCGTCATGGCCCTGGCGCGCGATGCCGGTGCCCTTGCCGCGCTGGGTCAGCTGGCCGGTGAAGTAGTCGAAGTTCACCTGGCGGAACGCGCCGTAGTTGAACCAGTCGTCGCCCATCCAGCCGTCCACCATGGGGCTTTCCGGCACCGCGACCTTGAGCGCCGGATGCGGGTTGGTGAGTGCCATCACCACGGTAAAGCCTTCGTACGAGGAGCCGATCATGCCGACCTTGCCGTTGGACTCCTTGACGTTCTTGACCAGCCAATCGATGGTGTCCCACGCATCGGTGGCATGGTCGACCTCGCTGGGATTGAGCGGCCCGCGCAACGGCCGGGTCATCACGTAATCGCCTTCCGAGCCGTACTTGCCGCGCACGTCCTGGATCACGCGGATGTAGCCACCTTCCACGAACACATCGTCGCCCTGCGCGAGCAGGTCCTTCATGTGCGGCGACGCCATGCGCTCGGTGCGGCCACTGGCGTTGTAAGGCGTACGCGTGAGCACCATCGGTGCATTGCGTGCGCCCTTGGGGAGCACGAGCACCGTATGCAACTTGACCCCATCGCGCATCGGGATCATCACTTCACGCTTGATGTAGTCGTTGGCAGCGTCGCTTGCCACGAACGGCTTGCCGGTGATGTCCGGGGTCATCGGCGAGGTCTGCGCCAGCGCCGCGCTGGTGGCGGCGGCAACGGCGGTAGCGAGCAGGCAGGCGGCAAGACGACGCATCGACGACTCCGGAAACTGGGGGAAGTCGTCGACTGTAGGCAGCGCGGAGGCGCCGGGGGGAGTGTCAAAGGTCGTGGTTGCGTGGTGCGGCTGCATGGCGGGCGAGCAGGCTGCGCGGTTGGCGGCCTGCGCTAGGTGCGTGTTTGCGTGATGCCCGCATGGAGCGGCGTACGCAGCGCAGGCTCTCGATGCACTGCCTGCGCAGGGTGATTTCCGGTTCGACGCTCGCTTGCGGGTGACGGCCAGCGTCTCAGCGACAACGAGGAAGGACGGGCGTCACCATCGTCTGCGCCCGAGCAACGGCCCGGTGCATCGCGTAGCCCGCTGCTGACCGAGTACGCCGACCTGCCGGTTGAGGAGCTGGTCTCCAAGTTGAAGAGACTGCCGGAAAACCTGCAACCATGCCTGCACTGGCGGCCTGTGCGCCAGCACGAGGCCAAGGCGTCAGTGCCGCACCTGCCCCTCACCACGCACCACGAAGCGCTCAACGGTCAGCGCCTCCAGGCCCATCGGGCCGTACGAATGCAGGCGTGTGGTGGAGATGCCGATTTCCGCGCCCAGGCCGAGTTCGCCACCGTCGGAAAACCGCGAAGACGCGTTGACCATCACCACCGCCGAGCGCAGCGACTGCACGAACGTTTCGGCGTTGGCGGGCGTCTGCGTGGCGATCACCTCGGTGTGATCCGAGCCGTACTGACGGATATGCGCCAGCGCGGTGTCCAGATCCGGCAACACGCGGATGGCCAGGATCAGGTCCAGGAATTCGGCGGCGTAGTCGTCGTCGCTGGCCGCGGCGATCTCGGGCAGCACTGCGCGCGTTGCCGCATCGCCACGCAGCTCGACGTTGCGCGCGCGCAACGCGGCAGCGGCGGCGGGCAGAAAGCGTTCAGCGATCTCTGCATGTACCAGCAGTGTCTCCAGCGAATTGCATGCCGACGGCCGCGAGGCCTTGCCATCCACCAGCAGGCGCACCGCCAGGTCCACATCGGCCGATGCATCCACGAACAGATGGCAGACGCCCTTGTAATGCTTGATCACCGGCACGCGCGCGTGTTCGGCAACGAAGCGGATCAGGCCCTCGCCACCGCGCGGAATCGCCAGGTCGACGATGTCGCTGAGCTGCAGCAGCTCCAGCATGGTCTCGCGTCGCAAGTCTTCCACCAGCGTCAGCGCCGCTTCGGGCACGCCGGCCTCGCGCAGGGCACGCTGCAAGGCGCGCGCAATCGCGGTGTTGGAGTGAATCGCTTCGGAGCCGCCACGCAGGATCACGCCGTTACCGGCCTTGATGCACAGCGCTGCCGCATCAGCGGTCACATTCGGGCGGGCTTCGTAGATCATCGCGATCACCCCCAGCGGCACGCGCACCTTCTGCACGCGGATGCCGTTGGGGCGCACATCGTCGCGCGTGACCTGGCCCACTGGATCCGGCAGCACGGCCACCTCGCGCAACGCCGCGCCCACTGCCGACAAGCGCGCCGGCGTCAGCGTCAGGCGATCGAGCATCGCCGCACCGGTGCCCTTCTCACGCGCCGCATCCACGTCACGCTGGTTGGCCTGCAGAATCTGCGTCGCATCGGTGTCGAGCGCATCGGCCATGGCCAGCAACAAGGCCTGCTTGGCGTCTGCGGACAATTGCGACAGCACCTGCGCGGCGTCGCGGCATTGCAGGGCGAGCGATTTGATGGTCATTGGGGGGCCGGGATTCGAGAATCGGGATTGGGGATTGGGAAAACGCAGGCGACCGTTTTATCACCACAAGGGAAGCAGTCGTTGGGACACAGAGACAACGTTTGGGAGACGCACAACAGATGCTGTTGCGAATCCCCAATCCCGACTCACCAATCCCTGCTACAAAACTACCAGATCATCACGATGCACCACATTCTCGCCGTAGCTGTAGCCGAGGATCGGTTCGATCTCGCGCGAGTGGCGGCGGGCGATGCGGCGCACATCCACTGCCGAATACTGGCTCACGCCGCGTGCCAGGCAGCGGCTGCCAGTGCTGTCGCGTAGGTGGATTTCCACCATGTCGCCGCGGCGGAAATCGCCTTCGGCACCGGCCACGCCGCCGGGTAGCAGCGAGGCGCCCTTGTCGGTGAGCGCCAGTGCGGCGCCGGCATCGATCAGGATCGTGCCCGGCTCCACCGGCGCATGCCGCAGCCAGTATTTGCGCGCGGCAATGCGCGTGCGCGCGGCGTGGATACGCGTGCCGCACAGCCGGTCCTGCGCCAGCCCGCGCACCACCTCGGCACTGCGGCCGTTGAACAGATAGGTTTCGATCCCGGCCGCACCGGCCTTGGCGGCGGCTTCCAGCTTGGTGCGCATGCCGCCGGTGCCCACGCTGCTGCCGCTGCCGCCGGCCATCGCCAGCACCTCGGCGCTGAGTTCGGCCACCTCGTCGAGCGGGCGCGCCAGCGGGTTGCTGCGCGGGTCGGCGCTGTACAGGCCATCGATGTCGGTGGCGATGAACAAGGCATCGGCATCGACCAGCGCGGCCACGATCGCGGCCAGGTTGTCGTTGTCGCCGAGCTTGAGTTCGTCCACCGACACGGTGTCGTTCTCGTTGATCACCGGCAATGCGCCCAGCCGCAACAGTTCGCCCAGCGTGGCGCGCGCATTGAGGTAGCGGCGGCGGTTGCGCAGGTCGTCGTGGGTGAGCAGCACCTGCGCCACCGGGCGCTCGAAAAAGCGCTGCCACAACGCGATCAACTGCGCCTGGCCCAGCGCGGCCAGTGCCTGGCGCGCAGCGATGGCGGCGCCAGCTTCGGCTGCCTTGGGCAGGATGGCGCGCCCGGCCGCCACCGCGCCGGACGAGACGATCACTACTTCGCGCCCCGCCGCCAGATTGGCCGACACAAACTGCGCCAGGCCCAGCGCAAACCGCGGCGACAGGCCGCCGCCATCGGCCGCCAGCAGGCTGCTACCCACCTTGAGCACTGCGCGCCGCCACGGCGGCAGCACCTGCTCGGTGAATAGCGAAGTGGCGACGACCGGCTGGGTCATGACCGTGCCCTAGTGATTGCGGAAGCGATAACCACATGCGCCCCGCGGATGTGCAGCCTCACTGCGCGTTCCATTCGTACACCGTCAGCGTGGAGGCACCGCGCACGGCCAGGGGATCTTGCGCCACGATCTGCTGCGCCTGCGCCAGACCATCGACATTGATCAATACGTACGCGCCACCGCTGCCGTCGCTGAAGCCCCCGGTCAACTCCAATTGCCCGGCGGCTCGCAGCGCATCCAGAAAATCGCGATGCGGCTGCACCACATCGGCCGGGAAGTCGGGCTGGCGCATCGCCAGGACCAGATAGCGCGTGGCCATCAGTCGGCCTCCGTTGGCGCGGCGCCCGGTGCCACCACGGCGGCGGTGGCCACGGGTGTGCTCGCGGTGGTCGTAAGCTCGGCCTTGCCATGCGGCGTGGAAATCACCAGAAACCGCGCCTGCTCGTCGGACAGGTTGTGCATCTGATGGGTCGAGCCGGGCGTCACATGCAGGCCCTGGCCCACCTTGAGCACGTGCTGCTCGCCATCCACCTGCAACATCACCTCGCCGGCGAGCACATAGAAAAAATGCCGTGCACGGCTATGCCGGTGGCATTGCTCCATCTCGCCGGGCGGCATGTGCTCTTCGAGCACGCTCAGCCCCGGGTCGCGCAGCAGGTGCCAGCCATCGCAGGCCTCGCCCCAGGGATAGTGCTCGGCGGTGTCGGCACTGAGGGTGGGGATCACTGCAGCGCCTGCCAGCGGGCGCGCAGCACATCCAGCTGCAGATCGGCCGCCGCACCGGGCGACACGCGTGCGGCCAGGCTGGCTTCCGGTGTGCGTCCCTGCCCTGCGCTGTCAGACGCGGCGGCGGCGGCCTTGTAGGCATCGCGGAACGGCACCCCGGCCACGGCGGCTTCCACCGCGACATCGGTGGCGTACATGCCCGAATCGATCGCCGCGCGTAGCTTGTCTGGCCGCCATTCCAGGTTGGCCAGCAAGGCCGGCAACAGCTCCAGCGCGGCCAGGCCGCGCGCAAAGCCGTGCACGATCGCGCCCTTGCTGCTCTGCAGATCGCGGTGGTAGCCGGACGGCAGCGACAGCAGCTGTTCGATCTCGGTGCGCGCCGCTGCCACGCTGGCGTGGGTGGCGCGCATCAGTTCGATGACATCGGGGTTGCGCTTGTTCGGCATGATCGAACTGCCGGTGGTGTACTGCGCCGGCAGCGCGACAAAGGCGAACTCGCCGCTGGTGAACAACGACAGATCCCAGGCAATCCGGCGCAGGTCCAGCGTTGCGCCACCCAGCGCTTCCAGTGCAGCCAGCTCGAACTTGCCGCGCGAGAGCTGTGCGTAGATGGGCGAGACCTGCAGGCGCGCGAAGCCAAGTTCGGCGGTGGTGTGCGCACGGTCCAGCGGCAGATTGACGCCGTAACCGGCCGCGGTGCCCAGCGGGTTGGTGTCTACCAGCTTGAAGGTGTCGTTGGCGCGCACGGCGTTGTCGATGAAGGCCTCGGCCCACCCTGCCCACCACATGCCGGCCGAGGACACCACAGCACGCTGGATATGCGTGTAGCCGGGCACCGGTAGCTCGGCTTCTGCCTGTGCGCGGTCCAGCGCCACTTTTGCCACCTCGGTGCTGAGCGCGGCCACGCGCTGCAGCTTGTCCTTCAACCATAGCCGCGTGGCCACCAGGATCTGGTCGTTGCGGCTGCGGCCGGTGTGGATCTTGCGGCCGGCATCGCCCAGGCGTTCGGTCAGCCGCGCTTCGATGGCCGAATGGCAATCCTCGTACTGCGCATCGAGCACGAACGCGCCGCTACGGAAGTCGCCGGCCAGCAGATCCAGCTGCTCGCTCAGCCCGCCCAGTTCCTCCAGCGACAGGATGCCGATGTGCTGCAGCCCCTGCGCATGCGCCTTGCTGGCCGCGATGTCGTACAGGAAGAACTCGCGGTCCAGGATGACGTCATCGCCGGCCAGGAAGGTCTGGATCTTGGCGTCCACCGCCACGCCGGGTTTTTGCCACAACAGATTGGTCATCGGAAAGCGTCTCGAAATAAGTCGTCCAATTGAATCCCCGCAGATGGATGTGCGGGCTTGTGCGAGGGACGCGCATCAGCCAATTGCGGTCAATTCGTCCCAGCCCAGCGCCAGGTTGAGGTTCTGCATGGCCTGCGTGGCCGCACCCTTGAGCAGGTTGTCCAGCGTTGCCACCACCACCACGCGCTTGTTGCCCGGTGCCATGGTGAACCCACCGATCTGCACGCCATGGGTGCCGGCGATGCGGCTTACCCACGGCGCCTCGTCCACGATCTCGATCAAGGGCTCATGCGCATACCGCTCCAGGTAGCGCGCGTGGATCTGCTCGCGCGTCAACGGCTGCTGCAGCCACAGGTTCACGGTCATGGTAATGCCGCGGAAATGCGGCGCCACATGCGGCATGAATTCCACCGGCACGCCGAGCTGCGCGGAGACTTCGCGCTCGTGCATGTGGTTGGTCAGCGCGTATGGCATCAGGTTGTCGGCCAGCAACGCGGGATTGTTCTTGTCTGAAGGCGTGGTGCCCGCACCGGAATAGCCGGAAACGCCAAAGCACTGCGGCGGCCCTGCCAGTTGCTCGCGCAGCGGCGTGATCGCCAGCTGCATGGCCGTGGCATAGCAGCCGGGATTGCTGATGCGGCGCTGCCCGGCGTAGGTGTGGCGGGTGAGCTCCGGCAAGCCGTAATACCAGGCCGGATCGAAGCGGTAGTCGGCCGACAGGTCGATCAGCAGCGTCTGCGGCCGGCTGGCATCGATGGCCGCCACGAAGGGCTCGGCCTTGCCGTTGGGCAATGCCAGGATCACCACGTCCGCGGCCTTGGCCGCCACCGCGTCGGCGTCCAGGCTTTCATAGCGCAGCTCGCCCTGATAGCCGTCGCTGTGCTCGGCCACGCGCTGGCCGGCAAGCTCGCGCGAGGACACGAACACCAGCTGCAACTGCGGGTGCGCGGCAATCAGCTTGATCAGCTCCGCGCCGGTATGGCCGCGTGCGCCCACAATGCCGATGGTGGTTGGTTGAACAGTCATGCGTGTGCGTCCAGGCGGAACTGCAGGTGGCGTTTCACCCCGGCCCATTCCGCATTGATGATGGAGAACACCACGGTGTCGCGTGGCGTGCCGTCGGCGTGGCGCGTGTGATTGCGCAGCACCCCGTCCTGCTTTGCACCCAGCCGCGCGATGGCCGCGCGCGAGGTGTGATTGAACCAGCTGGTCTCGAACACCACGCTCAGGCAGCCGAGCGTTTCAAAGGCATGCCCAAGCAGCAGACGCTTTGCCTCGGTATTGAGGCCGGTGCGCTGCACGCGCGGCGCGTACCAGGTGTAGCCGATCGACAGCTTCGGCACCGATGCATCCAGTGCGTAGTAGCGCGTGCTGCCGGCGATCTCGCCCGCCGCATCGCGCACCACAAAGGGCAGCGCAGTGCCGTCCGCCTGCGCGGCCAACGCGGCGGCGATGTAGTCATCGACTTGCGCAGCACCGGGCACGCTGGTGTACCACAGGCGCGACAACGCACCATCGGCCACTGCCGCACGCAAGCCATCGGCGTGGGCAGCGCGCAGTGGCTCCAGCGTGACGTGCTGGCCGCGCAAGGTGGGCACCTCGCGCCAAAGCGTTTGCGATGCGGCGGCCGTCATTGCACTCACCCCAGCAAGGTGGGTTGACGCGTCGCGCAATGCGCCACGCAGTGCTGGATCTGCTCGAAGTTTTCCAGCCCGTACCAGAACACCTTCCACTTTTCCTGCTTGATGCAGCCGTCGGATTCGGCGTAGTAGAAAATGTTGACCTGGTTATTGTGACGCGAGCGCCAGAACAGCTGCGGGGTTTCTTCGCGCATCACGTTCCAGACCGCACGGCCCAGGCCTTCGCCCTGCGCGTCGTCGAGCACGGCGAACTTGTCCAGATAGGTCAAGGTGCCCTCGCCCAGCATGCCTTCATCGGTAAGGATCACCGCCGCGCGGTAGTTCTCGCTGACGTAGGCACGCAGCAGCTTGGTGTTGCTGAAATAGTCCGGCACCAACGTGCGGCCGAAGCTGGATTCGATCAGGGACGTCAGCCGCGGCAGGTCCAGCGCGTCCCACGAGGTCGCGCGCAGTACGCGCTCGCCACGCCGCACCAGCGTGCCGGAACCCTTGTGGGTGAACAGTTCTTTGGCCAGATCCGCCGGCCGGGTGATCGATACCGACGACTCCAGCGGCAGCCGATCGAGCAGATCCTTGATCTGCTCGATCTTCACCCGCATGCCGCCGTTGATCCACGGCTGCTGCATCAGATGGTCGTATTCGGTGGACAGGTTGATCGAGTCGATCAGCTTGCCATCGGCATCCAGCAGACCGCCGGTGCCGGTGAGGAAGATGATCTTGTACGGCTGCAGTTCCTGCACCAGTTCGTTGGCGGCAAAATCGGCGTTGACGTTGAGGATCTGCCCGCTCGGGGTTTCGCCCAGGCTGGTGATCACCGGGATCGAACCGGCCTGCAGGCTGGCCTCGATCGGCGCAAGATTCACTGCCTTGACCTCGCCGACCAGGCCGTAGGTATCGCGATCCAGATATTCGGCTTCAAAGACGCCGCCGGTGATCGAAGTCGCACGCGCGCCGTTCTGCTGCAGCGCTTCCACCAGCTTGAGGTTGGAGGCCTGAAACACCTTGCGCACAATTGCCAGGGCTTCCGGCGAGGTCACGCGCAGGCCGTTGACGGTCTGCTTTTCGATGCCAGCGGCCGATAGTTCGGCATCCAGCTGCGGGCCCGCGCCGTGCAGCACGATCGGGGTGAGCCCTACTTCCTGCAGGAACGACAACGACGAGGTCAGCGCCTCCAGGTCGTCGCGCAACACCGCGCCGCCCACCTTGACCACCGCAAAGCGCTTGGCGTCCAGCTGCGAGAAACGCTTCAGGTACTGGCTGATCTCCTTCGCGCTGGCCATGCTCGAAAGCAGGCGCACGATGGTCTGGCGGGTCTGTTTGTGGGGCTGTGCTGGAAGGGACATTGCGGTGATCGTTGGGAGGAATGGCCGCGCCAGGCGCGGAATGCAGGCTCAGGGCGAGCCGTTGATGATGCGGTTGACCGACTCGGCGTAGCGCTGCAACTGCGCCAGCGTCACGAACTCGTCGGCGGTGTGCGCCTGGGCAATATCGCCCGGGCCATAAACCAGTGCGGTGTAGCCGCCGGCCGAAAACAGCGAGGCCTCGGTCCAGAAGTCCACAGCATTGCCGATTGGCAGGTCCAGCGCGTCGGCCACATCGCGCGCCGCCAGGCGACGCTCTTCGGCACGTGCGATGTCGCCCGATGGCAGGCTGGGGCCGCGAAAGGTTTCTTCGAAATGCGCCGCAGCCGGATCGGCAAACCCGGCAAAAGTCGCCAGCAGGCCATCCACATCCATGGACGGCAGCGGCCGGAAGCCAAAGCGCAGCTCGGCCGCCGGCGCGATCATGTTGGCCTTGATGCCGCCGTCGACGCGGCCGATGTTGAAACGCAAACCGGTCAGCCCGCCGAAACGCGCGTGCGCCAGCGACTCGACATGATCCAGCGCCTTGCCGCCCCAGCGCGTCGCCTGATGCAGCGCGCTGGCAGCCGGATCCTGCTTGCCGGACGCGTGCCCGGCGCGGCCAGCAAAGCGCATCAGCACCGAGCTGATGCCGCGATGCGCCAGCACCGCCTCGCCCATGGTCGGCTCGGCCACCAGCACGGCGTCATACGCCAAGCCACGCGCCAGAAACGCCGCGATGCAGCGCGGGTCATTGGCTTCTTCGTCGGACGAAAACAGAAACGCCGCATCGCCATCGCCGGCGTTGGCGGCCGCCAACAACGCCGCCGCCGCGCCCTTGATGTCGCAAACCCCCAGGCCGATCACCCGGTCCTCGGTGCGCCGCATCACGTGCGGATCGGCGCTCCAATGCGGCGAATCCGGCACTGTGTCCAGATGCACATTGAACAGGTACTTCGGCGTGCCACGCACCGCGTACAGGCTCACCGCCCCATCGCCATGATCGATCACTTCGACCTGGAAACCGGGCAACTGCGCACGCAGATAATCGAAGATGCCACCTTCGGCAGCGATCGCACGCGGCGGATTGCGGGTGTCGAAGGACACCAGCGTTTCCAGGTGTTCGAGGGTGGCGGCGAGTAGATCGGTCATGTCGGTTTGATCAATGGTCTGAAGCGGCGGCTGGATGAAAGTGTGCAAAGCACGGAGGCGCGCAAACGACTGGTAAATCTCATCGAAGCGCTTCCTTCTTCCTCCGGGAGAAGTTGCCCCAAAGGGGCGGATGAGGGTACGGGCGAAGCCTAGTGCACTGAACATCGCGAGAGCTTTGCCCGTACCCTCACCCCCAACCCCTCTCCCGAGGGGAGAGGGGCTTTGCCTAAGTGCCGAGAAACCTCAGCGATTCACCTGCGCGTACAGCGTGGAGCTCATACCGAACAGCTTGATGAACCCCTCGGCCTCTTCCACGCCCCAGTCAGCCGACTGCGCGTAGGTCGCGCCCTTGGCGTTGAGCAGGTGCGGCGAACGCACCGCCACCGCATCGACGCGGCCACCGCGGGTTTCCAGCGTCACTTCGCCATTGACCTTGGACTGCGACGACTTCAGGAACGCCTCGATATCGGTCTTGAGCGGGTCGTGATAGAAGCCCTCGTACACCAGCTCCACCCACTTGCGCGCCACGTCCGGCTTGAAGCGGTTCTGCTGCTTGGTCAGCACCGCATCTTCCAGTGCACGGTGCGCGGTGAGCAGCGAGATCAGGCCCGGCGCTTCGAACACGATGCGGCCCTTCAGGCCGATCACGGTGTCGCCGGTGTACACACCACGGCCCACGCCGTACTGCGCGAACAAGGTATTGAGCTTGGCCAGGATCTGCGCACCTGGCAGGGCCTTGCCGTCCAGCGCCACGGCCTCGCCTTCGACAAACTTCAGCGTCACCGTCAACGCTTCGGTCGGCCACGCGCTGCGCGGTGCACACCAGCCGCGTGCGCCTTCGCCCGGTGCTTCCCAGCGATCGATCTCGCCGCCAGACATGGTCACGCCCAGCAGGTTCTCGTTGATGGTGTAGGCCTTCTGCTTGGCACGCACGCCGAAGCCGCGCTCTTCCAGGTACTTCTGTTCGTAAGCGCGGGTCTGGGTGTGTTCTTTCTGGATCTCGCGAATCGGCGCCACAATCTGGTAGTCGCCCAACGCCTTTACCGCCAGGTCGAAACGCACCTGATCGTTGCCCATGCCGGTGCAGCCGTGCGCGATGATCCGCGTGCCCAGCTCTTCGGCGCGCTTGAGCGCGGCATCGACGATCAGGTAACGGTCGGACACCAGCAACGGGTACTGGCCCTGGTAGCCCTCGCCGGCCCACACGAACGGCTTGACGAAGCCTTCCCAGATCGCCGGGCCGCCATCGACGGTGACATGGCTGGCTGCGCCCAGCTCGGCGGCGCGCTTCTCGATGAAATCGCGTTCTTCGGCATCCACACCGCCGGTATCGGCGAACACGGTGTGCACGGCATAGCCGCGCTCCTGCAGGTACGGAATGCAGAAGCTGGTGTCGAGGCCACCGGAGAAAGCGAGGACGATATCTTTGCTGCTCATGACGAAGTTCCTGGGGGCAAGGGAGAAAAGTTAGTCCGTCACCACGATGCGCGGTTCGCAGCGCACCGGGAAGTTGACCGAATTGGCGATGAAACAAGCTTGATGCGCGAGATGATGCAGGGCGTCGGCAGTCGCGGGGTCGCCCGCGGAAATGGTCACCGTGGGCTTGAGCACCACCTCGCTGAAACGGCCGCTGTCGGCGTCGGTGAACATGCTGCCGATCGCATCGTCCACATAGCCGCGCACTACGATGCCGGACTCGGCAGCCAGGTGCAGGTACCACAGCATGTGGCAGGCCGACAGCGACGACACCAGCAGGTCCTCGGGATTGTGCAGCCCCGCGTCGCCGCGAAACAGCGGATCCGAGGACCCGACGATCGGCGGCTTGCCGGCGATGGCAATCTCGTGCTCGCGGCCGTAACTGCGATAGCTGTGCGTGCCCTGCCCGCGGTCACCGGTCCAGGTGACACGGGCGGCATAACGATGCGTGTGGTGGCTCACGGGCGGTTCTGACCCACCAGCGCTGCCATGATCGCCTTCTGCACATGCAGGCGGTTTTCCGCCTCGTCGATGGCGATGCAGTTGGGCGAATCCATCACCGCATCGGTGGCCTTGACGTTGCGACGCAGCGGCAGGCAATGCGAGAACACGCCGTTGTTGGTCAGCGCCATCTTGCGTTCGTCGACGATGAAGTGCTGGTACTGGTCACGGATCGGCTTTTCCGGCTCCCAGTTGCCGAAGAACGGCAACGCGCCCCAGCTCTTGGCGTACACCACATCGGCGCCGGCATAGGCACTGTCGATGTCGTGGCTGACCTGCAGCGAGCCACCGCTCTCTGCCACGTTCTGCGCCGCCCAGTCCATGTAACGCTCGTCCAGGATGTAGTCCGGGGTCGGGCACAGCAGGGTCACGTCCATGCCCATGCGCGTGGCGATGGTCAGTGCCGAATTGGCTACCGCGGTGTTCAACGGCTTGGGGTGGTAGGTCCAGGTCAACACGTACTTCTTGCCGCGCAGGTCCTGGGTGCCGAAATGCTCCTGCAGCGCCAGCGCGTGCGCCAGCTCCTGGCACGGGTGGGTGATGGTCTCCATGTTGATCACCGGCACCGGCGAATACTTGGCAAAGCTCTTGAGCACCTGGTCTTCGCGGTCCTTGGACCAGTCGACGAACTTCGGGAACGCACGCACGCCGATCAGGTCGACATACCGGCCCAGCACGCGCGCCACCTCGGCGATGTGCTCCTCGGTTTCGCCGTCCATCACCGTGCCCAGGTTGAATTCGATCGGCCACGCATCCTTGCCCGGCTGCAGCACCACCGCATGCCCACCCAGCTGGAACGCGCCCAGCTCGAAGCTGGTGCGGGTCCGCATGGACGGGTTGAAGAACACCAGCGCGATCGACTTGCCCTTCAGCTCGCTTCCCAGCTTGTTGCGTTTGAACAACGCGGCCTGGGTCAACAGCGCATCCAGTTCGGCGCGGCTCCAGTCCTGGGTGTTCAAGAAGTGCTTCAGTGACATCGATCGATCCTTTGCTGCGTACTTCTGCTGCGTGGTCCGCCGCGAGCGACGGGTTGCGCGGAATGCGCGGTTCTTGCGAGTGAAACTTTTCCCGGGCCCGAAACGAAAAAACCCAGCCGCGGGCTGGGTTTTCGAAACAGGCAGCAAAACGCTCCGGTTACCCAGCGAAAATGTGGGATTCCGGTCGGCGGGCACGCGACGTCATGCCGGAGGCCATCCGGGCGGCACTGGTGTCGTGCTGAAAGGCGTTTGCGTGCATAGGGCGCGAATCCTCGCATGCATGCGGGCACGGCGCAACCGCTGCGGGCCTCATCGCGGCGGCGCGACGATGGCGTCGGGAATGTACGGGGTCACCGAGACCCGGATCCGCAGCCGGTTGCCCGGGTCTTCCGGCAGCCGGGAACGGTATTTGGTGCCCTTGTAGACGTAGTCCACGTCGAAGGCGATCGGCCGGCGGAACTCGCGCGGCACCTCCACCACCTTGCAGTTGCGCCGCGTGCTGGTCGGCGGCACCGCCGCCGGAGCGGCCGGCTCGGGCTGGCGCGAGAACATTTCCTTGACCGAATCCATCATCCGGTTGATGCGGCCTTCGCCGGACTCGACGGGCGCGGCAGCCACCGCAGCGGCCTGCTCGGCCTCGCACTGCTCTTCGATGCGGGTGGCGCGCAAGGTCTGGTAGACCGGCTCCACGTTGAGCACCTGGGCATAGTCCAGCTTGACGTTTTCGATCACGACTACCCGGTTTTTCACGTCGGGTTCTGCCGCCTGCACCGGCAATGCCTGCCAGGCCAGCACACACAGCATGGAGAACGGGAGAAGTCGCATCAGGACCAAGGAGGCGGAGCAGAGCAATACGTAAGTGTATGGAGCTTGCGAGACCTTGGGCTGAACGCAGCCCATCCGGTTGCCATCGCTTGTCTGCCGGTTCGCCGCATCGCCGCGACCGGCTAGAATCGCCCAGTTACCCTCGCCAAGATGCCGATGAGCCTGCGCCTGCACAACAATCTGACGCGGCGGGTCGAGCCGTTCGCACCGCTCGATCCGTCCAGCCCCACCCTGTATGTGTGCGGGCCCACGGTCTACAACTATGCGCATATCGGCAATGCGCGTGGCCCGGTGGTGTTCGATGTGCTGGCGGCGCTGCTGCGCCGGCGCTATGGCGCGCTGCGCTACGCGCGCAACATCACCGACGTGGACGACAAGATCAACGCCGCCGCCCAGGCGCAGGGCGTGCCGATCTCCACCATCACTGACCGCTTCGCGGCGATCTACCGCCAGGACATGGCCGCGCTCGGTGTGGTGCCGCCGGATATCGAGCCGGAGGCCACCGCGCACATCCCGCAGATCGTGGCGATGATCGAACAGCTGATCGCCAGCGGGCATGCCTATGCCGCCGAAGGCCATGTGCTGTTCGCGGTGGCCAGCTTCGCCGACTACGGCAAGCTGTCACGCCGCGATCCCGATGAAATGCTGGCCGGCGCACGCGTCGATGTGGCGCCCTACAAGCGCGATCCCGGCGACTTCGTGCTGTGGAAGCCTTCCAGCGACGACCTGCCGGGCTGGGACTCGCCGTGGGGCCGCGGCCGCCCCGGCTGGCATATCGAATGCTCGGCAATGGCCGCCGCGCACCTCGGGCCGACCATCGACATCCACGCCGGCGGCGTGGACCTGCAGTTCCCGCATCACGAAAACGAGATTGCGCAGAGCGAGTGCGCCCACGGCGGCGCCGTTTTCGCGCGGTTCTGGTTGCATAACGGCATGCTCAACTTCAGCGGCGCCAAGATGAGCAAGTCGCTGGGCAACATCGAAACCGTGCACGACCTGATCGCCAAGCACCCGCCCGAAGCGCTGCGCTATGCGTTGCTGAGCGCGCACTACCGGCAACCGCTGGACTGGTCAGACGGCTTGATCGAACAGGCCAAGAACACCCTGGACCGGCTGTACGGCACGCTGCGCGACCTGCATGACGTGGCCGCAAGCGCGGTGATCCCCGCACCGGTCGAGGCCGCGCTGGACGACGACCTCAACACGCCGCAGGCGCTGGCCGAAGTGGCGCGCATCGCCGGCGAGGCACGCAAGGCCAATGACGCCGCCGACCGGGCCCGCTTGAAGGCCGAGCTGCTCGGTGCGGGCCTCGCGCTAGGGCTGCTGCAGCAGGAGCCTGCCGCGTGGTTTTCGCGTGGCGCCGACGCCGGCGACGATGCCCGTATCGCCGCCCTGGTCGACGAACGCAGCGCAGCGAAAAAAGCTAAGGATTTCGCCCGCGCCGATGCCATCCGCCAGCAGCTGGCCGACGAAGGCATCGTGCTGGAAGACACTGCACAGGGCGTGCGCTGGAAGCGTGCATGATTTTATTCCCTTCTCCCTTCGGGAGAAGGTGCCCCGCAGGGGCGGATGAGGGTGCGAGCGAAGCCACGTGCATCGATTTTTTTGAGGTAAGCGCGAAGCCACCCGCATCGAACTCCAGCGGAGCTTCGCCCGTACCCTCACCCCAACCCCCGCTCCGCGCCCCGGCCCGCGCGGGCGGCGCGGGCGCTCCAAGGCCCGCGCGCCAGTGGCGCGCAACCCGTGCCTTCTCGCCCCGGAGGGAGAGGGGCTTTGACCGAACTACCCTGGATTTTGCGAATGATTCTGGAGTTTTGATGACCACCACCCCCTTCCCGCTAGAACCCACCGCCGTCGAAGCGCAAGCCACCATCGCCGAGGAGTTTTCCTTCTTCGGCGACTGGTCCGAGCGCTACCAGTACCTGATCGACCTGGGCCGCAAGCTGCCCACCTTCCCGGAACAGTGGAAGAGCGAAGAACACCGCCTGCACGGCTGCCAGTCGATGGTGTGGATCGTGCCGGAGGGCAACGCCGAGCGCCTGGACTTCCACGCGGTCAGCGATTCGGCCATCGTCTCCGGCCTGATCTACCTGGCGCTGCGCGTTTACTCGGGCCGTAGCGCGCAGGAGATCCTGGCGACCGAGCCGGACTACATCGCCGGGATCGGCCTGGCCAAGCACCTCTCACCGACCCGCAGCAATGGCGTGGCCGCGATGCTGGCCTTCATCCGCGACACCGCCCGCGCACAGCAGTGAGCACGCCCACGCCGTCACCGGCAGCCTCGCTGCGCACGCTGCTGACCTACCCCGGTTTCGGGTTGATCCTGCTGTACCGCGTCAGCGCGATGCTGTCCTACCAGATCGTTGCGGTGACGGTGGGCTGGCACATCTACGAGATCACCCGCAGTCCGCTGTCGCTGGGATTGATCGGGCTGGCAGAAATCCTGCCGTTCTTCTGCATCGCGCCGTTCGCCGGGTACCTGGTCGACCATCTGCCGCGGCGCCGGCTCGGCATGATGGCCGCGCTGGGCCTGGTGGCCACCGCCCTGATCCTGATGGCGATCACGCATGGCTGGGTACCGGTCAACGGCGTGTGGCCGATCTATGCGGCCATCGCGCTGACCGGCGCCGCGCGCTCGTTCCTGTCGCCGGTGTACAACGCCTTGTTCGCACGCGCCCTGCCGCGCGAGGCCTTCGCGCGTGGCGCCAGCATCGGCAGCGTGACCTTCCAGGCCGGCATGGTGATCGGCCCGGCGCTGGGCGGCGTGCTAGTCGCCTGGGGTGGCAAGGGCCTGGCCTATGGCGTAGCGGCAAGCGTAGCGCTGGTGGCCATCCTGGCGCTGTTCCTGCTGCGCGTGACCGAGCCCGTCAACGCAGGCCCGCGTGCGCCGATCTTCCGCAGCATTGCCGAAGGCGCGCAGTTCGTGCTGTCCAACCAGATCATGCTCGGCGCGATGGCGCTGGACATGTTCTCGGTGCTGCTCGGCGGTGCGGTGTCGATGCTGCCGGCCTTCATCCACGACATCCTGCACTACGGGCCGGAAGGGCTGGGCATCCTGCGCGGCGCACCTGCGCTGGGCTCGATCCTGGTCGGCGTATGGCTGGCGCGGCACCCGCTGCAGCGCAACGCCGGGCGCATCCTGCTGCTGTCGGTGGCCGGGTTCGGGCTGTGCACGATCGCCTTCGGCCTGTCGCGCCACTTCTGGTTATCGGCGGCGATCCTGCTGGCCTACGGCATGTGCGACGGCGTGTCGGTGGTGGTGCGGCAAACCATCCTGCAGCTCGCCACACCGGACGCGATGCGCGGCCGGGTGTCCTCGATCAACGGCATCTTTATCGGCTCGTCCAACGAGCTGGGCGCGTTCTACGACGGGGTGATGGCGCGACTGGTCGGCCTGGTGCCGGCGGTGGTGATCGGTGGCTGCGTGACCCTGGGCGTGGTGGCGACCACTGCGTGGAAGGCCCCGAAACTGCGCAAGCTGGATGTGCGCGATCTGCAGTAGCCGCTATATGCAGCGTGGTCGATTTTGCGTGCGCCTGCGCGCGAAATGGTGGCGCAGATACGACCGTGTGAACAGCCGCTACTAGCAACGCGTGACGCCGCTACCGTCGTATAGGCAGGCCCCCAGGAACATCGCTTGGCGCGGGACTACCGTCCCCGCTTCTTGGCGATCCGTAGATTGGCCAACGTCTCGATCAACGCATGCCCCACGTAGGAGCGCGCTTGCGCGCGAGGGCATTCCCGGGAACGCCTCTCGCGCGCAAGCGCGCTCCTACAAGGGCATTGCTGTCGCGTGTGAGGCGATGCGTGTGCGACTGCTGCACAACGCGCTGCACACATCCCTCTGGGCTGGGCTTGCAGTAGCCGCTGCAGTCCGCGCACGCAATAGGGTCGAGAGTGTGCGCCGCTGATCGCGGGAGTAGGCGGCATATACACGGCCGCCTTGACAGCCGCCGCGATCACAGCGTGGCGCGGGCTACCGTCCCCGCTTTCTTGGCGATCCATACATTAGCTGGCGTCTCGATCAACGCATGCCTACGTAGGAGCGCGCTTGCGCGCGAGGGCATTCCCGGGAACGCCTCTCGCGCGCAAGCGCGCTCCTATAAGTGCGCTGCTTTTGGTTGTGAAGCTTCGATGCGCGCGCAACCGCGACACAACTACTGGCTGGGCGCCTCCAGCAACGCCCGCAAGCGCGCGGCCTCGCCTTCATTGGCCGCCCCAGCGATCAGCGCCAGCGCGCCTGATCGGTAGGCCGTCTGCTGCGCCTTTGCGGCCGGCACCGCCACGTCGGGGATCACGCCACTGCGCTCCCAATTGCCGCGGGTGATCGGGCTCACTAACCGGGCGTAGGGCACCACCGCAACAACCTGGTTGCTGATCTTGAAGCCGCGGCTTGGATGCGCACCGCCAGCGGTGACCTCGCCCACCACCGTGGCGCGCGCCAGCGCCTGCAGCGCATACGCAACGTCTTCGGCCGCGGAAAGGTCTGCCGGCTGTTCAGGAGGTACACCGGTTTGCTGCCACCAAAGGCCTGCCCTGGCAGACCCGGCATGGTCCAGGCCTGCTCGGTCTCTCCGCCCTTGCGGGTCACGATCTCGTGCAAGTGCGCGCGCGTGTCAAAACGATAGCTGGTCAGCTACGCCACCATCGCCGGGTCGCCGGGTCGCCGCTAGCGTTATCGCGCAGGTCAATGATCAGCGCATCGGTATTAGCGACGAAGTCCATTGCCGAACTCGCGGTTGCGGCGCCAGATACGGGTAGGCGAAGAGGCGGAACTTCTCGTAGCCGATGTTGCCGGGCAGGCGCTGGACCTTGTCGAATGCGAAGTTGCCCTTGACCACCGCCGGTCGCGCAGCCCACGACAAAAGCCCCGCACTAGGCGGGGCTTGGTCGCAACAATAGACAACCGCCCTAACGGGTGATCAGTCGCCCTGCTGCTTCTGCAGGTGTTCCCAACGCTCCTGGGCGTCGATGGTGCGCTCGGCGGTCAGGCGCGCCTCCAGGCGGTCCAGGCCGATCTCTTCGCCGGTGTCTACGCAGTAGCCGTAGTCGCCGTCTTCCAGACGCTTGAGCGTGCTGTCGATCTTGGAGATCAACTTGCGTGCACGGTCGCGCGCGCGCAACTCGAGCGAGTTCTCGGTTTCGCGGGTGGCACGTTCGGCTTCGTCGCCGATGTCACGCACTTCTTCGCGCAGGTTCTCGATGGTCTGCTTGGACTCTTCCACCATCTCGTTGCGCCAACGCTGCAGGCGCTGACGGAAGTACTCCTGCTGCAGCTTGCTCATGTACTCCTCGTCCGCGGAGGGCTTGTAGCCCTGCGGCAGGATCGGGCGGCCGGTGGTTTCGTCGGTCTTGTAGTCGACGACCTTGTACTTGGCCTTCGGGGTCGAGCCCGACGGTTTGGAGGTCACGGCCACAGCCACCTTGCCGACCGGACGGGTCGCGGCGGGCTTGGCGGGGGCTTCGGTTTTGGTTGGCGTTTTTGCTGAGGATTTCGAAACGGGCACGGGATTCTTGGATGACGGGGTCGCAGACTTCGCCGGCTTCGCAGGGACGGCCTTGGAGGCCGGTGCGGGCGCGGGCTTGGCAGCCTTGACCGGGACTGACTTGGCCGGAGCCGGCGTGGTGGCCGGCTTCGGTACGGACTTGGTGGCCACCGGCTTGGTGACCGGCTTGGCGGCAGCCGGAGCTGCCTTGCTCGCCGCCGGCTTGGCAGCACTCTTGGCGACGGGTTTCACGGGCTTGGGCGCTGCGGGTTTCGAGGCCGGCGCCGGCTTGGCAGCGGTCTTGGTCGCAGGTGCCTTCTTGGCAACCAGTTGCTTGGCGGCCGGGGTCGCCTTCTTGGCGGCCGGCTTGGCAGCGGCAGGCGCCGCGGCCTTCTTGGCAACAGGCTTGGCGGACTTCTTGGCGGCCTGGACGGCCTTTTGTGCAGTTTTTTTAGCAGCCACGAAACGCTCTTCCTTGGTTCCCCCGGGGCCCGGGAAAGCGGGCCTTTATAGCCTACCCCACAGACCCCCGGCAACCACGTATTAATCCAAGTGGCATATCATTGGCAAGTGATCGGACGCCTGCTCATCGCGCTGCTGCGCTTCTACAAGCGGTTCATCAGCCCCCTGCTGGGGCCGCGCTGCCGTTTTGCGCCCAGCTGCTCGGAGTATGCGATGACTGCCATCGCCCGCTTCGGTCCGCTCCGCGGCAGCTGGCTGGCTGCACGCCGCCTGGGCCGCTGCCATCCGTTCCATCCGGGCGGGTTCGACCCCGTCCCCGATGCGCCCGCATCTTCCCCCTCTTCCTGCCGCTGCAAAGGACCCCATCCATGAGCCGAACCGTCATCGTCAACGCCCGCCTGGTCAATGAAGGCAAGGAGTTCGACGCCGATCTCCTGATCGAAGGCGGCCGCATCGCCCGCATCGACAGCCACATCGCGCCGGCTGCCGGCGACACCGTGGTGGATGCGGCCGGCCGCTGGCTGCTGCCCGGGATGATCGATGACCAGGTGCACTTCCGCGAGCCGGGACTGACCCACAAGGGCGACATCGCCACCGAATCCGGCGCCGCAGTGGCCGGTGGCCTGACCAGCTTCATGGACATGCCCAACACCAATCCGCCGACCCTGAACGCCGACGCGCTGCAGGCCAAGTACGATGCGGCCGCCGGGCGCGCCTGGGCCAACTACGGCTTCTATATGGGCGCCAGCAACGACAACCTGGCCCACATCCAGTCGCTGGACCCCAAGACCGCACCCGGCATCAAGGTGTTCATGGGCGCCTCCACCGGCAACATGCTCGTGGACAACCCCGAGACGCTGGATGCGATCTTCCGCGATGCCCCCACACCGATCATCACCCACTGCGAAGACACCCCCACCATCGATGCCACGATGGCCGCCTACAAGGAAAAGTACGGCGAGGCGTTGACTGCCGAGATGCATCCGGACATCCGCTCGCGCGAAGCCTGCCTGAAGTCCTCGCAGCTGGCGGTGTCGCTGGCGCGCAAGCACAACACCCGCCTGCACGTGCTGCACATCTCCACCGCCGATGAATTGATGTTGTTCGAAGCCGGCCCGTTGGTGGATGCCGATGGCAAGGTGCGCAAGCGCATCACCGCCGAGACCTGCATCCATTTCCTGCGCTTTGACCGCAGCGATTACGCGCGCCTGGGCAACCTGATCAAGTGCAATCCCGCGATCAAGGATCCCGAGGACCGCCTGGCATTGATCGAGGCCTTGGCCGAGGACGTCATCGACGTGCTCGCCACCGATCATGCCCCGCATACCTGGGACGAAAAGCAGAAGCCGTATGCGCAGGCGCCCTCGGGCTTGCCGCTGGTGCAATACGCGCTGGTCGCCGCGCTGGAGCTCGTGCATGAAGGCAAGCTGCCGATCACCCGCATCGTGCAGAAGTTTGCGCATGCGCCGGCGCAGTTGTTCGACGTGGAGCAGCGCGGCTTCCTGCGCGAAGGCTACTTCGCCGACCTGGTGCTGATCGACAACACGCCGTTCACCGTAAAGCGCGAACAGGTGCTGTCCAAGTGCGGCTGGTCGCCGTTCGAAGGCACCACCTTCCGCTCACGCATCGCTGCGACCTGGGTCAACGGCCAGCAGGTGTGGGATGGCGAACAGCTGGTGGGCAGTGCCGCCGGCCAGCGCCTGACCTTCGACCGCTGATGCGTGCACTGCTGATGGGCGCGGCGCTTGCGCTGGCGCCGTGCGCATTGCTCACGGTGCCGGTGTCTGCGCAGGAGCCCGCCGCTGCAGACGGGCGCGTGGTGTTTCCGGCCAGCGCCTCGCAAGGGGCGATGGTGATCGGCAAGGTGCCGGCGGGCAGCCGGGTCGAATACGCCGGCCGCGCGCTGCGCGTGAGCGGTTACGGCAGCGTGGTGTTCGGCATCGGCCGTGACGCCACCGGCCCGCTCCAGGTGCAGATCACCCGCGCCGATGGTGGAAAGGAGACCGCAACCATCGCGGTCACTCCGCGTGACTGGCCGGTGGAGCGCGTCAACGGCGTGCCGCCAAAGACCGTCAACCCACCACCGGCCATTGCCGAGCGCATCAAGCGCGAGCAGGCGCAGGTCACTGCCGCACGCGATCGCGACGACCCACGCGCCGATTTTGCGCAGCCCTTCGGGTGGCCGGTCCAGGGCCGCATCAGCGGCCGCTTCGGCAATGCGCGCGTGTACAACGGCCAGCCTGGCGCCGGTCATTCGGGCATGGATATCGCCGTACCCACCGGCACGCCGGTCAAGGCGCCCGCCGCCGGCGTGGTGACCTTTGCGGCACCGGATCTGTACCTGACCGGCGGCACGCTGCTGCTTGACCACGGCTTCGGCATCAGTTCGAACTTCCTGCACCTGTCGCGGATCGACGTGAAGGTAGGCGATCGCGTGGAACAGGGCCAGGTCATCGCCGCGGTGGGTGCCACCGGGCGCGCGACCGGGCCGCATCTGCATTGGGGGATGAATTGGTTCGACGTGCGGATTGATCCCTTGTTGGTGCTTGAGCGCGGGAAGTAAGTGCCAGTGGGCGGCTTTTCCCTTCTCCCCTCGGGAGAAGGTGGCGCGTAGCGCCGGATGAGGGTGCGGCTGCTACTGGTTAACTGAGTAACCGTACCCTCACCCCTCTCCCGGGTGGAGAGGGGCTTTCACTTGCCGGCAGCGAAGCGTGTCGTCGACGATTGCGTACACTTGTTGATTGATCGAATGCCTGGGCTGTGGGCTGTGGCAATGCCAGCGTTTGCGCATCAAGCGCTCAACCCGTGCACGCTCACAGCCACCCGTGGACACCTCCCTTCTCCCACCGGGAGAAGGTGGCGCGTAGCGCCGGATGAGGGCGCGCCGGCTGCTGGTTAACTAAGCAACCGTCCCTCACCCCAACCCTCTCCCGCAGGGAGAGGGGCTTTCAGCAATTGCGGCCGCACAGCGGCCTGCCGGTGATTCCACCCACTTGTCGATTGATCGAATGGATTTGCTGCGCGTGCGAGGCTATGCGGCACTAAAAGCGTGAGCCAACGACACGCTAGTGCCACTGCGCGAGCACAGGGCAGACATGCTGAACTCGCAGACCAGACCGGGAACCGGGAGCTGGGCCTGTCTCTCCGGAACCGGAGGTCAAGCATCAGGAAAGTTAATAAGGATCGGAACGCCACCACGTTGCACCACACCTACCCGCTGCGCTTGTGTCCGTCGCCGGGCTTTGGGGTATAACCGGGAGAGCGTCGATCATTGCCGGTGACAGCGGCCGATCAGCCAGCGACGGTCAGTCCGTGTCGCGGCCCAGTCCTGGCAACCGACGCGCTTCGTCTCCCCTCCCCCGACTGCAGGAGATGTGCGACATGAGCAACGAGCAACTCAAGCCGACCCTGGGCACCTGGCAACTGTGGGGCATTGCAGTCGGGTTGGTGATCTCAGGCGAATATTTTGGCTGGAGTTATGGGTGGGGCACGGCCGGCACCTTGGGATTTCTGGTCACCACGGTGCTGGTGGCGGTGATGTACACCTGCTTCATTTTCAGTTTCACCGAACTGACCACGGCCATCCCCAATGCGGGCGGCCCGTTCGCCTACAGCCTGCGCGCGTTCGGCACCTATGGCGGCATGCTCGCCGGGCTGGCGACCTTGATCGAATTCGTGTTCGCGCCACCGGCCATTGCGATGGCGATCGGCGCCTATCTCAACGTGCAGTTTCCGACCCTGGACCCACGTATCGCCGCAATCGGGGCGTATGTGATCTTCATGAGCTTGAACATCGTGGGTGTGGCGATCGCGGCCACCTTCGAGTTGATCGTGACCTTGCTGGCGGTGATCGAGCTGCTGGTGTTCATGGGCGTGGTGGCGCCGGGTTTCAGCGTGGCGCGCTTTGCCGCCAACGGCTGGGCCGGCAGCAATCAGTTCGGGCCGGCGGCGATCTCCGGCATCTTCGCCGCGATCCCGTTTGCGATCTGGTTCTTCCTGGCGATCGAGGGCGCGGCAATGGCCGCCGAAGAAGCCAAGGACCCCAAGCGGACCATTCCACGCGCCTACATCGCCGGCATTCTCACCCTGGTGGTGCTGGCGCTAGGTGTGATGGTGTTTGCCGGCGGCGTCGGTGACTGGCGCCAACTGTCCAACATCAACGACCCGCTGCCGCAGGCAATGAAGGCGGTGGTGGGCAACAGCTCGACGTGGTTGCACATGCTGGTGTGGATTGGCCTGTTCGGCCTGGTGGCCAGTTTCCACGGCATCATCCTGGGCTATTCGCGGCAGTTCTTCGCGCTGGCACGCGCCGGCTTCCTGCCGCACGGGCTGGCGAAATTGTCGCGCTTCCGCACGCCGCACCGGGCCATCCTGGCCGGTGGCGTGATCGGCATTGCGGCCATCTGCAGCGACAGCGTGGTGAAGATTCAGGGCATGTCGCTGACCGCGGCCATGATCACCATGTCCGTGTTCGGCGCCATCGTGATGTATGTGATGAGCATGCTCAGCCTGTTCAAATTGCGCCGCACCGAACCCACGCTGGAGCGCAGCTTCCGTGTGCCCGGCTACCCGGTGGTGCCGGCGATTGCCTTGCTGCTGGCGCTGGTGTGCCTGGTGGCGATGGTCTGGTTCAACCCGCTGGTGGCGTTGGTCTTCGTCGGCCTGCTGCTGTTCGGTGCGGTGTGTTGCCTGCTGAGCTTGCGTGGCCGCCCCAACGCCGGGAGTATTGCGGGATGAGTGGATTTGCCTTCAGTGCCGGCGGCGAGCGCTTCCGCTTCGCCGATCTGAAGGACTTGCTGGCCAAGGCCACGCCCGCGCGCTCGGGCGACCAGCTGGCCGGGCTGGCGGCCCACTCCGAGTTGCAGCGTGTCGCCGCACAGATGGCGCTGGCGGAGCTGCCGCTGCGGCATTTCCTCGACGAGGCAGTGGTGCCGTATGAACGCGATGAGGTCACACGTCTGATCGTCGATCAGCACGACGCTGCCGCGTTCGCGCCGGTGGCGCACCTTACCGTTGGCGGGTTTCGTGATTGGCTGCTGGGCGCGCAAGCCGACGCCGCCGCGCTGGCGGCATTGGCACCGGGGCTGATGCCGGAAATGGTGGCCGCCGTCTCCAAGCTGATGCGGGTGCAGGACTTGATCCTGGTCGCGCAGAAAACCCGCGTGGTCACCCGCTTCCGCAACACGCTGGGGTTGCGTGGCCGCCTGTCCACGCGCTTGCAGCCCAACCATCCCACCGACGATGCCACCGGCATTGCCGCCAGCGTGCTGGATGGCCTGCTGTACGGGAACGGCGATGCGGTGATCGGCATCAATCCGGCCAGCGACAGCCTGGCCGCGACCACCGCGCTGCTGCGCATGCTCGATGCAGTGATCACTGGCTACGGCATCCCCACCCAGGCGTGCGTGCTCGCGCATATCACAACCACCATCGATGCGATCAACCGCGGCGTGCCGGTGGATCTGGTGTTCCAGTCCATTGCCGGCACCGAAGCGGCCAACACCAGCTTCGGCATCAACCTGGCGTTGCTGCAGGAAGGGCTGGACGCGGGCCTGTCGCAACAGCGCGGCAGCGTGGGCAACAACGTGATGTATTTCGAAACCGGCCAAGGCAGCGCGCTGTCGGCCAATGCGCATCATGGCGTGGACCAACAGACCTGCGAGGTGCGGGCCTACGCGGTGGCGCGCCAGTTCAACCCGCTGCTGGTGAATACCGTGGTGGGCTTCATCGGCCCGGAATATCTCTACGACGGCAAACAGATCATCCGTGCGGGGCTGGAGGACCATTTCTGCGGCAAGCTGCTTGGCGTGCCGATGGGCTGCGACATCTGCTACACCAACCATGCCGAAGCCGATCAGGACGACATGGACATGCTGCTGACCCTGCTCGGCACCGCCGGCATCAACTTCATCATGGGCATTCCGGGCTCGGACGATGTGATGCTCAACTACCAGACCACCTCCTTCCACGACGCGCTGTACGCGCGGCAGGCGTTGGGTCTGCGCCCCGCGCCGGAGTTCGAACACTGGCTGGAGACACAAGGCATCCTGCGCCTGCGCGATGGCCGGTTCGAGTTGGGCAGTGAGATGCCGGCACCGTTTCGCAAGGCGCTGTCACAGCTGGATGCGGAGCCACGCGGATGAGCACGCCAACCACACCGCCCCGCGATGCGTGGGCACGCTTACGCGCGCTCACACCGGCCCGCATCGCGTTGGGGCGAGCCGGCACCAGCCTGCCGACCGCTTCGCATCTGGAATTCCAGCTTGCGCATGCGCAGGCGCGCGATGCCGTGCACCTTGCGTTCGATCCTGCGCCGTTGCAGGCGGTGCTGCAGCAGCGCGGCCGCCGCAGCGTGTTGCTGCATAGCGCGGCATCCGACCGTCATCTGTATCTGCAACGGCCCGACCTGGGCCGCCGCCTGAGCGATGAGGCGGCCGAACAGCTGCGTGGCACGACTGCCGTGCATGGCGGTGGCGCGGATCTGGCGGTGGTGGTGGCAGACGGCCTGTCTGCACTGGCGGTGCATCGGCATGCAGGCGCGATGCTGGAGCAGATCGATGCGCTGGCCGCGCACGAAGGATGGTCGTTGGCGCCGGTAACCCTGATTGCGCAAGGCCGCGTGGCGATTGGCGATGAGGTGGGCGAACTGCTGCAGGCGCAAGCGGTGATCGTGCTGATTGGCGAGCGCCCGGGGCTCAGCTCGCCGGACAGCCTGGGGCTGTATCTCACCTATGCGCCACGTGTTGGGCATACCGATGCGGCACGCAACTGCATTTCCAATATCCGTAGCGAAGGCCTGAGCTATGCCGAGGCTGGCCACAAACTCGGCTACCTGCTGCGCGAGGCGTTCAGACGCAAACTCTCTGGTGTGCAGCTCAAGGACGAAGCGGATCGCCCACTGCTGGGCACCGATACCGCATCGCAAGCAGCGCCGCGCAACTTCCTGCTGCCCGAATAAACGAAGAGCGCATGGCGCTGCCTGAATCGGCGGCGCCATGCGCTCGTTTCCAAATCACCAAGCTGATACGCGCGCTTACTTGAGCGCGCCATCCTGCGGATCGCTGGCCGCATAGGTGCTGGTGGGCAATTCGTTCTCGTGCGGTTTACGCAAGGCGGCGCGCACTGATTCGGGGAGCTGTTCCACATCCAGCATCACCTTGCCAGAATGCACATCGCGCACCACCGAGGTGGCCACGGTGAAGTCGCCACCGTTCTCGATATTGATCACCAACTCGGCCCCGTTGCTGCGCACTTCGCGCACCGCGCCAACGCCCACTTCGCCATCGCGCAAGAACACCATCTGGCCTACTTCAATCTGCTGCATCGTGCTTCTCCTGTAGCGCACCGCGTGGCTGCTGCGGCGCTGGTGGCGCATGATCGCGCTGCGGCACGTTCTGGCGAAGTGAAGCGCACGTGCTCATGCCGTGGGCGCGTGTTGCAACGCGCCCGCAGGCAAGCGTGCGGGCAGCCCGGCAATGCGCTCGAATTCCACAACATCGTGCGAACAGAACACCTCCACCTCCGCACCGTGCTGTTGCCGCAGTGCGCGCAACCGTTGCTGGTTATGCAGCCTTGCAGTGCGGTCCTTTTCCAGCATCCATTGATAGAAACGCAGCCCGGGCGTGCAGTAGGGCTGCGGATCCATTTCGCGGCGATAGAAATACGCATCGCCAGCGAGCAGCAGCCAACGCTCAGGGGTACGCACCGCGACGGCGGCATGCCCGAACGTGTGGCCGGGCAGCGGCACCAGCAGGATCTCTGGCGGTAGCCCGTGCAAATCATGCACGCACTCCAGGCCCATCCAGGCCGCGCCGGCGGTACTGTCATAGGTGCGCCATTGCCCACGCGTGGACCATTGCTGCGGGCGAAAGCGTTGCCGGTCCATCCAGGTGTGTTGCGCCAGCGCGGCATCGCGCTCACGCGTCATCAGATGCACCCGCGCATGCGGAAAATCATCCAGCCCGCCGGCATGGTCGAAATCCAGATGGGTCAGCACGATATGCCGCACATCGCGCGGATCGAAGCCCAAGCGCTGGATCTGCCGGATCGCCGTCATGTCTTCGCGCAAGTCCGGTTTCACCAACGCCAGAAAGAACGCGCTGAGCCGCGCGCGTGGCTCGGCGACATCGCGCAACCCAAAGCCGGTGTCGATCAGGACCAGGCCGGCATTGGTTTCCACCAACAGGCAATGGCAGCTCAGGTGGCCGCGCTCGAGCACGCCGTGCGTGCGTCCATCCATCAGGTGGCCGCCCAGCGGGCAGGTGGAGATGCAGTTGAGGTGGTGCACGCGCATCGGCACGCTCCGCGCTTGGCGTGCCAGCATTGCAACGGCATCGTCGCTCATCGGTGAGCGATGCAGCGACGACGGCCGCCACGCACACATTGCTTTGACGGCTGTGTGTGCGTGCCAAGAGCAGCGATCAATACTAATGCGCAGCTGCAAGGAGGGCGCGGCCGGTGCTCGAAATCGGCATGTACCACGTACACTCCGGTTCCTCCACGCGGCCGCACCCACCCGACAACTTCTCGCTACGTGTTGTCAGCCGCTATAAGTCACCTCAGCGCAGCGGAACGTCCGCCACCTTGTCCTGGTAGTCCTTCTTCGGGTCCACGCCGAGTAGCACCTTGATGCCGGCCAGCAGGCTGGAGCCGTTGAGCCAGATCTGCGCGTGATCGGCGTCCAGGCGCAGCAGCGCCAGCTTGGGATCGTCCTTGCCGCCTTCGTACCAGGCTGCAACGTACGGGTTCCACAGGCGGTCGACCACGGCCGGGTCGGTGTCTTCGCGCAGCGAACCACTGATGCTGGCGAACAGGTCATGCCCCTTGCTGCTGAACGCACCGATCACGCGGCGGCCCTGGCCCAGCATCGCGATCAAGGCATTGTCCTTGGAAGTAAAGAACCAGATCGGGCCACCACTGTCGCCTTCGATCTGCGCGGTCATCGGCCGCGCATGGCCGTCTTCGACGCCATCCAGGCCGAGCATCACGGTGCGATCGGACTTGAGGGCTTTCCAAAATTTGTCTTGCAGTTCTTTGGGATCTGCCATCTTCGATTCCTGACTAGGCGCATGTCTCTGCGGGTGCGTCAGTCTGGAAGCCGGCATGCCCACGGCATGTGACGACGTGCGCCGTTGCATCCCGGGTAGGCCTGCATGGTTGCGAGGCACTGCCGTTGTGCAAACGCATATTTGCGTTGCCCAGCAGTGCGTTGTTGCGACGCGCGCACAGTGCAAAGCGTGACCCCGGCGAAGCTCTTGCACATTGCCGCTGCTGCACGCCGCCGCCAAGCGGCCGCGGCAGTAGCATCGCCGCACCGCGCATGCGGTGCCAGCACGTTTGCTTCGCAAGCCAGCGATGTGCCTCGCCTGCGTCTGTGTTGCCAGCACGCGGCGCACCGTTGGTGTTTGGCGTTTGCCATCCGGCAAGCGCATCCTCTCTGGAGAGCGTCATCCCATGTCTGCATCGCATATCCGCACCACCTGCCTTGCCACCGCGCTGCTGAGCCTGATCAGCCTCGATGCTGCTGCCCTCACCGGCACCGCCAGCCGCCCGCAGCTCACCAGCAGCGAAGCAAGCACGTATACGATCAGCAAGGCGCTCGCCAAGGCCGGGCCGATCACAGCGTTGGTGACCGACAACTGGAACCCCACCGCCGGCGTGGCGCTGCTGACCGCCGACTTTGCAGTGGCCGCCGATGGCTCCACCCGTTATCGCACGGTGCAATCGGCAATCGACGCGGCGGTGGCCGCCGGTGGCAGCACGCGCCGCTATATCAGCGTCAAGGCCGGCACCTACAACGAGCTGGTGTGCGTGCCGAGCGGTGCACCGCCACTGACCCTGTTCGGGCTTGGCAGCGCCACGACCGATACCGTCATCCGCTACAACAACGCCAACCCCACGCCCAAGCCAACCGGCACCGCAAGTCACCCCTGCGCCAGCAATGCGTCAGCCGCCACAGTGGGCACTTCCAATAGCGCGACGGTTACCGTGCGTGCCAGCGGCTTTCAGGCGCGGCATCTGCGCTTCGACAATAACTATGTCGAAGGCACTTACGCCGACAACAATCAATCGGCAGTGGCACTGGCCGTGCGCGGCGACCAGGCCAGCTTCGAGGACGTGCTGGTCACCGGCAACCAGGACACCTTGCTGATCAGCGCGACCAACGCCGCCAACGTGATCCGCGCCTATTTCAAGAGCAGCACGATCGAAGGCGATGTCGATTTCATCTTCGGGTCCGGCATCGGCGTGTTCGACAACGCAATCATTCGCTCGGCCGGCGCGCGCCTGGGCAGCAGCCGTGGTGGCTACATCTTCGCGCCAAGCACGCGCCCGGGCAGCGGCTACGGCTTTCTGGCGATCAACAGCCGCTTCGTAGCGGGCTCCGGTTCGCCGGACAATCAAACCTACCTCGGGCGCGCATGGGACGAAGGCGTTAGTGGCCTGTCCGCGTACGTCAACGGCACCTCGCCCAATGGCCAGGTGACCATCCGCGATTCCACGCTGGGCAGCCACATCCGCAAGACCGCGCCATGGAATGCCTCCACCGCCAGCCGCCCGTTCTGCAGCAGCAACTGCACCAACTCGGCCAACCGCTTTTTCGAATACGGCAACAGCGGTGCTGGCAGTGCCGACTGATCCAGGCCGCAGCGTTCGATAGCAGCGTCGGCCGCCGGTACGCGTGTTTGCGCGTGCCGGCGGCGGCGCCAGCACAGTGGATCTGCTTCGCTAACAGGTGATCTGCCTCGCTGTGATTACGCGGCGAGTGCAACGGATATCGAAGCGGGTACTGAACTCACATAACGGCGCCGGGCTACTGTTATGTGGAGAACCGCTGCAATGAGTACGGCTTGTTGCCTTAGCGCCAGCCGTTGATGCCGCGCCAGGATGACAGCCAAATCGCGGCAGCGTGACCGCAACGCGCCATGCGCTTTTGCGTTTAGCGCTTCGCAGACATCGAGACGCCGTGCACCTCCATGCGTGTGGTGAGATAGATCTCGCAGCGCTATCGGCGGTAAGCCATCCGTAGCGCAGGACCGGCAGCGCAGCGCCCGGCAACTGCGCGCACGTCTACACATCAGCTCGGCACGCAGGCTGCAACCTCAACGCCAACACCGCATCAGACCTCGTACTCGCTTCGGCGCAGCGGTGCCGACTTCGCCTGCCGGTTTCCGAGCGCCAGACAAACGCGCGATGGTGGCGTGCCATCCGACCCGTCGCGCATACGATCAATCATGCGACTCGCATCCACGCTGCACTGTGCATCTCTCGCATGAGTTGAGCATTGCACAGCGCAAATACAGCGTTGCGTGCCATCGCAGCGACCTGCGCTTATTCCTTGCAGCACGCATCGCATCCCTTTTGTCACCTCTCTCTCACTTCCCTCCCCCCGGAACCGCCGATGCAACCGCACCCTCGCCTTCCCGCGCTCGCGCCACTCTCGCTCGCACTCCTCGGCCTTGCCACGTTTCAGGCGAGCGCAGCACGCCCGCATGGGCTAGACGTTGCCGATACCGCGCACAGCATCTCCACCAGTTGGGGTGTCGTGCTGCAGCCCGCCCTCCCCAGCCAGGTCTGCACAACGCTCAAGGCTGCGCTGGTGCCGGTTGCCGGCTCGCTGGATGCGCTCGACCAGGATCCCACCCAATCCAAACGCGACACCGCACGCCTGCAGGCGGCTATCGACGATTGCCCTGCCGGCAGCGCGGTGCGCTTGGTGGTTGGCGATGGCGGAGAATCCGGCCTGTTGAGCGGCCCTCTCACCATCAAGAGCGGCGTGACGTTGTGGATCGATCGCGGCGTGACCTTGTTCGGCTCGCGCAATCCGCAGGATTACGACAATGGCCTAGGCACCTGCGGCACCGCCACCACCGACAAGGCCAAGTCCTGCAACCCGTTGATCCACGTCGCCGACACTGCCAAGAGCGCCATCGTGGGCGCCGGCAAGATCGACGGCCGCGGTGGCAGCACGCTCACCGCGGGACCGAATGCCGGCAAGGCCAGCTGGTGGGATCTGGCCTATCTCAACGTCACCAAGGGCCTGAGCCAGCACGTGCCACGGCTGCTGCAGATCGATGACAGCACCGACTTCACGCTGTACGACATCACCCTGGAAAACTCGCCAAATTTCCACGTCACCACCGACAACGTGGTGGGCCTGACCGCCTGGGGCATCAAGATTCTCGCGCCCAGCCTGGTGTATTCGCGCCCCGGCTACCACTGCCCTGCCGGCAGCACGCCGGACGTCAATCCGCATGCCAGCTGCTTCACCCCGGAAACCGCCAAGAACACCGACGGCTTCGACCCTGGCCAATCCAAGAACGTGTTGTTGGCGTACTCGTATATCGGTACCGGCGATGACGGCGTGGCGATCAAGGCACATGCCAAAAACAAGCGCAGCATCGCCTCGGAAAACATGCTGTTCGCCTACAACCAGTTCTACTACACCCATGGTTTTTCGCTCGGCAGCGAAACCGATTCGGGGATGCGCCATATCGCCGTGCGCGGCTTGAGCATCGACGGCTTCAACGCCAACGACGTGCAGCGCGATCCCTACTCGGCCAATGGCCTGCGTATCAAGTCCGATGCCTCACGCGGCGGCCAGGTCTACGACATCAGCTTCGAGAACATCTGCATGCGCGGGGTTGCGCGGCCGCTGGTATTCGACGCCAACTACGCCAACCCGGCCACACGCGACCAGTTGCCGCGGTTCAGCGGCATTGCACTGACCAATGTGCACTCCCTGGGTTCCAAGGCATTCGGTGGCGGCGAATTGAGCTTCTACGGCTATCGCGATGCGACCACCACCCTGCCCATCACCATGTCGCTGGACAACGTGGTGCTCGACGGCGGCCCGGTCGCCTTTGCGCAGCCGCATTTTGGTGGCCCAGCCAGCAACCCGGGCGCGGTGCACTTCACCTTCAAAGGCGGGCCGGTGAGCTTCTTTGATCAGCTCACCGAGTCGGCGGCCAACGATGTGCAGTTGCAGGGCCGGCCCGGGCCGGGCGCGCCGTTGCAATGCGACGATGCCTTCATTGCGTACCACAGCGTGCTGCCCGACTCACCGATCTAGGCAACGCGGTGTCCGCGTGTATGTGGCGCTGCTGCGGCCGGCCTGGCCGCAGCAGTTATTCATTCAGCGCCGCTGGCTGCGCGCCAGCTGTGCCAGAGCTGCTGCATCGGTGGCGCATAGGCCGTGCGGCCGGCCAACTCGCGCTGCAGGCGCAGCCGCGCCAGACGCGACCAGACCCGATGCGGCCTGGCCAGCGCCGCCTTGCGTGGCCACGCGCGCAACAGCTGCGCACGCCAGGCCGGCGCACCGACGCCACCCGGCGCGGCACTGTCGCCAGCCACACGCTGGCGCGCATCCAGCCATTGCACCACCACGGCCGTGGCATCGCTGCTGCGTGTGCGTGCGAAGACCACCGCTTCCACCGCCACCACCGCTTCGGCAAATGCCTGCAACCGCCCCATGGCCTGCGCCAGGTCGTCCGGCTGCGCACGTGCGGCCTGCATGGCCGGCAAGGTCTGCGCCAACTGCGCCCAGGGTGCGCGCACCGGTTCAAGCACGCGCCCCAATGGATGACGCGAGCGCTGGTTCGACCAGTCGTTCAATTCCTGCTGCCACCAGGCCAGCTTGGCGTCTGCCGGCAACGGGTCGCCGGGGATATTCATGATGTCCTCCCATTCCTGCAGCAATGCGAACCAGGCCGCGGCCAGGCGACGCTGCGGTTCGGGAATGAAGGGCTCAGCCACCGACCATTCCGGCCAGCGGCTGCGCCACTTGTCGAGAAAACTGTCCAGGGCGCTGGATTGGCTCATGGCGGGTCCAGAAAAGCGAAAGAAAAGATCAGGGCTGCGGCCAGGCGGCCGGCTCCCACAACTGCTGTGGCTGTTCCACCAGCACGTCGGCCTGCCAGCTCAGCGGGTCGTCATCGCCCAGCCGGTAACCCCATAACGCAGCCACCGAAGGCATGCCCGCCGCACGTGCGGCCAGGATGTCGCGCTCGTCATCACCCACGTAGACGCACTGCGCGGCGGCAACGCCGATGCGCTCGGCCGCCACCAGCAACGGCAGCGGATGCGGCTTGCGCTCGGCCAGCGTATCGCCGCCGATCAGCACCGCGCAGCGCTGCTGCCAGCCCAGCTGCGGCAGGATGAGTTGCGCAAGGTATTCGGGCTTGTTGGTGACGATGCCCCAGACACAGCCGGCCTGCTCCAGGCGCTGCAACATGACCTCGACACCGTCGAACAACTGCGCCTGCGTGCCGAGCAGCGCTTCATAGCGCTGAAGGAACTCCGGCACCAGCGCCTCGCGCGCGGCCGCATCCAGATGCGCGAAGGCCACAGCGAGCATGGCGCGCGATCCTTTCGACACCACCGGCCGCAGCTGCGCCAGCGTGATGCACGGCAGCCCACGCTCGCTCAGCATCGCGTTGACGGTGGCCAACATGTCCGGCGCACTGTCGAGCAAGGTGCCATCCAGGTCGAACAACACCGTACGCGGAAACCTCACAGACGCACCGCCATCCCAGCGCGATCGGCCATCAGGCAGGAACCGGTCGACATCAAGACCGCGACCAACCGCGGTTGCGATTCCCGAATCCCGATTCCCCATTCCCCGCTCGTCACGGCTTCACCGCACACGCCAGATAGTTCACTTCGGTGCGCGAGGACAAGCGCGCGCGATTGCGCCACGGCTCGTACAGCATGCCGCTGACGTCCTGCAGCTGCAGCTCGGCAGTGCGCAGCCAGGCGGCCAGTTCGGATGGCTTGATGAAATCCTTGTAGTGGTGCGTGCCCTTGGGCAGCAGCCGCGCGATGTATTCGGCGCCCACTACCGCCAGCGCAAACGCTGCCGGCGTGCGATTGAGCGTGGACAGGAACAGCGTGCCGCCCGGCTTGAGCAGGCTTGCGCAGGCGCGGATGATTGCTAGCGGGTCTGGCACGTGCTCCAGCATTTCCATGCAGGTCACCGCATCGAAGCTGCCCGGCTGCTCGGCGGCCAGGTCTTCCACCGACTGCACGCGGTAGTCCACCTGCACGCCCGATTCCAGACTATGCAGGCGCGCCACTTTCACCAGCTCCGGCGCCAGGTCGATCGCGGTGACCTGCGCACCCAGACGCGCCATCGCTTCACTGAGCAGGCCGCCACCGCAGCCCACGTCGAGCACGCGTGCGCCCGGCAGTGCGACACGCGCCGCTACGTAGTCCAGTCGCACCGGATTGAGCGCATGCAGCGGCTTCTGCGGGCCGTCGGCATCCCACCAGCGGTTGGCCAGCGCAGCGAACTTGTCCAGCTCGGTCTGGTGGAAATTGGACGATGTGGATTGCGGATTCGGATTCATGTGGCTCTCCGTGATGCGATGGCCGCGCTTAGGCGCGGACGGTGCGGATGCGGTCGCGCCACTGGCGCGCGTTGGCGACCAGGGCAGCGGTATCCATGTCGATGAGCTCGCGTTGCACCAGCTTGGGCTTGCCGGCGATCCACACATCGGTCACCTGGTGGCGGCCGGCGGCGTAGATCAGCTGCGACAACACGTGATGCAGCGGCTGGGTTTCCAGCGCAGCCAGATCCACGCAAACCAGGTCGGCCTGCTTGCCCACCTCGATCGAGCCGATGCGGTCGCCAAAGCCGAGTGCGCGTGCGCCCCCCAAGGTGGCGGCCCGCAAGGTGGTGGCCGCATCCAGCGCGGTGGCATCGTTGGCCACTGCCTTGGCCAGAATCGCCGCGGTGCGGTTCTCGCTGAACATGTCCAGGTCGTTGTTGCTGGCGCAGCCGTCGGTGCCGATCGCCAGGTTCACGCCGGCGCGTTGCAGCGCGCACGCCGGGCAAAAGCCCGAGGCCAGCTTGAGGTTGGATTCGGGGCAATGCACCACGCTGACACCGCGCTCGGCGCATAGGTGGATTTCAGCCTCGGTGAGCTGGGTCATGTGCACCGCAATTAGGCGGTCGTTGACCAGGCCCAGACGATCCAGCCGTGCCAGCGGGCGCTGGCCGTACTGCGCCACCGAATCAGCCACTTCCTGCGCGGTTTCGTGCGTGTGCAGATGCACCGGCATGTCCAGCTGGTCGGCCAGCATGCGTACGCGCTCGAAGTTGGCATCGTTCACCGTGTACGGCGCGTGCGGTGCAAACGCGGTGCTGATCAGCGGATCGTCGCGCCACTGGTCGTGCAGCTCGCCGGCACGTGCGAAGTATTCGTCGTCCGACGAGGCCCAGGCGGTGGGGAAATCGATGATCACCGCGCCCACCAGCGCACGGAAGCCATGCTGCTTGTAGACAGCGGCCTGCACGTCGGCAAAGAAGTAGTTCTCGTTGACGCAGGTGGTGCCGCCGCGCAGCATCTCGGCGATCGCCAGGGTGGTGCCATCGGCGACGAATTCCGGGCCGATCACTGCCGCTTCCACCGGCCAGATGTGCTGCTGCAGCCACACCATCAGCGGCAGATCGTCGGCCACGCCGCGCAGCAGCGTCATCGGGTTGTGCGTGTGCGCGTTGACCAGGCCGGGCATCAGCGCCGCGTCGGGGCGCGACACGGTGCGTGCCGGGGCGAAACGCACGCGTGCGTCGGCCGTTGGCAGCACGGCAACGATGACACCGTTGCTGACCGCCACCGCGTGGTCTTCAAGCACCACCGCGTGCGGTTCGATCGGCACCACATAGCCGGCCTCGATCAGCAGGTCGCAGGGTTCGGGCGGGGCGTTGGTCATGAGCGGATCCATTGAAGTTAGTTGCCAAACGGCCAGGAGTCGGTGGAGCGTGACACAGGCACGTAGCGCATGCCGTCGTAGCGCAACACTTGGCGTTGGCGACCCGTGCGCTCAGTGTCTTGTGCGCCCTCAACCGTGGTGGAGGTCACCACGGTTGCGGTCAGCGCGATGTCGGCGTAGCCGGCGTGGACCGGCGTGTCCATCGACAGCGTCAAGGTGCCGCGCTCGGTCACCACGCCCGCCTTCCCCCAGTTGCATAGCTCGCCTTGCACCTGTCGCCAGACAGTCAGGTTCTGCTGCAGCACCGGGCGTAGCCGGCGCCCTTCGCGGACCAGCAAGGTCAATGCGTCGTCGCTGTCGAAATCCGGGCAACTGGCGCCCCGCGCGACGCTGTGCACCACGACACCAAACGCGCGCACGCCTTTGGCCAGGTCATAGCGCGCGGTGTCCAGGCGCAGACTGTCGGCAGCAAGTTCCAGGCTGGCATCCTCGCCCATCGCCTGGGCATACAACGCCACCACCTCGCTACTGCCTGCATCGAGCATTGCAACGCGCAACTCCAGGTCGCGCTCGCCAGCGGGGGTGGTGGCATCGCCAGCAAACGCGATCGCCGCCAAGCGGATGGCTGGATCGTACGGCCAGGGCTTGCAGGTCTGCGCCACGGCACGTTCCGCCGGCACCGCCGCTGCAGCGCCACCCACCACACCGGAGGCGGCAACCGCGGCCACCGCCGCCACGCTCTGCGCGTCGCAGGCAGTGGCTCCCGTTTGTGCAAACACCGGGCACGCCGCAAGCGTGCCACTCAGCACCATCAGGACACTGGCACTGCGTACTGCTCGGCCGGACCGGCGTCCCAGGTGCATCGAGATTACTTGACGCGCGCCGAGTACTCGCCCGAGCGGGTGTCGACCTTGATCACTTCGTCCTGGTTGACGAACAGCGGCACGCGCACCACCGCACCGGTTTCCAGGGTGGCCGGCTTGCCGCCGCCGCCAGAGGTATCGCCACGCACGCCCGGGTCGGTCTCGGTGATCTTCAGCTCGACGAAGTTCGGCGGCTGCACCCAGATCGGGGCGCCGTTCCACAAGGTCACGATGCAGTCTTCCTCGCCCTTGAGCCACTTTTCCGCGCCGCCCATGCCGGCCTTGTCGGCCTGCACCTGCTCGAAGGATTCCGGGTCCATGAAGTGCCAGTACTCGCCATCGGTGTACAGGTAACGCATGTCGGTATCGACCACGTCGGCCACTTCCACGTCATCGGTGGCCTTCATGGTCATTTCCACCACGCGGCCGGACTTGATGAAGCGGTACTTCATGCGGGTAAAGGCCTGGCCCTTGCCCGGCTTGACGTATTCGGTCTCGGTGATGACCGCCGGTTCGTTGTTGACCAGGATCTTCATGCCGTTCTTGACGTCGTTCATGCCAACAGTGGCCATGGTGCAGCTCCTCGATAAGGCGACGGCCCGCCACTTCCTGGCCGGCCGGATTAGAATGGGGCGCCCGCCGCAACCGGCGGGCATTGCTTTTGTGACCGCACATGATAACCGCAGCCCCACTCGCCTTACAGCCATCCACACCGCCCGCCCTGCAGCCCCCGCGCTGGCAACAGCTGTGGCGGCAGGCCGTGCGCGACCCGCGTGAGCTGCTGGCGCTGCTGGGGCTGAACGCGCAGGCGGCGGGCATCAGCGAGGACGCCGCGGCCCAGTTCGCCGTGCGTGTGCCGCGCAGCTTCGTGGCGCGCATGCGCCCGGGAGACCTGAACGACCCGCTGTTGCGCCAGGTATTGCCGCTGGATGCGGAGATGCGCGTGGTGCCCGGTTTCGCACTCGACGCGGTGGGCGATGGCGCCGCCCGCACCACCACCGGGGTGATCCAGAAATATCAAGGCCGAGCGCTGCTGATCGCCACCGGCAGCTGCGCGGTGCATTGCCGGTACTGCTTCCGCCGCCATTTCCCCTACGCCGAGGAAACCGCTGCCCGCGATGGCTGGCGTGAGGCCGTGGCGGCGATCGCCGCCGATCCGGACATCGACGAGGTACTGCTCTCCGGCGGTGACCCGTTGTCGCTGGCCACGCCCAAGCTGGCCGAGCTCACCGACGCCCTGGCCGCCATCCCGCATCTCAAGCGCCTGCGCATCCACAGCCGGCTGCCGGTGGTGTTGCCCGAACGCGTGGATGCGCCGCTGCTGGCGTGGCTGCGCAGCCTGCCGTGGCCGGCGGCCTTCGTGATCCACGCCAACCATGCCAATGAATTCGATGCCGAGGTCGACGCCGCACTGCACGCGCTGCGTGGTGCCGGCGCGCAGCTGCTCAATCAGGCGGTGCTGCTGCGCGGCGTTAACGACAGCGTGGACGCGCTGGCGGCGCTGAGCGAGCGCAGCTTCGCCGCCGGCGTGCTGCCGTACTACCTGCATCAGCTGGACCGCGTGGCCGGCGTGGCGCATTTCGAAGTCGACGACGCACGCGCCCGTGCGCTGCATGCCGAGCTGGCAACGCGCCTGTCCGGCTATCTGGTGCCGCGTCTGGTGCGCGAGATCCCCGGCGATACGGGAAAGCGGCCGCTGTAAATACCTCGGTGGCGCATGGGATTGGCAGGTGAGCGCAGCTTGCCGCTCGCCTGCGGGGAAACAAACCAACCCCACGTCCCGCAGGAGCGCACCCGGGCGCGACCGGGCACCCGACATCCCGTAGGAGCGCGCTTGGGCGCGACGGGCGTTACCGGGAAAGCCCCATCGCGCGCAGGTGCGCTCCTACGTAGCTAGCAGCACTGCCCCGCAATCGGTTAGGCGACACCAAGCACAGACGCTGTCATCAAGCCGGTTGAGGCACTCGTCAGCCCGCCGCGATCAGCTTGACCATGTCGGCCGGGCTCAGCGGGCGGCTGAACCAGTAGCCCTGACCCAGGTCGCAGCCGCGGTCGCGCAACAGGTTGAACTGCGCTTCCTGCTCGATGCCCTCGGCCACCACGGTGATCCCCAGCGAATGCGCCATGCCGATGATGGCCGTGGTCAGGGCCAGGTCGTCGGGGTCGCGCTGCAGGTCGGCGATGAAGCTCTTGTCGATCTTGACGCCATCCACCGGCACCTGACGCAGATGGCTCAGGCCGGAGAAGCCGGTGCCGAAATCGTCCAGCCACACCTTCACCCCGGTGCGGTGCAATTGGTCGAGCAGGCTTGCGGCCATCATCTCGTCGCCGATCACCGCGGTCTCGGTGAGCTCCAGATGCAGGCGCGCGGCCGGCAGGCCGGATTCGGCCAGGCACTCGGCCACGGTGTCGATCAGGTCGCCACTGCGCAGCTGCCGCGGCGAGACGTTGACCGAAATAAACAAGCCCTCGCCCACCACCGGCCATTTGGCCGCTTCCAGGCAGGCCGCACGCAGCACCTTGGGCCCAATCACCTCGATCAACCCACTCTGCTCTGCAATATCAATGAAGGTGGACGGCGGAATCGTGCCCAATGCGGGGTGCTGCCAGCGCAGCAACACTTCCACGCCCACCAGCACGCGGTCGCTGGTGCGGTAGATCGGCTGATAGACCAACCGCAACTCATCACGCTCCCAGGCACCCCGCAACTCGTGCTCCATGTGCACGCGGCGCTCCACCGCATGGTCGGCTGCGCGGCTGTAGAACCGGTGGCAATTCTTGCCGGCCACCTTGGCCTGGTACATCGCAATGTCGCCATTCTTCAGCAGCGCCGTGGCGTCGTTGGCATCGTCCGGGAACAAGGTGATGCCGATCGACGTGCCCAAAAACACCTCGCGTCCCTGCACGTTCAACGGGCGGCTCAACTCATGCACCAGGCGGTCGGCCAGCTGCGCAGCGAGCAAGGTCACATCGCCACTCTGCAGCAGGATCACGAACTCATCGCCACCGAATCGCGCCAGAATCGCGTCGTCGCCGCCCAGTGCCGCCACCGCACGGCTGATGCGACTGGAGAACTGCAGCAGCGCTTCGTCCCCGGCCTCGTGGCCCAGGGTGTCGTTGACCCGTTTGAAGTCGTCGATGTCGGCGAACAACAGCGCCAGCTTGCTGTCGGTACTGCGTGCGGTGTGCAGCAGATGGTCCAGGCCTTCGCGGAAGCCCAGGCGGTTGGTCAACCCGGTCAGCGCGTCGGTGTAGGCCATGTGGCGCACCTCGCGATCGTGCCGGGCAATGCTTTCGCTCATGCGCCCGAACGCGGAAATCAGCTCGCCGATTTCGTCATTGCGCGGATGCGGCGGCAGCTGCACCAAGTAGTCGCCACGTTCGATCTGCCGCGCCGCCGCCGCCAGCAGGCGCACCGGCGCGACCAGCGTGCGTTGCACATAGATGGCCAGCAGGATGCCCAGCGCCACCAGCGCGGCCAGCAACACCAGCAGCCAGCCCAGATCGCGCTTGCCGATCGCATTGAGATTCTGCACCAGGGTGAGGTTGGCGCTGGATTCGATCTTGCGCACGCGCTCGCGCGACATGCCCACCCGTACGCCGCCGATGCGCTGGTCGCCGACCTTGATCGGCACCGTCACATCCAGCACTTGTGGCGAAGACTGCAACAGCAGGGCCGGCGCGGCGATCGCCTTGGCAGCGAGCGGGTCCTGCATGGGCTGGCCATAGCCCTGCAGCGTGGCGCTGCCGTCGTGCACCAGCCGGCCGCGGCGGTCGAACACCAGCACGTAGCTCACCACCTGCTGGCGCGAGGCATTGCGCACCAGCGCGCCCACCGCCGCCAGATCCGAGTAATACAGCGGGTTGGCCAGGCCCGAGGCCAGCTCGGTGGCCAGGGTTTCGCCGCGCGTGCGCAGGCTGCGGTCGAACAACTCATGCAGGATCTGCGCGCTCAGGCTGCGCACCTCGCGCTGCATCGAACTTTGCCGCTGCAACAGCGAGGCCAGGATGGCGCCGACCAGCAACAGCGTCAGCGCCATCACCAGCAGGAACCGAGCCTGCAATCCAAAGCGCACCTGCGTCATTCCACCTGCGTCCTGACCTGTTGCAGCCCGTTGCGCAACGCCTCCAGGCGCGCGCGGCTGGGCGCGTCCACGGGATGGAACGCCGTGGTGCCGAAAAAGCGCTTCAACGCCGGGCCGGCCTGCGGGTCGGCGGCAGCCTGCAGCAGCACCGCGCGCAGGCGCCTCTCCACCGCCGGATCGATGCCGGTACGCACCATCTCCACCGCGCGCGGCACCGGCGCACTGCGGTGCACGATGCGGAACTCGCGCTTGAACATGAGCGGCAGGTGGCGCTCGTCGTCCCAATCGAGGTTGCTGAAGGCGCCGGCGTCGATCAGCCGTTTGTGCACGAAAGCGGCGATGTTCAACTTCGAGCCGACCAACAGGTAGCCCACCGAACCGAGCACCTGGGTATCGTCGGGCGACAGCAGCACATCGCAGGCCAGGCCATTGCGCACCAGCTCCAGCATCGGCACCAGGTAGCCACTGGTGGACGAGGCGTTCTGCAGCGCCAGGGTGTGGCCACGCAACTGCGCCAGCGAACGGATCGGGCTGTCGCGCCGCACGAAGAACACGGTGTGGAAGTCGCGCACCCCGCTACGTTCGGTCATCAACAATGGATGTGCGCTGCCGCGCTGCTCCAGCAGCATCGCCGCACCGGCGGTTTCACTGACCCAGTCCACCCGGCCACGGCGCAGGTAACTGGCCATCTGGCGCGCATCCGGCGCCATCAGGATCTCGCCACTGCGGATGCCCACCCCGCGCATGCGCGGCACCACGTAGTCCAGCAGCGGCTTGAGTTGATAGTAATGGGTGGCTGGATCATTGCTGATACGCCCCAGAACCAGGACCGAAGAAGGCGCTGCCGCAGCCGTCGCGGCGAAACTTGCGCAGGCCAGCAGCCACGCAATCAGACAGCATCGTAGACCGCGCAAACCAGCTACTCCCCTAGAGTCGCCGACACCTTAGCCGAATCTTCCAGGTTGTGACAGCCGTCAGGTTCCGGCCTGGCGCGCCAGCCCCGCCATGCGCTGGGCATCGGCCAGGATGCCGCGCAGCAGACGCACTTCCTGCTCGGTCATTTCCGCGCGCAGCAACAGCCGGCGCAACTTGCGCATCGCCGAATCCGGCGCACGGCCCTTATGGAAGTCGATCTCGTCCAGGGTCTGGCCCAGCTGGCCGAACAAGCCTTCCATCTGCGCATGGCTGGCCGGCAGCTCACGTGGGCCAGCGCTGTCTGCGGCCGGCGCGGCCTGTGCGGCGGGCGTGGCCTCCGCCGCAAGCTGTGCCAGGCGCACCTCGTAGGCCAGCACCTGCACCGCCGAAGCCAGGTTGAGCGAACTGAACTGCGGGTCCGATGGGATATGCACGGCCGCATGGCAGAGCTGCAATTCGTCATTGGTCAGCCCGGTGCGCTCGCGCCCGAACACGATCGCTACCTCGGCCGGTTCGGCCGCCTTGGCCCAGGCACGGCCCGCGCCCGCGTCCGGTGCCAACTCTTCCAGCGCTACCCGGCGCGCGCGCGCCGTGCAGCCGATCACCAGCGTGCAGTCCGCTACCGCCTCGGCCAGCGTCTCGAAGATCGGTGCATCGCTGAGCACGTCTTCGGCGCCTGCGGAACGGCGGTAGGCATCTTCATCGAGTGCCTTCTCCGGTGCGACCAACACCAGGCGCGTCAGCCCCATGGTCTTCATCGCGCGCGCGGCGGCGCCGATGTTGCCTGGATGCTGGGTACCGACGAGAACAAAACGGATGCGCTGACTGACGGACATGAACGGAGATTGGGGAGCAGTTCGGCCGTAGATGGTAAACTGCGCGGCCGGCTTTCGCGCCGGACCGCTCTTTTACCTTCGCCATTTCCGATTCTGCCTTCACGGGAGCTTTAACCATGCAGAAACCCGCCGTCACCGTCATGGTCAAAGCCGCCCGCCTCGCCGGCAATGTGCTGTTGCGCGGTATCAACAAGCTCGATGCCCTCAACGTGGTGCAGAAGGGCCGCATGGACTACGCCAGCGAAGTCGATGCCGACGCCGAGAAGGTCATCATCAAGGAACTCAAGCGCGGCTACCCCGAGTACGCCGTGTTCGGCGAAGAAGGCGGCGTGCAGGGCGGCAAGAGTGGCCGCTACACCTGGGTCATCGACCCGCTCGACGGTACCAGCAACTACCTGCGCGGCTTCCCGCATTACTGCGTGTCGATTGCGCTGGTGGAAAATGGCGAGCCGACCGACGCGGTGATCTTCGACCCGTTGCGCAACGAGCTGTTCACTGCCAGCCGCGGTGCCGGCGCAGTGCTCAACGACCGCCGCATCCGCATTGCCGAGCGCAAGGATCTGGAAGGCGCGATGGTCCACACCGGCTTCCCGCCGCGCGAGCGCGCACGCGCCAGCGCCCAGCTCAAGTGCGTGGACGCGCTGCTGGTACAGGCAGAAGACGTGCGCCGTACCGGCTCGGCCGCGCTGGACCTGGCCTATGTCGCGTGCGGCCGTGCCGATGCGTATTTCGAAGCGGGCGTCAAAGCCTGGGACATTGCGGCCGGCGTACTGCTGGTGCGCGAGGCCGGTGGCCGCGTTTGCGACTACAAGGGCGCCACTCCGCCGCGCATGGACAACATGGGCCCGGAAACGCAGCAGATCGTGGCGGGCAACATCAAGATCAGCGATGCGCTGCAGAAGGTGATCGTCAACACCGGCTACGCACGCGAATTCGATTCGAAGTTCTGATCGGCACGAGGCAATCGTAGGAGCGCGCTCGCGCGCGATGGAGCTTTCCCGAGGAACGCCTCCTCGCGAACAAGGTCGCTCCTACACGACAGACCGCACCAAACAAAGAAGGCCGGGATCGCTCCCGGCCTTCTTGCGTTGCAGCGTCAGCGCAAGACTCAGGCGATCGCGGCGTGGTAACGGCGCTCGACTTCGTCCCAGTTCACCACGTTGTAGAACGCGCCGATGTAGTCCGGGCGACGGTTCTGATACTTCAGGTAATAGGCGTGTTCCCACACGTCCAGGCCCAGGATCGGCGTATTGCCTTCGAACAGCGGGCTGTCCTGGTTGGCGGTGCTTTCGACCACAACCTTCTTGTCTGGGGTGACGCTCAACCATGCCCAGCCCGAACCGAAACGGCTCAGCGCGGCCTTGGTGAAGGCTTCCTTGAACTTCTCGAAACCGCCGATGTCCTTGTCGATCGCCTTGGCGACCTCGCCCTTGGGCTCGCCGCCGCCGTTGGGCGACATCACGGTCCAGAACAGCGAATGGTTGGCATGGCCACCACCGTTATTGCGCACCGGGCCCTGCAGGTTTTCCGGCAGGCTCTTCAACTTGGAGACCAGCTCCTCAACCGGCAGGTCGGCGTACTCGGTCCCTTCCAGCGCCGCATTGACGTTGTTGATGTAGGTCTGGTGATGCTTGGTGTGATGGATTTCCATCGTCTGCGCATCGATGTTCGGTTCCAGCGCGTCGTAAGCGTAAGGCAACTGCGGAAGGGTATAAGCCATGAGGGTCTCCTGGACTTGCCGCCCGGCGAAAGACCGGGCGTTGCGGGGTAGATGGTAAGGACCTGGGCTGCGCTTACCAAGGGTGAGGCGAGGGAAACTTCATCCCATCACCTGCGCAGTGCCGCAGTTCCTCGGCTGCACACCTTGCACCATGCCCCGGTTACTTGGGCGTGAACCGGGCGTGCCCTCCCCCGCCGCCACGTTCAAAGTCGACACAGTCGCGCGACGGCATACTTGGTCTCTCATCCGCCATGGCTGCGGTTGCCTCTTTCGCTTCGGACCACCCATGCGCAAACCCGCCTTGCTGATCGTCGCCATCGTCCTGCTTGTGGCCGGGCTCTGGGGCATGCGTGTCGTGCAGACGCCCAAGCCGCAGTTCGCCCCGCAACTGTCGGCACCCGTGGCTGCCGCACCGGCCGCAACGTCGGCGCGCCAGGTGCCGCGGCTGCCGGCATTCCTGCCGACCGAAGCCATGGCAACCATCGTGTTGATACAGCGCGGCGGGCCGTTTCCCTATCCGCAGGACGGCGCGGTGTTCGGCAATCGTGAGCAGCGGCTGCCGGAGCGGCCGCGCGGCTATTACCACGAGTACACCGTGGACACGCCCGGCAGCGCCGATCGCGGCGCACGCCGGATCGTCACCGGCGGCACGCCGCCGCAGAGCTGGTACTACAGCGACGATCACTACGCCAATTTCAAATCCTTCCAGGGCCCCACCCCGGAGCAGGCACCATGAGTGCAGGCGACTTTGCGCTGGATCTGTCCGACCCACAGCAGTCCGGCGTGTACCAGGCGCAGACCCAGGACCTGGACACCATGGCCGCACTGGCACGCGATGCCGGGCTGCGCATCCTGCGGGTGGATCTGGCGGACTGCGCCGACAAACGCACCCTGCTGATGCGCCTGGCAATCCAGCTCGATTTCCCGCCAGGCTTCGGTCGTAATTGGGATGCGTTGAGCGATGCCCTGCGCGATCTCAGCTGGCTGCCGGCACCGCGCGGCTATGCGCTGTTGCTCGATGGTGCCGATGCATTGGCCACCCACGCACCGGCCGACCGCGACAGCCTGCTCGACATCCTCGACGAAGCCGCCACCGCCTGGGCGGCGCGCGGACGCAGCTTTGCCGCCTTCGTCGCGCCGGCAAGCGCCTGCGACTAACGTGTAGGACAGCTGCTACGCCGACGCAGCACGTGCGTCGGCGTCACCTGTCCCGCACACTTGTTCAGCGATCCAGCTCGCTCCAGCGTGCGTAGGCCGCATCCAGCTGCGCTTGCGCATCGGTGAGGGCGGCAGTGTGCGCGGTCATCGCCGCGCTATCGCGCTGATAGAACGCCGGGTCGTTCATGGCGTCGGTCAATGCGGCGACCTGCTGCTCCAGGGTCTCGATCAGCGCCGGCAGTTGCTCCAGCTCGCGCGCTTCCTTGTAGCTGAGCTTGCGCTTCGGCGCAGCCTCTTCGGCCACGGCCGGCACCGGTGCAGCAGCGGCCACCGGCGTGGTCGCCGCTGCAGTTGCAGAGGCCTTGGCCACCGCCATCGCATTGGCCGGCGCGGTGCGGCGCTGGCGCAGCGAATCGCTGTATCCGCCGACGTAATCGCCGATCAGGCCGTCGCCCTCCATCACCAGCGTGGAAGTGACCACGTTGTCGAGGAAGTCGCGGTCATGGCTGACCAACAGCAAGGTGCCGGTGTACTCGCCGAGCAGCTCTTCCAGCAGCTCCAGCGTTTCCACGTCCAGGTCGTTGGTCGGTTCGTCCATTACCAGCAGGTTGGACGGCTGCGCGAACAGGCGCGCCAGCAGCAGGCGATTGCGCTCGCCACCGGACAGGCGCGTGATCGGCGCACGTGCGCGCTCGGGCGTGAACAAAAAATCCTGCAGGTACGCATGCACGTGCTTGCGCTTGCCGTTGATTTCGATGAAATCGCGCCCTTCGGCAACGTTCTCGATCGCGCTCCAGTCCTCGCGCAAGGTGGCGCGGTACTGGTCGAAATAGGCGATCTGCAGATTGGTGCCAATGCGGATCTCGCCCTGCTGCGGCTGCAGGTCACCCAGCAGCAGCTTGAGCAAGGTGGTCTTGCCGCTACCGTTGGGGCCGATCAAGCCGATGCGGTCGCCACGCTGGATGATGCTGGAGAAATCCTTGACCATCGTGCGCGCACCGAATGCAAAGGTGACTTCCTTGGCCTCGATCACCTTCTTGCCGGACGACTCGCCCTGCGAGACTTCCATGCGCACATTGCCGGTGAGATCGCGGCGCTGCACGCGCTCGTTGCGCATCGATTCCAGCCGCCGTACGCGGCCTTCATCGCGCGTGCGGCGCGCCTTGATGCCCTGACGGATCCAGATCTCTTCCTGCGCCAGCATCTTGTCGAAGCGCGCATTTTCCTGCGCCTGCGCATTGAGCCGCTCTTCGCGCCGGCGCTCGTAATTGGCCCAGTCGCCCGGCCAGCTGGTGACCTGGCCGCGATCGATCTCGACGATGCGCGTGGCCAACGCGCGCAGAAAGCGCCGGTCATGGGTGACGAACAGCACGCTGCCGTTCCAGCCCTTCAGGAAAGTTTCCAGCCAATCGATGGCTTCGATATCCAGGTGGTTGGTCGGCTCGTCGAGCAGCAGCACGTCCGGCGAAGCCACCAGCGAGCGTGCCAGCAGCACGCGCCGCTTCATGCCGCCGGACAGCCGCGCGAACTCCGCATCGCCGTCCAGATCGAGCTTGGTCAACGTCTCGCTGACGCGCTGATCCAACGCCCAGCCCTCGGCCGCATCGATCTTGGCCTGCACCTTGCCGAAGGCATCGGCATCGAAGACCTCGGCGTGGCTGAGTTGATGGAACTCGGCCAGCCAGTGACCCAGTTCACCCAGCCCGTCGGCCACCACGTCGAACACGCTGCCGCCGGTTCCCTGCGGAACCTCCTGCTCCAATCGCGCGATCCGCACGCCCTGCTGCACGCGCACTTCGCCGTCATCGGGCTTGAGCTCGCCGGCAATCAATTTCATCAGGGTCGATTTGCCGGCACCGTTGCGGCCGATCAGGGCGATACGCTCGCCCGGCTCGATCGTCAGGTCGGTTTTTTCCAGCAACAACGGGCCGCCGACGCTGTAGTCGACGCTTTGCAGAGTGATTAAAGGCATGGGCTAATTGTACGGGAATCGGGAATGGTGAATCGGGAATGGAAAAGCCTCGCCGTTGCGATTCCCGATTCACCACTCCCGATTCCCGTTAAAATACGCCATGAACGAATTCTCCGCGCTGCCGCTCTCGCCAGCCTTGGCCCCCGGCATCGATGCCCTGGGCTACACCACCCTCACGCCGATCCAGGCGCAGAGCCTGCCGCCGATCCTCCAGGGGCTGGATGTGATTGCCCAAGCGCCCACCGGCAGCGGCAAGACTGCCGCGTTCGGGCTGGGCCTGCTGCAGAAGCTCGACCCGGCACTGACCCGTGCGCAAGCGCTGGTGCTGTGCCCCACGCGCGAACTGGCAGACCAGGTCGGCAAGCAACTGCGCAAGCTGGCCACCGGCATTCCCAACATGAAGTTGCTGGTGCTCACCGGCGGCATGCCGCTCGGCCCGCAGCTGGCATCGCTTGAAGCGCACGACCCGCAGGTCGTGGTCGGCACGCCCGGACGCATCCAGGAACTGGCGCGCAAACGCGCCCTGCATCTGGGCGGCGTGCGCACGCTGGTGCTGGACGAGGCCGACCGCATGCTCGACATGGGCTTTGAAGAACCCATCCGCGAGATCGCCAGCCGCTGCGACAAACACCGCCAGAGCCTGCTGTTCTCGGCGACCTTCCCCGACATCATCCGCACGCTGGCGCGCGAGCTGTTGAAGGACCCGGTGGAAATCACCGTGGAAGGCGCGGACAACGCACCGGAGATCGACCAGCAGTTCTTCGAAGTGGACCCCACCTATCGGCAGAAGGCGGTGGCCGGGCTGCTGCTGCGCTTCAATCCCGAATCCAGCGTGGTGTTCTGCAATACCCGCAAGGAAGTGGACGAAGTGGCCGGCTCGCTGCAGGAGTTCGGTTTCTCCGCGCTGGCATTGCATGGCGACATGGAGCAACGCGACCGCGACGAGGTGCTGGTGCGCTTCGTCAACCGCAGCTGCAACGTACTGGTTGCCAGTGACGTGGCCGCGCGCGGCCTGGATGTGGAAGACCTTGCGGCGGTGGTGAATTACGAGCTTCCCACCGACACCGAAACCTATCGCCACCGCATCGGCCGGACTGCGCGCGCCGGCAAGCACGGCTTGGCACTCAGCCTGGTGGCGCCGCGCGAAAGCGCCCGTGCGCAGGCGCTGGAGGCCGAGCACGGCCAGCCGCTCAAGTGGTCACGCGCACCGCTGGCCACCGCACGCCCGGCGCAATTGCCGCTGGCAGCAATGACCACGCTGCGCATCGATGGCGGCAAGACCGACAAACTGCGTGCCGGCGACATTCTGGGTGCATTGACCGGCGAAGCAGGGTTGTCAGGCGCGGCGATCGGCAAGATCGCCATCTACCCTACCCGCTCGTACGTGGCGATTGCGCGGGCGCAGGTCGCTCGTGCACTGACCCACTTGCAGGCCGGCAAGATCAAGGGCCGTCGCTTCCGGGTCACCAAGCTCTAGGCAGCTCGCACCGCCCAATCGGGAGCCCACTCAGATGGGCTCCGCGATGCAGCGGTCTGGCCGCTGCACCGGTACAGCGATCCCTTGCTCAGTAGCTCAGCGTCGCCAGCAGCGGCACATCGTTGAGCCATTTGCTGCGGCCCTGCAGGGCCTGCAGCTCGACCAGCACTGCCGCGCCGACGATTTCCAGCTCCAGCTGCGCGGCCAGGCCCAAGGCTGCACGCAGGGTGCCGCCGGTGGCGAGCACGTCGTCGACAATCAAGACCCGTGCGCCACGCGGCAGCGCATCCTCATGCATCTCGATGCGGTCGGTGCCGTATTCCAGCGCGTACTCCTGGATCAACGTGCGCCCGGGCAATTTGCCCGGCTTACGCACCGGCACGAAGCCGGTGCGCAGCTCGCGCGCCAACGCCGCGCCCAGAATGAAGCCACGCGCCTCGATGCCCAGCACCGCATCCAGCGGTGTGGTGCGCCAGGGCTGCGCCATTTCATCCAGCGCAGAAGCGAAATCCGGGCCATCGGACAACAGCGGCGTGATGTCCTTGAACACGATGCCCGGCTTGGGAAAATCGGCGATGTCGCGGATCCGGCCCGACCAGTGGGTCGGTCCGGAAGAGGTGGAACCGGCGCAGCGGCTGCAGTCGTTCATGGCGGTCGTGGCCAGTGGGAGCGCTCTATTCTAGGCGAGCACGCTGACTGTGCGGCGCCGACGACCGCTGCCGACATGAGCGCGTCAGGAACTGCAGGACAACATCGAGCATCCCGCGCGGTCCCGCGCCCAGTCCGGGCGCTTGGCCGCGAATGCCTCGCGCCCGGGCTGGTCGTCGTACGGGCGCTGCATGACCTCCAGCAGCGCGTGCACGCCCGACAGATCGCCCTGCTCGGCCTGGTCGATCGCCTGCTGCGCCAGATAATTGCGCAGCACGTAGCGCGGGTTGGCCGCCCGCATCCGCGAAGCGCGAACCGCATCTGACGCGCCGTCTTGCAGGCAGCGTGCGGCATACCGCTGCAGCCAGGCGTCCAGAGCTGGCGCGTGCGCAGCACGCTTGGCCTCGTCGTAGAAGGCCTCACGCAGCACAGAAGCGTCCGGCTGCTGCGGCGACAGATCCACCAGGCCACGGAAGGTCAGCGTCATGTCCATCTCCGCTTCGCGCATCAGCGCACGCAGGTCGTCGATCAGGTGCAGATCCTCGTCCTGGCACTCGGCCAGCCCCAGCTTGGCCGCGGTATCGCGCCGGTCACAGGCCAGATAAGTGTCACGAAACTGGTCCAGCCCGGCCTGCAAGGGCGCCGCATCGCCGAACAGCGGCGACAGTGCCTGGGCCAGCCGCCCCAGGTTCCAGTACGCCACCTGCGGCTGGGTGCCGAAGCGATAACGGCGACCCTGCGCATCGGTGGTGTTGGGCGTCCAATCCGGGTCGTAATCGTCCACCCAGCCGTAGGGGCCGTAGTCGATGGTGAGCCCCAGGATGGACATGTTGTCGGTATTCATCACCCCATGCACGAAGCCCACGCGCATCCAGTGCGCGACCATCACCGCAGTGCGCTCGCACACCTGGCCGAACCAGGAGGCAATCCGGTCTTCGCCGCTGCCCGGCAGGTCAGGGAAATCGCGTGCCAGGGTGAAGTCCACCCACTGCCGTAGCAGATCGACGTCGCCACGCGCGGCGGGCAGTTCGAAATTGCCGAATCGAATAAACGAGGGCGCCACGCGGCACACGATCGCGCCCGGCTCGCGGCGCGGATTCCCGTCGTAGAACATGTCGCGCACCACTGCATCACCGGTGCCCACCAGGCTCAACGCCCGGGTGGTCGGCACGCCCAGGTAATGCATCGCCTCGCTGCACAGGAATTCGCGGATCGACGAACGCAGCACGGCACGGCCATCCGCCCCACGCGAATACGGCGTTGGCCCGGCGCCCTTGAGCTGCAGTTCGTAGCGCCCGCCATCGACCCCGATGGCCTCGCCCAATGAGATCGCGCGGCCATCGCCCAGCTGCCCTGCCCAATGCCCGAACTGGTGACCACCGTAGTTGACAGCCCACGGCTGCATTCCCGGATACAAGGCATTGCCGCCAAACACCTCGGCAAACTGCGGGCCGGCAAGATCCTCGGCACGCAGACCCAGGCGTTGCGCGACATCGGCCGAATACGCCAGCAGTGTGGGCGCAGCCACCGGCGTCGGCTGCACCGCTGACCAGGCGGCCAGCACTTCGCGGCGGCGTGGGCCTTCTTCCGGGTCGCCCGGCAACTGGGCGCGCAAACGGTTATCGAATTGGAGATGGGTCATGCGTGCAAGCCTAGGGCACTGGCGATGAACTTCGCATGCGCGCAGCGCGCATCCACGCGCGCGCCGGCATCGTATCTTCACCTGCTGCACCATTGCCAAGCAGGCTCGGCCTGCCTGCAGTCACCACGCGCCCAGCACCATCACTTCTTGCCTTTCGAGCGACACCGCCCATGCCATCACACGCTTCCCGCTGGTTCCGCCCCGCCCTCGTGCTACTTGGTTCGCTGACCTTGAGCGCCTGCAGCAGTGTGTTCTTCGGCGGCATCAATGCCGCCACCAGTCGCGAGGGCGTGATCGAGCACCGCAACGAGGTGTTCGACCCGGCCCTCGGGCTGGCGCTGGACGTCTATCAACCGCGCAACGCACTCAATGCGCCGGTGGTGGTGTTCTTCTATGGCGGCACCTGGAAGCGCGGCATGCGCCAGAACTACAGCTGGGTCGGCCGCTCGCTCGCGCGCCAGGGCGTGGTCGCGCTGGTCGCCGATTACCGCAAGTATCCGCAGGTCGGGCTGGACGGCTTCATGACCGATGCCGCCAAGGCGACGGCGTGGGGCTATCACCATGCGCAGGCCTACGGCGGCGACCCGACACGCGTGGCGGTGATGGGGCATTCGGCAGGCGCGCATATTGCCGGACTGCTGGTGACGGATCGCAGGTGGCTTCAGGCGCAGGGCCTGCGTCCGCAACAACTGTGCGGTTTCGTCGGACTTGCCGGTCCGTATGATTTCTCGCCCATGACCGATCCCGAACTCATCGAGGTCTTCGGCACCTCACCCGCACAGCAAGCCGCGTCGCAGCCTGTGGTTCACGCAGATGGCGACGAGCCGCCGATGTTGCTGCTGCATGGGCAAGACGACCGCGTTGTGGAGCCGCGCAACAGCACCTCGCTGGCCGCTGCCGAACGGCGCGTCGGCGTCCAGGCAAACACCACGTTTTATCCCGGCATGGGGCACATGGGCCTGGTGCTGTCGCTGCGCAAAAACCCGGCCGATTCGCCAGCCCTGCGCGACACCCTGCAATTCCTGCGTGACTGCAAGGCTCCTTGACGGGAGAGCCCGCCTATCGGGCAACCCGCATCAGTCAGCTGGTTAGCTGCGAACGACTCAGGTGGCGGGCTTGGCCCGCTGCAGCTCAAACGGTCCGCCCTTCTTCAGTGCGGCCTGATATGCCGGCCGCGCCTCGATGCGCTCGATAAAGCTGCGCAGCTTGGGGTAGGCCTCCAGCCCGCCGCCTCGCGCAGCCGCCGCCTGCACCGGGAAACTCATCTGAATGTCGGCCGCGGTAAAGCGCTCACCCGCGAACCAGCCGCTGCCGCCCAGCGATTGCTCCATCCAGTCCATGTGCAACTTGAGTTGCGGCCCGACGAAGCCGGACATCGCCTTGTCGACGATCGCGCGCGCAATGGGCTTGGCGAAAAAGGGCATCGGGGCCGAGCGGATGCGCCCAAAGATCAGTGTCATCAGCAATGGCGGCATCGCCGAGCCTTCGGCGTAATGCATCCAGTACCGAAATTGCAGGCGCTCGGGAGACTCCGCTGGACGCGCCGACGGCGACAGCGCGCATTCGGTATCGTAGCGCTCGGTGAGGTATTCCAGGATCGCGCCGGACTCGGCGATGGTCAGCCCACCATCGACCACCACCGGCGACTTGCCCAGCGAATGGATCGCGCGCAACGCCGGCGGCGCCAGCATGGTCTTGGGGTCGCGCTCGTGGCGCACGATCTGGTACGGCAACGCCAGCTCTTCCAGCAACCAGAGCACGCGTTGCGAGCGGGAATTATTGAGGTGGTGGACAGTAAGCATGGGAGAGCCGGCGTGCGGAAAGCGCACATCCTACCCAGGCATACGTCATCGCCGTGCTCACCGCATCCGTAAACCCTCGCACCGGCGTGCAACGCGGTGGCGCCGAACGTGCAGATTGGGGCGACGCGACAAATCGCAGACAATAAAAAAACGCCGGACGCTTGCGCGCCCGGCGTTTTTGGCAACCTTACGGTTGCAGACGGATTAGACCGCCTGCACCTGGTCAGCCTGCATGCCCTTCTGGCCCTGCACGGCGACGAAGGAGACCTTCTGGCCTTCCTGCAGCGACTTGAAGCCGGTGCCCTGGATGGCACGGAAATGCACGAACAGGTCCGGGCCGCTTTCCGGGGTGATGAAGCCGAAGCCCTTGGCATCATTGAACCACTTCACGACACCGTTCTGACGATCTGACATTTTACTAACTCCTGAACTTTTAGATGGATAAATCGCAGCAACCGAAAAACCGGCGCTGAGACTGAGTTGCAGGCGTTGGTAAAGCGGAACGATGGAGCGGGATCGAATGAGATCTAGCTACACCAGGCCACGATTCACGGTGACCCTTGCAAACACAGTGGGTGCACAGTACTCGTGTTTTATGCAAAAAGCGACACCTTCGGACAAAAGTTTTGCTGTCGGGCGCATTCTGACCCCCTGTCAGGCCATTTCCTTCCCGATTTCCTGAATGAATACGCCACTCCCGCCAGGTCTTGCGCAGATCTGGGTCGACGCCGATGCCTGCCCGGCGGTCATTCGCGACATTTTGTTCCGCGCCGCCCAGCGCACCGGCATCTCCGTCACCTTGGTCGCCAACCATTCCCTGCGCACGCCAACCCTGGCCATGTGCGGGCGCTGCAGGTGCCCGGCGGCCCGGATGCGGCCGATGACGCGATCGCCGAGCGGGTCAACGCTGGCGATCTGGTAGTGACCCAGGACATTCCTTTGGCGGCGCGCGTACTGGAACGCGGCGCCGCAGCGGTCAGTCCGCGCGGGGAGCCGTTCACCAGCGACAGCATTGCCGAGCGCCTGTCGGTGCGCGGTTTTCTGGAGGAATTGCGCGGTGCCGGCGTGGCAACCGGCGGGCCGCCTGCGCTGCACGCACGCGACCGCCAGGCGTTCGCGGCACAGCTGGACCGCTGGCTGGCACGGCAACCCGCCCGGCCTTGAAGACCCGCGCGCGGAGCCCGCAGGCGTATCATGACCGCCCTTTGCAACTGGTTTCCCGATGGCTCTCACCGCCACCGTCCGCAGGGCGGAACTGCAGATCAGCGACATGGATCGCGGCTACTACGCCAACCATTCGCTGACCCTGGCCCAGCACCCTTCCGAAACCGACGAACGCCTGATGGTGCGCCTGCTGGCGTTTGCCCTGTTCGCCGACGACCGCCTGGAGTTCGGCCGCGGGCTGAGCAATGACGACGAACCGGATCTGTGGCGGCGCGACTACACCGGCGACCCCGACCTGTGGATCGACCTGGGCCAGCCCGACGAGAGCCGCGTCCGCAAGGCCTGCAACCGGTCACGGGAAGTCGTGGTCATCGGGTACGGCGGCCAGGCCACCGAGACCTGGTGGAAGAAGCATGCCAACGCACTCGGCCGGCACCGCAACCTGCGCGTGCTGGAGCTCGAATCGCAGGCCACCGAGGCGCTTGGTGCGCTGATCCAGCGCGGCATGCGCTTTGACGTGATCATCCAGGACGGCGAAGTGCAGATGCTGGCCGACCAAGGCACCGTCACGCTCACGCCCATCGTGCGACAAGCCCCGGCGGAATGAGCACGCGTTGCGATGTGCTGGTCATCGGCGCCGGCGCTGCCGGGCTGATGAGCGCCTTCACGGCCGGCCGCCGCGGGCGACAGGTGCTGGTGATCGACCACGCCAACAAGGTGGGCAAGAAGATCCTGATGTCCGGCGGTGGGCGCTGCAACTTCACCAATACCGGCACCACCCCGGCCAACTTTGTTTCGGCCAACCGGCACTTCTGCAAGTCCGCCCTCGCCCGCTACACCCCGGGCGCGTTCGTGGAACTGGTGGAGCAGCACGGCATCGCCTATCACGAGAAAGAGCTGGGCCAGTTGTTCTGCGATGTGTCGTCCAAGCAGATCGTGCGCATGCTGCTGGACGAATGCGAGGCGGCCGGCGTGCAGATCCGCACCCAATGCGAGGTGCAGGCGGTGCGCCGCGACAGCGACGGCTTCAGCGTGGACACCAGCCAAGGCCGCGTGCAGGCGCAGGCGCTGATCGTGGCGACCGGCGGGCTGTCGATTCCGAGCATGGGCGCGAGCGGCTTCGGCTACACGCTGGCCAGGCAATTCGGTCATCAGCTGCTGCCTACCCGCGCCGGGCTGGTGCCGCTCACCCTCAGCGGCAAGCATCAGGAACGCCTGCAGGATCTGTCCGGCTTGGCCATGCCGGTCGAGGCGCACTGCAATGGCGCCAGTTTCCGCAACTTCATGCTGATCACCCACCGTGGCGTCAGCGGGCCGGCGATCCTGCAGATCTCCTCGTTCTGGCAGCCCGGCGATGATCTGCGCCTGGACCTGCTGCCAGGCCATGACGCCGAGGCCTGGCTGCGCGAACAAAAGCAGCTACGCGGGGCCACTGAGCTGCGCAACGTGCTGGGCGAGGTCCTGCCACGGCGCTTTGCGCAGCGGCTGTGCGAGGTGTGGCTGCCGGACAAGCCGGTGCGCCAGCTCGATCCACCGCAGCTACGCGCAGCTGCCGACCTGCTCGGTGGCTGGCCGCTGGTGGCCAGCGGCACCGAGGGCTATCGCACCGCCGAGGTCACGCTGGGCGGCGTGGACACCGACCAGGTGTCCAGTGCGACGATGGAGTCGCGCCTGGTGGCCGGGCTGTACTTCGTCGGCGAAGTGCTCGACGTCACCGGTTGGCTGGGCGGCTATAACTTCCAATGGGCCTGGGCGTCCGGGCATGCTGCCGGAAGCGTGGCCTAGGTCTCACCGTCGCTGCGCGCCCGTCCACATACATGGACGCGCCGAACCCCTTCGTGTATTAAAGCCCGTCTCTAGGGAGCCGCGCATGCAGAAAGGCAAAGATCTCACCCTCCGCCTGATGATTGTCGATGACAGCGTGGAGAGTGCCGAGGCCATCGTGACCGCGCTGCGCAACGGCGGCATCGCCGTGCGGCCGTCACGCCCGCAGACACCGGAAGAGCTCGGCAGCATGTTGTCCGGGCAGATCGACCTGGCGGTGCAGGGCCAGGCGCAGCAGATTCCGATGTCGGCCCTGCAGCAGCACATTGCCGGCAGCGGCAAGGACATCCCGATCATCCAGCTGGCCGATCGCATCGAAGAGAACGCATTGGTCGAAGCCGCTGCGCATGGCGTGCGCGCGATCGCGCTGCGCCATCGCACCGAACATCTGCTGGCATTGGTGCGCTCGGAGTGGGCCGACCTGCAGGCACGCCGTGGCCTGCGTCGTATCGAAGCGCAGATGCGCGAAACCGAGCGCCGCTGCGATGCACTGATCGCCTCATCGCGCGACCCGATCGCCTACGTCCACGAAGGCATGCATATCCGTGCCAACGAGGCGTATCTGGAGATGTTCGGTTTCGAATCCTTCGAGGACGTGGAAGGCGTGTCGCTGCTGGACATGATCGCCGCGCAATACGTGGACGATTTCAAGCAACTGCTCAAGGCCCTGTCCAAGGGCGAGCCGCCGCCGGCGCAGTACAAGGTCGACGCGCGTCGGCTGGAGGGCGACACCTTTCCGGCGACCATGGAATTTGCCACCGCCACCTATGAGGGCGAGCCCTGCATCCAGGTGGTGTTCCGGCGCCGCGAAGAGTTCGACCCGGAACTGGCGCGCGAGGTCGAGGACCTGCGCCAACGCGACCAGGTCACCGGCCTGCTCAACCGCCCCACCTTCATGGTGGCGCTCGAACAGGCGGTGGCACAGGCCGGCCGCAGCGAAGGCCAGTCCGGCTTCCTGTTGATCGAACCGGATCATTACGCGCGGATCCTGCCGGAGATCGGCCTGGATTCGGCGGATGCGCTGATCGCCTCACTGGCGGCGCACCTGGCCAGCGTGCTGGATGACAGCGTGGTGGCCGCGCGCTTCGGCGAACACAGCTTTGCGTTGTTGATGGACGGCAACTATGCGCGCTCGCATGCACTGGCCGAATTGGTGCGTGACGCGTTTGCGCAGCACGTGTTCAGTGTGGGCGAACGCTCGGCCACGGTCACCGTCAGCATCGGCGGTGTGCAGATCGGCGAGAAGATCGCCAGCATCGGGCAGGTGCTCAACCGCGGCACCGAGGCAGTGCGCACCACGGCCGAGCTCGGTGGCAATGCAGTGAGCATCTTCGACCCGGCCGCCTCCGATCGCGCCGAGGAAGAACGCATCGAGCGCTGGGTGGAGCAGCTGCGCGAGGCGCTGATCGGCGACGGCTTCCTGCTGCATTACCAGCCCGTGCTCAACCTGCAGGGCGAGCCGCTGGAGCTGTATCAGGCGTTCCTGCGGTTGGAGCGCAACGGCGAGATGATGTCGCCGAACGCGTTCATGGCGATTGCCGAAGAACACGACCTGATCACCGAGATCGACCGCTGGGTGGTCGCACGTGCCATCCGACAGCTGGGCGAGCGCCAGCGCGCCGGGCACAAGACCCACCTGCTGGTGCGCATCGGGCCTAATTCGTTCTCCGACCCACAGATGATCGACACTATCCGCGAACAGCTGGCGGTGTACGGCGTGCCAGGCGAGCGGCTATGGCTGCAGACACCGGAATCGAAGGTCTTCACCCATCTGCGCAACGCCCAGCAATTCCTGGCTTCGGTCTCGGCAATGGGCTGCAAGGTGGGGCTGGAACAGTTCGGTTCGGGCCTGGATTCGTTCCAGCTGCTCGCGCATTTCCAGCCCGCGTTCCTCAAGCTCGACCGCAGCATCACCGGCGACATCGCCTCTGCCCGCGAAAGCCAGGAAAAGATCCGCGAGATCACCTCACGGGCGCAGCCGACCGGCATCCTCACGGTGGCCGAGTTCGTGGCCGATGCGCAATCGATGAGCAGCTTCTTCACTGCGGGGGTCGATTACGTGCAAGGCGACTTCGTCGCGCCCACTGGCCCACTGATGAACTACGAGTTCGGCTGAGGCCTAGCCAATCGTATGAGGCGCCATGCAGCTGGCTGGCGCCGTGTGCGGTTTGTCGCGGCGGTGCGCTGCCGAGAATCAAGGAAACACGCTTCAACAAAAACCCGCATGACGCGGGTTTTGTTGAATGGCAAACCGCTGGCTTACATTGCCGTACCGCTGGACGCACGCAAGGCGGCAATGCGCTCGGTCAGCGGCGGGTGGCTCAGGAACAGGCGACGCAAGCCCTCACCCACACCGCCGGAAATGCCGAACGCCTGCACCTGCGAGGGCAAGGTGTTCTGGCCGTGATTGAGCGACAGACGCTCCAGCGCGGCGATCATCTTGTTGCGGCCGGCCAGCTGCGCGCCACCGGCGTCGGCACGGAACTCGCGGCGGCGCGAGAACCACATCGCGATCATCGTGGCGAACAGGCCGAACACCATCTCCAGCACGAATACGATGATGTAGTAGGCAAATCCACGCCCGCTGTCGCGATTGCCAGACAGCGCGCTGTCGATGATGCCGCCCACCACGCGCGCCAGCACGATCACGAAGGTGTTCAGCACGCCCTGCAGCAAGGCCATGGTGACCATGTCGCCATTGGCAATGTGGGCAATCTCATGGCCCAGCACGGCCTCGGCCTCGTCTTCGCGCATGTGCTGCAGCAAGCCGGTGGAAACCGCCACCAGCGCATTGTTGCGGTTGGCGCCGGTGGCGAAGGCGTTGATTTCCGGGCCGTCGTAGATGGCCACTTCCGGCATGCCGATACCGGCTGCCTGGGCCTGGCGGCGCACCGTGTCCACCAGCCAGCGCTCGGTCTGCGTCCGCGGCTCGGTGATCACCTGCGCGCCGGTGCTGCGCTTGGCCATGAACTTGGACAGCAGCAACGAAATGAACGAGCCGCCGAAGCCGAAGATGGCGGCCATCACCAGCAGCCCACTCATCTGTGCCGGATTGACGCCCAGCACCGACATCACAATGCCGGCCAGGATCAGCACCGCAAAGTTGGTCAAGAGAAACAGGACGACACGGTTGAACATAGAGGCAGTGGCTCCGCACGCAAAGAGGATGAACTGCTGCGGATCTGCGGACGTGGCGGGTTGAAATCAAGCAAGCACCTGACCGACGATTCAGCTGCCCATGTCCTCACTCCCCTACCGCGGCCGCTTCGCGCCCTCGCCCACCGGCCCCCTGCACTTCGGCTCGCTCCTGGCTGCGTTGGGCAGCTGGCTGCTCGCGCGCCATGCCGGTGGCGAATGGCATGTGCGAATCGAAGACATCGACCCGCCGCGTGCCGAGCCAGGCGCCTCGCAGCGCCAGTTACATACGCTGGCTGCGTTCGGGCTGCACGCTGACGGGCCGGTGCTGTATCAGTCCGACCGCGATGCGCATTACGAGGCGGCACTGTCGCGGCTGCTGCGCACCGGTGCGGCGTTCGAATGCAGTTGCAGCCGTGCAGAGCTGGCCGCGATGGGTGGCATCCACCACGTCTGCGTAGCGCCGCTGGGCATTCGCCGCGCCGTGCGCCTGCGGGTGCCGCCGAACACCCTAGCAAGCTTCCAGGACGCCCTGCAGGGGGCTATCACCCAGGATGTGTACGCCGAGGTAGGCGATGTCGTGCTGCGCCGTGCCGACGGCTACTGGGCCTACCAGCTGGCGGTGGTGGTCGACGATGCAGCGCAGGGCATTACCGATGTGGTGCGCGGGGCGGACCTGCTCGACTCAACCCCGCGCCAATTGGTGCTGCAGCAGGCCCTGGGCATGGCACCGCCGCGCTATCTGCATCTGCCGCTGATCCTGGGCGCCGACGGGCGCAAGCTCTCCAAGTCCCACGCGGCGCAACCGGTGGACGACAGCGACCCGCTGCCAGCGCTGCGCGCGGCCTGGCGGGCGCTGGGCCAGCCCCCGGCGGCCCTGCCCGCGCACGCATCGGTGGCCGGTGTGCTGCAGCATGCTGTGCAGCATTTTTCGCCGCAGCGGCTGCCGCGCGTTGCCAGCCTGGACACTGCCACGCGCATCGACGCCCCGGCTTGACTAGAATTGCGACCCAGCACCGGCTTTCGCCCTGACGCCTCCGCAGCGTCGCGGGCGCCGCCAGCCCTATCTGCTTATTGGAGTTGCGCATGACATCTCGCGTCGCGTTGGTCACCGGCGGCACCGGCGGTATCGGTACCGCCATTTGCAAGCGCCTGGCCGACCAGGGTCACCGGGTCGCCAGCAATTTCCGCAACGAAGAAAAAGCACGCGAGTGGCAGCAGCGCATGCAGGCCCAAGGCTACGAATTCGCCCTGTTTCGTGGGGATGTGGCCTCGTCCGACCATGCGCGCGCGCTGGTGGACGACGTGGAAGCCGCGCTCGGGCCGATCGAAGTGCTGGTCAACAACGCCGGCATTACCCGCGACACCACGTTCCATCGCATGACCGCCGAACAGTGGCACGACGTCATCAACACCAATCTCAATTCGGTGTTCAACGTGACCCGCCCGGTGATCGAAGGCATGCGCAAGCGCGGCTGGGGCCGGGTGATCCAGATCAGCTCCATCAACGGGCTCAAAGGCCAGTACGGCCAGGCCAATTACGCCGCGGCCAAGGCCGGCATGCATGGCTTCACCATCTCGCTGGCGCGCGAAAATGCGGCCTTCGGCATCACCGTCAATACGGTGTCGCCGGGCTACGTGGCGACCGACATGGTGATGGCAGTGCCGGAAGAGGTGCGCGCCAAGATCGTCGCCGATATCCCCACCGGCCGGCTTGGGCGGCCGGAGGAAATCGCGTATGCAGTGGCGTTTCTAGTGGCCGAGGAGGCGGCGTGGATTACCGGCTCCAACCTGGACATCAACGGCGGCCACCACATGGGCTGGTAGCGTTTGCTGCAGATGAGCGGTGCAGCATGGAAATCCGTGTCAAATCATGCTGCGCAGCATTTTTTTCCCGTCTGCTTAAGAAAATAAGGCGTTCTGGCTGTTGCAAGCGCTGCTGCGGTGCGCCATCCTGCGCGCACTATCGTTGTGAGTGAACGTTCCATGGCCGGACTTCGCATCATCAAGAAGTACCCCAACCGCCGTCTCTACGACACGGAAATTTCCAGCTACATCACCATCGAGGATGTGCGCCAACTGATCATCGACGGCGAGGAGTTCGAGGTCCGCGATGCAAAAAGCGGCGAAGACCTCAGCCGCGCCGTGCTGCTGCAGATCATCGCCGACCAGGAACAGGACGGTGAGCCGATGCTCTCCACCCAGTTGCTGAGCCAGATCATCCGTTTCTACGGCGACTCCCTACAGGGCTTCATGGGTAATTACCTGGAGCGCAGCATGCAGGTGTTCCTGGACCAGCAGCAGCAGTTCCGCCAGCAGATGGGCAACCTGCTCGGGCAGACGCCCTGGGCGATGATGAATCAGCTCACCGAGCGCAATCTCGAGCTCTGGCAGGAATTCCAGCGCAACTTCGGCGCCGGCTTCGGCCGCCCGGGTGGCCCTGGTACGCCGCCCACCCCGCCCGGCAGCAGCAGCATGGGCAGTGGTCTAGGCAGCGGAACCAGCAGCAGCAACGCGACCGGCACCACCGGCAAAGCCCGCAACCGCGGCTGAGCCCTGACCGGCGTGGCGCACCCTGCGCCGCGCCCGGTCATCACGTCAGTGGCCGGCCTGCTCCGCGCAGGCCGTGCAGATCCGCTCCACGCGATACCCGCGTGCACGCAGACGCTCCACCACCCCGTCACGACCCAGCAGGTGCAAGGCACCGACCACCACCAGCGTGGTGCCGGCCTGCTTGCCCAGCCGCTGCTCCAGACGCGGCACCCAGCGCGCATTGCGCTCGACGTTGATGTCCTGATACAGCGCGGGATACTGCTTGCGCATGTCTTCGGCCATTTGCGTGGTCAGCAGATGGACGTCACCACGGCGCCAGGCGTCGTGCAGCGCATTGACCTGATCGGCGGCACCGGCCTCGTCGAGGGTTTCGGCCAGCAGTTGCTGTTGTTCGGTCGCAGTCATGCTGTCGAGCAGGGCAATCTGCTCGTCCGCGCGCTCCAGGCCATCGGCCGGTTTGCCACGTGCCTGCGCCAGCTGCATCAGGTAATTGTCCAGCCCCGCATCGGCCTGCATGCCCTGGCGTCGCATCTCGGCCAGGCTGAGCGTCAGGGCGACAAACCACGGCTTCATCGGCTGCAGGCTCTCCAGCGGGATGCCGTGCTTGCGCGCCTGCGTGGCGAGTGCCTGCCAGGTCGGGCCGTCGAGTGCATCCTGCAGGCGCTTGCCATCGCTGCGACGGGCGGCACGCAGCATCTTGGCCGCCAATTCGGGCGACTGCACATCGGCCGGTGGCAGTTCGAAGGTAAGCCGGTCGGCCTGCGCAAAGGCCTGCATCACATCCGGCGACAGCGGGTAGTCGTCGGGCTTGAGCAGATGGAACGAACCAAGCAGATACAGGGTGCCGCCCTTGCCATCGACCTTCCACAGCAGCGGTACCGGCGGGCTGGCGGCAGCAGCGGCGCCACGTGCCGAGGCGGCAGCCGCTGTGCCGCCCCACAATGCAGCGATCGCCAGCAGGCCGGCGCAGGCGGGCAGCAGCGCGCGACGCGCCCATGTCATCCAGCGCATCAATGCGCTGCCTTGTAGGCTTTTTCGCCCGCCGATACGGCTAGGTCGATGCGATTTTCCGGCGGGGGCAATGGGCAGGTCGCAAACGGCGTGAACGCGCACGGCGGGTTGATGGCGCGGTTGAAGTCCACCACCACGTGCCCGGAGGCATCCGGGGCTTCCAGATCAAGAAAGCGCCCGGCCGAATAACTGCCATGGCCGCTGGTGCGATCGGCGAACACCACGAACATCGGGCGACCCGGCTCGCCAATGGCTTCCAGCCGATAGGTCTTGCCATCGCGCTCGAACTCGATCGCACCGGCATTGGGCTGCTCGCTGCTGATGCCGACGATATCCACGATGGGAATGGTCTTGCCGACATTATTGGGCACGTAGCGCGCCTGGATGCGCCAGGACGGATCGATGGGCCAGTACTCCAGCCCCGCAAACCCGGTGCGCGACGGCGCATCAGCATGCTTGACCCGCAGCGCGTAGCGATCGCCGCGGTGGATCAGGCTCAACACGCCCTTGCCGTCGTCGAAGCCGATCAGCGTGGGCTGCGGATCGACATCGGACTGGAAGCGGATCTTGCCGGTGAGCGGTTTGCCACCGACGGTCAGTGCCGCGCCACGCTCGGGCACGAACCACACCGCATCGCGCTCGCTGGACACCATGCCCATCTTGGGCGGCCCCACGGCAAGGCGGATGCCGCTGTCGGCACTGCGGCCGATGTAGTGCGCCTTCAACGACAGCCAATGCAGGCCGACCAGGCTGGTCCAGCCATCGGGCGCGCGCAGCTCGGTCAGGCGCGCCTCGCGCCAGGCCGCGTTATCGGCCAGAAATGTCTTGTCCAATGCCACTGGCGCCGGTGCGGGTGGTGCCTCGCGGCCACAGCCGAGCACACCTACCGCTACCGACATGCCGAGCAGCCAGCCCCTCCCCCTGTGCAGCACTGTCATCAACGTCCCCTCAGGAACCAGCGATCGATTTCGCCCAGCGTAAACCGGGCCCAGGTTGGCCGGCCATGGTTGCATTGGCCCGAGCGCTCGGTGGCTTCCATGTCGCGCAGCAAGGCGTTCATTTCCGGCACGGTGAGCCGGCGGTTTGCACGCACCGCGCCGTGGCAGGCCATGGTGGACAGCAACTCGTCGCGCGCGGTGGCGATGCGCCGGCTCTGGCCGTGCTCACGTAGATCGCCGAGCACATCGCGCAACAACGCCTCCGGGTCGGCATTGGCGAGCAGCGCCGGAATGCTGCGCACGTGCAGCGATTGCGGGCCGCTGCGGGTGATCTCGAAGCCCAGGCTGGCAAGCGTATCGGCCTCGCGCTCGGCGGTGTCGGCCTCGCGCTCGCCCACTGCCAGCGTCATCGGTACCAGCAGCGGCTGCGCATGCAGGCCAATGCTGTCGTGCGCCTGCTTGAGGCGTTCGTAGCCGATACGCTCATGCGCAGCATGCATGTCGACCACGATCAGGCCTTCGGCGTTTTCCGCGAGGATATAGATGCCGTGCAACTGCGCCACCGCGTAGCCCAATGGCGGGACTCCGCTGTCGTGCGCAGTCGCCGGCAAGCCGGTGCCGGACAGCACCGGTTGCCCGTCGTCGCGCAACGCGCTGCCGGCCGCAGGCGCATACAACGCGGCGTAGGCGGCGCGCGCCTCGTCCACGCGCAAACCCAGCGGCGCCTGCGACGGCGCCCAGCTTGCATAGCCGGAGCCACTGCCAGCACCCAGGTGCCCTGCACTGGCGCCAGCGGCGTAGCCTGAGTCGCCCTGCGCAGCACCGCCGCCAATACCGAAGGCTGCCGCCACGACCCCGACATCAGCGGGCAGCGCGCCGGCACGGGTTTGCGCTAGTGCGTCCTGCAGAGTGCGATAGACGAAGTCGTGGATCAGCCGCGCCTCGCGGAAGCGCACCTCGTGTTTGGCCGGGTGCACGTTGACGTCCACGCGCGCGGGGTCCAGCTCGAGAAACAGCACATACGCCGGCTGGCGCCCGTGGAACAGCACATCGCCGTAGGCCATCTTCACCGCGTGGGCCACGCTGCGATCCCGCACCGAGCGACCGTTGACGTAGAGATACTGCTGATCGGTACTGGCGCGCGAGTAATGCGGCTGCGCCACCCAGCCGTGCAGGCGCAGGCCGGCACCGCTGTGGTCCACGCGCAGCGCCTGGCGCGCGAAATCCTCGCCCAAGGTCTCGCCCAGCCGCGCGTCCGAATACAGATCGCCCGGCTTGTAGCGCCGCGACGGTTTGCCGTTATGCGAGACGCGCAATTCCACGTCCGGGCGCGCCAGTGCCAGCGAACGCAGCCACTCTTCGATATGGCCCAACTCGGTGCGCTCGGCGCGCAGGAACTTGCGCCGTGCCGGCACGTTGAAGAACAGCTCGCGCACCTCGACGGTGGTGCCCGGCGCATGCGCACGCGGCATCACTTCGCCCAGGCGCCCGCCTTCGATCTGCAGCGCGGAGCCGTGCTCTGCATCCGGGCGCCGCGAGGCCAGCGTAAAGCGGCTGACCGAGGCGATCGACGGCAAGGCTTCGCCGCGGAAGCCCAGCGTGGCGACGGTTTCCAGATCATCCAGCGAGGCGATCTTGCTGGTGGCATGACGCGACACCGCCAACGGCAGCTCTTCCGGCGCAATGCCGCCGCCGTTGTCGCGGATGCGGATCAGCCGCACGCCGCCCTCTTCCAGATCGATATCCACGCGGGTGGCGCCGGCATCGAGCGCGTTTTCGACCAGTTCCTTGACGACCGATGCCGGGCGCTCGACCACCTCGCCGGCAGCGATCTGGTTGATCAGGATCTCGGGTAATTGCCGGATCGCCATCAGCGGGCGCTCCCTGGCAGATGCGCTGCGCGCACGCAATGACTGCCCGCATGGGCGAATGATGAAATCAAGGGGAAAAACGTCGGCACGGCCATCCGGCGGCGCCAGGCGCCGTCATCGAGGAATCAGTGCGGAATGATAGCCGAGCGGCTCAGCGGCTGCCGCCGGCCACGGTGCCGACTGCGGCGTCGGCCTCGGCCTGCGCACGTGCCGCGAACAAGGTGCCCGGGGGCGGCTGACGGGTGAAGAACGTATCGATACCGTCCAGCACCGCGGAGGCGATCTTGCGCTGATACGACGGGTCGATCAGCCGGCGCTCTTCATCCGGGTTGGAGATGAAGGCGGTTTCCACCAGCATCGCCGGCATGTCGGAAGTGCGCAGCACCGCGAAATTGGCGCGTTCCAGCTGCGGCTTGTGATTGTTGCCGATGCGCTTCAAACCGCCCAGCACATGGCCTGCGGCATCTTCGGATGCCTTCATGTGGCCGCTCTGGGCCAGGTCCAGCAATACGTTGGCCAGCGTGCTTTCGGTCTGCTGCAGGCGCACGCCACCGACGAGGTCGGCGGCGTTTTCCTTGTCGGCCAGCCAGCGTGCACGCTGCGACGACGCGCCCTTGGTCGACAGCACATAGACCGATGAACCGGTGGCACTGCGGTTTTCCGCAGCGTCGGCATGAATGGAGATAAAGATGTCGGCCTTGGCCGATCGTGCCTTCTGCGCGCGCATCGGCAGCGGAATGAACACGTCGGTATCGCGGGTCATGTACGCCTTCATGCCCTGCGTGGCGTTGATCTGGCGTGCGAGCTCGCGGCCGATGGCCAGCGTGACGTCTTTTTCGCGCTTGCCGGTCGGGCCCATGGCGCCGGGATCCTGGCCGCCGTGGCCGGGATCGATGGCCACCACCAGCGGACGCATGCCGGGCGCCATCTTGACGCGCGATGCCTCGCTTGGCAGCAGCGGGCGCGGCGGTACATCGTCATTTTGCGCATCGGCGGCAGCCACACCGGCCGATGTCACGGCTGCGCCCTGCGGCGCGACCTGCGCCACGTTGCCACCGTTCAAGATGGCTGCCGGCGACGGCGTGCCCGTGGCGATCGTGGTGCGGGTACCGACGGCCATAGCCGCTGCGCCTGGTGCGGCAGTTGTTCCGGGACGCGGAGTCGGCACGCCGGTAGCAATCGTCGTTGGCACCGGCGCAGGCGTCACTGTCGGCATTGCCGATGCAGGCACGGGTACCGGCGTGGGCGCTGCTGCCGGGGTTGGCGGTGGAAGCGCCGAGGCGCGCTGTGCGGAGGCCGCGAGCGCCGCGGTGGCACGTGCAGCTTCCGCCTGTGCATCCAGCGGACGTGTGGCAGGCACTGCGGCTGGCGGCGTTGTTGCTGCTGGCACAGCGCTTGATGTTGAAGCAACCGGCTTGGCCGGCGCGAAATCGCCGGGCCACTCGATCACCAGCGTCGAGGCGCTGCCCAGGGTCTGCATCTGCGGCTTCAGCGCAGTGACTGGCGTTGCCAGCTCGAACACCACCCGGAAGGTCCCCGGGACCGGCTGGCCGGTGCGCACCGACGTCACCAGCCCGGCGGCGGCCGGCAGCTTCAAGCCACTCTTTGCCGAGGAGGCCGGGAAATCCACCACCAATCGATTGGGATTGGCCAGCGACAAGGTCTTGAACCCGCCGCTGCCGGCAAGTTGGATCTCTGCACGCGTGCCCGTGGCCCCGGTGCTGACATCCACTTGCTTGATTTCGCCTGCCCACGCACTAAAAACCGCCAGGCTCAGGCCGGCGGTCAGGGCAAAAGCAAAGCGATGGTGGCTCCCCTGGGTCATGGAGCCGGATTCAATCACCCGAACGCATGAATTGCAAGGCAATTTCCCTTAATAATCCATAACCTGGCGTTCATTCCTCTTGTGCGGCGGCAAAAAGCGCCCGCAACTCGTCCCGTGCTGCCAGCTCGTTCACCCATGCCTGCCCGCTTGGGCTCGCGCCGCGCAGCGTCAGCGTGCGCCCCTCCCCGGCCACTGCCAGTTCGACCTCCAGATCCGCCGCAGGCAAAGCGCCAGCGCCACGTTCCGGCCATTCGACCAGCCACAGGGTGGCACTGCCCTCGTCCAGCCCGAGAAAATCCAGCTCCCCGGCATGGCCGATGCGGTACAGATCCAGATGCCAGGCTTCGCCCCCGGCAGTCAGGGGATACCGTTCGACAAGCGTGTAGGTGGGGCTGCGAATGGGGCCGGTGACGCCGAGCGCGCGCAGCAAGGCACGCGCCAGGGTGGATTTGCCGGCGCCCAGGTCGCCGTGCAACTGCACCACGGCGGTGGCGGGCCGGGTGGCCGCCAGGGCCTGCCCGACCTGCTCGGTGGCATCGACGTCGGCCAGAAAGGCGTGCAGCGTGGTCATGCAATGGCTCCAGCGTTGGCCAGACGGCGTAGCGCCGGCAGCAGGTCGGTGGGAAGCAGGCCGCGCTCGCCGGCGGCGGCGGCAGCATCGCCGGCGCAGGCGTGCAGCAAGGCGCCCAGGCTGGCGGCCTCGAAGGGCGCCCAGCCCTGGCCGAGCAAGGAGGCGATCACGCCGGTCAGCAGGTCGCCCATGCCGCCCACTGCCATGCCGGCATTGCCGGCGTCGATCAGGTGCGGCAGGCGATCTGGCGCGGCAACCACGGTGCCGGCGCCCTTGAGCACCACCACCGCATCAAAGCGCGTGGCCAGCGCATGCGCGGCGCCCAGGCGGTCGCGCTGCACCTGTGCGGTGGATTGACCAAGCAAACGCCCCGCTTCGCCCGGATGCGGCGTGAGCACGCGCGGACCCCGCGCAGGCATGGCGATGGACGCGAGCAGGTTCAAGCCGTCGGCGTCGATGACGGTGGGCGTGGCCGATGCCAGCACACCGCCCCACAAGGCGCGCGCCCAGCTGTCCTGGCCTAACCCGGGGCCCAGCGCGACCGCATCGGCGGCCTCGGCCAGCGCGGTGATGTCGGCGTCTTCCTGTACCCCACGCACCATCGCTTCCGGGCAGCGCGCCAGCAGCGGCGCCACGTGCTCGGCGCGGGTTGCCACCTGCACCAGGCCAGACCCGCTGCGCAGGGCTGCTTCAGTGGTCAGCATGATGGCGCCGCCGCTGCCGGCATTGCCGCCAACGCACAGCACACGCCCGGATTCGCCCTTGTGGGTATTGCGTCGGCGCGGCAGCAGACGCGCGGCCAGCGCATCACGCTTCCAGCGCTGCGCAACCGGTGCCAGGCCGTCGAATGCCGAGCCTGGCACTTCCAGCGTGGCAAGGTCGCGCTCGCCGGCGTATTCCAGCGCATCGCCGGTGTACAGGCCCACGTGCGGCACGATGAACTGCAAGGTCGCGCTGGCACGCACGGCGCTGCCGGGTGCGATGCCGCGATCGGCATCGATGCCACTGGGCACGTCCAGCGCCAGCACCGGCACGCCGGCGGCGTTGATGGCATCGAACAGGGCGCTCATCTGCGCATCGGGCGCACGGTTGAGACCGATGCCGAATACCGCATCCACCAGCACATCCGCATGCGCCAGCGCACACGGGAACAGCGCGATCGCGCCGCCCACGGCCAGGTAATCCGTGCAGGCGCGCTGCCCCAGTTCGCTGGCCGGCCCTTGTTCGGGCAAATGCACGACCTGCACCTGACGCCCGGCCCGGTGGGCCAACCGCGCCAGCACATAGCCGTCGCCGCCATTGTTGCCGGTGCCGCACACCACCACGACGCGGCGCGCGCGCGGCCAACGTTCCTGCAAGCACTGCCAGGCGGCTTGCCCGGCGCGCTGCATCAGCGTGTAGCCGTCGCCGCCGAGCAGCGTGGTGGCCTGCGCGTCCAGCATGCGCGCGGCAGTGGTGTCGTAAAGAGCGAGCGGTGCATACATGCCGGGAATTCTATACTTGTCGCCATGTCCGCCGTCCTTGCCCGCCCCGACCCGACCGATGCCGCCGCGCGCATCCGCACGCTTGCACACGAGGCCGGCTTTCAGCGCTGCGGCATCACGGGCATCGAGCTGGGCGAGGACGAAGCGCACCTGCGCAGCTGGCTGGCCGAGGGCCTGTACGGCACGATGCACTGGATGGCGCAGCACGGCGACAAGCGCTCGCGCCCGCAGGAACTGGTGCCGGGCACCTTGCGGGTGCTGTCGGTGGGCATGGACTACGGCCGCAAGGACGACACCGAGGCCTGGGACACCTTGCACGACGGCCGCCGCGCTTACGTGGCGCGCTATGCGCTGGGGCGTGACTACCACAAGCTGATGCGCAACCGGCTACAGAAACTGGCCGAGCGCATCCAGGCCGAGGTCGGGCCGTTCGGCTACCGCGTGTTCGTGGATTCGGCGCCGGTGCTCGAACGCGCCCTGGCGCGCAATGCCGGGCTGGGCTGGATCGGCAAGCACACCTGCCTGATCGACCGCCGCGGCGGCTCGTGGTTCTTCCTGGGCGAGATCTACCTTGACCTGCCACTACCCATCGACACGCCGGCCACCGCGCATTGCGGCACCTGCACGCGCTGCATCGACATCTGCCCGACCCAGGCCATCATCGCGCCGCACCGGCTGGATGCACGCCGCTGCATTGCCTACCTCACCATCGAGCACGACGGCGCAATTCCCGAAGACATGCGCAAGCCGATCGGCAACCGCATTTTCGGCTGCGACGACTGCCAGCTGATCTGCCCCTGGAACAAGTTTGCCCAGCGCACCGACGAGCCGGATTTCCGCGCGCGCAACGATCTGGATGTGGCGACCCTGCCGCAGCTGTTCGCCTGGGACGAGGCCGAATTCTTGCGCCGCACCGAAGGCAGCCCGATCCGCCGCAGCGGCCACGAACGCTGGCTGCGCAACATCGCCGTTGGCCTGGGCAATGCCCCCGGTAGCGAAGACGTGCTCGCTGCGCTGGAGTCGCGGCGCCATGACGACTCCGCCCTGGTGCGCGAGCATGTGGGCTGGGCGCTGGCGCAACACGGCCTGTAGCTGCGTTAGTGGAGCACCGCTGGCGTGGGCGCCGCACTCACTTCACCGTCCACACCCGATCGTTCGCCGCATCAGCCGCACCGCACACAGCCGATCACGCATTGCGTGCCCCGCTGCGGGATAATGCGGCGATGGCCGACCGCACCGAACAGATCCTCACTCCCAGCCAGCTCAACATGCTGGCGCGCGACCTGCTCGAAGGCAGTTTCCCCCTGGTGTGGGTGGAGGCCGAGCTGGGCAATGTCACCCGCCCCGCCTCCGGCCATCTGTATTTCACGCTCAAGGATGCGCGCGCACAGATCCGCTGCGCGATGTTCAAGCCCAAGAGCACCTGGCTGAAGTTCCAGCCGCGCGAAGGGCTGCGCGTGCTCGCGCGCGGGCGCCTCACCTTGTACGAGGCACGTGGCGATTACCAGCTGGTGCTGGACCACATGGAAGAAGCAGGCGAAGGCGCGCTGCGGCGCGCGTTCGAGGAACTGCGCGCGCGGTTGGCCGCCGAGGGCGTGTTCGACGCCGAACGCAAGCAGCCGCTGCCTGCGCATGTGCGCCGCCTGGCGGTGATCACCTCGCCCAGCGGTGCGGCCGTGCGCGACGTGCTCAGCGTGCTGGCGCGCCGCTTCCCGCTGCTGGAGGTGGAGATTTTGCCGTCGCTGGTACAAGGCGACAGCGCGGCCGCGCAGATCACTTCGCTGCTGCAACGCGCCGATGCCTCCGGCCGCTACGACGTCATTTTGATCACTCGCGGTGGCGGTTCGCTGGAAGACCTGTGGGCGTTCAACGACGAGCGCCTGGCGCGGGCGATCGCCGCAGCACACACGCCAGTGGTGTCGGCGGTCGGTCATGAGACCGATGTCAGCCTGAGCGACTTTGCCGCCGATGTGCTCGCCCCCACGCCCTCGGTCGCCGCCGAGTTGCTGGTGCCCGATCAACGCGAACTGGTGGCACGTGTGCGGCGCGCGCAGGCCCGGCTCAGCCAGCTGCAGCAGCACACGCTTGGCCAGGCGATGCAACACGCGGACCGGCTGGCGCTGCGCCTGCGCGCGCGCAGCCCGCAGGCACGCCTGCAGCTGCTGCAACGCCGCCAGGAAGACGCCGCACGGCACCTGCGTGCGCGCATGCAGCACATCCTGGAGCGGCTACAGGCACGTGTGCAGCGCGCGCAGGCCGGTGTGCAGTCACACAGCCCGCAGCGCCGCCTGGTACCGCTGCAGCAACGTCTGCGCGCTGCACATCCGCAAGCGGCAATGCAGCGGCGCCTGCAGCAGGATCACCTGCATCTGCGCGGCCTGGTGCGTTCGCTGGAAGCCGTCAGCCCGCTGGCCACGGTGGCACGCGGCTATGCCATCGTCACCCGCCAGGCCGATGGCAGCGTGGTGCGCAGTGCCGCCGAACTGACGCAGGGTGATCGCCTGCGCGCACAACTGGCCGATGGCAGCGTGACGGTGGTGGTCGACACCAGCGAGACCGGCTGACGCGCTCATCCAGGCACGCCGTGCAACCTGGCTGCAGCTGCGCGGGCATCAAGCATGGCCCGGCAGTTGCGCTGCGCGCTGCCAGCCCTGCAGCAGGATGTCGGCCAGCGCACCCGGGTCACGGTCGAAGTGGTGTCCACCCGGACGTGCAATGACCTCTACGCCGCGCGCGCGCAGCTCCGGGCACAAGGTGTCCTTCTCCTGTTCGCCGTAAATGCATTGCAGCCGATGCGCATCGAGCGCCTGCAGCGCCGGGGCGATCGGGCGCTCGGCCTCGTTGTGCCAGCCCAGCCAACCGCCCACCCGCACCTTGAAGTCGGCTTGATGGGCCAGGCCCAGCAAGCCGACAAACTGCACCGCATCGCGGCGCGCCGCCGGCAGCTCGGGGAATGCGAACGGCAACACATCTGCACCGAACGAATAGCCCACCAAGGCCACGTGATGCGCATGCCAGCGCTGCTGGTAGGTGGCGATGATCCGGTCCAGATCCACACCCACCTGCTGCGGCGTGCGGCTGCCCCAGAAGTAGCGCAGGCTGTTGAAGCCGACCACCGACACGCCCTGTTGCTGCAGGCGTGCAGCAATGCCTTTGTCCATCTCGCGCCAGCCGCCGTCGCCGGAGAGCAGCACGACCAGACGATCGCTGCCGGGCGCGTGCAGTTCCACCAGCGGCAGGTCGGCCAAGCCCTGCGCCTGTGCGGTTTGGAAATGGCCGCGCGTGGCGGCGGCGATCTGTGCCGGGCTGGCATCTTCCACCTGGGCATCCAGGAAGCCCTGGTTCGGGTCGGGCACGTCGTGCAGGCACGCCAACCCGGTGTCGGTGGCGTCGCCATCGGCCACCACGACGCCGCCGAGCACATCCGGCGCAGCGTTGGCGACCGCCTGACGCGCCAGCAGCGCGCCATCGCCCTGCCCGACCAGCACCGGCGGCAGGAAGGCATCCACGTGCTCGGCGCGCAGCAATTTCTTGCCGAGCCGCTCGGCGTCGTCGGCCAGCGCGCTGCAGGCAGCATGCCGGCTGCGCGCACGGGTGCGGTACCGCGCGGTGTCGACCACCGCGACCAGCGCGCCATCGTCGCTGAGCAGGTCGGCCAGTTGCTGCCCCTGCTCGGCGTGTGCGCTGTCCGGCAGCAGCACCACCATCGCCTTGGGCGTACCTTCCGGGCGCACCACTTCCACCGCACCATAGTTGCCGGCGGTATTGCCGTCCTGCAGATGCCGGGCAACGGCATAGCCGCTGCCTGCAATGAACAGCAGCGCCACGATCCAGCGAAACAGTGTGATACCCCAGGTCATCGCGGCGGTCCTTGAAAACGCTGCGGCTTGGACCGGCGCAGGCCGCGCCCGGTTCCACCCACGCGGTGGCGCCGTTTTCCCTGGTTAAGCCTAGCGCCGCGCCGGCCTAGATGCCGCGCGCCAGGCGGAAGCCGATGCGTGCACTGGTGGTGTCGGACTCTTGCGACAGCCGCCAGGCCGCGCGTGTCTGCAGCGGCGAATTGGCCCAGCTGCCACCACGTACCAGGCGCTGCCGGCAACCGGGGTTGAACCACGCGGCGCCGTCGGCCGGTGCACGTCGGTAGCTGGCGTGCCAGCAGTCGGCCACCCACTCGCTCAGGTTGCCGCCCATGTCGTGCAGGCCCCAAGCATTGGCGCGGAAACTGCCCACCGGCGCCGGCCCCCAGAAGCCGTCGCCATAGCCGACAAAGCCGTTGTTCCAGTGCCGCCCGCTGCGCGAGACGTCGTTGCCGCCGGTGAAGTTGCCCGCATCAGGCGGCGGCACGCCCGGGTTACCCCACGGATAGCGGCCGGTGGTGCCGGCACGCAGCGCGTACTCGAACTCTGCTTCGCTGGGCAGGTGGTAGTGGCGGCCGGTCTGTTCGGACAACCACGTCGCATAGGCTTCGGCGTCGCGGATGCTCACGTGCATCACCGGGCTGTTGGGGGCGGCCTGGGCACCGTTGTAATCCGATTGCCAGTCCACCCCGCTGCGGCGAATGAAGTTGCCGCTGCGCTCGTCGTAGACCACCGAATGGCCGCGCCGGGTTGCGCGCGGCCGCGCCTTGGTCGCTTCCACAAACTGGCGGAACTCGGCCACGGTGACTTCGGTGATGGACATCGCGAACCCGCGCGCAAAGCGCACGTAATGCGCCGGGCGTTCGTTGTCCGATGCGCCCGGCTCGTAGTCGCCTGCGCCCATGCGGAACGCACCATGTGGCACCACGATCATCTGCGGGCCGCGGCCGCCGACCTTCAGGCCATCGGTGAACACCTGGCCGGGACGAAAACTGCCGTAGTGCGTGGCCAGTTCCAGCCGCCGCCGCAGATCGCCGGCCACCGGGTCGCCGGGATCGGCAATGCGCAGCACCTCGGCCAGTTTTTCGCCGGCCGGCTTGAGCCCGCGCGGAGTAGTCAGGTCACGCAGGCCGGCATCGCGCAGCGCGGCGATCTGCGCGCGTCGCATGCGCTCGATACGCGCACGTGCATCGGCAATGGTCGGCGCGCGCTCGCGCACCTGGCCGGCCATCTGCAGCCAGTAGCGCGCCGCCACGAAGTTGGCCGTCCCGGCGGCCTGTTCGGCACGCCGCAGCAAGGCGCTTTCCACTGCGGCCAGGCCCTGGCGTGTGCGCGGGTTATCCGGGTCCAGCTGGGCGGCATCGCGGAAGTTCACCAGCGCGCCGTTGCCGTCTTCGCCCAGGCGCCCGTTGCGCAGATCGTCCTCGCCAGCGCGATTGAAGCCGAGCACGCGCTGGGCCGTTTCCACTTCGAGCTGCAGCGCGCGCACCTTGGGATCTTCCGGCGCCAGGGCCAGCGCCACGATCGCCAGTTCGCGCGCCTGCTCCAGTGCGTTGTCCTGACGGTCGGTCTGCTCGACCAGCGCATGGCCGCGCTCAAGCAGACGCCGCCGTGCCTGCTCCAGGCCACGTCGGCTGACCGCATCCTTGCCCTCGCTGCGTTGCTGGATCGCCAGATACAGCGGAATGGCATCGTCGGCGCTGCGGTAGAGGCGGTCTTCCTTCAACGCCTCGGCGGCGCGCTGGCGCACTTGCGCCAGCGGCGTCTCGCCCAGGTCCACCGGCGGTGGCTGCCACTGCGCAACGGTCTCGGCGGATTCTTCGCCACCGATGGACACGCGCGGTGCGGTGGCCGGCGCTGCGCTGGCAGTGGCGGCCACGCGCGGCTTGCTGGCCGCCGCGGGCGCAGGCGTCGGCTCGCGTGAGCACGCGCCGGCACAGAGCGCGACCAGCGCCCATGCTGCGATCCGATTGCCGCACTGACCCACACCCACTCCTTGCCCGGCACTGCCCCTTCGGCAGGCGATCGCGACGTTAGGCTATTCTGCGCGCTCTACGCAAACCCTTGCTGTCGACGGAAATCACGTGCCCCATTGGATCACCCACCCCTCCGAATTGACCGAACGCCTGCAATTGCGTCCGTCCCGCATTGGCCTGGATACCGAATTCATTCGTGAGCGCACCTACTGGCCGCAACTGGCGCTGGTGCAGATGGCGATCGGTGAGGAGATCCTGCTGATCGACCCGTTGATTCCGGGCATGACCGATGCACTGAAAGACTGGCTGATCGCGCCGGACATCGTCAAAGTGATGCACAGCGCCAGCGAAGATCTGGTCACCTTCAAGTGTGCCTGCGGCGTGCTGCCGCGGCCGTTGTTCGACACCCAGATCGCGGCCGCACTGGCCGGCGTCGGTGGCGGCATGGGCTATCAGAAACTGGTGCAGGAAATCACCGGCACCCTGCTCACCAAGGGCGAGACCCGCTCGGACTGGATGCGCCGCCCGCTCTCGCCCGCACAGCTGGAATACGCCGCCGACGACGTGCGCTATCTGTTTGCCATCCACGACGCGCTCACCGCCAAGCTGACCGCGCAGGACCGCCTGGGCTGGCTGGCCGAAGATGGCGAGCGCTTGCTAGGCACAGTGGAGCACGACGATGGCGACCGTTGGCCGCACGTGAGCCTGCGCACCGCACAGTTTTTGGAACCGGCCGCACAGCGCCGCCTGTTGCGCCTGTTGCGCTGGCGCGACCTGCAGGCACGGCAGAGCGACCGCCCGCGCAGCTGGATCCTGGACAACGAACTGGCCAGCCAGCTGGCGCGCTTCCCGCCAGCGGATCTGGACGCACTGATGCGCCAGTTCGACAAATTTCCCAAGGCCCCGCGCAAGCTCGCCAACGCGGTCTGGGAGGCGCTCAACACGCCCTTGCCCGACGAAGACCACGCCCCGCTTGCGCAGGCCTCCACCGATGGCAACAAGGCAACGCTCAAGCGCCTGCAGGATGCAGTGGCGCAGCGCAGCCGCGAGCTCGAACTGCCGGACGGCATCCTCGCCTCGCGCCGCCATCTGGAAACCCTGATCGAGCAGCGCAGCTGGCCGGCCGCGCTCGGGCAATGGCGACGCGAGGCGCTGGAGGCAGATCTGCTGCCGCTGCTGGATGCGGCAACGCCCTGAGCGGCGTGTTGCGCACGTTTGCCGCGTGACTGCGGCGGCGTGTGGCAACAAACGCATCCGGCGTGCTCTGTGAGAATGGAGCCGGTGCCTCAGCCCTGGTCCGCCCAGCGCGCCAGGTTCTGTTGAATCTGCGCGATGTCTGCCCAGGGGTCCTTGCGGCGGCGACGCAACTTGTCTGGGACATCGCGCAGGGTGAAGGCGTTGGCGCGATGCAGCTTGGCCAGGTCTGACCACGGCAGCGGCAGTGCCACCGGTGCGCCCGGGCGGCCGCGCAGCGAGTACGACGCCACTGCGGTGGCCCCGCGCCCGTTGCGCAGGTAATCGACAAAGATGCGTTTGTTGCGGAAGCGCTTGGTTGCCGTGGCCACAAAGCGGTCCGGCTCGGATTGCGCCAACGCGTCGGCAAAGCCTTTGGCAAAGCGCTTGGTCAGCTCCCAATCGCAGCCGGGGTTCAAGGGCACCACCACGTGCAGGCCCTTGCCGCCGGACACGCGCAGAAACGATTCCAGCTCCAGCTGCGCCAGCAGCTTGCGGATATCGGTGGCGGCCCGTTTGACCTCGGCAAATGGCACATCCGGGCCGGGATCCAGATCGAACACCACGCGATCGGCCATGTCCGGCCGCGCCGCATGCGAGCCCCAGGGGTGGAATTCCAGCGCATTGAACTGCACCAGCTCCAGCAGCCCGGGCGCATCCTCGACCACCAGATAGTAGGCATTGCTGCCGGTTTCTTCCTTCAACCGCACCGAGCTCACCCGCTCCAGCCCGGCGGTGTGATGCTTCTGGAAAAAGCACGGTTTTTCTGCACCGTTGGGGCAACGGATGATCGACAACGGCCGCCCCACGATCTCTGGCAGCAGGTGATCCATCACCGCGTGGTAGTAATCCCAGACATCGCCCTTGGTGGCACGGATGTCCGGGTAGATCAGCTTGGTCGGGCTGGACAGCGTGGGCTCGCCCTGCGCAGGCGATTGCTTGTTTGCACGCTTGCGCCCGCGCGCGGGAGTGTCGGCCACGTCAGCCTGCGCGGGACTGACATCCCCGGTATCGCTGTCGGCCAGGTCGGCGATGTCCTTGTCCAGGCGCACCGCCTTGAGCGAGGCCTGGCGCAACAGCTGCTGCCCGCCGACACCGCGATAGAACACCTCCACCACGAACCGCGGCGCGAACCAGGTGGCGCCGCGCAGATCGGTGTCTTCGGTGGGGATATGCGCGGTGGGCCGCTTGCCGCCCCCGTGCAGATGCTGGGTCACCTCCTGCATCAACGTATCCGAAAAGCCCGAACCGACCCGCCCCACATACAGCCAGCCGTGCTGCGGGTCCGGCGTGGCCAGCAGCAGCGAGCCGAAGCCGGTACGGCTGCCCTTGGGCGCGGTATAGCCGACGACCGCATATTCCTGGCTGGCCAACTGCTTGGTCTTGCGCCAATCATCGCTGCGACCGGCGCGGTACGGCCGGTCGGCACGCTTGGAAATGATGCCTTCGAAGTGCTGCTCGCCGGCGACCCGGAACGCCTCCAGCCCATCGCCCTCCACATGCGAGCTGTAGGCCAGATGGCCGGCCGGCGCATTCGCCAGGACCTGCTGCAAGAGCTGCTTGCGTTCGCGCAGCGGCGCCTCGCTGATCTCCACGCCATCGATGTGCAGCAGGTCGAACACCGCCAGCGCCAGCGGCACCTGGCGTTCACCCGACAAGGTCGCCTGCAGCAGGTTGAAATCCTCCTTGGTGCCACGCCCGGCGATCAGCTCGCCATCCAGCCGTGCCGAGCGCAGGTTGAGCGCCTGGATCGCATCGCGGATGTCGGGAGTCTTGTCGGTCCATTCCAGCGCATTGCGCGACCACAGCCGCACTTGGCCGTCGATCACCGTGGCCAGGATGCGATAACCGTCCCACTTGATTTCATGCACCCATTGCGCCCCGTCCGGCGGCGCCTGCCCGAGCTTGGCCAGCTGCGGTGCGAAGGCGGCATCGTCGATGTCGCCGCGCCGCGCGTGCGTGAGTTTCAACGCGGCGTTGGTCCAGGCGTTACGTGCACGCGCCCGTGGCACAGGCACGGTGGTGAGTGCCTTGCGTTGGGCCTTGCCGGCCCCGGCGCGACGTACATCCTCTGCTGGCGCGGCAGCCACATCGGCCAGCAGATCGTCGGCTTCCAGCGTGCCGGCATAGGCGTCGTCTTCCTTGAACAGCAACCACTGCGGCTGGCGGGCCGGCTTGCTTGAGCGCACCAGATGCCAGCCGCCCTTGAGCTTGCTACCGAATAATTCGAAGCGCAGATGGCCCTTGGCCAGCTGCGCTTCCGGGTCACCGGCGGTGGCCCAGACCCCATGATCGAACTGGGCCACGTGGCCGCCGCCGTATTCGCCCTTCGGAATCTCGCCTTCGAAACTGGCGTAGTCCACCGGGTGGTCTTCCACCTCTACCGCCATGCGCTTCACTGCCGGGTCGTAGCTTGGCCCCTTCGGCACTGCCCAGCTCTTGAGCGCATCGCCCACCTGCAGACGAAAGTCGTAGTGGCGCCGGCTAGCATGGTGCAGCTGCACCACGAAGATCGCCCGTTGCCCCTGTGGCAGCAGCTTGCCTGGCTCCGGCTCGCGGGTCTTGTCGAAGCTGCGCTTGCGGCGGTATTCGCTGAGGCTCATGCAAGCCGGGCCTATTTGCCCAGGTGCTGGCGCACCTTGGCGGCCACTGGCCCCACCGCATCCACGGCCGCGCGCAGTTCGTCGGCGCTCACGCCAAGGGCCTTGGTCCAGTACTGCAGTTCGTAGGCTTCGTGCACATTGATCCGGTCACGATCCGGCGTGCCGACATTGCGGGTGTCATCACTCATGGCATGCTCCTGTATTGTTGCGGTTGGGCCTGCCACCAGACGCAATGCGTCTTGCAGCAGGCGCAGCACGACAATGCGAAAGCGTCCGGCCAGACCCCGTGAACGGCCCGTTTAGCGCATGTGTAAAGCCATGTCCGTGCAACGACCTTCCACAGACCAGTGCCATAATGGCGCGCGCCCATCGGGCGGTGTCTCCACTCTTATTCCGAGGCCATACCTCTGTGAGCAATACTTCTTCGAAACTGGATTCCATCGCGCAAGCCAAAGCCAAGCTGCTGGACGAGCTGCAGAAGCTGGAAGAACAGGAAAAAACCGAGCGCGCCAGTGAGGCATCCTCAGCACATGCCACCATCGTGTCGCTGCTCGAGCAGTTTGCCGGCCACTTCAACACCAAGCAGCGCAACGACATTGCCGCGTACCTCGGCACCACCACTGCTGCCCGCAAGGACGTGGTGAAGACCGGCCGCAGCGAAGTGCGCCCGAAGTACGAGCTTCCCGGCACCGGCGAGACCTGGTCCGGCCGCGGACGCACGCCGAAGGCCTTCGCTGCGTGGGAAGGCACGGAGTCGTACAAGGAATGGAAGGCCAAGAACCCCGACCTCAAGTTCCCGCTGATTCGCGAGTAATCAGACCACCGGCCGCATCCCCCGATGCGGCCAGCCACGCAGGCAGCCCTTGGCGAACCGCGTGGCATGTGGTTAGAATCGAGTCACGTGGGGCGGTAGCTCAGCTGGGAGAGCGTCGCGTTCGCATCGCGAAGGTCGAGGGTTCGATCCCCTTCCGCTCCACCAGATAGCATCCCGAACGGGATGGAAGAAGGCCGGAAACCCTGCTGTAGGACGGGTTGACCGGCCTTCTGCATTTTTGGCCGGAGCGGATCGTTTCGTTGAAACGCGCGAGACAGTGGGGGCACATCTGGGGCATTTGTGCCCAGACTCAGATTCAAACGCCGCCACTCTGCGACTTCTCTATTTGTCGCGTCAACTTGGCGCTGAAGACCACGAGAGTGTTGGCAGACCGTATCTGGAGCTATCAGCGGCCGGCGGCCGCTAGTAGCGACTGGAATATCGGTTCTGTGGCAAGAAGAATCCAGCACTCGGGGTGACGCTGGCGCCGATGCTAGCGCGCCCTGCAAATATCGGACCGCGTCACGCCACGCGGTAACCGGCCGGATCCAGGAACTCCGCCAGGCAGCGGCCAAGCTGCATTGCCTGGGCCCGCGCATCGCCGCGATAGCCGGCCTTGCCAGCTTCTTCAATCGTGGCGACTGCCGATGACAGATCGCGATGGTAGACATACGCCGTGGAGCTCCACTGCGGGTCGCCCGGCGCCTGGAACTCGACCGTTTCCACGCGGAACTCGCCGCAATGACCATGCAGCACGGTGCGTTGTAGGGTGCGCTGTTTCATGCGCTGCAGTATCGCAGTGGGCATCTGACGAGCACGTGTGGGCCGACACATGACCGCGTGCAGCCGCATCGACAGCGCGCTGTTAGACATTGCGCCAGCGCGGAGGCTCTTGCCTGTTGCGGACACCAGCATTCAGCAACTGCGCTGCCTGTACGCCCGCCCGCATGCCCTGGCGGCGCGCCTCCATGCGATCGGGACTACAGCCCACATCGGGTAAGACCCGGATCGCCTCGGCCTCATCGCCGTGGTGGATGTACGCGGTGGACATCCATTCGGTGGCGCCCAGGCGTTTGGTTTCGACCGTAGTCACTCGGAAAAGACCGACGTAGCCGTGCAATGGCATAGAACAAGGGTTGTATGGCCCAGCTGCTATTTTTCTTACAGCGTGTCGCTCGATCAACCCGTCAGCGCGCTATCGGATGAACACCTTTGAATTTGTGACGGCACTGTATTGCTTAGTGGCGGGGGCAATCGGCACCGATGCAGCCGCGCCGTGAGTACCTCAGCAGAGTCCTCGCTTCAGCACGCACATGTGAGCGGCGTGCGACCGAGGTCTTGCCGGGCACTGGGACCGGGCGCCCGTGCACCTAGTGATGCCGATCCACTTAATTCGGTTTAGAACCTGCAGTCAGGCGTCGCAAACGGCGACGTCCCAAACATGCTGCTGCGAATAAGGAGCACTGGTCGCCCTTAGATACAACTGCAGACACGAAGTTCTGTGCCCGACACACCGCACAACTGCAGCGTTGATGGCCGACTGCAGCGCTTGAAAGCGCGGCATTCGGTAGTCCACTAGAGTGCTGATGACCGCGTCGGATCACGGCATCCGCGGCATCGAAACCGTGCAGCAGGACTGCACCTGTCGTCCACCTATTGCACTGCAGCCGATCGCTACATACCGCAGTCGATTAGCAACGCTGGCGGTATGAAGCAGCGCGCCTTGCGGCGCACGGCTCACGACTTGCCGCGCAGCCAGATCGGCTCGCAGCTATGTGCCCTGCTCGTCGCTGGGCTTGGGGCGGCGGCTTTCGGTATCGCGGATCTGCTGATCGGTCTGGCCGGGGCGCTGCTTGGCCGTTTCGTCCTGCTTTCTATCCTGCTGGCCTTCCAGTTCGCCATGCTGACTGTCGGGTTCGTTTTCACGCGGTGTGTGGTCGGGCATCATCTGGGCGACTCCATTGAAAGATTGCAAACGAACGTTAGCGCTGCGCCCGTGATGTGCGCGCCACGACGGACGGCGCCTGTTGGCGCGGTTTGAAGTCGATCGCACGCGATGCCTGTGCATGGCACGAGGCCACGTTCCGCACCGCGCGGTGCGCAGGCTACATTCGAAAGATAAAATGCCCACGCGGCGCCACGTGCAAGCCAACGAGTGTGGCAAGATCGGTTAGCAGCATCGCGCGCTCGCCAGAGCTTGCCGCCAGATGACAAACAGCCATTCCTATTCGCGCCCCTGCGGGCACCTGCCGGTACCACGCTCTATGCAGACCCCAGACGCGCCGTCGCTGAACCTGGCCCACGCCACGCTGCTGTCAGGCAATGCGCTGGCTGCTTTGGGCGCACCGCCACCGGCCAACGAAGACGACCGTCTGGCCGCGTTGCACAGCTACAACATTCTCGACACCGCGCCGGAGCCGCTCTACGACGACATCACCGCAGCGGCCGCACAGTTGTGCCGCACGCCGATGGCGTTGATCTCGCTGATCGACCAGGACCGCCAGTGGTTCAAGTCGCGCGTGGGCATGCAACCTACCGAAACACCGCGCGACCTGGCGTTCTGTGCGCACGCCATCCTGCAGCCCGACCAGATGATGGAAGTGGGCGACACGTTTGTGGACCCACGCTTCGCGCGCAACGCACTAGTGACAGGCGGGCCACAGATCCGCTTCTACGCCGGTGCACCGCTGTTGACGTCCGACGGCGTGGCGCTGGGCACCTTGTGCGTGCTCGATCGCGCCCCGCGTACCTTGTCGGACGCCGAGCGCACTGCATTGCAGGCGCTGGCCCGCCAAGTCGTCACCACCATCGAACTGCGCCAGGCCGCGCGTCTGCTGGAAGGCGATGCCCTACGCGACCCGCTCACCGATCTGTGGAACCGGGAGGGTCTGGAACACATGCTGGAAGACGCCGCGCCGGTGGCAAAGCAGCACGGCCTGGCATTCGTGCTGATCGAGATCGACGGTTTCAAACGGCTGAAGCTGCAATTCGGCAGCGACGCTGCCGACGCAACACTCGTGCAGGCCGCACGTTGTATCGAGACCGAGCCGCAGGAACCCGGCGGTGTCGCGCGCATCGGCGCAGCGCACTTTTGCATGGTGCTGCCCGGCGCAGACAGCGCGCAGGCGCTGGCGAGCATGCAGCGCCTGCAAGCCATGATTGCCGCCGCGTCCTGGCCGGCCGACACCATCAGCATCACCGCCGGGCTGGTCTGCGTCGCGCCTGGCGAGCCATTGGACAGCCATGTCTTGATGGCGCGTGCCCGCCATGCCTTGCTCGGTGCCGCGCGTGCGGGGCGCAATTGCGTCCAGCGCTTCGATGGTTGGCAGACCGACCGCTGATCAACGCGCCACCGCCGCAGGCGCTCTGTTTCGCGGATTTCAGGCCGCCAGCACGTCGGTTTCGCCAGCAATCTCATCCACTCGCAACACCTGCTCCATCTCCAGCAGCACGACGAAGCGCTCGCCCACCTTGCACATGCCGCGCAGCAGATCGCGGCGGATGTGCGTGCCGAACGACGGCGCTGCTTCGATGTCGTGATCGGCCAGCTCGATCACCGCATTGACCGCGTCCACCAGCACACCGATCACCTGCGGCCCCTGCGCCTGCTCGGTGGCCAGAATCACGATGCAACTGCGCTTGCCGATGCTGCTGTCGGCACGTCTCAGCCTTGCTTGCAGATCCACCACCGGCACCACAGCGCCACGTAGGTTGATCACCCCGCGTACGCAGGCCGGCATCGATGGCACCGGCGTGGGCGCACGGTACTGGATGATCTCGCGAATGCCGAGAATGCTGGTGGCAAAGGTCTCACCGTCCAGCTGGAAGGTCAGATACTGGGCTGCCGCATCGGCATCGCCCAGCAGCGCATCGGGTGTCAACGCATCCATCGGTCGTCCTCAGAAACGTGCGAACTGGCCTTCGTCCGGGCCCTCGGACATGGCGTAGGCCGGTGCGGCAGTGCCGCGCCAGGTCCGTGCACCACTACTGCGGGTTGCGCGCGCCGCCACGGCCTTGCCGCGCTTGGGGGGCGTGCTGGCCGGCGCCTGCCCGCCCAGCCGGAAGAACGCCATGCTCTGCTGCAGCTGCTCGGCCTGCGCGCTCATCTCTTCGGCGGTGGCCGCGAGTTCTTCGGAGGCGCTGGCATTCTGCTGGGTGGTCTGGCTCAACTGCACCACCGCCGAGTTGATCTGGCTCACACCGGAGGACTGTTCTTCGGAGGCGGCAGAAATTTCCTGTACCAGATCGGAGGTGCGCTTGATGCTGGGCACGATGGTGTCCAGCAAGCGGCCGGCGCGGTCGGCGAGTTCGACGCTGGAACTGGCGACCTCACCAATTTCCTGCGCCGCCACCTGGCTGCGTTCGGCCAGCTTGCGCACTTCGGCGGCAACCACCGCAAAGCCCTTGCCATGCTCGCCGGCGCGTGCAGCTTCGATGGCGGCATTGAGTGCCAGCAGATTGGTCTGATACGCGATGTCGTCGATGATGCCGATCTTCTGTGCGATCTGCTTCATCGCCTGCGTGGTGGCCACGACCGCCTCGCCACCTTCAATGGTCTCCTTCGCGGCCTGGGTGGCCATGCCGTCGGTGATGCGTGCGTTTTCGGTGTTCTGGCTGATCGATGCGGTCATCTGCTCTAGCGAGGCGCTGGTTTCTTCCACGCCAGCCGCTTGCTCGCTGGCAGCCTGCGAAATGCTCTGCGCAGTGGCACTGACTTCTTCCGAAGCGCTGGCCAGCGTTTCGGCACTGGTGTTGACCTCGCCCACCACCTGCGACAGCTTCTGCACCATGGTGCGCATTGCTTCGAGCAGCTGCGCGGCTTCGTCGCGACCATGCACCTCGATGCGCATGGTCAAATCGCCTTCGGACAGCCCGTTTGCCACTTCCACCGCACGGCGGATCGGGCCGGTGACGCTGCGACTGATCACCACACCGAGCACCCCGCCCAGCAACACGCCGCCGCAGATAATGGCCATCAGCAATTTGGAACTGCTGCTGTGGATTGCACCGGTTTCGGCGTTCGCCGACGCCGCACTGCGTTCGCGCAAGCTGCTCAGGTCGGTCATCAAGGTATCGACCTCATCCGAGCTGGCGCGCACCGCGCGTGACAGCTCGGCTAATTCGGGGTTGGCCTCGCGCAGTGCTTCGCGGTTGGCGGCCTCGATGAAGCGGCCGCGCTCATCCAGGTATTTCTGCCAGGCGCGATCGAACTGCGCCAGCTTGGTCTTGCCCTCGTCGGTCTCGAAGCTGGCCCGCGCACGTGTCATGTAATCGACCACCTTGGCGGTGTACTTGTCGATGTTCTGCACGTGCGACTGGCGCTCTTCCGCGCTACTGGCCAGCAGCAGGTTCGCGCGCGCACGGCCGGCGTAAATCAGATTGATGTTGGCTTCCTTCACATTGGACAAGCCCAGCAATTCGCGCTCGTACAACATGGTGGATAGGTCGTTGAGCCGGCCGGAGTTGGAGTACCCCACCCAGCCAATGCAAGCGCCGATCGCCGAAACGATCAGAAACGCCACGATCAGCCGGGTTCCGATTTTGAGGTTGCCTAACATTGGGATGTCTCTTGAGTGAACGTGCATGAGTGCGGTGCGTCGGCAGGCACTTGCTGACACCATCGGTGCAGCGATTGATGTGCCTTGCTAAACCAATCGTTAATGGCTATCGGCGCAAGCAAAACGTGCTTGAGACGGTTTCAGCCTGAATGTGCCGTTCACACGAATGGATGTGTCGATTTGTGACAGTTCACTCGCTTGCCACGCGCCCTATTCGGAAAATCCCTACCCGCGTTATGCACGCTGTCCAGGACAGTCCCGTAGAGACATCACAACTACCGCGTTAGGCTTGCGCGCATGTCATTGCACTCGCCTTTGCCGCGCGCTTTTTATGCAGCCGATGCGCGCACCGTTGCGCCACTGCTACTCAACAAGGTTCTGGTGAGTGCCGACGGCCGCCGCGGCCGCATCACCGAAGTCGAAGCGTATTGCGGCAGCGAAGATGCCGCTGCGCATTCGTTTCGCGGCATGACCCCACGCACGCAGGTGATGTTCGGTGCGCCCGGGCATTTGTATGTGTATTTCATCTACGGCATACACTGGGCAATCAACGCAGTGTGTGGCGGCGCGCCCGGGCACGCGGTGTTGATCCGTGCGCTGGAACCGCTGGCCGGCTGCGATGCAATGCACGCCGCACGCGGCGCAGCGCCGTTCAAATCGCTGACCACCGGTCCAGGCCGCCTGGCACAGGCCTTTGGCGTGAGCGCAGTCGATAACGGACTGGACCTGACCACTGGCGTGGCGCGCTTGTGGATCGAGGACGACGGCACTCCGCCACCAGCGGCACCGCTTGCCGGCCCGCGCATCGGCATTCGCAAGGCCGTGGAATTGCCGTGGCGCTGGGTCGTGCCTGGCAGCGCCTATCTGTCGCGCCCGCTGCCACGTGTGAGCGGCGCACGCGCATCAGTAACCGGCGACTGAGCGAGCCATTGCTGCAGTGGCGTCTGCTCGGCGGCGCCCGGCCCACGTTGCAGCAATTGCAATGCCTGCTGGCCGTGCTCGTGTGAGAGCTCTTGCAGCGGCTGGAAGCGATCGCCGCTCCAGGCGGCCATCGGCAGGCCGTCCAGAAACGCCACGCGATTGCCGGGCACGCGCGCGATGCGTTCGCCGGGCAACAGATTGCCGAGCAGATTGGCCGGGTCACTCGCGCTGAGGCAGATCCACTGTTGCGCCAACGGTTGCGCGCGCACGCGACGCATCGCGGCAATGGCATCGGGCAACGCGAACTGTTCGCCGGACACGCCGGCAATAAAACGCCCACCACGCAGTTCGCCACGCGCTTCCAACCGCTGATACACACGCAGTAATTCGCGCCAGGGCGGCAGCCAGGCGGCCTCGCGCTCAAGCAGCCGCCAACACACCACGCCATAGCGGCGCAGCAACGCGCGCGCCACGTGCTCCAGCATTTCCTGGTGCAGCTCGCTGGCCTCGGCCAAGGGCAGCGCCGGCAAGTTGCGCACCGGCGCCCAACGGCCGGCATCGCGGATGCCCAACGCACTGGCACGCCGGCGTTGCCGCGACAGTGCCGAGGGGCGCTTCGACGCCGGCACCAGCAGTGCACGCAGGCCGGCATAACTGTCGCAATGCACGCGCCCGCGCATCACCAGTTCGCTGAGCGCATCTTCCAGCTCGGTGGCCATAAGCCGCGCAGCATCGGCAATCTCGTCGAAGAACAGCGCGCCCTGCTCCTGCAGCACCTCCACCACGCGCTGCGCACGTGAGCCCAGCGGCGCGTCATCGTCGGCGCGTGCCAGGGCATTCCAGCGCTGCGCTTCACGCCGCGGCAGCAGCACGATTGGCGTGCCGCGCAACGCATTGCCGCTGCGCCCACCGCCTGGACGCAGGCGCGCCCATACCGTGCGACCGGCCGTGCACAGTTCGTCCAACCACACGGGTTGATAGTCGCGCACGCGCGCGGGCAGCAGCTCGCTTTCCCAGAGCGCGGCCGGCGCCTCGAAACCTTCCAGCTGGCCAACGATACCGGCCAGCGCGTCCGGCCCGGCCACGCGGTGATCGGCATCCAGGTGCTGCCATTCGAACAGGAAACGTGCGTAATCGCGCTGCGAGACCGGTTCGATCTCGCGGCGCAAGCGCCCCAGCGTGTAGCGATGGATGCGCGCCAGCAGATGCCGCTCGCACCATTCCTCGTCCTGCGCCTGCGCACTGAAGCGACCCGCCATGACATAGCCCTCGCGCTGCAGCCCGATCAAGGCGAGCTCGACCTCTGCTGCCGGCAGGCGCATTGCGCTGCACAGCGCAGACACCTGCGCGGGCCCCAGCGCCGACAGGCGCCCGCGCACCAGCTCACGCACCGCCCACTCGCGCTGCCAGTCGTCCACACGGCAATCCGGTGGCGCCTGCAGTGGCGGCTGCGCCACGGCCTGCGGATACAACGGTGCAAACCACTCGATGCGCTCGGCGCTGATCCACAGTGCAGCGCCGTCATCGATCGCCAAACAGGTGGCGCGCCCGGCCGCCGACAACGCCGACAGCCATGCCTGCCACTGTGTATCGAGGGCTTCTTCCACCGGCAACACACCCAGGCCCACCAGCGCCTCGTGCATCTCTTCGGCATCGCGTGGCTGCGGCCAGGCTTCTTCGCGCACGGCAGCAATCGCCTGCGGATCCAGCTGCCCCAAATCATCGCTGCTTTGCGGCGTGTAGCGCCTGCCCTGCACGGCCTGGGTGCGCCGCTCTTCCAGCGGTGCATCGTCGAGAAAGGCGTACGGACGTGCATTCAAGGCTTCCGCCGCCAGCGGCGACGGCGCGGCCAGGTCACGTGCCACCAGCGTGATGGCGCCGGATTCCAGGCCGCGCAACACCTGCAGCCAACCCTCGCTATCCATCGATTGATGCAGGCAATCTTCCAGCGTCTGCGCCACCAGCGGATGGTCCGGCACCTCGCGCTCGCCAACCAGATTCTCCGCACATGCCACCTGGTCCGGGAACACCGTGGCCAGCAGGTCTTCGGACTTCATCCGCTGCAGTTGCGGCGCAACCTTGTTGCCGCCGGAAAAGCGCGGCAGCGCCATCGCATTGGTGGCATTCCAGCGCCAACGCACACCGAACAGCGGCGCGTCCAGCAACGCCTGCACCAGTACGTGCTCGGCCGATGCGGAATGCAGATAACGCGCCACCTCTTCCAGCGCAAAACTATGGCTGGTGGACAGCGACAATACGATCGCGTCCTCGGTCGCGGCAGCTTGCAGTTCGAAATTGAAGGTGCGGCAGAACCGCTTGCGCAAGGCCAAGCCCCAGGCGCGGTTGATCCGGCTGCCGTAGGGCGAGTGGATGATCAACTGGGTGCCGCCGGTGGCATCGAAGAAGCGCTCCATCACCAGACGGTGCTGAGTCGGCATCGCACCCAATGCCTGACAGGCGTTCGCCAGATACTCCACCAGTTGCTGCGCTGGTTCCGCGGCCAACCCAACCTCATTGCATAGCCATGCCTGGGCGCCGGCATGCCGTGCACCGTCGAGCCGCGTGGCAATCTCTTCGCGCAGGCGCGACACCGCCAGCGACAATGCATCGCTGCGGCCTGGCGCCTCGCCCAACCAGAACGGAATATTGGGCGGCGCCCCCTTGGCATCTTCAACCCGCACCTTGCCCGCATCCACGCGCAGGATGCGGTAGCTCGCATTGCCAAGCTGGAAGACATCGCCGGTGAGGCTTTCGACCGCGAAATCCTCGTTCACCGTGCCGATGTTTTCCGCCTGTGGCTCCAGCACCACGCTGTAATCGCCGGTTTCGGGAATGGTGCCGCCGGAGGTGAGCGCGGTCATGCGCGCGCCACGCCGCGCATGCAGGCGGCGATTGACCGCATCGCGGTGCAGATAGCCAGCGCGTGGCCCCAGCCGGGTGCTGAAGCCCTCGCATAACATCCGCACGACCGCATCGAAGGTGGCGCGGCTCAGCGTTGCGAATGGCCAGGCGCGGCGCACCAGCGCAAACAGTGCATCTTCGTCCCAATCTTCGCAGGCGGCTTCGGCGACGATCTGCTGCGCCAGCACGTCGATTGGCGCGAGCGGAAACCGCAGCGCATCCAGTTCGCCACGGCGGATGCCATCCAGCAGCGCGGCGCATTCGACCAGCTCGTCGCGCGTCTGCGGGAACAACCGCGCTTTCGGTGTGCCGTCGACCGCATGCCCGGACCGGCCGGCGCGTTGCAGGAAGGTGGCGATCGAGCGCGGTGAGCCGAGTTGGCAGACCAGGTCCACATCGCCGATATCCAGGCCCAGCTCCAGCGATGCGGTGGCTACCAGCACGGTCAATTCGCCGGCCTTGAGTCGGCGCTCGGCCAGCAGCCGCGTCTCGCGCGACAGGCTGCCGTGATGCGCCGCCACGCGCTGCTTGCCCAGCAGCTCGCCCAAGTGGCGCGCAGCCCGCTCGGCCATGCGGCGCGTGTTGACGAACACCAGCGTGGTGCGGTGCTGTTGCGCCAGCGCAGCGACCTCGGCATACACCTGCAGCCATTGGTCGTTGGACATCACCACGCTCAACGGCGTGGGCGGCAGCGCCAATGCCAGATCGCGTTGACGGGTGTAACCGATATCCACGATCTCGCACGGCGGCGTCGCGCCGTCCTCGCCAACACCCACCAGAAACTGCGCCACCGTGTCGATCGGCTTCTGCGTTGCAGACAGACCCACCCGCGTGATGGGCTGCTCGGCCAACCGCTGTAGGCGCTCCAGGGTCAATGCGAGATGGCTGCCGCGCTTGTCCGCTGCCACTGCGTGGATCTCGTCCACGATCACCGTGCGCACATGGCGCAACGCGTTGCGCCCGGAGGCCGAGCCCAGCAGCACGTACAGCGACTCCGGCGTGGTCACCAGAATATGCGGCGGCACACGACGCGCCTGGGCCCGCTCGCGCTGCGGCGTGTCGCCGGTGCGCACCGCCGTACGCACCGGCACATCGGGCAGGCCCTGCGCCAGCAACTCCGCACGGATGCCCTGCAGTGGCGCCTCCAGATTCAGATGGATGTCGTTGGACAAGGCCTTGAGCGGCGAGACGTAGATCACCCGCGTTTGGTCCGGCAGCGCACCGCCCTGGGCCAGGCCGTCACGGATCAACGCATCGATCGCTGCCAAGAACGCGGTGAGGGTCTTGCCGGAGCCGGTCGGCGCCGCCACCAGGGTATGCCGCCCGGCCTTGATCGCCGGCCACGCGGCGATCTGCGCCGGGGTGGGCGCAGCAAAGGTCCGCCCGAACCAGGCGGCGACCACGGGATGAAACTGCTGCAGGACTGGATGCATGGGCGGGGCCCGAGGCGCACCAGGCAGGGCCGTGCGGCACTCGGTGTCGACAGGGGCAGAATTCTAGTGATGGGGTTTGCCGACTGCCAGAACAAGCCAGCCGCTGTGGGCGCGGTGAATTGTTTAATGGCGACCACCGCAATCGCGCGGTGCTTGGGCACGCATGGCATAGGCAAGCCGAATCCCCTCGGTAAAGCGCAGTCCTCGGTGCGCATCCTGCGAACACGCCGAATGCCTGACCACACAACGCCGGCTGCGCGCACCGCTCGCGCTTGCCTGGCGACTGCGAGCGCTGTGATCACTAGCCTCGCGCCAATCTGCACGCGACAGCACCGCAACGCTGCGGCCCGGCACCCGCGATTGTCCAGCGCCTGCGCGACATGGCACATTGTCGGCATGCCCAGCCTGATTCTCTTCATGATTGCCGGCGCCGCGCTCTATGCGTTCTGGAACGCGTCGCGTGCCGCAGCCGAACGCGCCGAGGTGCTCGGCCGCAATGCCTGCCGTGCAGCCGATGTGCAATGGCTGGACCAGAGCGTGCACTCCACCAACCTGCGCATCTGCCGGATGCCCAACGGCTGGCTGGGATTCGAGCGCACGTTTCGCTTCGAGTATTCGCACGATGGCGTGGACCGCCACAGCGGCCGTCTGATCCTGCGCGGTGAGCAGCTGATTGCCTTCACCGGCCCACAGGTAGCGACCGTGCGGGCATTGCATCCGGAGCAACAGCGCCTGGAGTGATGGGCACCGATCCGGTGGCGGCGCTGGCTAGCTAGTGGCGTCACTGCACCACAATCTCGGCAGCGCGCCGCAGCAGCAAGATCCGCCAAGACGTCGTGTGTCGCAACGACACATCAAGCGGGCGAAGGCATGCCGCCGGGCAGCGGCTCGTAACCATCTCCCCGGCCACTCAACCAACGCAGCTCCCGCTTGCCCTCCTGCCGCAGGTAGTCCTGCGCCAGTGCGAACAACGGCTGCGCCAGGTCAGCCTGCGTCAACAGGCGCAGCGTGCCGTTGGCCTCGATGTTGAGGAAATGCGCCTCTTCCGGCGTGTCGGTGTAGCTACGCGCAATCAGACCGATCCCGCCATCCACGAAATGATAGATGTCGTACTCGTAGTCATACGCGTACTCGCCGGACGCATCCGGCGCGCTGCAATCGATGTGGCGGACGCGCGAGACCTGCATCGGTGCAGTGCTCGGCAACGTCCGCGACCGCTTACTTGACCACGCGCAGGTGCGGGCGCTTGCCGGTGCTCGGCGGTTCGTCCGGTGGTGGCGGGCTCGGCGGTGACGGTGTACCGGGATCCGGCGGCTCGGTGCTGGTGCCCGGGATGTCATCCGGCAGTGCCATGCCCTGCCCGGTCTCGCGTGCATACACGGCCAGCACGGCCGGCATCGGCACCATCACCGGATAGCTCACGCCACCAAAGCGCGCGGTAAACCGCACGCTCTCGTTGTCGACATTCAGGCCAACCACGGCACGCTCGGCAATGTTCAGCACCACGCGGCCGTCCTTGACGGCACTGGCGGGCACCTGCACGCCGGGCAGCCCGGCATCGACCAGGATATGCGGCGTCATGCCGTTGTCGTTGATCCACTCCACTAAAGCCCGCAACAGATACGGGCGGTGGCTGGTCATGCGGGGGAAATCTTCGCTCATTGCGTCATTTTACCCGCACACGACGCGCAGCGGCGGCGGTGCCATCGGAACTCGGTCTGTTGGCATACAGCCGCACCATCAACCCGGCATGTCGCGCAGTTTCTTTTCCTGATCGGTCAGGCTGCGGATGAAGCCGGGATTGCGGAAGATGCGGTTGCCATAATCCTCGATCGCCTTGCTGTCCTTGGGCAGGCTGATCTCCAGCGCATCCAGCCGCCAGATGATTGGCGCCATCGCGCAATCGGCCAGGCTCATTTCAGGATTGAGGAAGAACTTGCTGGCCTTGAACAACGGCACCGAGGCGGTCAGCAGTTCCTTCAGGCGCTTGCGCCCGGCTTCGGCCTGGGTCTTGTTGCCCAGCTGGATCGCCTGCACCTGCGGCACCCAATCGTGCTCGATGCGCAGCATCGCCAGACGCAGGCGCGCACGCGACAACGGGTCGACCGGCATCAGTGGCGGATGCGGGTAGCGTTCGTCGAGGTATTCGCTGACCACCGAGGCGGCGTAGAGCACCAGGTCGCGTTCGACCAGGGTCGGCACCGAGTGGTAAGGATTGAGATCGATCAGATCTTCCGGAGGATTCTGCGGGTCGACTGACACCAGGTCGTAGGTCACCCCTTTTGCCGCCAGGACCAGTCGGACCCGGTGGCACAACACATCATCGTTGGACGAAAACAAAGTCAAGGTATTCCGCATACGCACACTCGTCGCCATTCAAGGCTCTCCGACGACCGGAATCCGCCGGCCGCATCGGTGCGGCCGGCCCAACGCCGACCGTCACCACGGTCCATCGAGTGTGCAATCACGTCACGCAAAAGCCAATAGTGCTAAGGACACGGTCGCCGCACTGGCGGCGCCGTATCCGGCTTTTGGGCGTGATCAGTGCACGTCCTTCCAGTATTCCTTCTTCAGCAGATACGCGATGAAGGTGAGCAGGGCCAGGAACAGGATCACCCACACGCCCATGCTCTGCCGCTTGAGCGCTGCAGGCTCGCCGGCGTACTCCAGGAAGTTGGCGATGTCGCGCACGGTCTGATCGAATTCCACCGGCGTCTGCCGCCCCGGCTGGCCGAGCTTCAATGCCTGCACCGGGCGATCGCCGGTGGCCTTGTCCGGTGGGCCGAACTGCGCCTGTTGCAGGCCTTGCAGCTCCCACAGCGGGTTTGGCATGGAGGCATTCGGGAACAGTTGATTATTCCAGCCCATTGGACGTGTCTGATCCAGATAGAACGACTTGAGGTAGGTGTAGACCCAGTCGGTGCCACGCACGCGTGCAATCAGGGTCAGATCCGGCGGCGCCTTGCCGAACCACTTGGTGGCCGCATCGTGCGGCATGGTGCCTTCGATGTGTTCGCCCACCTTGGCGCCGGTGAAATTGAGGTTGGCCATGACTTCGGCCTCGCTCAACCCCAGGTCGCTGGCCATGCGCGAGTAGCGCAGATATTTCAGCGAGTGGCAGCCGGAGCAGTAGTTCATGAACAACTGCGCGCCGCGCTGCAGCGATGCGCGGTCGCCCAGGTCGTTGCCGGCCTGTTGCACCGGCCCGCCCTCTGCCGCCAGCGCACCGCCGGCAATCAGCACACCACACAGCAAGGCGACCACGTGCGACTTCCATGACCTCACAGTGGGCTTAGTCATGTGTGGTCACCCGCTCCGGTACCGGTTTGGTTTTGTCCAGCCGCGTCCACACCGGCATGGTGATGAAGAACGCGAAGTACAGGAAGGTCAGCACGCGCCCCACGTAGGTTTCATGCGCGTCGGTGCCGGGGCCGGAGCCAATCACGCCCAGCCACACGAAGCACACCACCAACACGGCCAGCGCCACCTTGGAGATCCAGCCGCGGTAGCGGATCGAACGCACCTTGGCGCGGTCCAGCCACGGCACCAGGAACAGGATGGCGATGGCGGAGAACATCACCAGCACGCCGCCGAGCTTGTTGGGCACCACCCGCAACATCGCGTAATACGGCGTGTAGTACCACACCGGCTTGATGTGCTCCGGCGTCACCAGGCGATTGGCCTCGGTGAAGTTGTCATGCTCCAGGAACAAGCCGCCGAAGGCCGGCGCAAAGAAGATGATGAAGGCGGCGATGACCAACAGGAAGCCGACGCCGACCAGATCCTTGACCGTGTAATACGGATGGAACGGAATGCCATCGGCGGGCTTGTGCGCATCCCAGCGGTTGCCCTTGGGCCCCTTCTTGATATCCACGCCGTCGGGGTTGTTGGAGCCCACTTCATGCAGCGCGCCCAGGTGCAGCACGATCAGCAACAGCAGCACCAGCGGCAATGCGATCACGTGCAGCGCGAAGAAGCGGTTGAGCGTGGCATCGCCGGGCAGGTAATCGCCCATGATCCATTCGGTCAGCCCATTTCCGATCACCGGAATGGCGCCGAACAACGAGATGATCACCTTCGCGCCCCAGAACGACATCTGGCCCCAGGGCAGGACGTAGCCCATGAAGGCTTCGGCCATCAGTACCAGGTAGATCAGCATGCCCAGGATCCACACCAGTTCGCGCGGCTTCTGGTAACTGCCGTACATCAGGCCGCGGAACATGTGCAGGTACACCACGATGAAGAACAGCGAGGCACCGGTGCTGTGCATGTAGCGGATCAGCCAGCCCCACTCCACGTCGCGCATGATGTATTCGATCGACGCGAAGGCATCAGCTGCGCTGGTCTTGTAGTGCATCGTCAGGAAGATGCCGGTGACGATCTGGTTGACCAGCACCACCATCGCCAGTGAACCGAAGTAGTACCAGATGTTGAAATTCTTCGGCGCGTAATACTCGCTGACATGCTTGCGATACACCGGCATCAGGCCGGGCGCGCGTTCGTTGACCCACTCGAACACGCCGTTGGCGGTACGAACCAGGATATTGCTCATCAGGCAGCCCCCGTGCTGTTGGCCGGCTTGCCGGCTGCGTCCGGATCAACGCCGATCACCAGCGTGTTGTCATCGACATAGTGGTGTGGGGGCACCAGCAGATTGATCGGTGCCGGCACGCCATCGAAGACGCGGCCGGACATGTCGAAGCGCGACTTGTGGCATGGGCAGAAATAGCCGCCCTTCCACTGCGGGTCATAGGGCTCGGGCCGGATCTCGGCCACCATCTCCGGCGAGCACCCCAGGTGCGTGCACAGGCCGACCAGGACCGAGATGTCGGACTTGATCGAGCGGTACTCGGGGTTCTTCAGCACGTAGTCCGGCTGCTGGTCCTTGTTCTCGGATTTTGGATCCTTGAGCCGGTCGTCCAGGGACGGCAATGCATCGAGCATCGCCTTGGACCGCTTGACGATCCAGATCGGTTGGCCGCGCCATTCCAGGATCAGCCGCTGGCCTTCCTGCAAAGCGCTGATGTCGGCGGTCACCGGTGCGCCGGCCAACTTGGCACGTGCACTGGGATTCCACGACTTCACGAACGGGACTGCGAGAAAACCTGCTCCGACCGCACCGACCACGGCGGTTGTCGCGGTCAAAAACCGACGACGTCCTGTGTCGGCAGGTGCGTTAACCCCATCGTTGGCCATCCGGCTCTCCGATCTTGATTAGGTAGCGTGAGGCTGCCAGCGGCTGGCGGGGGGTCCAGCCGCGATGAATCGACCGCAGTGTAGCGGAACGCTTAATGCACAGACAATGCAATGTACGCAGTCGGGCATGCGCGATGCAAACCCTCTCGTGCATCGGCATGCAGGCGGGTGTGGCGAAGCACACCCGCGTGGGCCACGTGCGTGATGCAGTCCATGAAACCGCGCAGCTCAAGGCGCGGCGCGCGGCGATGCAGGCATGGCCGGAGCAGCGCGCATGCGAGCAGCACACGCGTGCAATCGCATTGCACTGCATCATTGGGCGTCGGTGTCGTGCATCATGCGTGCCGTGCACGCACGCGCGCACTAATTGGCGGTGGAGGCCTGACCGCGATAGCGGCCAGCTAGCAGGCCGACGCGTTGCACGTAGCGCTGGGTCTCGCTATAGGGCGGCACGCCACCATAGCGATCCACCGCTCCCTCGCCCGCGTTGTATCCCGCGGCGGCCAGGGTGAGATCGCCGTTGAAACGCTTCAAGAGCCACGACAGGTATTGCACCCCGCCGCGGATGTTCTGCCCCGCATCGTAGGCATCGCTGACCCCGAACCTGCGCGCGGTGCCCGGCATCAGCTGCATCAGGCCTTGTGCGCCGGCGCGGCTCAGGGCCAGCGGGTTATACGCGGATTCGGCATGGATGATGGCGCGCACGATCGACTCTTCGACCCCGAACTCGCGCGCGGCGGCAGCGATCTCCTGCTGGTAGGCACTGGTGTTGAGCCGGATCGCCCCGAAGTTGACGTCCGGCTTGGCGCCACAGGCGTAGCAGGTCTCGATGAAGCTGTAATGGATGGTGCGCAGGCCTTCGATACTGGCCACCTGGCGCGGGCGCGCACTGGTGTAGTGCCGCACGCCGTCCTTCATATACGAATACACCTGGCCGCTGACCACCCGGCGCGGGTTGACCGCAGCCGCTGCCGGCAGTGGCGCGATGGCGCTCTCGGACACGGGCATGCTGCGGCCCGCCGGCAGCGGCGCGCTGACGACCTCGGCCGTGCGGCGTGCGCTGACCGACGGGCTGATGATGGTGGCCGGGGCGCCGCTGTTGATGTCGGGCACCGCACGCGCCGGGCTGGCGGCAAGGCGAGCGGACGACCGACTGGCCGAGCGGTCTGGCGTGTACTGGCTGATGATGCTGCAGGTGGCGCCGCTCTGGCGCTTGCTGACGTAACTGGCAATGCCATCGGCGCTGACACACTTGTACAGCGTGCCGGCGCTGGCGGGCGCAGCCGCTAACGTGACAAACAGTAGCCCCAGTGTTCTTGACATCCCCTTCATGCGGCGGAGTGTCCCAGCTTGCCCGGCACTTGCCAAGTGTCCTCGCCGGTGCTTGCCGGCAGGCGCTCCAGCCGGGTCCGCAGCTGCGTCAGCGCGTCGCACAACGGGGCGCGCAGGTGATCTGGCGCTAGCGCCTCGAACGGCTCCTCGAGCAGCAACAGGTTGGCCGCCAATGCCGACAGGCTGGGCGCGCCCAGGCCCAGCCAGCAGTGGTCGGCGCCGTCCGCCTCCAGCGCGCCCAGCCAGGGGGGCACGCGGGCGGCCAGTTCCTGCAGGCTGCCGCGCAGGCGCACCCGGGCCCGATGTGGAAACGGAGCCTCGCCGATCGCCTTGCGCAGCAGCTGCAATGGCTCGTCTGGCAGCGCGCGGGCTTGCGCCTGCATGCCGGTGGGCTGGGCCTGATCGATGCGGTCCGCGCGCAGGGTGCGCCAATCCTGGCGTTCGCAATCCCAAGCCAGCAGGTACCAGCGACGGCCGTAGTTCACCAGCAGGGCTGGCTCGACCCGGCGGCGGATCTGCTCGCCGGAATGGCGCCGGTACTCCAGCTGCAAGGTGATGCGATCGCGGCAGGCCCCGGCCAACAGGGCCAGCATCGCCGCGTCCACCAGGCTGCCTGGCGCGGCGGTAGGCAGGCTGGCCATGGCGGCATGCGCGGCGCTGGCGCGTTGCTGGTGGCGGCGCGGCAGCAGCGGATCGAGCTTGGTCAGCACACGGGCTGCCGCGTCGTCCAGCCCAGAAATGGCCGGGGCGGCCGCGCGCAGCGCAATGGCCACGGTCAGCGCTTCGTCTTCTTCGAACAGCAGCGGCAAGGCCGCCGCGCCGTGCCCCAGCCGGTAGCCGCCGCCGATGCCGGATACAGCGCGGATCGGGTAACCCAGCTCGCGTAACCGCTCGATATCGCGGCGCACGCTGCGCGGGTGAATTCCCAGGCGCTCGGCGAGAGCCGCGCCCGGCCAATCCCGCCCGTTCTGCATGAGCGCGATCAGACGAAGCAAGCGGGCTGCGGTGGAGGCCATGCCGGCACCGTATTGCGGACAGAAACTGTCCGCAAGTGCTCGGTAGGCTGCATGTCTCGTCTTCCTTCCAGCCAGGAGCTTCCGATGCATAGCGACCGCCACATCACCCTGTTCCACAATCCGCAATCGCGCTCGCGCGGAGTCCTGGTGCTGCTGGAGGAACTTGGCGCCGACTACAGCCTGCAGCGGCTGGATCTGGAGCGCGGCGACCAGCGCGATGCCGCGTTTCTGGCGATCAATCCGATGGGCAAGATTCCCGCGATCACGCATGGCGACAGCGTGGTGACCGAACAGGCGGCGATCTACCAATACCTGGCCGAGCTGTACCCGGATGCCGGGCTGTCGCCTGCGCCGGGCGACCCGGACCGCGGCGCCTATCTGCGCTGGCTGGTGTTCTACGGCTCGGCCTTCGAGCCGGCCCTGATCGACAAGGCCATGAAGCGCGATGCACCACCACGCTCGCTATCGCCATGGGCCGACTTCCCCACCGTGCTGGCGGTGGTGGATGCCCAGCTGGCCAAGGGAGACTATCTGCTCGGCGCACGTTGCTCCGCCGCCGACGTGCTGTGGGGCAGCGCGCTGGACTGGATGGCCGGCTTCAAGATGATCGACCCACCTGCCCCGACCCTGGCCTACATTGCACGCATGGCCGCACGGCCAGCGGTGGCGAGGGCCGCGGCGGTCGATGCCGGCGCCTGAGCGCCACCGGGGCAGCATCAGCGGGTAAACTGCGCGGCTCTCTTCTACCCGCCTGGAATAAGCGCCATGCCCGGGACATCCGTTTCCGATCTGCCGACCACGGCCACCGCCGTGGACGCGCCCGCCCTGCTGCCCCTGCCCGTTGGCCGCCCGCAAGCGCCTGCCGTGGTGCGCGGCAAGCTGTACATCAAGACCCACGGGTGCCAGATGAACGAGTACGACTCGGCCAAGATGGCCGACGTGCTTGCCGCGTCCGAAGGACTGGAGCTCACCGACAACCCGGAAGACGCGGACGTGGTGCTGGTCAACACCTGCTCCATTCGCGAAAAGGCGCAGGAAAAGGTGTTCAGCCAGTTGGGCCGCTGGAAAGCGCTCAAGGCAGGTGGCAAGCCGGTGATCATCGGCGTGGGCGGCTGCGTGGCCTCGCAGGAAGGCGAAGCGATCGTCAAGCGCGCGCCGTACGTGGACCTGGTGTTTGGCCCGCAGACCCTGCACCGGCTGCCGGAGTTGATCCGTGCGCGTCGTGAGTCCGGCAAGTCGCAGGTGGACATCAGCTTCCCGGAGATCGAGAAGTTCGACCGCCTGCCCGAACCGCGTGCCGATGGCCCGTCGGCGTTCGTGTCGATCATGGAAGGGTGTTCCAAGTACTGCTCGTTCTGCGTGGTGCCATATACACGTGGCGAAGAAGTCAGCCGGCCGTTCGAGGACGTGCTGGTGGAAGTGGCGCAGCTGGCCGCACAAGGCGTGCGCGAGATCAATCTGCTCGGCCAGAACGTCAATGCGTATCGCGGCGCGTACGGTGCCGATGCTGGCGAGCCGGCGCAGTACGCCGATTTGGGGCTGCTGATCCGTACCATTGCGCAGATCGACGGCATTGGCCGGATCCGCTTTACCACCTCGCACCCGCTGGAGTTTTCCGATTCGCTGGTCGATGCCTACCGCGATGTGCCGCAGCTGGCCAATTACCTGCATCTGCCGGTGCAGGCCGGCAGCGACCGCATCCTGTCGGCGATGAAGCGCGGCTACACCGCGCTGGAATTCAAGTCCAAGATCCGCAAGCTGCGCGCGGTGCGGCCAGACATCTCGATCAGCTCGGACTTCATCGTCGGCTTTCCGGGCGAGACCGACGCCGATTTCGACAAGACCATGAAGTTGATCGAGGACGTGGGCTTCGACCAGAGCTTCTCCTTTATCTACTCGCGTCGCCCGGGTACGCCGGCATCGGATCTGGAAGACGACACCCCCGATGCGGTGAAGCAGGCGCGCCTTGCACGTCTGCAGGCGCATATCAACGCGCATGCAGCCGGCATTTCGCAACGCATGGTCGGCAGCGTGCAACGCGTGCTGGTAGAAGGCCCCTCGCGCCGTGATGCCAATGAGCTCACCGGCAAGACCGAAAACATGCGCCCGGTGAATTTCCCGGGGAATCCGCGCCTGGTGGGCCAGTTTGTGGATGTGCTGATCACCGAAGCACTGAGCAATTCGCTGCGCGGGCGCATCCAATTGGACGACAGCGCGGCCTGAGCGGGCAGCGCGCATTCTTGCCCTCCGGAAGACCCCACACGCTGATGCAGTTGGCGTGTGGGAGTCGCCCAGGTGCAGGCCGACGCAGTGCTGCGCCATGGCGCAAGCATCACGCGCCGCGGTGGTTGTGAGAAATGCGCGCAAGGAAGAAATAATTATGGCCGGATGGCCAATGCGTCATCGACTAGCACGCCGTGGCACCCACGGTTCTGCACCGCAGCGATATAGCGCTGACATGCACGTCCATATGCATCGCTTCCCAGTGCAGCATCGCAGCGACGTGCTCAAACACGCGCCACGCGTCCTGGTCATTTTTTCGCCACGCAACTGCAGGGCCTTGTCGCAGTAAGCGCATCGCCACTTACCCACAGGCTTTGGCGAAAACCATCCACATCCGGTGTGGACAACCTGCCACCCGCTGGTCATTTTTTCGCCACATGCTGTGCGAGCCTTGCGGCAGTAAGGCAAACCGAATCTATCCACAGGTTACTGGTACGACGCTCCACACCCGGTGTGGAAAAGTCCTGGCTGCGCTCTGCACCTATGCACGACGCGGTGCTGCGCCGCCCGGTTTGCTGGTGGGATCACGCCCCCCGCGCTACCCTTTTACTCCCGTCCTACCGACGCCGCATTGCGCGGTGTCCGATCCAATCATGAACTCACCAGCGTCCCGCGATTTCACCCTCGACCCGGCCGATACCGAGCGCCTGGCCAACCTGGCCGGTCCGTTCGATGCGCACCTGCGCCAGATCGAGCTCAAGCTTGGCGTGGAGATCGCCAACCGCGGCAACATCTTCCGCGTCACCGGCCCGGAGCCGGCCGTCGATGCCGCGCAGCATCTGCTGACCGCGCTATATGACGAAGCCGCCTCCACCACCTTCGACAACCACGCCATCCATCTGCGGCTCAACGATGCCAATGTCGAGCAGGTGGCGCAGCGCGCATACGAACCACAGGACGTGGCGATCAAGGTCAAACGCGGCACCGTGCGTGGCCGCGGCGCCAACCAGGCCAAGTACCTGCACGCGATCACCACCCACGACATCAATTTCGGTATCGGCCCGGCCGGCACCGGCAAGACGTTCCTGGCCGTGGCCAGCGCCGTGGAAGCACTGAACGAGTCGCGCGTGCAGCGGCTGATCCTGGTGCGCCCGGCGGTGGAGGCTGGCGAGAAGCTGGGCTTTCTGCCGGGCGATCTCAGCCAGAAGGTCGATCCCTACCTGCGCCCGCTATACGACGCCCTGTATGAAATGCTGGGCGTGGAAAAGGTGGTCAAGCTGCTGGAAAAGAACGTCATCGAGATCGCTCCGCTGGCCTACATGCGCGGGCGCACCCTCAACGACGCCTACGTGATCCTGGACGAGGCGCAGAACACCACCATCGAACAGATGAAGATGTTCCTGACCCGCCTGGGCTTCGGTTCCACCGCGGTGGTCACCGGCGATCTCACCCAGATCGACCTGCCCAAGCACGTCAAGTCCGGGCTGCGCGATGCCATCGACGTGCTGCGCGAGGTGGACGGGGTGAGCTTCACCTTCTTCGACGCCCGCGACGTCGTGCGCCACCCGCTGGTACAACGCATCGTCACGGCGTACGAAAAGCACGATCTCGCCCACACGCCGGCCGAACCCGCGGCCTGAAATCACGCCGATGCAGGCACCGCCAGGTGTCCTGCGCCCAGGTGGTGCGTCGCAATGTCGGCGTGACGCAGGCATCTGCGCAACCCTGGCCATGCGACGACATCGCTTCGCAGTGCCAGCGTTGCCCAGTAGGTCGAGGGCCTGCACCTGACAAGGATCCAGTGCGTTATCTGACCGCTGCAGCACGGATGTGCCACTGACCTGCACGTGTTGGCCCGCAGCCCAGTGGCCGTAAACTAGCAGGACGTTTCGCACAGGAAGTGCCCATGTCCCGTGACTGCTTGCTGCTTTGCGTCTATTTGCTGAGTGCGGTGCCCACGACGCTGTTGGCCAAGCCCAAAGAGGCTCCAACTTCACCGCGCGCCTACATCGAAACCAGCTATCTGATCGCACCCAGAACAGTAGGCCCGTTCTCGCTGGCCCGCAGGGCCTACAACCCGGGCGCCAACGCCGCCGGCGCCGCTTTCCATTACGCGATGTCAGGCCAACCGGATCTGTCGATCGATGTATTCGTCTACCCACTCGGGCAGCGCGATCAGACGCAAGCCATTGCAGAGGGCATGGCGGCATTTCGCAAAGACCTCGCGTCGGCAGTGACGCAGGGCAGCTATTCGCGTCTGGACGAGCTGGACCAGACCACACTTGTGCTGCCGACCAATGATGCGCCTGCCGCCGCGCCCGCCAATGGCACCGATGCCAAGGTCATCGCGGCCATCGCGGATGCCCAGCGGGTTGTCGGGGAAAAGCTGCGCCTCAGAACGCAACTGTCCTCGACCGGCAAGCCGATGCGTTCCAACGGCTATCTGTTTTACAAGCAGCTCTATTACTTCAAGGTGCGTGTGTCTGCGGACGAGGACGCTGTGGCTCAGGACGCTTTCGAGGCGTTGGCGGACCAAGCTGCACTGACCCTGGTTCCAGCAATTCAGGTCACCAGCATCGGCGGGTGCGCCAAGGCAAGCATTCGCGTCGACACTGACGCCACACCTGAGGAGCAGGCCGTGGCACTAGCGCGCCAGATCAAGACCCATCTGGGCTTCAACTGCCACGGCACGCTCAAGGAGGCAGGGATCGAGGATGCAGCGAGAACGGCCGATGTGGTCGAAATCGGGTATGACGCGGGCGACTGGAAGTCGCAGTAAAACAGCACACGCGCGATACTGTTGCTCCTGTCTGATCAGAATGATTGGTGTCCCCATGACCAAAGGTCCGGTCCGCCTCGACGTCGGAGTCAGCTATGCGCTGCCGCGCACCGGGCTGCCGTCGTCGGTGAGTTTTCGCAAGTGGGTGGCGGCCGCGCTGAAGGGGCGGATCCGCGAAGCCGATCTGGCGGTACGCGTGGTGGACGAGAAGGAAGGCTGCTCGCTCAACCATCACTACCGCGGCAAGGATTACGCCACCAACGTGCTCAGCTTCCCGGCGGAGATGCCGGAGGGCCTGCCCAAGGGCGTCAAGATGCCGCTGCTTGGCGATCTGGTGATCTGTGCGCCGGTGGTGGCCCGCGAGGCCGCCGAGCAAGGCAAGTCGCTGAGCGCGCACTACGCGCACCTCACCGTGCACGGCACCTTGCACCTGCTGGGCTGGGACCACGAGGACGACAAGGAGGCCGACGCGATGGAACAGCTGGAGCGCGAGATCCTGGCCGAACTCGGCATCGACGACCCGTACGCGGGAGAGCGCTGATGCGGCGGTACGTGATGGTCGGCCTGCTAATGGCAGCTGCCTGCCCGGCCTGGGCGCAGACCGCGTCGGTGCGCCCGGATCTGCCGGCGCTGATCGAGTGCCGCCAGCGCATCGGCGACTTTTCTGCACTGGCACCAATCCTGGCCGACCCGCTCAAGGCGGTGGCGCTGGGCTGGGCACCGCAGGCGCAGTCCAACCTGTTCATGACCGAGTACACGCTCAACACGCCGATCACCGTCTTCGGCCACAGCACCAGCCACATCGCGTTTTCCGGTGCCAGCGTCATGGCGCTGCTCGACCTTGCCGACCCGCGCCCGCTGGCCAAGCAGCTGGACCTGGAGCTGGGCGTGGATAACGCCGACAAGGTGATGTATGGGCGCGAGGTGGTCAGCGAAGACACCACCAACCCGAAGACCGGCGAGGCGATGATCGAATCGATCGTGCTCAGCGTGTCGAATGTGAAATCGCACCCCGGCAAGACCGTGGTGGGCTGCGGTTACAGCCTCGACCTGCCCTGAGCGCTGCGCGGCCCCGCTCGCCGGCTCGGCGGCCTGCGTTGCGCGTTCGGTCTGCCTCGACTTGGAATCAGCTACGCGCTCCGGTGCTGAGCCGCGCCGATCTACCGCGATCGGGACGGGATGGTTCCCGCGCGGTCTAGCGTAGACGGCCTGAAGGACACAGGGCAGCGGTGCGTCGCAGCGACCTGGATGCTGGACCCGCCGCCGTGCCGCGCCCACCCGCGCCCCTACGCTCCCTGCCCTGCGCGCCAGGTCAGCCACAGCCCCCAGCCACAGACCACTCACGGCTTCCTGCTAGACTTGGCACTATCGCCTGGTTCGCCGGGTGCCGTTCCCCGTCAAGATGTCCGAAGACGACAGTAGCCAAACCTCAGAATCCCCGGAAAAACGCCGTAGCTGGCTCGAGCGCTTGAGCGCGGCCTTCTCTGGCGAACCGCATACCCGCGACGAACTGGTCGCCCTGCTGCGCACCGCCGAACAAGACGGTCTCATCGCCGCAGACACCTTGCGCATGATGGAAGGCGCGATTTCCGTGTCCGAGCTCACCGTGGGCGACGTGATGATCTCGCGCTCGCAAATGGTGTCGCTGCCGGTGGAAGCGCGCTTCCTCGACCTGATGAAGCAGGTGGTCGAATCCGGCCACTCGCGCTTCCCCGTGCACGGCGAAAACAAGGACGAAGTGCTCGGCATCCTGCTGGCCAAGGACTTGTTGCGCGGCGTGGTGGCCGACAATGGCCCGGGCAACGTGCGCGAACTGCTGCGCCCGGCCGTGCTGATCCCCGAATCGAAAAAGCTCAACGTCCTGCTCAAGGAATTCCGCCTCTCGCGCAACCACATGGCGATCGTGGTGGACGAGTACGGCGGCGTGGCCGGGCTGGTCACCATCGAAGACGTGCTGGAGCAGATCGTCGGCGAGATCGACGACGAGCACGACGATGCCGAAGAAGAGAATTCGCTGATCGCCATCCAGGCAGACGGCCGCTACGTGGTGGATGCGCTGACGCCGATCGAGGATTTCAACGAGCGCTTCGGCGCCGATTTCCCCGATGACGAATACGACACCGTGGGCGGACTGGTCACCGATGCGATCGGGCATCTGCCGGAAACCGGCGAGGAACTGACGCTGGGCCGGTTCGCCTTCCGCGTGGCCAAGGCCGACGCGCGTCGCGTGCACGCCTTCCACGTCACCATCCTGCCGCCTGATCCGCAGGACGACGCTTGAACCTGCGCCAGCGCAGCACCACCGTGGGCGGGCCGGCACGCCGCGCCGCCGCCTGGTGGGCAGGCTGCAGTGCACTCCTGCTGCTCGCCCTGCTGAGCCTGCAGAGCGCCATGGCGCAGGCGCCGCGCATCGGCGTGGCCACCATGCAGCCGGGCGAAGTGTTCTTCGAGCGTTTCGGCCATGACGCCATCGTGGTGGTCGACCCGGTTACCCAGCAGGTGACTTCCTACAACTTCGGTTTCTTCGATCCCGGTGAGCCCGACTTCGTGCCGCGTTTTGCGCGCGGCGAGATGATGTATTACCTGGTGGCGCTGCCGCTGGAAGAAGACCTCGCGCAATACCGCGACGGCGGCCGCGGCGTGAGCATCCAGTGGCTGGATCTGCCGCCGGAACAGGCGCAGGCCCTGGCCGATGGTCTGGCGGTGCGCAGCCGGCCGGAAAACGCGCGCTACCACTACGATTATTTCGTTGCCAACTGCGCCACGATGGTCCGCGACACCCTGGACCGTGCCATGGGCGGCGCGCTCAAGTCGCAATTGGCCGGCCGCTCGCGCGGCAATACCTTCCGCAGCGAAGCAGTGCGCCTGGCCTCCCCTGCCCCATGGATGTGGCTGGGTTTCGACCTGGGCCTGGGGCCGTACGCAGACCGCCCGCTGTCGCGTTGGGAAGAAGCCTTCGTGCCGATGCGCCTGGCCGACAGCCTGACCCAGGTGCACAACAGCGCCGGACGTCCGCTGGTGCAATCCACCCAGGTGCTGTTGCCGCATCGCATTGCACCGGAGCCGGCCGAACAGCAACGGCACTGGTGGCCGTGGTTGCTGGCCGGTGTAATCGTTGCCGCCGGCGCGCTGACGCTGCGCCGCAAGCCACGGCTGCTGGCCGGTCTTGCGCTGCCGTTCTGGTTGCTGTGTGCCATCGGCGGTGGCCTGCTGGTGTACCTGTGGGGCTTTACCGCGCATCAGTCTGCGTGGGCCAATCGCAACCTGTTGCTGGTCAACCCGCTGTGCGTGTTGCTGTGGTTCGGTGGCATCAGGCTGCAGCTTGGCCACCGGCCGGGCCGCTGGTTCAACCTGCTGGCCTGGGTCGTGGCGGCTGGGGCGTTGCTGGCCCTGGTGATTCACTGGCTCTCGTTCCAGGCCCAGGACAACCTGCAATGGGTGATGTTGCTGTTGCCGATCCACGCCGCGCTCGCGGTGGCTTTGCGGCCGCGTGACTTGTCGCTGCGCACGCGCTGATCCACGATGCGGCCATGAACAACCGTCGCCACCCGGAAAACCCCTCCTGCGTCATCACCTGCGCCTATTACGACGGCCACGGCGCGCGCCACGACATCAGCCTGGAACAGATCAGCGACGAGTTACAGCGCCCGGACGGCTTCGTCTGGGTTGGTCTGTACGAGCCGCAAGAATCGGTACTGCGCAAACTGCAGGAAGAGTTCGGCCTGCATGACCTGGCGATCGAGGATGCGCTCAAGGCACATCAGCGGCCCAAGGCCGAGAGCTATGGCAATTCCTTGTTCGTGGTGGTCAACACCGCGCAGCTGGTCAACGAACGGATCCGCTACGGTGAAACGCATGCCTTCCTCGGCGCACGTTTTTTGCTCACCGTGCGCCACGGCGCCTCGCTCTCCTACACGCCGGTACGCAACCGCGTGGAACGCGAGCCGGCGATGCTGCGCATGGGTTCGGCGTTTTGCCTGTATGGCGTACTGGACTTTGTGGTCGACAACTACCTGCCGATCATGGACGAGTTCCGCGACACCCTGGAAGGCCTGGAAAAAGACATTTTCGCGGAGAACTACAAACGCGAAACCGTGGTGCGCCTGTACGAACTCAAGCGCGAACTCAACAAGATGCGGCTGGTGGTGGCCCCGCTGCAGGACGTGCTCTCGCACCTCAAGCGCAATCCCGGCTCGCTGATTCACGGCGAGGTCGGCGTCTACCTGCGCGACGTGCTGGATCATGCTGTGCGCATCAACGACGCCATCGACACCTTGCGCGAAATGCTGGGCACCGCGCTGAGCGTCAATCTGTCGATGGTGACCCTGGCGCAGGGCGAAACCGTCAAACGCCTCGGCGCCTGGGCCGCCCTGCTGGCCGCCCCTACCTTGATCACCAGCTGGTACGGCATGAACTTCACCCACATGCCCGAACTCGACAAACCCTACGCCTACCCGATGCTGGTCGGCGGCATCGTCGCCTCCTGTCTCGTCCTGTATCGCTTGTTCAAGCGCGCACGCTGGCTGTAAGGGCCACCGTGTTGCGGTGGCGGAATGGGGAGTTGGGAATGGGGAATTGGTAGAGCGGTGGTCGCTGAGCTTTTCGCTGGCGACTGCTCCTGGGCGTGGCTGAAGAGCATTGCTCCCGGCTGTTGTTATTGGCCGTCGTTCATGGCCGTCACTTGCGTTGAGCTCTTCGCCGTTGCTCTTGGCTTGAGTCTTCGCTTTCGTTGTTCGCCTTTAGTTTCCTTCGCCCTAAAGCGAGCCAAGCACCGCAGTCACGCGTGGCCGAAGAGGCGCCCTTGTCTGAGCGTAGCGAGCTTGGGCGCCGTGCCGCGCGTGGCGAGGAGCACAGGGCACCGGTGCGGCTTCTCGCAGCGGATCGCGTCGGGCGAGCACGGTTTTGGTAACTTTTGCCAAGACAAAAGTCACCCGCGCCAAAGGCGCGGAAGCTTCGGCTTGGCTTTGCTTGAGCTTTCGCCTTCGCTCCTCGCTCACCTCGCCCTAAAGCGAGCCGAGCACCGCAGTCACGCGTGGCCGAAGAGGCGCCCTTGTCTGAGCGCAGCGAGTTTGGGCGCCGTGCCGCGCGTGGCGAGGAGCACAGGGCACCGGTGCGGCTTCATCGCACCGGATCGCGTCGGGCGAGCGCGGTTTTGGTGACTTTTGCCAAGACAAAAGTCACCCGCGCCACAGGCGCGGAAGCCTTTGCTTCTGCTTTCACTCTGACCTGAAGCTTTGGCGCAATGAGAGCGGCAATTCGAGATTCGAGATTCGCTAGAAGCCAAAGCGAGGTTGCCTACAAATCAGCGGATGAATCAGCTAGACCACCAGCACTGCAAGAGCAACGCAGCCTCACCTACTCTCTGCATATCTTGTCCCAACGGGAAAAGAACCGCTGCTCTTGCAAATCCCGAATCCCGACTCCCAACTCCCCACCCTCAAGCCACATAAATCGTTTTGATATTCATGAACTCATGGATCCCGTGCTCGGCCAATTCCCGCCCGAATCCCGAACGCTTGATCCCACCGAACGGCAACCGTACATCGCTCTTCACCACCGAATTCACGAACGCCGCACCGCACTGCAACTGCTGCGCAACACGCTCACCCCGCTTGGCATCGGCGGTCCATACGCTGCCGCCCAAACCGAAGGTGGTGTCATTGGCCACGCGCACCGCTTCGGCCTCATCGGCGACGCGAATCACCGCCGCGACCGGCCCGAACAATTCCTGCGCGTAGGCGGGCATGCCTGGGCCGACCTGGTCGAGAATGGTGGCCGGGTAACCCGCATGCGACCCCGCCACCGGCTCGCCGCCAAGCAACACCTTGGCACCCTTGGACACGCTCTCCTGTACCTGCTTGTGCAATTCATCGCGCAGGTCCGCGCGCGCCATCGGCGCAAGTGTGGTGGCGTCCTGCTGCGGGTCGCCGAACACGCGCTGCGCGGCGGCAGCAACGAAACGCTCCACGAACTGGTCGGCAATGGCATCCACCACGATGAAGCGCTTGGCGGCAATGCAGGTCTGCCCGCTGTTGTCGAAGCGGGACTGCACTGCCGACTGCACGGTGCGCTCCAGATCGGCATCGTCGAGCACCACGAAGGCATCGCTGCCGCCCAGTTCCATCACGCACTTCTTCAGCTGATCGCCTGCGTTAGCGGCCAGCGAGCGGCCGGCACGTTCGCTGCCGGTGAGCGTGACTGCCGCAATGCGGTCATCGCGCAACACCTCGGCGGCCTGATCGTTGTCGATATGCAGCACGTCGAACACACCCGGCGGAATGCCGGCGGCGTCTAGCACCTCCTTCATCGCATCCGCGCAACGCGGCACGTTGCTGGCGTGTTTGAGCAGTGCGACATTGCCGGCCATCAGGCCCGGCGCGAGAAAGCGAAACGCCTGCCACAGCGGGAAATTCCACGGCATCACCGCAAATACGCAACCCAGCGGTTCATAGCGCACATAGCTGGACTGCGCCTCGGTTGGAATGGCGCGCGGCGCCAGGTACTCGGCCGCATGCTCGGCGTAATACGCACAGCCCTGCGCGCATTTATCGATCTCGGCCAGAGCTTCGCGACGCAGCTTGCCCATCTCCGCAGTCATGATGCGCTGCAGGTCCTCGCGCCGCTTGGTCAGCTCCTCGCCCACCCGCCGCAGCAAGGCGCCGCGCTCGGCCAAGGGCAGCGCTGCCCACGCCGTAAACGCCCTGGCAGAAGCAGCCAGACGCGCCTCGATGGCGGCGGCGTCCAGCGTGTGCTGGGTATGTTCGACCTGGCCATTGGCCGGGTTGACGGTGTCGTAGGACATGATGGTCTCCTGTTACAAGCCCGCCATGCTAGTCGCCGGGAAGTTGCAGTCGCGTCACAACCGCTGCAAATCGCTGCAACGCTGTGTTTACCGCACCGCGCAGTGACGCACCTCCACCGCACAGCTGGCTGATCAATGGCAGCCGGGATGATGCTCCAAGACAAGGTAACGAAAGCAGCCCTGCCCTATGCGCCGGTGCAACCGCGCACAATGCTCCAGCATTCTGCAATGGCAGATTGATCCACCCATGGAAGACCACCACGATGCGCCGGAATCTCATTGTTCTGGTTGTACTTGGCGCCAGTGCGTGCCTTGCTGGATGTGCAGCCCTCCAGGACCTTCTGCGTGACCCGCGGCCCGGCCCGGCCGGGTTTGTCACTGTGAGCTGCACCAGCCTACAGCCCGACCCCGCGCAACCCTGCGAGCAAGAAGCGCTGCGAGCGTGCTCGGACACTGCCATCCGCCAACTCGTCACCGCACGGTCGTCGCCAAACATGGTCCCGATCTTTCCCGATAAGCGAAAGTCCAAGAACGACGGCAAGGACAACCGCAAGGACCGCAACGACGAACAATCCAGCGTGGAGCAACGCGGCTACGACATCAGGGCCGAGTATCAGTGCTACCTGACCAAGCCACAGCCCTGGGACAGCGGATACACGCCTTCGGCCAGGTAAGAACCGCCGATCGACTTGTTGCGCTTATCGGCCGGACTGCGCACTACGGGTTCGGAATCGACTTGCAGCATTCGCACACACCGGTGGCTCTAGCGTTTGCATCTATCTGGCAGCAAGGTCGCTGCGATCATTGGCCACCTCAGCGCCGGCGTGCCCTCAGGGAGCAGACTGCAGCGCAAGTTGCGCATCACGCAGGCGGCGTTTTTCACTGCGCGCCAGCAACCACCACCCGATCACCGCCGCCACCGACACCGCCAGCACCATCACCGTGGCCAGCGCATTGATCTTGGGGCTGATGCCCAGGCGTACCGACGAAAACACCTTGATCGGCAGCGTGGTGGAGCTTGGGCCCGCCAGGAAACTGGCAATGACCACATCGTCCAGCGAGAGCGTGAATGCCAACAACCAGCCCGACGCAAGTGCTGGCGCGATGATCGGCAAGGTGATCAGGAAGAACACCTTCAGTGGCGTGGCACCCAGGTCCATGGCAGCTTCTTCCAGCGAGCGGTCCAGCTCCTGCAGCCGCGAGGAAATCACCACGGTCGCGAATGAGACGGTGAAGGTGACATGCGCCACCCAGATGGCGACCGCGCCGCGCGGCGCGATGCCGAGCACACCGCCCATCGAGACCAGCAGCAACAGGATCGACAGGCCGATGATCACCTCCGGCATCACCAGCGGTGCGGTGATCAGCGCACCGAACAGCGTTTTGCCGGGAAACCGCCGCATGCGCACCATCGCCATGGCCGCCATGGTGCCGAGCACGGTGGACGCGCATGCGGTCCAGAACGCCACTTCCAGGCTCACCCAGGCCGCATCCAGCAATTGGCGGTCACGCAGCAACTCGCCATACCAGCGGGTGGAAAAACCGCCCCACACCGTGGCCAGGCGCGAGGCGTTGAACGAATACACCATCAGCAACAGGATCGGCAGATACAAAAAACCGAACCCCAGCGCGAGCACACTGCCGCCCAGCACACGCCCACCGCGCGAAGCGCGCATCATGTCAGCCGCCCTTCCAGCTCGCGCTGCTGGTAACGGTGGAAGATCACGATCGGCACCAATAGCAGCACCAGCATCACCGTGGCCACCGCGGCGGCCACCGGCCAGTCGCGGTTATTGAAGAATTCGCCCCATAGCACGCGGCCGATCATCAGCGTATCGGGACCGCCCAGCATCTCGGGAATCACGAACTCGCCCACCGCTGGAATCATCACCAGCATGCAGCCGGCGACGATGCCGTTGCGCGACAGCGGCAAGGTGATGCGCACGAATGCCTGCCACGGCCGCGCGCCCAGGTCGTAAGCCGCCTCCAGCAGCCGCGAATCGTGCTTGACCAGGTTGGCATACAGCGGCAGCACCATGAAGGGCAGATAGCAGTAGACGATGCCGATGTAGGCGGCGATCGGCGTGTACAGCAACTGCAGCGGCTGCTCGATCGCACCCAGCGCCAGCAGGGCCTGATTGAGCAGGCCGTTGCCATCGAGAATGCCGATCCATGCGTACACACGGATCAGGAACGAGGTCCACGACGGCAACACCACCAGCATCATCGCCACGTTGCGGGTGGCCAGCGGCAGCCGCGCGATCACGTATGCCATCGGGTAGCCGATCAATAGCGCCAGTGCGGTGGAAATCGCAGCGATCTTGATCGAACTCAGGTAAGCGGCCACGTACTGGCTGTCGCGCAGCAGGGCCAGGTAGTTGCCCAGATGCAGCTTGACGCTGACTGCGCCATCGGCCGCATACGCGAACAGCGGCGTGTACGGCGGCATCACGGTTGCGCGTTCGGCAAACGAAATCTTCAGCACGATCAGGAACGGGATGGCGAAAAACACCAGCAGCCACAGATACGGTGCGGCGATCACGCCCCAGCGTGCACCCGGCAGACCACGACTAAGAGTGGTTAGCAAAACGTAGCGAGCAGTCGCCAGGGGGGCGCGGACGGCGCGGAGGAACCGCAGTGTACGTGTGGTACATGAGGATTCCGAGCACCGGCCGCGCCCCCCTGGTGGCTGCGCAGTAGTTTTGCTGGCCACTCTTGGCAGGCGCGGCCTCATGCGGTGAGAACCACGCCGTCGTCCTCGCCCCACCCCACCCACACTGCATCGCCCCAGGTCAGCGCTTCGCTGGCCCAGCGTTGCCGATTGGCGAAATGCGCCATCAGCTTGATGCCGCTGGGCAGGCGCACGTGGTAGACCGAGTGGCTGCCGAAATAGGCAATGTCTTCGATCACGCCCTGCGCCTTGTTGCAGGCCTGCGCCGGCTCCTGCTTGCCGATGCCGACTTTTTCCGGGCGCACTGCAAATGCCACAGCCTGCCCTTCGAACCCGGTGATGCCGTGGCCGATGCGAATCGGCGCGGCGAATGCCGCGGTGGTGAGGCTGACCGAATCCGGCGCGTCTTCGGCGATGACGGCCTCGATCAGATTGACCGAGCCGATGAATTCGGCCGCGAAGCGGTTGGCCGGCTGCTCGTAGATTTCATCCGGCGTGCCCACCTGCTGGATCCAGCCGTGGTCCATCAGTGCGATGCGGGTGGCCATGGTCATGGCTTCTTCCTGGTCGTGGGTGACCATCACGCAGGTGACGCCGGAGGTTTCGATGATGTTGACCAGTTCCAGCTGCATCTGCGAACGCAGCTTCTTGTCCAGCGCGCCCATCGGCTCGTCCAGCAGCAGCAGCTTGGGCCGCTTGGCCAGCGAGCGCGCCAGTGCCACGCGCTGCTGCTGCCCACCGGACAACTGATGCGGCTTGCGCTTGGCCAGGCGCGCAAGTTGTACCAGCTCGAGCATCTCGCCCACCCGCTGGGCCACCGCCGCCTTGGGCAGGCCTTCCTGCTTGAGCCCGAAGGCGATGTTCTGCTCCACCGTCATATGCGGAAACAACGCATACGATTGGAACATCATGTTGATCGGCCGCTCGTACGGCGGCAATGCGTCGATGGGCTGGCCATCGAGCACGATGCTGCCCTTGGTGGGCCGCTCGAAGCCGGCAAGACAGCGCAGCAAGGTGGATTTGCCGCTGCCCGAGCCGCCCAGCAGCGCGAAGATCTCGCCCTTGCGTATCTGCAGGCTGACATCGTCCACCGCCACAAAGCCGTCGAACTCCTTGCGGACCTCACGGATCGACAGATACCCCGCATCGGCGGCGGCAGGTGCGGGCAAGACGGCTTCGGAAAGGGCCATGCATCCTCTCGGCGACAACAACGCGCCGGCGCCACCGTGGCGCCGTGCACGCATCATGGCAAAAGCCTGCCGGCGCTGCAGTGCGCACCGACACGCGTGGCGCTAGCGGACGGCGGCCTGCGGCGGCTCGCTCCAGCCCAGCCCCAGGCTCTTCTGCAGCGCCACGTAATACACCAGCAATTGCACCTGCGCCTGCGCGGCGGCGTCCTGCGCGGACAACTGCTGGCGCTGCACATCGAGCAGGTCGATGCTGGAGGTGGCACCGGCATCGCGGCGTTGCTGCATGAGCCCGGCAGAGCGCGTGGCCGAGGCCTCGGCCTGACGCGCCACCACCAGCTGCTGGCGTGCCGAGCCAAACCGCGACAGTGCGGTATTGGCGTCCTGCAGCGCCGCCAGCACCGCGCCTTCATAGGCGGCCTCGCGCCCGGCATTGCCGGCGCGCGCCTGTTCGACCTGCGCGCGGGTGCGGCCGAAGTCGAAGATCGACCAGCGCAGCATCGGCACTGCCAGCTTGGTCAGCGCATCGGAATTGAAATCGCTGGGCGAGCCGGCCACCCAGCTCAGGCCGCCAAGCAGGCTGACCTGCGGGAAGTAGCCATTCAACGCCTCGCCGATCTGCGCACTGGACGCGGCCAGCTCGCGCTCGGCCTTGCGCACGTCCGGGCGCCGACGGATCAACGCACCGGCATCGTCCACGCGCACCTGAGTGGGCAGCATCGGCAGCGGTTGCGGCGCGGCGAGCTGCGCATCCAGCGCGCCCGGCTCGCGGCCGACCATCAACGCCAGCTGGTCCAGCGCTTCCTGTTGCTGCATCTGCAGCGGCAGGCGCTGGGCCTCCTGCTGCTGCACCTGGGTGGCGATCTGCTCGACCTGCAGGTCCGAGGCGGCACCCTGGCCGCGGCGCTGCTGCACCAGGGCCAGCGACTGACGGATCTTGTCCAGGTTGCTGTCGGCAATCGCCAGGCGCGCCTGCAACCCGCGATAGTTGAGATACACCTGCCCCACTTCGGCAGCGAGCTGCACCTGCGCGTCGGCCAGTTCGGCTTCGGAGGCCTGCGCCTGGGCCAGCGCACCTTCGGCAGCGCGGCGGCGGCGGCCGAACAGGTCCAGCTCCCAGCTGGCATCGAAGCCGGCGGTGTAGAGCTCGGTCTTTTCCAGGTTCAGCGCCTGGCTGCCTTGCGCCGGGGGCTGGCCCTGCTGGCCGTTCTGCAGCCCGCCCAGGGTGTCGACGATGGTCTGGGGCGGCTCGGCGTAGGCGTACAGCGCACTGGCGTTGAGCTTGGGCAGCCGCTCGGCACGGCGCTGGTTGGCCAGCGCCCGATTGGCGCGCAGACGCGCCTGCGCCGCGCGCAGGTTGGGGCTGTCGGCCAGCGCCTGAGTGACGAGCTGGGTCAGCTGCGCATCGTGCAGGTCTTCCCACCAGTGGTTCAGTGGCGCGGCGGCGACCACGTCGGCCGCACTGGCGCGATGCAGCGTGGGCGCCTGCACGGCGGTTTCGGCCACCGTGGGCGGCTTGGTGTAGTTGGGGCCGAGCATGCAGCCGCCCAGCAGCAGGGAGGCCAGCGCTGCCGCCAGCGGCATGCGCGCCAGGCGCAGGGAATCAGTGCATTGCAAGGTGCGTCCCCTTGGGTAACGGCTTGAGCAAAAAGGCCAGCGGAATCGTGCAGACCACGATCACGCCAAAGATCCAGAACAGGTCGCTATAGGTCATCACCAACGCCTGCTGTTGCACCAGGCGCGCAAGTTGGGCAACCGCGCGAATCGCCGCCTCGCCACCGGCGCTGCCCTGCATCTGCGCGTTCAACCCGGCCAGGAAATCCTGCGCGCGGCTGGCGTTTGCAGTGACGGCGCTGCCGATGGTCTCGGTGTGGAAGGTCATGCGCCGCTCCTGGAAGGTGGAGATCAGCGCCAGTCCTACCGAGCCGCCCAGGTTGCGGCCGGCGTTGAACAGGCCGGACGCATCGCCGGCCAGCTCGGGCGGCACCGAGGAAATGGCCGCCTGGTTGAGCGACATCATCGCCAGCGCCAGGCCGCAGCCCTGCAACAACTGCCCGGCGACAAAATGCATGCCCACGGTGTCGGCGGTCAGCGACAGGTTGACGAAGCATGCCGCGGCAAAACACAGCAGCCCGGCGATCACCAGGATGCGCACGTCCACCACCTCCAGCAGCTTGGGCATCATCGGCATCAACAGCACCGTGGGCAGGCCGGACAGCAGCAACACATAGCCGGCCTGTTCGGTGTTGTAGCCGGAAATCACCGACAGGAACTGCGGGATCATGTACATGACCCCGAACAGGATCATGCCCACCGCCATGATCATGATGAACACCGCGCCGAAGCTGCGGTGCAGCAGCAGCGACAGCCGGATCACCGGTGCGCGCTTGCGAAACTGCGAGATCACCAGCGCCAGAAATCCGCTCAACGCGAATACGCTGAGCGTGTTGATTTCGCTGGACTCGAACCAGCGCTCGCGCTGGCCTTCTTCCAGCACCACGGTGAGCCCGCCCAGGCCGGCGGTGAGCCCGTAGATGCCCAGCCAGTCCGCATCCAGCAGGCCGGCCCAGTTGCCTTTTTCGTGCTTGAGCCCGAGCAGCAACAGCGCCACCAGGCCCACGCAGATCGGCACGTTGATGAAAAACGCGTAGTGCCAGCTGACGTTTTCGGTCAGCCAGCCACCGAGCAGCGGGCCGATCACCGGGCCCATGATCACGGTCATGCCGAACAAGGCGGTGCCCATGGTCTGCTGGCTGGGCGGCAAGCGTGTGGCGACGATGGTCAGCGCGGTAGGGATCAACGCACCGCCGGCCAGGCCTTGGCCCACGCGGCCGATGATCATCATGGTCAGCGAGGTGGACAGCCCGCAGACCACCGAGAAGGCCGTGAACATCACCGCGCAGATCAGCAGGAAGTTGCGTAGCCCCAGCGTGCGCACGAACCAGCCGGTAAGCGGGATCATGATGATTTCCGCCACCAGGTAGGCGGTGGAGATCCAGGTGCCCTCGGTGCCGCTGGCGCCTACTTCGCCCTGGATGGTGGGCAGCGCGGCGTTGACGATGGAGATGTCCAGCGTCGCCATGAACGAGCCGATGGTGCCGGCCGTTACCGCCAGCCACGCGCCCGGTTCGGCTTTCTCGCGCCCGGCGCTGCCGCCGGCACGCTCGCCGGTGGCCGCTGCGGCATTCATCGCGCGCGCTCCTGCGCCTGCACGCGGTCCGATTCCTCCTCGGCGCGCTGCTTGGCGTCCTTGGCCGAGCGCGTATCCACGGTGACCTCTACCGACATGCCCGGCACCAGCACCTTGCGCGCTTCCTCACCGGCCAGCACGCGGATGCGCACCGGCACGCGCTGCACCACCTTGGTGAAGTTGCCGGTGGCGTTCTCCGGCGGTAACAGCGCGAACTGCGAGCCGGTGCCGGGCGACAGGCTTTCCACCTTGCCATGCAGCTTCACGCCCGACAGTGCGTCGACCTCGATCTCGGCCGGCTGGCCCGGGCGCATCAGCCCGACCTGGGTTTCCTTGAAGTTGGCCACCAGGTACAGCGACTGCTGCGGCACGATGGTCATGGTGCGGGTGCCGGCGGCGAGGAACTGCCCCACCTGCACGGTCTTGTCGCCAACCCGGCCGTGGATACGGCTGGTCAGGCGGGTGTCTTCCACCGCCACGCGCGCCTGGTCTGCATCGGCGGTGGCCTGTTTCACCCCGGCCTTGGCCTGCTCCAGCTGGGCACTGCTGGCCTGGATCTGGCTCTGCGCCCCCTTGGCCTGCGCCTGTGCGGCCTCGTACTGAGCGCGGGCGCGCTCTAGATCGTGCTGCAGGCTTTCCTGGTGTTCGTGGGTGTCGGCGCCGGAGGCGGCCAGCGGCGCGAAGCGCTTCACCTCGGCCTGGGCAAAGCGCAGGCTTGCCGCGGCCGAGGCCACCTGGGTGCGCGCCTGCACCAGCGACGATTCCTGCGCGGCCACATTGGCGGTGGCGGCGGCGATGTCGGCTTCACGCGCGGCGATCGCGGCTTCGGCCTGTTGCAGCGTGGCCTGGTAGGTGCGGTCGTCGATCTGCAGCAGCGGCTGGCCGGCGTCGACAATCTGGTTGTCGCCCACCATCACCTGAGTGACATAGCCGCTGACGCGCGGGGCCACCGCCACCGAGTCCGCCTGCAGGTAGGCGTTGTTGGTGTCCTGCATGTAGCGGCCCTTGATCAGGTAGTAGGCCAGCCAGATCACCAGCAGCACCACCACCAGCACGCCGACGATGATCAGCGTCCACTTCACCTTGGGATTCTTCAGCGGCGAGGGCTTCTTGGCGTCGTCATCGCGAGACGCATTGCCCTGCCCGTCCGCTGCTGTGGACTGGCCATCGGTGGACTGCTGATCGTGGTTGCTCAAAGGGGGCGTCCTGTGTCGTGGGCTGGGCGCGCGCGCTGGCATGCCCGCATCAACGGGCCCGGCGAGGCGGCGCAACCATACAATTATTTGAACCGCCCAGTACAGATTGCGTGATGACCCGGTCAGCCCCCGCTGTGACTCATTGGCACTTTATTAGTCCTGCCCTCGCACGGGCCGCACAGGGCAGGTGAGAGAGCCCGCGTCAGCGACCCGTCTTGATCTCGGTCCACAGCCGCGTGTACAGGCGGTCCACCTCGGGTGGATTGATCGCGTAAGTGAACATCCGGGCGGTCACCTCCGGCGGCGGGTAGATGGTGGGGTCGTTGCGGATGGCCGCATCCACTAGCGGCGTGGCGGCGCTGACCGGATTGGCGTAGTGGATGAAATTGCTGTTGGCGGCCGCCACCTTGGGCGTCAGCAGATAATTGATGAAGGCGTAAGCGTTTTCCGGGTGTTTGGCATCCTTGGGGATCGCCAGCATGTCGAACCACTGCGGTGCGCCTTCCTTCGGGATGGAATACGCCACCTTGACGGTGTTGCCGGCTTCGGCCGCGCGGTCGCGGGCCTGGATGATGTCGCCTGACCAGCCCACCGCCAGGCAGGTGTTGCCATTGGCCAGCGAGGTCACGTACTGGCTGGAGTGGAAGTTCTGCACGTAGGGGCGGATGGTCTTGATCAGCGCGGCGGCTTTTTCGATCTCGGCCGGCGCTGTGCTGTGCGGATCCAGGCCCAGGTAGTTCAACGCGATCGGAATCATGTCCGAGGGCGTATCGAGGATGGTGACCCCGCAGTCCTTGAGCTTGGACAGATTCTCCGGCTTGAAGATCAGGTCCCAGCTGTTGGCGATCTCGGTACTGCCAAATGCCGCCTTGAGCTTGTCGACGTTGTAGCCGATGCCGGTGGTGCCGATCATGTACGGCACGCCATAGGTGTTGCCGGGGTCCTGCGCGGCGATGCGGCGCATGATGTCCGGGTCGAGATTGGCCAAGTTCGGAATCTTGCTTTTATCCAGCGGCAGGAACACGCCGGCCTGGATCTGGCGGCCAAAGAAGTTGAGCGTGGGCACCACCACGTCGTAGTCGCTGCCACCGGCGAGCAGTTTGGTTTCCACCATTTCGTCGCTGTCGAACACGTCGTAGGTGACCTTGATGCCGGTGCTCTTTTCGAACGCGGGGATGGTGTCTTCGGCGATGTAGTCGGAGTAGTTGTAGACGTTGAGCACCTTGGCCTGTGCATCGGCCTTGCCCGGGGCGCCACCGCCGCCACAGCCGGACAACAGGGTGATGGACAGGGTCAGGGCGAGCAGTCGCAGCGTCATGTGGGTCTCCAGGGCAGCGCGGTGGGGCGGCCCGGCATCGCGGCCGGTCTGCGCCCAGCCTACCCACCGCGTCCGGGTTTGCACAGCGTGCGGCCTCTGGGCGGCGGTGGGCGGCTGCGATGCGCGGCAGCGTCGGAGACGGCAGCTCACTGCGGCGGTGGCGCTCGCTGCGTCGTGGCTGCGCAGCTCGGCGGCGTGAGGCCTGCCGCCGCGCTTACTTGCCCAGCGCTTGCGCGGTGTCGTCCAGCGCGGCCCAGGTTTTATCGAACAACTCATCGACCTGTTCGCAGGTGATGATCAACGGCGGCGACAGCAGCATGGCGTCGTAAGTGGCCCGCAGGATCAGCCCGCGCCGCAGGGCAAAGTCGCGGCACAGCGCGCCCACCCGCCCGCGCTCTGGAAAGTACACACCACGGCGGCGCTTGTCGGGCACCAGCTCCAGCGCACCGACCAGCCCGGCGATGCGCGCCTCGCCCACCAGACGGTGCGCGCCCAGTTCGGCCCAGCGCTGCGCCAGGTACGGCGCAATCTGCATGCGTGCGGTCTCCACGATGCCCTCGTCCTGCAGTAGCCGCAGGTTTTCCAGCGCCACCGCAGCACAGACCGGATGCCCGGCATAGGTACCGCCGTGCGCCAGTTCACCGCCCTGACGCTTGAGCACACCGGCCACGCGGTCGTTGAACATCGCCGCAGCCAGCGGGATGTAGCCGGAGGTGATGCCCTTGGCCAGGGTCATCACATCGGGCTGGAAACCGAAATACTCCGCTCCGAACCAGGCACCGGTGCGGCCGAACCCGCAGATCACCTCGTCGGCCACCAGCAGTACGTCGTAGCGCCGGCAGATGCGTTCGATTTCCGGCCAGTAGCTGCTGGGTGGGATGTAGACCCCGATCGCGCCCATGATCGGCTCACCGATAAAGGCCGCCACGGTGTCGGGCCCCAACTGCAGGATCTTCTCTTCCAGCCGGCGCGCAGCGAGCAGACCGTAGTCGTCCGGGTCCATCTCGCCACCCTCGCCGAAATGATTGGGTGGCGCGATGTGCTCGATCCCGGGAATCGGCAACCCACCTTGCCGATGCATCCCGCGCATTCCGCCCAGACTGGCCCCGCCCATGGTGGTGCCGTGGTAGCCATCGTGGCGGCCGATGAAGATGTGCTTTTGCGGCTGCCCCTGCACCGCCCAGAAATGCCGCACCAGCCGCAGGATGGTGTCGTTGGCCTCCGAGCCCGAATTGGCAAAGAACGCATGATTCAGATCGCCCGGCGCCAGCTCCGCCAACTTGGCAGCCAGGTGCACGGTGGGCTCGGTGGTGCATTGAAAGAAGCTGTTGTAGTACGCCAACTGCTCCATCTGCCGCGCCGCCGCCTGCGCAAGCTCGGCCCGCCCATAGCCCACGTTGACGCACCACAGCCCGGCAAACGCATCCAGCAACTTGTTGCCGTCCGCATCCCACACATACACCCCCTCGCCCCGCGTCAGGATGCGCGTGCCCTTGGAGGCCAGTGCCGCGTTGTCATTGAACGGATGCAGATGATGCGCAGCATCGAGTTGCTGCAGGGACCTGAGCACAGAAGGATCCACGACCCGCTCCGACATGAGAAACAACGAGCATACCCGCGCACTGTTGCCATGCCATGGATGGAGCGCACAGGCATGCATAGCGACACAAGAACTACCTAGCCTAGCCTTGCCTTGCCTTGCTTTGCTTTGCTTTGCTTTGCTTTGCCTTGCTTTGCCTTGCTTTGCCTTGCTTTGCCTTGCTTTGCCTTGCTTTGCTTTGCTCTGTGCCGCTGCTGCGCTCTGCTTGCTCTGCGCTTTGCCCTGCCTTGCTCTGCTCACGCTCTTCCGAGGCCCCATACCGCAGCGGCAAGGCCGGCAGATACAACCCGCAGGGCGGCGCGCACGGATGCGCGACGTTTTTGTAAGGGACATGGATGTCCCTTACAAAAATTTCTGCCGGACTTGCGCACCCGTCGCGCGCAGCGCGTCGGGCGCGAGGACGGGGTGTGTTTCTTTGGTTAGCTTTCTTTGCACAAGCAAAGAAAGTAACTCGCGCCCGAAGGGCGTGAAAGCCCTGCTTCCTGTTTCATCTGCATCAAGGAAAGCACGCGCGCGCGGGGACCACGTACAAAAAGCACAGAAAAACACACTCACCTCACCACCAAGCAAACAGCCAACCAACCTCACACATTCAACAACAAGAACTCCCGCTCCCACGAACTGATCACCCGAAAAAACGTCTCGTATTCTTTCCGCTTCACAGAAATATAGGCCCGCACAAACCGCGGCCCCAACATTTCCTTCAACGCCTCACACCCCTCCAACTCATCCAACGCCTCCCCCAACGACCGCGGCAAATCGTAGCCCTGCTCCTTGCCGTTGCTGCTGATCGGCGCGGTCGGCTCCAGCTTCTCGCGGATGCCCAAGAGCCCGCATGCCAAGGTTGCCGCCATCGCCAGGTACGGGTTGGCATCGGAGCCTGCAAACCGGCTCTCCACCCGCATGTTCTGCGGCGCATCGATCGGCACCCGCAACCCGCAGGTGCGGTTGTCGAAGCCCCACAGCACATTGCTCGGCGAGACCTCGCCGAACATCAGCCGCCGGTACGAATTGACGTTGGGCGCCAACAGCCCCATCGCCATCGGAATGTACTTCTGCAGCCCGCCCAGATAATGCGCGAAGGTGTCGCTGAAGCCGCCCTCGCGCTTGCCGCTGAACACGTTCTTGCCGGTGCCGGCATGCAACAGGCTCTGGTGGATATGCATCGCACTGCCGGGCTCGGTCTCCATCGGTTTGGCCAGGAAGGTGGCGTACACCCCGTGCCGCAGCGCCGCCTCGCGCATGGTGCGTTTGAACAGGAACACCTGGTCGGCGCGCGACAACGCATCGGCGTGGGTGAAATTGACTTCCAGCTGCGCGGCGCCGGATTCGTGGATCAAGGTATCCACGTCCAGCTCCATCGCATCGCAATAGTCGTACATCAGATCCAGGATCGGGTCGAACTCGTTCACCGCATCGATCGAATACGACTGCCGTGCGGTTTCCGGGCGCCCGGAGCGCCCTGCCGGCGGCAGCAGCGGAAAATCCGGGTCGGTGTTTTTCTGCACCAGAAAAAATTCCAGTTCCGGCGCCACCACCGGCTGCAACTTGACCTCGGCATAGGCATCGAGCACGCGGCGCAGCACGTTGCGTGGCGCCAGCTCGTGCGGCTGCCCGTCCTTGGTGTAGCAATCGTGGATGACCTGCGCGGTGGGGTCGGCGGCCCACGGCACCATGCGCACGGTAGAGGCATCCGGGCGCAGGTGCATGTCCGAATCCGACGGCGAGGTCAGCGCGTAGTAATCGTCCGGAAAATCGCCGGTGACCGTGGTGGCGAAGATGCCTTCGGGCAGGCGCGTGCCGTAGTCGTGGGAGAACTTGTCGGCTGGAATGATCTTGCCGCGCGCATTGCCGGTGATGTCTGGCACCAGGCACTCCACTTCGGTGATGTGGCGCTCCTTGAGCCAGCGGCGCAGCGCGCTCTCCGGCTGCTTGGGCGTGGACTTGCGCGAACGTGTACGGATCGACATGCGAGCTCACTTTCCGCGCTGGGCGGCGTACTGGCGACAGGCCTCGCCAAACGCCTGGAAGATGGCACGGTAGAACGGATGCTGTGTGACACGCCACTCCGGATGCCACTGCACCGCGAGCAGAAACCCCGGGCCAGGGCCGCGAAAGGCCTCGATCAGGCCATCCGGCGCGGTGGCTTCCACCACCAGCCCCGCGGCCAGCGTGGCGATGCCTTGCCCATGCAGCGAGTTCACCTGCACCTGCGCGGTGTCGCTCATGGCCGCCAGCCAACCGCCCGGCTGCAGCTGCACTGGATGCGCGGGGCCGTATTGGGTGTCCAGCGGCGCACTGCGGTCTTCGCGATGGTCCGCCAGGCCCGGCACTTCGTGCACGCGCTGGTGCAGGCGCCCGCCGAGCGCCACGTTGACCTCCTGCAGCCCGCGGCAGATGGCCAGCACCGGCAGGCCGCGCGCCAGTGCCTGCGGGATCAAGGCCAGGCTGGTGGCATCGCGCGCGGGGTCGTGCGGGTTGCCCTCCCAACTGGGTTCGTCGCTGTAGTGATGCGGTTCCACATTGCTGACCGCCCCGGTCAACAGCAGGCCGTCGAGCCGCTGCAGCCAGGCGCCGGCATCCAGCGGCGGTTGCAGGCTGGGCAACAGCACCGGCTGTGCACCGGCCGCCTCCACCACCGCGCGCACGTACTTCTCGCCCGCTGCCAGGAACGGATGCGGCCCGTGCAGGCTGCGGTCGGTCGGCAACCCGACCAGGGGAACCATGGTCATCAACGCACTCCGCTGGCGGTCCCTCGAACTTAGCGCGCCGCCCGGTGCATTGCCACCGTGCGCACGCAACTCCTGCGCCTGCTCACGCCCGCTTTGCTACGCTGGCCGGCGATTTCACAGGTGTGGCCCATGGCAACCGAAACCCGTGTCGCGTCCCTGCCCAGCACCGATGCCGCCACCCTGGCCGCGATCGAGGGCTGTGCGCTGGTGGACCTGCTGCTGCCCGATACCAACGGCGTGTTGCGCGGCAAGCGTGTCACCCGCGAGGCGCTCGACAAGGTCTACCGCGACGGCGTGTGCCTGCCGATGTCGCTGATCGCCACCGACATCACCGGCAATACAGTGGAAGAAACCGGCCTGGGCTACGCCATTGGCGATGCCGATCGCATCTGCCGCCCGATCGCCGGCTCGCTCCGCCCGGTGCCATGGGCGCCGCAACCGATGGCGCAGCTGTTGCTGGCGATGCACACGCCCGACGGCGCCTTGTTCGAGGTCGCCCCGCGCGCGGTGCTGCAACGTGTGGTGCAGGGGTTCGCCGCGCTGGGCCTGACGCCGGTGATCGCCGTGGAGCTGGAGTTCTACCTGTTCGACGCCATGGCCGATGCCCAGGGCCGCCCGCAGACGCCGCGCGATGCACACACCGGCGAACGCAACACCAGCACCCAGGTGTATGCATTGCAGGATCTGGACGACCACCGCAACTTTACCGATGCCGTCACCGCGGCGTGCCGGCAGCAGGGCATCCCGGCCGATACCGCGGTGGCCGAGTACGCGCCCGGGCAGTTCGAGATCAACCTGCAGCACCGCGCCGATGCGGTGGCCGCGTGCGACGAGGCGCTGCTGCTCAAGCGCACCATCAAGGCGATCGCGCAGCAGCAACACCTGCTGGCCAGTTTCATGGCCAAGCCGTTCGCCGGCCAGGCCGGCAGCGGGCTGCACGTGCACGTCAGCCTGCTCGATGCCGCGGGCCACAACGTGCTGCACGGCACAGCGGATGCGCCGGCCGCCGCCCTGCGCCATGCCATTGCCGGGCTGCAACGGCATGCGGACGCATCGCTGCTGCTGTTCGCGCCGCATGCCAACAGTTACCGCCGTTTCGTGCCGAATGCGTTCGTGCCGCTGGACGCCAGCTGGGGCTTCAACAATCGCACCGTGGCCTTGCGCATCCCGCACAGCGACGCGCACAACACCCGTATCGAACACCGCATCGCCGGCGCCGATGCCAACCCCTACCTGGTGGCGGCGGCCGTGTTGGCCGCGATGCTGGACGGCTTGCAGCACCCCGGCGAACCCACCGCCCCGGTGCAGGGCAACGCCTACGCGCAGGCGACCTTCACCCCGCGCACCTGGCAGGGCGCGGTGGATGCTTTCCTGCGCAGCGACTTCATCGCCGCCCAGTTGGGCACGCAGTTCCAGCATGTGTTCGGCGAGCAGAAGCAGCGCGAGCTGCTCGACTATCAGGCGCTGGTGCCGGACCTGGACTACGCCCGGTATCTGCGGACGGTCTGATGGCCACCGCCTTGCCCGCCGGCTCGACTGACGCACCGGGCAACGGGTATCCCGACAGCTGGTATGCGCGCAGCACGCCGCCCTTGCCTGCGCAGGCGCCGCTGCACGGCGCGCAGCGAAGCGATGTCTGCGTGCTCGGCGCCGGCTACACCGGGCTCACCGCGGCGCTGGCGCTGGCCGAGGCCGGCTACCAGGTCACCGTGCTGGAGGCCCGGCGTGTTGGCTGGGGTGCCTCGGGGCGCAACGGCGGCCAGGCCATCGTGGGCTATGGCTGCGAACAGGACACGCTGGAAGCGCTCATCGGCGACAGCGATGCACGCCTGCTGTTCGACTATTCGCGCGATGGCATGCGGCTGCTGCGCGAACGCATCGCGCGCCACGGCATTGCCTGCGACTGGCGCGACGGCCACGCGCACGTGCCATTGAAGCCACGCCAGGTGCAGGCCCTGCAGCGCGGCATCGTGCGCATGGCCGAACGCTATGACTATCCACTGCAGTGGTGGGACCGCAGCCAGCTGCGCGCGGAGCTGGACAGCCCGCTCTATCTCGGCGCCATGTTCGACCCGGCCAGCGGCCACCTGCAGCCGCTGGCCTATGCGCTGGGGCTGGCGCGCGCAGCGCTGGCCGCCGGCGTGCGCATCTACGAGCACAGCGCGGTGACGCGGGTGCAACAGGGCGAGCGGATCGTGCTGCACACCGACCAGGGCAGCATCTCGGCGGAGTTTGGCGTGCTTGCCGGCAACGCGCTGCTGCGCGGCGTCGCCGCACCGCTGGAGCGCCGCATCATGCCGGTGGGCACCTACGTCGGTGCCACCCCGCCGCTGGGCGCCGAGCGGGCCCGCAACCTGATCCGCAACGACATGGCAGTGGCCGACACCAACTGGGCCCTGGACTACTACCGTCTCAGTGCCGACCACCGGCTGCTGTTCGGCGGGCGGGCCAGCTATTCGTCGCTGCCCCCGCCGGGGCTGGCGCGGCTGATGACCCGCCGCATGCACACCGTATTCCCGCAACTGCGCGACGTGCGGCTGGAAACGGTCTGGGGCGGCTACGTGGACATCTCGGCCAACCGGGCGCCGCACTGGGGCCGGCTGGCCCCGAACCTGTATTTCGCACAGGGCTTTTCCGGCCACGGGGTAGCGGCCACCGGGCTGGCCGGCGAGGTCATCGCCGAGGCCATCACCGGCCAGAGCCAGCGCCTGGACGTGTTCGCCCGCATTCCGCACGCGCCCTTTCCCGGCGGCCGGTTGCTGCGCACCCCGCTGCTGGTGGCCGCGATGAGCTGGTACCGGCTGCGCGACGCGCTGTGGTGAGTGCGACGCAGTGCTCAAGTTCTGCCGAACCGAGCCGTTAGCTGACCTGACGGTTCGATCCAGACGGCTGACCGATGTCCCCAGGCACCCTACATCGCAACAGTGAAAGCGAAGTCTTGCCGCAGCGCGTGCTGCTGGTGGAGAACTCGCGCACGTTCACCAGCATGCTGCGCGAGGCCATCGAGCAACGCGTGGAGCTGCCGGTCACGGTCGTATCGACCCTGGCCGAAGCCGCACGCGTGCTGGACGAAGAAAGTGGCTGGTTCCTGGTCCTGACCGGACTGGTGCTGGTGGACGGCGACCGCGACAAGGTGGTGGAGTTCTTCCTCTCGCGCAACCTGCCCACCGTGGTGGTCAGTGGCGTCTACGACGAAGACCTGCGCCAGCGCGTGCTGCAGCAGCAGATCATCGATTACGTGCTCAAGAACGCGCCAGGCAGCATCGAATACCTGGCCTGGCTGGTGCAGCGCCTGGAGCGCAACCGGCGCATCGGCGCGCTGGTGGTGGACGACTCGTTGTCTGCACGCACCTATGCTGCGGCGTTGTTGTCGATGTATGGCTACCGCGTGGTGCTGGCTGCCGACGGTGCTGCCGGCCTGCAGGCGATCGAACGCGACCCCGGCATCCGCCTGACCATCGTCGACCAGGAAATGCCCGGCATGGAAGGGGTGGAATTCACCCGCCGGCTGCGTGCGATCCGCTCGCGCGACAAGGTGGCGGTGATCGGCATCTCCGGCAACAGCGATTCGTCGCTGATCCCGCGTTTTCTCAAGAACGGCGCCAACGACTTTCTACGCAAGCCGTTCTCGCGCGAAGAATTCTTCTGCCGCGTCTCGCAGAACGTGGACCAGCTGGAGCTGATTGGCACGCTGCAGGACCTGGCCACCCGTGACTTCCTCACCGGCCTGCCCAACCGGCGCTACTTTCTGGAGCAGAGCCAGCGGGTGATTCCCAAGTTGCTCTCGGAAGACCAGACCGTCACCGCGGCGATGCTGGATATCGATCACTTCAAGCACATCAACGACACCTGGGGCCATGAAGCCGGCGACCAGGCGCTGCGTGCGGTGGCAGCCTCGGTGTCCGGGCACGCCCGCCCGCAGGATCTGGTGGCCCGCTTCGGCGGCGAAGAATTCTGCCTGCTGGTTCCGGGGCTGGACGCCGCCAACGCCACGAGTTATTTCGAAACCCTGCGCGAGCGCATCAGTGCCCTGCGCGTGCGTATCGGCGACGAGACGCTGAGCATGACCGTGAGCATCGGCGTGTGCATTGCCACCCAGCGCGACCAGTCGCTGCATCACCTGCTGGGCGAAGCAGACAAATACCTGTACCTGGCCAAGGCCGGCGGCCGCAATCAGGTGCGCCTGGCCAGCTGAGCCGCAGCGCTGGCTTGATCCAGATCAACGCGCCGGGCGCGCGTGGTGGCTATCCTGCGCCCATCGCATTGGGCAAGGCATATCGATGGCACTGCTGGTCTGGCAGGACGAGCTCAACACCGGGATCGAGGTGATCGATCACCAACACCGCCGCATCGTGGAGATGATCAATCACCTGCAGGTGGCGCAGACCAGCCTGCAGCGGCTGGCGGTGTCGGAGGTGATCGACGAATTGATCGACTACACGTTGTCGCATTTCGCCTTCGAAGAGGAGCTGATGGAAGAAGCCGGCTACCCCTTCAGCCACGCCCACCAGCGCGTGCACGCGGTGTTCGCCAAGCGCGTTGACGACTATCGCTTGCGTTTCCAGGCGGGCGAAGATGTCAGCGACGAACTCCGCAACATGCTCTCGCGCTGGTTGTTCAACCACATCCGCGGCGACGACCAGGCCTACGCCCCACAGGTGATCGCGCACCTGGATCAATTCAGCCGCACCCATCAACACGGCAGCTGGCTGGGACGGACGCTCAAGCGCTTGTTTCGCTGATGTATCGCGTGGCTGAGCCCGCGTAGGAGCGCGCTTGCGCGCGACGGGGCGTTATCGGTAATGCCCCATCGCGCGCAAGCGCGCTCCTACGGGCATGTAAACCTTCGTCGAGCATCATGATGCATTACTGTGCGCGCTCCCTTGGCGCATCATCTCAATCAGAACAAGCAGCCCTGGTAGGAGCGCGCTCGCGCGCAACCAACCGTCGTCGGTAACGCCCATCGCGCGCAAGCGCGCTCCTACGGATATGTGGCCCATCTTCTTCAGCGCCACGGTGCATCAACTGCGCGCTCGCTCTCGGCGCATCATTTCAATCAGAACCAGCAGCCCTGTTAGGAGCGCGCTTGCGCGCGACCAACCGTTATCGGTAACGCCCATCGCGCGCAAGCACGCTCCTACGGAAGCGTGGCCCATCTTCTTCAGCGCCACGGTGCATCAACTGCGCGCACGCTCTCGGCACACCATTTCAGTCAGGACCAGCAGCCCTGGTAGGAGCGCGCTCGCGCGCGACCAACCGTCGTCGGTAACGCCCATCGCGCGCAAGCGCGCAAAACGCGCGCCTACCTCAGCGTCGCGATCGACGTGCCAGCATCAACGCAAACAGGCTCAACACCGCTGCACCGCCGAGGTAATAACCCACCGCCTGCACGCCGTAGCGTGCGGCCAGTTGGGTGGCCACATACGGTGCCGGTGCCGCGCCCAGGATGCTGGCTAAATTGAACGACAACGACGCGCCGGTGTAACGGACTTCGGTGGGATACAACTCGGCCAGCAAGGTGCCGCAGGGCCCATAGGTCAGGCCCATGAAGAAGAACCCCAGCGACAAAAACGCCAGCACCTGCAGCGGGTGATTGGCCTGGAACAACGGCGCGAACGCCAGGCCGAAGGCCACGATCGCCACGCTGGCCAGCATCATTGCCAACGGCGCGCCGTGGCGGTCGCCGAACTTGGCTGAGATCGGAATCCCAAGCGCGAAAAACACGATGCCGGCCATCTGCAGCAGCAGGAACTGCTCCTTGTCGTAGCCCAACGTCTTGGTGCCGTAGCCCAGCGCAAACACCGTCATCAGGTAGAATAAGACGAACGTTGCAAACGCACCCAAGGTGCCGATGATCAGTGCAGGCCAGTGCTGCGCAATCACCGTGCCCAGCGGCAGCCGCACACGGGTGTTTCGATCCAGGGCTTTCTGGAAGTCCGGAGTTTCGGTGATGCTCAGGCGCACCCACAGACCGGTGAGCACCAACGCGGCGCTGGCCAGGAAAGGGACGCGCCAGCCCCAGCGCATGAACTGCGCATCGTCCAGAAGTGCGCCCATGCCCAGAAAGGTGCCGGTGGAGAGCAAAAAACCCAGCGGCGCGCCCAATTGCGGGAACATGCCGTACCACACGCGCTTGCCGGGCGGCGCGTTTTCGGTCGCGAGCAGCACCGCCCCACCCCACTCGCCGCCCAGGCCCAACCCCTGGCCGAACCGGCACAGCGCCAGCAGCAACGGCGCGAACACGCCAATTTGCGCGTAGCTGGGCAGCAGCCCGATCGCCACAGTGGAAATGCCCATCGTCAGCAGTGCTGCCACCAGGGTGGCCTTGCGCCCGACCCGATCACCAAAGTGCCCGAACACCGCCGAGCCCACCGGCCGCGCGATGAAGGCCACCGCGAACGTCGCCAGCGACTGCAGCATGGCCGCGCCGCCATCGCCGGCCGGGAAGAACAACGTGGGGAACACCAGCACCGCCGCGGTGGCGTAAATGTAGAAATCGAAGAACTCGATGGTGGTGCCGATCAGGCTGGCGAACAGCACGCGCGCAGGCGAATTGATAGGCGTGGCGAGCGGCGTGGCGGCAGTCATCGAGGATCGGCATCCGTTGGAAAGACGGCCGATTCTCGCAGATCACACCGGGGTGTTGCGCAGCCTCCGCCAGCGCGCAAAAGTTGCATGCGTTACCGAACCACACACAGTGCGCTGCGTGTCACGGTTGGTCCGGAATCGTCCGGGTGAAGAACGACGCCGTATTGTGTCGAAGGCGAGACGGAGACGCCTGTAGACACGCGCTGTGCCTGGAGACGTCAGCTGCACTCAACACGGAAGAGGTGCATCACCGAAGACAATGCTGATCAACACGTTGTGCATCTGAAATCGCCCAGCCCGGCGCGCGGCAGGTAAACCTCACCGCGCCTGCAACGCCACACTGACCACGTTTCGAGATACGCGCAGCCGCACACTCCGCCCCTGCAGCGAAGAGCAAACGCCTAGTACTACCCGTCCGCCAACGACCCACGCTGCGCATGCGCATCCACACCCGCTGGCGTCAGCACTGCAAACTGGCGCTCGCTGCGCTCCTCCACCCGGATCCAGCCCGGGCCCGGCTGGCCATCCAGATTGGCGCTGCCCAGCCAGGCCAGCGTGCGCAGCAACACGCTCATGCGCACGCCAAGCTGCTTGCACAGCCGCGCCAGCGATACGCCCTCGGGCGCATCGGCCAGCGCGTGCAGCAGCTGCGCGGTGAGGTGTGGATCAGCGGACAAGCACCGCTCCGATATCACGCGGCGCGGCATCGGCAGTTTCTGCGCGATGCGGCAACACCACCACCGGGATCGATTTGGACGTGGGCGTGCGCGCTTCGTCGGCAAAGCTCGACAGCGGCACCAACGCGTTGGTCTCCGGGTAATACGCAGCCAGGCAGCCGCGCGGGATGTTGTAGTCCACCAGCAGGAAGCGCCGTGCCTCGCGGTGCACGCCGTCCTCGCACAGGCTTTCCAGGTCCACCCAGTCGCCAGCCTTCATGTTCAACGCCGCGATATCCGCGCCGTTGATGAACAGCACGCGACGCTCGCCGAACACACCGCGGTAGCGGTCGTCCAGGCCATAGATGGTGGTGTTGTATTGGTCGTGCGAACGCGTGGTGGCCAGCGTGAACACCATCTGCTCGCCCCGGCTGCGCCGCGCGCGATGGATCGGGTTGTCGGTAGGCACCGCATGCGGCTTGAACACCGCGCGTTGCTCCGGCGTCACCCACTGGCGGTCGCGCGCGGTATTGGACAGGCGGAAGCCGCCCGGCGTGCGCACGCGCTGATTGAAATCCGCGAAGTCCGGGAACACCTGCGCGATCAGATCGCGAATGCGGTCATAGTCGCCCACCAGCCAGCGCCAGCGGATCGCGCTGCGCGCGCCCAACGTGGCCTCGGCCATGCGCGCCACGATCGCCGGCTCGGATAGCAAATCCTGCGACGCCGGCGGATTGATGCCGGCCGACAGGTGCACCATGCTCATCGAATCTTCCACGGTGACGCCTTGCGAGCCAGCGTCCTGGATGTCGATCTCGGTCCGCCCCAGGCACGGCAGGATCAATGCATCCTTGCCGTGCACCAGATGGCTGCGATTGAGCTTGGTGGTCACGTGCACGGTCAGCTCGCAATTGCGCAGCGCGCGGTGCGTGGCGTCGGTATCGGGCGTGGCCGCCGCGAAGTTGCCGCCCATCGCGAAGAACACCTTGCCGCGCCCGTCCAGCATCGCCTCGATCGCACCAACCGTATCGAAACCGTCCGCACGCGGCGGGTCGAAGCCGAACACCGACTGCAGCGTGTCCAGGAACGTGGCCGGCGGCTTTTCGTAGATCATCATCGTGCGGTCGCCCTGTACGTTGCTGTGGCCACGCACCGGGCACACGCCTGCGCCGGGGCGGCCCAGGTGGCCGCGCAGCAACAGCAGGTTGGTGATCATGTGGATGGTGGCCACCGAATGCTTGTGCTGGGTGATGCCCATGCCCCAGCAGGCGATCACGCGCTCGGCCTTGAGGTAGATCTCGCCAGCCTTGCGCAGTGCGGCCTCGTCCAGGCCGGACTCTTCGACGATGGTGTCCCAGGCTTCCGCATGCACGTCGGCAGCGAACGCGTCGAAGTTGGCGGTGTGCGCGTCGATGAACTCCAGGTCCAGCAAACGCGGCGTGCCATCGCGCTGTGCCTGCGCATCGCGCTCCAGCACGTGCTTGATCATGCCCTTCACCGCGGCCAGGTCGCCACCGATCTTGAGCTGGAAATAATCCGAGGCGATGCGCGTGGAGCCGTTATGCAGCATCTCCAGCTTGTCCTGCGGGTCGGCAAATTTCTCCAGCCCGCGTTCGCGCAGCGGATTGAACGCGGCAATCGCTGCGCCACGCTTGGAGGCCTGGCGCAACTCGCCGAGCATGCGCGGGTGGTTGGTGCCCGGGTTCTGGCCGAAGATCAGGATTGCATCGGCCAGCTCGAAATCGTGCAGCGACACCGTGCCCTTGCCCACGCCAATCTGCGAGCGCAGCGCGGTGCCGGATGGCTCATGGCACATGTTCGAGCAATCGGGGAAGTTGTTGGTGCCGAACTCGCGCACGAACAGCTGGTACAGAAATGCCGCCTCGTTGCTGGTGCGCCCGGAGGTGTAGAAGATCGCCTCGTCCGGCGTGGCCAGGCCATTGAGATGCCCGGCGATGTGCGCGAATGCGTCGTCCCAGCTCACCGGCACGTAATGGTCGGTGGCCGCGTCGTAGCGCATCGGATGCGTCAGGCGGCCCTGCCCTTCCAGCCAGTAGTCGCTGTATTGCGACAGCAGGCTCACGCTATGCGAGGCGAACAACTCCAGCCCGGCGCGGCGCGCGGTGGATTCGGCCGCCACGGCCTTGGCGCCGTTCTCGCAGAATTCAAAGGTGGAGGTGTGATCGCGATCCGGCCACGCGCAACCCGGGCAATCGAAGCCGTCGGGCTGGTTGGCGTGCAGCAGCGTCTTGGCGCCCTGCACCGCGATGTCCTGTTCCATCAGGTGTTTGGCCACCGAGCGCAATGCGCCCCAGCCGCCCGCGGGATTGTCGTACTGCTTGATGGTTTTCTTGCTCATGCGGGCTCTCCCACGGCAACGCCCAGGTCCAGGCGTTGAGGATGGCTGTAAACAACACAATCGTGATCGCGGGCAAACCCGATCAGGGTCAAACCCGCACTGTCGGCCAGACTGATCGCCAGCGCAGTGGGTGCCGAAATCGCCGCCAACAGCGGGATTCGGGCCTGCGCAGCTTTCATGGCCATCTCGTAACTTGCGCGGCTGGTCACCACCGCAAACCCTTGCGTTGCATCGACGCGTGCACGCGCCAACGCACCGATCAACTTGTCCAACGCGTTATGCCGGCCCACGTCTTCGCGGACCAACTGCACCATGCCCTGCGCATCGGCCCAACCGGCCGCATGCACCGCGCCGGTCTGTGCGGCAATCGGCTGCCGCGCGTGCAGTGCATCCAGCGCGCGCGCCAACGCGTCGACATCGATGCGCAATGCCGACTGCAGGACCGGCGGCACACGCAACACTGCTTCGATCGACTCGTTGCCGCACACCCCGCAACCGCTGCGCCCGTCCAGATTGCGCCGCCGCTGATCCAACGCGGCCGCGCGCTCGGGCGGGATCTCGATCTGCAGCGAGGCGCCTTCCAGAAAGGTGTCCACCGCCACCACCCGCAGGTCCTGCGGGTGGTCCACGATGCCCTCGCTCAACGAAAACCCCAGCGCGAAATCTTCCAGGTCTTCGGGGGTGGCCATCATCACTGCGAACGGCACGCCGTTGTAGTTGAAGGCGACCGGCATTTCGGCCGCCACCATGTCCTGCACGGTGGCGCTGCGGCCACCGCGATGGCGGCGGACCGTGCGCACCACACTGCCGGGGCGCACGGGAGTGGAAGGCTGGCCGGTCATCTCATCTCAATGAAACAGCACGAAGGCTTTTTGCAGCGTGACCCAGATGCCGAACGCCATCGGGATGCCCACTGCCAACCACGCAAACGCCACCAGCGCAGGATTGCCGCCGTGGCCGATGCGCGCCATGTCTTCTGGCGCCAGCACGGCCTGCCCACTACGGTCCACCTTTTCGTGGGCCAGCTGCTTTTCGCGCGCCAGTTCGTCGGGCGTCATGAAGTGACGCGCGGCTACCGGGCGCACCAGCAGGTTGCAGATCAGACCAAGCACGAGCATGCCGGCGAGGATGTACATGGTGGTGTTGTAGACCTGTGACGGCGGGCTGCCGTGCGCCAGCTGGTACTCGCGCATGTAGCCAACCACCACCGGGCCGAGGATGCCGGCAGTGGCCCAGGCGGTGAGCAGGCGGCCGTGGATGGCGCCGACCATCTGGGTCCCGAACAGGTCGGCCAGGTACGCGGGAATGGTGGCAAAGCCGCCGCCATACATCGACAGGATGATGCAGAAGATGCCTACGAACAGCGCGATACCACCCACGCCGCCGGCTGACGGCGCCGCCGCATACAGGCAGATGCCCAGCAGGAAGAACAGCGTGTAGGTGTTCTTGCGGCCGAGCTTGTCGGACATGCTGGCCCAGAAGAAGCGGCCACCAATGTTGAACAGGCTCAACAGGCCGGTGAAGCCAGCCGCGATCGCGGCGATGCTGGCCAGCTGCGCGGCGTCGAGGCTGCCGAAGCCGGCATCCACACCGATCAGACGGCCGCCGAACACTTCCTGCAGCATCGGAGAGGACATGCCGATCACGCCGATACCCGCCGAGACGTTGAGGCACAGCACGCCCCACAGCAGCCAGAACTGCGGAATGCCCCAGACCTTTTTCACGTGCACGTGGTTGGCAGTGATCATGGCGTTGTTGGAAGCCACCGGCGCGGTCCAGCCGGCCGGCGTCCAGCCGCTGGGCGGCACGCGGTAGCCGAAGGCGCCAGCCATCATGAAGACGAAATACAGCGCCGCCATCACCAGGAAGGTTTCCATCACGCCCACCGAGGTGGGGGTGGCGAAGTGGCGCATCAACGCATCGGCCAGCGGGCTGCCGATCATCGCGCCGCCACCGAAGCCCATGATCGCCATGCCGGTCGCCATGCCGCGGCGGTCGGGGAACCATTTGATCAGGGTGGACACCGGCGAGATGTAGCCCAGGCCCAGACCAATGCCGCCGATCACGCCCGAGCCCAGCCACAGCATCCAGATCTGATGGAAGTGGATACCGGCCGCGGAAATCACCAGGCCGCCGCACCAGCACAGTGCCGAGACCACGCCGGCCTTGCGCGGGCCGGCGCGTTCGAGCCAGCCGCCCCAGATCGCTGCAGAGCAGCCCAGCAGCACGAAGAACAACGTGTACATCCACTGCAGTTCGCTGATCTTCCAGTCGCAGGTGGTGGCCACCATGCGCGCGAACAGGCCCATGTCGGCCGGGCAGGCGATCGATTCGGTGATGCCCAGCGCCTTGGACAACGGCAGCCAGAACACGCTGAACCCGTAGGCCATGCCGATGCACAAATGAATCGCCAAGGCAGCCGGCGGCACCAACCAACGATTAAAACCAGGCCGCGCCACAATGCGCTCCTTGGACAACAAACCGGCATCTGCGCCGTTGGCGTTTGCCACGGTGGACCCTTGCGTCATGCGTATTTCCCCTAACTGACTGATGTGAAGTCCATTGATGGCTGCGATCGATCTGCGCGATCCGATGGGTGCAGCGGCGACGCTCGGGTCCGTCTGGTGGTCGTCTCGCGCATCATCGACGATCACCACCGGTTTGCAACGCTTTACAGCGCGCCAAAGCGTCTCAAAAATCTGCCGCGCGCGGCCGCACGCAAGCGTTCCTTGAGGTTAGCGGCCGACGCTGCGACTAATTGACTAGTCCCTATGGATTAGGCGTGCGGCAGCCACGCGGCCCGGGTGCGCCAGGTGCGCGCCGCTGTGGTTCCAGATGACGCAGCTGCTGCCGTAGAGTCGGCCCATCCCCGCCCCGGAGCCTGCGATGCACGACCACCCTTCGAGCGATGCCGCCCAGGCGGCGCAGACACCCGCGGCGATGGAGGCGTTCTGGATGCCGTTCACGGCCAACCGGCAGTTCAAGGCGCGCCCGCGCCTGCTGGCCTCGGCCGCAGGCATGTATTACCGCGACGTGGAGGGCCGGCAGATCCTGGATGGCACCGCGGGGCTGTGGTGCTGCAACGCCGGCCATGCGCGCGAGCGCATCGTGGCGGCGATCCGCGCGCAAGCCGGCACGCTGGATTTTGCGCCCACCTTCCAGATGGGCTCACCGCTGCCGTTCGCCCTGGCCGAACGGCTGGCCGCGTTGGCCCCGCCGGGCCTGGGCCATGTGTTTTTCACCAACTCCGGGTCGGAGGCCGTGGATAGCGCGATGAAGATCGTGCTGGCCTATCACCGCCTGCGTGGCGAGGGCCAACGCACCCGCTTCATTGGCCGCGAGAAGGCGTACCACGGGGTGGGCTTCGGCGGGATGTCGATCGGCGGGCTGCCCAATAACCGCAAATGGTTCGGCCCGCTGCTGGCCGGCACCGATCATCTACGGCACACGCTGGATCTGCAGCGCAATGCGTATTCGCGCGGCCTGCCCGCCTTCGGGGTGGAGCTGGCCGACGACCTGGAACGGCTGATCACCCTGCACGACGCCTCCACCATCGCCGCAGTGTTCGTCGAACCGGTGTCCGGCTCGGCCGGGGTAATCCTGCCGCCGGAGGGCTATCTGCAGCGGCTGCGCGCCATCTGCGACCGCCACGGCATCGTGCTGGTGTTCGACGAGGTGATCACCGGCTTCGGGCGCGTGGGCGAGGCGTTCGCCGCGCAGCGCTTCGGCGTGACCCCGGACCTGATCACCGCCGCCAAGGGCCTGACCAGCGGCACGGTGCCGATGGGCGCGGTACTGGTGGCCGATGCGATCCACGATGCCTTCATGCATGGGCCGCAGGCGGCGATCGAGCTGTTCCATGGCTACACCTATTCCGGACATCCGCTGGCCTGCGCCGCAGCCCTGGCCACGCTGGACACCTACGCCGAAGAACAGCTGTTCACGCGGGCAATTACGCTGGGGCCGCAGTGGGAGGAGGCGTTGCACAGCCTGCGCGGGCTGCCGCACGTCATCGACATCCGCAACATCGGGCTGATTGGTGCGATCGAGCTGGCGCCGCGCGAGGGTGCGCCGGGGGCGCGCGGCTATGAGGTGTTCGAACGCTGCTTCCACGAGGGCGGCCTGCTGGTGCGTGTCACCGGCGATGTCATCGCGTTGTCGCCGCCGTTGATCGTCACCCCCGAGCAGATCGGACAAATGGTGGAGACACTGGCCGCGATCCTGCGCAAGGTGGATTAAAGGCCTTGCCGTGCGAGCGGCCGCTCGCATCGGCGTGCCGGCGCGCTGACTGGCCAGTGCGTGCCACCCGGCCGCGCCATGGCCGGCCGCCCTGCCCGCCACACGGCGACGTCCCGTGCCGCTACGCCCCTTACTGCGACTAATAAAGACCCCGCAGCAGGCGCCCGCGTGTCATGCCAACGGGCGCCACGTCAAGCGCGCAAAGCCGGGGCAGGCTCACTACAATGCCGGCCCCGCTCCTCCCGCAGTTGCCGCATGAACATCGTTGTCAAAGAAGAACTCAAGGCCTACATCGACCCGCTGACGCCCGACGAGCACGAGGCGCTGGAGCGCAGCCTGCTGGCCGAAGGCTGCCGCGATGCGCTGGTGCTCTGGGGCGAGGTGCTGGTGGATGGGCACAACCGCTACGGCATCTGCCAGAAGCACGGTTTGCCGTTCCAGACCGTGCAGAACCCGCGCTTCCAGTCGATGCAGGACGTGCATCTATGGATGATCGAGCAGCACCTGGGCCGGCGCAGCGTGTCGGACTTCCAGCGCGGCGTGCTGGCGCTGCGCAAGCGCGAGATCCTGGCGGCCCGCCAGCGCAGCCAGCGCGATGCCGATGCCGCCGGCAGCCCCCCGGAAGCAAACGATGCCGAGCTCAACGTCGATACCCCCGACGCCGCAGCGCGCCCGGCTGAGGACCTGGACAGCCCGCCGTGGGAGGAGACCTCCACCCCGGTCAGCCGCGCCGAGCTGGCACGCGAAGCACGCCTGAGCAGCAACCAGGTGACCATGATCGAGCGCATCCACAAGCAGGCCGCGCCGGAAGTGGTGCAGGCGGTCAAGGCCGGTGAGATTTCGATCAGTGCCGCCGCCGCGGTGGCCACCTTGTCCGAAGACGAGCAACGCGCCGCCGCCCACGCCGGCAAGGCCGAGCTGAAGCAGGCCGCCAAGCGGGTGCGCGACGCCAAGCGCAAGCCCAAGCCGGACGAGGCCGAAGGCGGCGAAGCCGAACGCCGCGACGTCAAGGCGTTGCAACGGCGCGTCACCGAACTGGAAAACGAGAACGCCGCCCTGCAGACCAAGGTCGCCGCGCTGCAGGCACAGCTGGAGCGGCTGCGCGGCTGAGGCCGTGGTGGCAGGTCTCCGGTCTTCCATAGGAGCGCCCTCGGGCGCGAGAGGCCTTGCCCGGTAACGCCCCATCGCGCCCAAGGGCGCTCCTACGTAAGTCATGCGTGCTCTGGGAAAACGTAGTGCCCGTGTTGCATGCGCTGGTGGAGCACCTGCAGCTCAGCCGCGCGCTCAAGACACCGTAATCCCGTAGGAGCGCCCTTGGGCGCGATGGGGCATTCCCGGTAACGCCCCATTGCGCCCAAGGGCGCTCCTACGTAAGTCACGCGTGCTCTGAGAGGACGTAGTCGCTGCTGCATGCAAGCTGTTGGAGCACCTACAGCTCAGCCGCGCGAGCGCTTAAAACACCGCAATCCCGTAGGAGCGCCCTCGGGCGCGAGGGCATTCCCGGTAACGCTGCTCGCGCCCAAGGGCGCTCCTACGTCGATGTGGGGGCTTTGAGAGACCAAGGTCGCTCACGCAGCTGAAACGCGCGACACACCGTAGGAGCGCACCCGGGCGCGACGGGTTTTGCCGTGAATGCCCTCGCGCCTGCGTGCGCCCCTACCGCCACCACACAGCGTGGACATGCCCTCGCATCCCGACTGGGTACACTTCGCCGATGGAACCACGCGTCAGCGACACCCGTCCGATCGATCCCCGCCGCGCACAGCTGCAGCGCATGAAACTGCTGGCAGTGGCCCTGTTGTTGGCCATGTTCGCCGGCTTCGTCGTCAGCCACCTGATGGGCGAACACGGCATTTGGGCCTGGGTGTCGGCATTCTGCGAAGCGGCCACCGTCGGCGCGCTGGCCGACTGGTTCGCGGTGGTGGCCCTGTTTCGCCGCCCAATGGGCTTGCCGATTCCGCATACCGCGATCCTGCCGCGTGGCAAGGAGCGGCTGGCCGATGGGCTGGCCGGCTTCGTGCGCGACCAGTTCCTGGCACCGGACGCGCTGATGGAAAAGCTGCGCGTGTTCGACCCCGCCAGTCGCCTGGGCGAATGGCTGTCCAAGCCGGAACAGGCGCGCATGCTGGCGCAGATGGCGCGCGGCTGGCTGCTGCAGGCCTTGAACCTGCTGGATGAAGAAGCCGTCCGCCGCGCGATCCAGCGCTTCGTGGTCGACCGCCTGCGCAAATGGAATGCCGCCGCCACCGCCGGCGATGTGATGGCCTTGCTCACCACCGATGGCCGCCACCAGAAGTTGCTCGATGAAGTGCTGCTGCGGCTGGGCCAGTGGCTGGACGAAGAAAAGGTGAAGACGCGCACGTCGGCGCTGATCGTGCGCTACGCACGCCGCGAGTGGCCCAAGCTGGTGGGCACGGTGAACTGGGTCAAGCCGATCGAAGAGATCGGCGACAGCCTGGCCGATCGCATGGCGCGCGCAGCGATCGACGAACTGCAGGACATCCTCACCACGCCCGAGCATCCAATCAGGCTCGACTATGAGGCGTGGCTGCAAACCTACATCGCCCGCCTGCGCGAGGAGCCGGAGATGGCCGCGCGCGTGGAAGAACTCAAGCAACGCGCGATCGAGCACCCTGCCCTGCAGGAATACGTGCAAGGCCTGTGGAGCGAGATCCGCGAAGCGCTGCGTAATGATCTGGCGAAGGAAGATTCCTCGATGGCCGCGCACATGGAGCGCTCGATGCAGTCGCTTGGCCAGTCGCTGTCACAAGACCCGTCGCTGCGCGAAGCACTCAACGTGCACATGCTCGATGCAGCCGACAAACTCACCACGCGTCTGCGTGCATCGGTCACCGAGCACATCGCATCGACGATGAAAAGTTGGGACGAACGTCACCTCGTCGAACAATTGGAATTGGGGGTCGGCCGCGATCTGCAATACATTCGCTTCAACGGAACGTTGGTGGGTGGATTGATCGGACTTGCGCTGCACGCCTTGTCGATCTGGCTGTCGTTCTGATGCTGCAACCGCAGCGGTGACCATCACGCACGTGAATGCACTAGCCGTGTGGTGGCCGTGTGTGGTTTGCTGCGATACGTTGCATCACACCGCAAGGCCGGCATCGCGTCGACCGCGGTAGGACGCAAGGCAACAGGCAAGGCAAAGGAAGAAACATGCCGCACGGCCGCTGGGATTTGCGCAGGAAATACGGACGCCGTGCCTCCATCGGCGCCGTCCTGCTGCTGAGCGCAGGCCTGATCGCCGCATTCCTGGTCGGCTTCGCGGTGCATCGGCATAACGAGCTGGAGCGTGAGCGGCGCTTCGATCTGGTGATGCACGCACTTGCACGCAATATCACCGAGCGCATGTACACCTTCGAGCATGGCCTGCGCGGCGCGCGCGGTGCGGTGATCGGTGCCGGCAGCGATGTGATCAGTCGAGACCGCTTCACCCGTTACAGCCGCTCGCGCGATTACCCGCGCGAATTTCCAGGCGTGCTCGGCTACGGCTACATCCATCGCGTTGCCGCCGCCGATGAAGCGGCCTTCCTGGATGCCGCACGCGCCGACGGTGCGCCCGACATCCATCGCCGGCTGCTGGCGCCATGGGATGGCGAGCGCTACCTGGTGCTGTATTTCGAACCGGAGTCATCCGGTAACCGCCCGCTTGGGTTGGATGTTGCGTCCGAGCCACGCCGGCGGACCGCAGCGATCGCAGCCGCGCGCAGCGGCCAGCCGACCATGACCTCGCCGGTCTCGCTGTCGGGCTATCAGATTCCCAGCGAAGGCGGCTTTTTGGTGTTGCTGCCGGTCTACCGCGAAGGCATGCCACTGCAGACACCGCAGCAGCGCATGGACGCCACCACCGGCTGGGCGTACGCGCCACTCAGCGTCAAACAGATGCTGGAGAGCACCCTGGGCGACCGCGATGATGTTGCGATGAGCCTGAGTGATCGCGAGGACACCCAGCACACCTTCTACCGGAGTGGCATTGCCGCGCCGGAAAGCATGCACCGCGCTGCACACACCCAGCTGCTGCCGATCTATGGCCGCACCTGGGTGCTCACCGCGCGGCCCACGCTGCACTTTATTGGCTCGCTCAACCAGAACTCGCCGTGGCTGATGGGCAGCCTGGTGCTGGGCACCGCCATTCTGCTGGCTGCGCTGCTCGGGCTGTATTTCAGTAACGGCCTGCGTCGCGAAGAAGTGCTGCGCAAGCAGATGGAACTGGCCGCCTTGGTCAGCCATTCCAGCGAAGCGATCGTGGCCGAAACACCAGACGGTGAGATCACGCACTGGAACCCTGCAGCCGAGGCCATGTTCGGTTATCCGGCCGATGTGGCGATCGGCCAGGATCTGACCACGCTGCTGTCGCCGCAACCTTATGCCATGCCGCAGATCGACCAGGACGAGGCACCGCCGGTCGCAGCCGTCTCCGCCGCGCAGACCATGCGCCACCGCGACGGGCATCAGGTGTTCGTGCTGGCGAGCAAGGCCCCGATCATCGAGCACGACAATGCGGTCAGCGGCCACTCGCATTTCTTCCGCGACATTTCCGAGCGTGTGCGCTCGCATCAGCGTATTGTCGATCTCAACGCCTCGCTCGAGCATCAGGTGGCCGAACGCACCAGCGAGCTGGTGCAGTTCTCGGTGCTGCAACGCGCGATCCTGGCGCACGCCGGTTACGCCATCATCGCCACCGATTCCAGCGGTTTTGTCACCCTGTTCAATCCAGCCGCAGAAAAACTGCTTGGCTACAGCGCCGACGATGTGATCGGCCGGCGCAAGGCCAGCCAGTTCATTGAAGCGGACGAACTGCAGGAGCGCGCATTGCGGCTGGCCGAACAGACCGGCACGCCGGTCGCCGGCACGCTGGAAGCGGTCGCTGCGCTCACCAGCCTCGGCCGCAGCGACACCAGCGAATGGACCTATGTCAGCCAGGACGGCCGTCGCCTGCCTGTATTGCTCACCTTGAGTACGTTGCGCGACGACAACGACCAGGTGATCGGGTACCTGGGCGTGGCGGTGGATCTCACCGAGCAGAAACTGCACGAAAAGCAGCTGCGTCTGGCAATGGACGCGGCCAGAAGCGCCAACCAGTCCAAATCGGATTTCCTGGCCAACATGAGCCATGAAATCCGCACGCCGATGAACGCCATCCTGGGCATGCTGTACCTGCTCCAGCGCAGCGAGTTGCCGGGCGCCGCGCAGGACATGGTGACCAAGATCGACCGCTCGGCGCGGTCGCTGCTGGAGATCATCAACGACATCCTGGACTTCTCCAAGATCGAGGCCGGGCGCATCGATCTGGAGCGCGCTCCGTTCGACCTCAATCAATTGTTCGACAACATCGCCGACCTGATGCGCTCCTCGCTCAGCGCCAAGCCGGTGGAGATGATCGTCGAGCCGTTGCCGCGCGAATGCCGCTGGCTGCTCGGCGATGCGCTGCGCATCAACCAGGTGCTGGTCAACCTGGTCGGCAATGCGATCAAGTTCACCGAACAAGGCGAAGTGGTGCTGTCGGTGCGCCGCTTTCCCAGTGGCGACCCCAACAAGATCAAGCTGCTGTTCTCGGTACGCGATACCGGCATCGGCATCTCCAAGGAAAAGCAGAGCCTGATCTTTTCGCCGTTCCTGCAGGCGGATACGTCCACCAGCCGCCGCTACGGCGGCAGCGGGCTGGGCCTCACCATCAGCCGGCGCTTGATCGAACTGATGGGCGGCGCGCTGGAAGTGGAAAGCGTGCCCGGGCGTGGCAGCGAGTTCTATTTCGTGATCACGCTGGAAAGAACCGATCCACCCAAGGCCCAGCAGGAAGCCGCGCTATTGCCGCCCGAATCCATGCCGCGCGTGCTGATTGCCGACGACCACGATGCGGCCTTGAACAACCTGGTGCGCATCGCCACCGAGCTGGGCTGGCGGGTGGATGCGGTGGCCAGCGGCCAGGCGGCGATGCAAGCGATCGAAGACGCCACCGAACCGTACGACATCTTCCTGCTGGACTGGCGCATGCCCGACATCGACGGCGTGGCGATCGCGCGCCAGGTGCGTGCCCGCGCCACACCGGGCCGGCATCCGGTGATCGTGATGGTCACCGCCTACGAACGCCGGCTGCTGGAGCAACACCCCGAGCAGCAGGACCTGGATGCGGTGATGACCAAGCCGGTGACCAGCGCTGCGCTGCATCGGCTGGTGGAACAATTGGTCGACGAGCGCCCCAACGCGCGGCCGAGCACGCCAACCTTCGTCGCGCGGCGGCTCGAGGGCGCGCAGCTGCTGCTGGTGGACGACAGTGAGATCAACTGCGAAGTGGCTCAGCGCATCCTCGAAGGCGAAGGCGCCATGGTCACCGTGGCTCACGACGGCGAGCAGGCGGTGAACACGCTCAAGCGCGCGCCGGATCTGTTCCACCTGGTGCTGATGGATGTGCAGATGCCGGTGGTGGATGGTTACGAGGCCACCCGCCGCCTGCGCCAGATTCCATCGCTGGCCAGCCTGCCGGTGATCGCGCTGACCGCCGGCGCCTTCCGTCCGCAGCAGGAAAAAGCGCTGGAAGCAGGCATGAACGGTTTCATCGCCAAGCCCTTCAACGTGGAGGAACTGGTCACCGCAATCCGGCACTTCCTGCAGCCCGGCAGCCGGCGGGTGTCCTCGCTGCCGCACGAACGCGCGCCGGCCGAGGGCCCGGAGTGGGCGCACACCGATCCGCTGCTGCTGGATGCCGCACGCGCGCAAAGCCTGTGGCGCGAGCGCGAGCCGTACGAGCGCTACCTGCTCAAGTTGCTGCGCGACAACTCCGACCCGGCCGAGACCGCCGCCGCGCATCTGCGCAACAACGAGCTGCCGGCGATTGGCGCACTGGCGCACAAGTTGCGTGGCGCCGCCGGCTCGCTGGCCCTGCCTGCCCTGGCCGGCGCGTCGGGCGATCTGGAATCGCGTGTGGAACAGGGCCACGACCTGACCGCCGCACTGCTCGCGCTCAAGGACACCATGGCGCAGACCACCGCGGCCATCCACGCCTTCCTGCAGACCAGCCCCAGCACGCAAGACGCCGGGCAAACCGGTGCCGCCTTGGACGACGACAGCGCGCTGATCCTGGAAAACGCGCTGCGCAGCGATGATGCCGACAAGATCGACCACGCGCTGCTGATCTGTGCCCCGCGTCTGCCACCGCCGTTGCAGGAAGACCTGCAGCGCGCCGTGGACGACTTCGATTTCCGCCGCGCCGAAGCCACCCTGCGCGATTGGCAAGCCAACCACCCACGCTGACCGTGTCCCCGTACCGGTTCGCAAGGACTCCGCATGCCAGCCCGTCCCCTGCTCTGTGTCGACGATGAATCCAGCAATCTGGCCACGCTGCGCCAGTTGCTGCGCGACGACTACCCGCTGGTATTTGCCAAATCCGGGGGCGAAGCACTGGATGCGGTGGCCCGGCATGCGCCGGCGCTGATCCTGCTGGACGTGGAACTGCCGGACATGGATGGCTACGCAGTGGCGCGCACACTCAAGCAGGACCCGGACAGCACCGCCATCCCCATCCTGTTCGTGACCTCGCGCAGTACCGAGCACGACGAGCGCACCGGCCTGGAGGCAGGTGCCGCCGATTACGTGAGCCGGCCCTACTCCGCCGCCTTGCTCAAGGCGCGCATCGCCACGCATCTGACCCTGGCCGAAAACGCGCGCCTGGCGCAGCAATACCGCGACGCCATCCATCTGCTGGGCACCGCCGGCCAGGGCCAGGACGCGGACACCGGCGCGCATATCTGGCGCATGGCCGCCTATGCGCGCCTGCTAGCGGAGAAAGTCGGCTGGCCGCCCGCGCAGGCACAGCTGCTGGAAGATGCCGCGCCATTGCATGACGCCGGCAAGATCGCCGTGCCCGGCAGCATCCTGCATAAACCCGATTCCCTGGACGAGCACGAGCGCGAGGTGGTGCGCCAGCATCCACAGGTGGGCCACGATCTGCTGCGGCACGGCCGCGGGCCGCTGTTCCAGCTGGCTGCCGATATCGCCCTGCACCACCACGAATGCTGGGACGGCAGCGGCTATCCGCAGGGTGTGGCGGGCGATGCCATCCCCGAAGCCGCACGCATCGTGGCGGTGGCCGATGTGTTCGATGCCCTGTGCGGGCGCCGCGCCTACAAGGCGCCGTGGGCGGTGGAAGATGCCATGCGCAAGCTCGACAGCATGGCCGGAAAACAGCTGGAGCCGCGCCTGGTGCACGCGTTTCGCGATGCCCTGCCGCAGATGCTGCAGATCAAGGACGCCTGGGATCGGGAGCGTTGAGAGCTGGGAATCGGGAGTTGGGAATCGGGAATGGGGGGGCACTGGGGGCGTTTTTGATTTTGGTGCTGTAGCGCGCGCTCGGATTTGCCAGGCGGTGTGTCTGTCATGCGAGATGGCGAGAGCTCGGGCGATCGCTGGCCAACGGTCTCGCCTAGTCGAGCAGGCGCTTGCAAACCGCCACGTTGCGCACGCAGTGTTGCCGGGTACGTGCTTGAACCATCTGGCCGGCAGGCGGACAATGCCCATGTTGCGCCGCACAACACCGTGCGACGCGGGCCGCTCCAGCTGTCGCACCGTGCTGTTGCAGCGGCCCCGCAACCGAGACTCCGATGTCCTCCAGCGTGTCCGAGGCCGGCGCAGCGCCGGCGCCGCGTTATCCCGATTACCGCATCATTTCGCTGATCCTGGCCTGCGCCATTTTCATGGAGCAGATGGACGCCACGGTGCTGGCGACGGCACTGCCGACCCTGGCGCGCGACTTCGGCGTGGCCGCGCCGGCGATGAGCATCGCCATGACCAGCTACCTGCTGGCGCTGGCGGTGCTGATCCCGGCCAGCGGCGCGATCGCCGACCGCTTCGGGCTGCGTCGCGTGTTCAGTGCCTCCATCTGGGTGTTCATCGGCGGCTCCATCCTGTGCTCGCTGGCCGACAGCCTGCCGACGATGGTGGCCGCGCGGGTGCTGCAGGGCGCAGGCGGCGCGATGATGGCCCCGCTCGGGCGGTTGATCCTGCTGCGCACCGTGGAGCGCCGCCATCTGGTGTCGGCGATGGCCTGGACGCTGGTGCCGGCCTTCATCGGCCCGATGCTGGGGCCGCCGCTGGGCGGGTTCTTCGTGTCCTACCTGGACTGGCGCTGGATCTTCTACATCAACGTGCCGATCGGCATCGCCGGCTTTTTGCTGGTGCGGCGCTTCATTCCCGACATTCCCAGCGAATCTGCGCCCGCGCGCTTCGATCTGCGCGGCTTCGTGCTGTGCGGCACCGCCCTGGGCTGCCTGTTGTTCGGGCTGGAAATGGTCAGCCAGGAAGATGGCATTCCGCGCGCCAGCTGGCTGCTGGCCATCGGTGGTGCCACGGCGCTGGGCTATCTGTGGCATGCGCGCCAGCATCCGGCGCCGTTGCTGGATCTGAGCCTGCTGCGGATCGACTCGTTCCGGCTGTCGGTGATCGGTGGCGCGCTGATGCGCATCACCCAGGGCGCACATCCGTTCCTGCTGCCGCTGCTGTTCCAGATCAGCTTCGGTTTCAGCGCCGCGCACAGCGGCCGCCTGATCCTGGCCACCGCGCTGGGCGCGCTGCTGATGCGCAGCATCACCCCGCAATTGCTGCGCCGCTTCGGCTACCGGAACAGCCTGATCGGCAACGGCGTGCTGGCCAGCCTGGGCTACATGGTGTGCGCGCTGTTCCGGCCAGACTGGCCGCCGGCGCTGATGTTCGGTTTGCTGCTGTGCTGCGGGGCGTTCATGTCGTTCCAGTTTGCCGCCTACAACACCATCGCCTACGAAAACGTGCCGGCCGCGCGCATGAGCCGCGCCAGCAGCCTGTACACCACGCTGCAGCAATTAATGCTGTCGGTCGGTGTGTGCGCCGGCGCAATGATCCTCAAGCTGGCGATGCTGGCGGGCGATCATCTGCAGCCGCAGCAACGCGATTTTTCGCTGGCTTTCTGCGTGGTCAGCCTGATCTCGCTCAGCGCCACGTGGTGGCACGTGCGCTTCGACAAGCATGCCGGGCAGGAAATGAGCGGGCACCGCGCCTGAGCCTGCGTCGCCGTGGCGAACGCACTGCACTTGGCTGAGCGCGCGCCTGTCATCGCATGATGGCTGATCAGGCGCGCGACGCTGCGGTGGTTGCGCGCCTGCAGGCCGCAGCAACCAGCACCCCAGATCACAGCACCGTGCAACGCCCCGCCAGGCCGGACAGCGCAACGTCGCTGATCACCGCCGTTGGCGCAGCGCAGGCCGCAGCGATGATCGCCACTTCAAAGCCAGCGGCGTCCGGCGACAGCGCGGTATGGGTGATGCAATGCTGCGTCATCATGCCGGCTAGCTGAATCGCTGCGACATTCGCACCGGCAAGCGTCTGTCCGAGCGAGGTGCCCAGGAAGCTATCGGCCTGATGCTTCTCGATCACCGTGCAGCCTTCGAGCGCCGCGGCAATCGCCGGATGAAACTCGGCGCCCACGCTGCCATCGGCAAGGAACGGGCCATCGCCCGGTGCGGTGTGCCGGATGCCGATCACCACGTGGCCGGCCTGCTTGGCCTGCGCAATGTGCTCCAGGGCGCTGGCCAATGCCTGCTCGCTGTTCTCGAGCGGGAAACGGCCACCGGGGAAGTAATCGTTCTGGATATCCACCACGATCAATGCAGTGCTCATGTGTTGCTCCTCGAATGTCAGGGGGTTACCGGGTGTGGCCAGCCACACGCCGGTGTCAGCGGCGCAACGGGATCTCGGTGACGCGCAGCGGCACGAAAGCAGCAAGCAGCGGTTGATGTCGCTTCCGAAATCCACCGCCACAGCTTGACGGCGACACCCCGGCACCGATACTGGCCTGCGAGACCAACATCGATGAGATCGGGCCATGCGCGTGCAACGTTCAGTCCCCCCTAACCCTGCGCCGCTCTCGGTCGTGGTGGTGGCGCCAGCGGGCATCAGTCCCTTTCATCTGTCGGTGCCGATGATGATCTTCGACCTGCAGCCGGACGATTGCCCGCTGTTTACGCTGCGCATCGCCGCCGAAGACACGCGTGTCGCGCTGGCCGGAGGCCAGGTGGGCGTCACGCCGGACGGCGACCTGAGCCTGCTGGATCAGGCGGACGTGCTCATTGTTCCCGGCTGGGCCGATCTGGACCGTGCTCCCAGCGCCGCACTGCGCGCCGCGCTGGTCGCGGCGACTCAGCGCGGCGCGCACGTGGTGGGCCTTTGCTACGGTGCCTATGCATTGGCCTATGCGGGCCTGCTGGATGGAAAACTGGCTTCGACGCATTGGCATGCCGAGGCCGATTTCCACCACCGCTTTCCGCGCGTTCGGCTGGACATGAATGCGCTTTACGTCGATGAGGAGCGCATCGTGACCTCGGCCGGAACCGGTGCGGCGCTGGATTGCTGCATGTATCTGGTGCGCAAGCTGTGTGGCGCGCGCCAGGCCAATGCGATCGCACGCATGATGGTGCTGTCGCCGCATCGCGATGGTGGCCAGGCGCAGTACATCGATCAGCCCGTGCCCGCCTCGCCACAGGATGCGGCCCTGAGCCGACTGCTGGACTTCATGCGCGCGGATCTGCAGCAGGATCATTCGCTGGATGCACTGGCCGAGCGTGTGGCGATGAGCCGGCGCTCGTTCACCCGCCGCTTCCACCAAGCCACCGGCATGACCGTGGGCGAATGGCTGGGCGCCGAACGCTTGCGGCGTGCCAAGGATCTGCTCGAATCCACCGCGCTGTCGATAGAGCAGGTGGCCGAACGATCCGGTTACAAAACTGCGGTGTCGTTCCGGCAGCGCTTCAACCAGGCATTCCAGACCAGCCCGCGCGAATGGCGCAAGCGATTCACCCTGCTAGAGCAGGAATCGTTGCGGGTTTGAACAAGGCGTTTTCTGCGCATCGTCATGCGTTGCGTGACACGGATGCCGCGCAAAAAAAGCGCCTGCAACTGCATGCGAGCGCTTTTCAAATCAGAGCGTCAGGCGACGCGGAGCACGCAGACGTTGCGTCCTGGGTGCAGCAACACGTAAACCGCCGCCGCCGTTGTTCCTGCCAGGCGCAGCAACACGTAAACCGCCGCAGCCGTTGTTCCTGCTAGGCGTGGTCACGCTAATCACGCAGCACAACGGCACGCCTGCAAGGCCGAAAGCACCGGGCCACCACCCGCAACGCTACCGCTCACCAAACGCACGACGGCGAAGTCGCAACTCCGCCGTCATGCCACACCTACAATTACACGCCGTGCGCGGCCAGCTGCCCCAAACGCTGCACGGCTACCGACACAGTCGGGTAGTCGAGCGTTTTCTGCTCGGCCACATCGCTCAGCATCGCCAGGGTGAAACGCAGGCTGGAGTCATCGCGTGCCAGCCAGTTGGCCACCTTGTCCTCGGCACTGGCGCCGGGCATCGACAACACCTGACCGGCCAGCGTGCGCTGGTGCGCGGCCAGTTCGTCGCGCAGCACGCCACGTGCCACCGCATGCCAACGGCCGTTGACCTCCAACGCGTCGATCTGCTCGAACAGCCACGGCAGACGCAGCGCTTCGCCAAGACGGAAATGCACCTTGGAGACTTCCACCGGCTTGAGCTTGCGCGTGCGCGCCAGTTCGATGATGTCGAAGGCCGGCTCCAGGTAACGCAACTCGCACAGCTGTTGCGCCAGCTCGGGCGTGAGCCCCTTCTCCTGCCATTCCTGCACGCTGGCTTCGTACACCGGGCGCTGCGCATCCGGCAGCACGCCAGAGGCCACGCGGATGTCATTGAACGGGCCGTGGTAGCGCTCTACCGCCGCAGTGATCCCCGGCATCTGGCCCGGGCGCGACAACAACCAGCGCACGAACGAGCGCTGCAGGCGCCAGATCACTTCCAGCGCGTCGATCTGCACCGATTCAGGCACCTTGCCGTCCAGCGCGTCGATCTGCGTCCACAGCGCGCGCGCATCCAGCGTTTCGCGGCTGATGGTGTAGGCCTTGGCCACCTCGGCAATGCTGCGGCCGGTGTCTTCCTGCATGCGCATCAGGAAGGTGGCGCCCATGCGATTGATGGTGGTGTTGGTCACCGCGGTGGCGATGATCTCGCGCTTGAGGCGGTGGCGCTCCATCGCATCGGCGTACTTTTTCTGCAGCGGCTGCGGGAAATACCGCTGCAGCTCCTTGGACAGGTACGGATCTTCCGGGATGTCCGATTCCAGCAACTGCTGGAACGCCACCAGCTTGGAGTACGACAGCAGCACCGACAGCTCCGGCCGGGTCATGCCCTGCCCGCGTGCCTTGCGGGCAGACAGCTCGGCGTCGGAGGGCAGGTATTCGATCTGCCGATCCAGCAGGCCCTGCAGCTCCAGCGTGCGAATGAAATGCTGCTTGGAACCCAGGCGCTTGACGCTCATCCGCTCCATCAAGCTGATGGCCTGGTTCTGGCGGTAGTTGTCCCACAGCACCAGGTCGGCCACTTCGTTGGTCATCGACGCGAGCAGCTTGTTGCGCGCGTCGTAGGTGAGCTTCTTGGCCTGCACCACATCGTTGAGCAGGATCTTGATGTTCACCTCGTGATCGGAGGTGTCCACGCCGGCCGAGTTGTCGATGAAGTCGGTGTTGAGCAACACGCCGGTCTGCGCAGCCTCGATGCGGCCAAGCTGGGTCAAGCCCAAATTACCGCCCTCGCCCACCACCTTGCAGCGCAGCTCGCCACCATTGACGCGCAGGCCGTTGTTGGCGCGGTCGCCGACGTCGCCGTGCGACTCGCTGGCCGCCTTGACGTAGGTGCCGATGCCGCCGTTCCAGAACAGGTCCACCGGCGCCTTGAGGATGGCGTTCATCAGCTCGTTCGGCGAGAGCTGCTTGACGCTTGCGTCCAGCCCCAGCGCCTCGCGCACCGGTGCGCTGAGTTCGATCGACTTGAGCGTGCGCGGGTAGATGCCGCCACCGGCGCTGATCAGCTTGGCGTCGTAATCGGCCCAGCTGGAACGCGGCAACGCGAACAGCCGCTCACGTTCGGCGAAGGACGCCGCCGCATCCGGGTTCGGGTCCAGAAAAATATGCCGGTGATCGAACGCCGCCAGCAGGCGGATGTGGCGCGACAACAGCATGCCGTTGCCGAACACGTCGCCGGACATGTCACCGATGCCGACCACGCTGAAATCCTGGCTCTGGCAATCGCGTCCCAGTGCACGGAAGTGGCGCTTGACCGACTCCCACGCACCGCGCGCGGTGATGCCCATGCCCTTGTGGTCGTAACCGACCGAGCCACCGGAGGCGAATGCATCACCCATCCAGAAGCCGTGGTCCAGCGCGAGGCCATTGGCGATGTCGGAGAAGGTGGCCGTGCCCTTGTCGGCCGCCACCACCAGGTACGGGTCGTCCTGGTCATGACGCACCACCTGCGGCGGCGGCACGATCTTGCCGCCGACGATGTTGTCGGTGATGTCGAGCAGGCTCTGGATAAACAGCTTGTAGCAGGCGATGCCTTCGGCCTGGATCGCATCGCGGTCGCCGCCCACCGGCGAGCGCTTGACGTAGAAACCGCCCTTGGCACCGACCGGCACGATGACGGTGTTCTTGACCATCTGCGCCTTGACCAGGCCCAGCACCTCGGTACGGAAATCCTCGCGGCGGTCCGACCAACGCAGGCCGCCACGCGCCACCGCGCCAAAGCGCAGGTGCACGCCTTCCACGCGCGGGCCGTACACGAAGATCTCGCGGTACGGGCGCGGCTTGGGCAGGTCCGGCACCAGCGACGAGTCCAGCTTGAAGCTGATGCAGTGGCCGTGCTTGCCGTCCTTGCTGGTCTGGTAGTAGTTGGTGCGCAGCGTTGCGTCGATCACGTCGATGAAGCTGCGCAGGATGCGGTCTTCGTCCAGGCTGGAGACGCGGTCCATCAGCTTGAGCAAGGTGGCGCGGGTGGCTTCCTGCTGCGCGACGCGGTCGCTGCCGCGCGCCTGCAGCACCGGTTCCAGCGCCTTCAGCGTGGCCTCGTCGCCGGCGGCCAGCACAGACAGCTGCTCGCGCAGGCGCTCCTGCCCGGCAAGGATCTGCGCCTTGGTTTCGCCGCCGGTGGACGGGTCGAAGCGTGCTTCGAACAATTCCACCAGCAGGCGGGCCAGCAGCGGGTAACGGGTAAAGGTGGCCTCGACATACGCCTGCGAGAACGGCGTGGCCGTCTGCAGCAGGTATTTGCAGTAGCCGCGCAGCAGCGCGACCTGGCGCCAATGCAGGCCGGCAGCCAGGATCAGTCGGTTGAAACCGTCGTTTTCCGCATCGCCATTCCAGATGCGCTCGAACGCCTCGCCAAACGCCGCATCGGCGCTGTTGGCGTCGATGTGGCCGGCAGTGGATTCAACCTCGAAGTCCTGGATGTAGACCGGCGTGTCGCTGACCTGCAAGCGGTACGGGCGCTCGGAGATCACCCGCAGGCCCATGTTTTCCATCATCGGCATCGCGTCGGACAACGGGATGTCGTCGAGCTGGCGGTACAGCTTCAGGCGCAGGCCGTCGCCGGTATCCAGGCGCACCGCGCTATCGCGGCGCACTTCCTGCAGGCTCAAATGCAGATCGTTAGGGCCATCCAGCGCGGCCAGGTGTTCGACGTCGGCGACCGCCGATTCGATCGACGAATCCTCGATGTAACCGGCCGGCAGCGCGCGGCCGAAATTGGCGGCCATACGCAGGCCATGCGCTTCGCCATGACGGGCGACCAAGGCCTCGCGCAGAGCGTCGTGCCAGTTGCGCAGCACATGCGCCAGGCGGGTTTCCAGCGCGGTGGTGTCGAACTCCAGCGCCTCGCCACTCTTGGCACGCACGATCAAGTGCAACTGCGCCAACGGCGATTCGCCCAGCACCACGCTGGAATCGATGTACTCGCCATGCAGCGCATCTTTCAGCAGCGCTTCGATGCGCAGACGCACATCGGTGTTGAAGCGCTCGCGCGGGATGTACACCAGCGCAGAAATGAAACGGCTGTACTTGTCGCGACGCAGGAACATGCGGCTGCGCACGCGCTCCTGCAGCCCCAGGATGCCGATCGCGGTGCGATACAGCTCGTCCTGGTTGGACTGGAACAACTCCTCGCGCGGCAGCGTTTCCAGGATGTGGCGCAGCGCCTTACCGCTATGGCTGCTCGGGGTCAGCCCGGACTTGCTCATCACGTATTCGTAGCGCTGGCGCACCAGCGGGATTTCCCACGGGCGGCGGTTGTACGCGCTGGAAGTGAACAAGCCCAGGAAGCGCTGCTCGCCGACGATGCGGCCCTTGGCATCGAATTCCAGGATGCCGATGTAATCCATGTAGCCCACCCGATGCACGCGCGAGCGTGCATTGGTCTTGGTCAGGATCAACGCGTCCTTGAGCTTGGCCGAGGTGTTCAGGCCATGCGCGGCCAGCGAGGTCACCGGCCGTGCCGGCGAAATGTCATGCCCGCGCATCAGGCCCAGGCCGCTTTCTTCCACCGGCGCCAGCACCTCCTGGCCGTCCTGCTTCTCCACGCGGTATTCGCGGTAGCCGAAGAAGGTGAAGTGGTCCGAGGCCGCCCAGCGCAGGAATTCCTGCGCTTCGTGGCGGCTGATGTCGTCCATCGGCAAACGGCGCGTGGCCAGGTCGTCGGCAAGCATCACCATCTTTTCGCGCATTGCCGCCCAGTCATGCACGATCGCGCGCACTTCGGCCAGCACCTTGCGGATGGCCGCCTCCACCTTGGGCATTTCGTCGGCCGGCTGGCGGTCGATCTCCAGCACCATTAGCGATTCGCTCTTGCCCTCGCCCACCGCGATGAGCTTGCCGCCCTTGTCGCGCGCAATGCGCAGCACCGGGTGGCCAAGCACGTGCACGCCGATCCCCAGTTCCGACAACGTCATGCTCACCGAGTCCACCAGGAACGGCATGTCGTCGTTGACGATCTGCAGCAGCGTGTGCGGCGACTCGTAGCCGTGGCTCTTCAGGGTCGGGTTGAACACCCGCACATTGACCGTGCCGGCCTTGCGCGTGCGCGCAAACTCCAGCATGTCCGCCGCCAGCGCCGCCCACTGTTCCGGCGGGTGGTTGGGAAACTCGTCTTCTTCCATGCGGCGGTAGAAATCGGCGGCGAACAGCTGCACTTCCGACTGACGCGCGGCCGGGTAGCGCTTGCGCAATGCGGCAAACACCGGCTCGAGGGTGATCTCCTGCGGAGCAGTGGCGACCACGGGGACGGCACGTTCGGCGACCGGCTTGGCTGACGTCGTGGACGAGTTCGAAGCGGCTTTCTTGGCTTTCATGAGAGAGCTGGGATGCTCGGTGGAAAACCTGAATTGTACCGATGCACGATGACGACGCCTTGCTGCATAGCGCAAACGCAGACAGGCCACGGCTTTTGCAAACTGGAGCAACGCCGGCGGCAGCGAATTACAGGAGTGAAGCGTCGCCCAACCGCCTCTTGAGGACCTCGACGGCCTGCGCGCCAGACGGCGCAAGGCTTGCGGACCTGGGTCGCAGAAAAGTTGTACAGACCAGACGGGCGCCGTCAAGGCTGTTTAAAAACTAAACTGGACGGTATAGTCTACCGCCATGACCCCTCGTTCCCCCCGTGCTGCCCGGCGTTCGGACTGCGACCGCCGTATCCACGCTGCCGTGCACGCGCTGCTGGCCGAGCGCGGCATGCGGGTGAGCATGACGGCGGTGGCCGAGCGCGCGGGCTGTTCCAAGCAGACCCTCTACAGCCACTACGGCTGCAAGGAAAACCTGCTGCGCGACGTGCTGCAGGAACACGTACAGCTGGCCACGGTGCCGCTCGGGACCGCCACCGGCGATCTGCGTGAAGACCTGCTGGCCTTCGCGCTGGCCCATCTTGACCGGCTCAATCGCCCGGATGTGCTACAGACCTGCCGTCTGGTGGAGGCGGAATCGCACCGGTTCCCCGGCCAGTCGCAGCAGATCTTCCATGAAGGCGTGGTTGGCATGCAGGAACGACTTGCGTCGCGGTTTGCACAAGCGATCGACGCAGGTCAGCTGCGGCATGACGATCCGCACTTCATGGCCGAGCTGCTGCTCAGCATGATTGTTGGCCTGGATTTCGACCGTCAGCGCTTTCAGGTGCCACACCGCGCCGGCCTGCCCGCCAGGCAGCAGTGGGCACAGTTCGCTGTCGACACGTTTATGCGTGCGTTCGTCGCGGTGGTCACGCCGCCCCGGACGCCCGCGCGTTCCTTTCTCACTTCAAGACCCTAACGGAGTTCCTCCTCATGATTGCCCCGCTCCGCACCTTCGGCCTGGCCTGTGCCATCACCGTGGCGCTCGCTGCCTGCAGCAAGCCCGAACAACAGCAGGCTCCGCCGCCGCCGGAAGTGTCGGTGCTGGAAATGAAACCGCAGACGCTGCCGCTGGAACGTGACCTGGTCGGTCGCCTCTCGGCGTTCCGCTCGGCCGACGTGCGCGCCCGCGTGGACGGTGTGCTGCTCAAGCGCCTGTACACCGAAGGCACCGACGTCAAGGAAGGCCAGCCGCTGTTCGAGATCGACCCGATGCCGCTGCGCGCAACGCTGCTGCAGGCACAGGGCCAGCTGGCTGCCGCCGAGGCAACCTATGCCAACGCCAAGATCGCCGCGCAGCGCGCGCGCAGCCTGGCGCCGCAGCAGTACGTCTCGCGCGCCGACATCGACACCGCCGAAGCCACTGAGCGCTCGTCCGGCGCCAGCGTGCAGCAGGCGCGCGGTGTGGTCGAGTCCGCCCGCATCCAGCTCAGCTTCGCCAGCGTGACCTCGCCGATCACCGGCCGCGCCGGCATTCAGCGCGTCACCGAAGGCGCGCTGGTCGGGTCGGGTGAAGCCACCTTGCTGACCACGGTCGACCAGATCGACCCGCTGTACGTGAACTTCGCCATGAGCAGCGAAGAACTGGCGGCACTGCGTCAGGCGCAGAGCAGCGGCAACGTCCAGCTCAGCGGCGACGGCAAGTCCACCATCAACGTGGAACTGGGCAACGGCACGCAGTACCCGCACCCCGGCACGCTGGACGTGTCCGCGGTGACGGTGGACCCGAGCACCGGTGCGGTGTCGCTGCGCGCCACCCTGCCAAACCCGGAAATGGCGCTGCTGCCAGGCGCGTTCGTGACCTTCAAGGCCAGCCTGGGCCAGCGCAACAACGCCTATCTGGTGCCGCAGCAGGCGCTGCAGCGCGATGCCACCGGCGCCTACGCGCTGGTGCTGGGCAAGGACGGCAAGGTGGTCCGCAAGAACCTCACCGTCGACGGCCAGCAGAAGGGCCAGTGGATCGTCACCGCCGGCGTCGCGCAGGGCGATCAGGTCATCGTCGATGGCGTGCAGAAGGCGAAGGAAGGCCAGCCCGCCAAGGGCGTGCCGTGGGATCCGAACAAGCCCGCACAAGGTGGCCAGCCCGGTGCGCCGGGCGCCGCCCCCGCCGCGGGTCAGGCCGGCACCGGCCAGGGCGCTCGTGCCGGCAAGGCCGACGCCGCCGCTCCGGCGGCTGGCGAACAGCCCAAGTCCGATGACGCGGCCCAGCCGTCCGATTCCCAGTCCAAGCAGCAGTGACGGAACCCCGCCATGCCTAAGTTTTTTATCGAACACCCGGTCTTTGCCTGGGTGGTGGCGATCCTGATCTCGCTCGCGGGCGTGATCTCGATCCTGAATCTGGGTATCGAGTCGTACCCCACGATCGCCCCGCCGCAGGTCACCGTCACCGCCAACTTCCCCGGTGCCAGCGCCGATACCGCCGAAAAGGCGGTGACGCAGGTCATCGAACAGCAGCTCACCGGTATCGACCACCTGCTGTACTTCAACTCCTCGTCGGCCTCCAACGGCCGCGTGACCATCACGCTGACCTTCGAAACCGGCACCGACGCGGATATCGCGCAGGTGCAGGTGCAGAACAAGGTGTCGCTGGCCACGCCGCGCTTGCCTTCGGAAGTGACCCAGCAGGGTGTGGTGGTGGCCAAGGCCAATGCCGGCTTCCTGATGGTGGCCGCGCTGCGCTCGGACAACCCGTCGATCGACCGCGACGCGCTCAACGACATCGTCGGTTCGCGCGTGCTCGAGCAGATCTCGCGTGTGCCCGGCGTGGGCAGCACCAACCAGTTCGGCGCCGAGTACGCCATGAACATCTGGTTGAACCCGGAGAAGCTGCAGGGCTACAACCTGTCGGCCACCCAGGTGCTGACCGCGGTGCGTAACCAGAACGTGCAGTTCGCGGCCGGTTCGGTCGGTGCCGACCCCACCCCGCAAGGCATCAGCTTCACCGCGACCGTCTCGGCCGAAGGCCGTTTCAGCTCGCCGCAGGAGTTCGAAAACATCATCCTGCGCACCGATAACAACGGTGCCACGGTGCGTCTGAAAGACGTTGCACGCGTCACGGTGGGCCCGAGCAACTACGGCTTCGACACCCAGTACAACGGCAAGCCGACCGGTGCCTTCGGTATCCAGTTGCTGCCGGGTGCCAATGCGCTGAACGTCTCCGAGGCGGTCGGTGCCAAGCTCGACGAGCTGCAGCCCACCTTCCCGCAGGGCGTGACCTGGTTCGCGCCGTATGAGTCCACCACCTTCGTGCGTATTTCCATCGAAGAAGTGGTGCACACGCTGGTGGAAGCCATCGTGCTGGTGTTCCTGGTGATGCTGCTGTTCCTGCAGAACTTCCGCGCCACGGTCATCCCGACCCTGGTGATCCCGGTGGCACTGCTGGGCACGTTCTTCGGCATGTACGTGATCGGCTTCACCATCAACCAGCTGACGCTGTTTGCGATGGTGCTGGCGATCGGCATCGTGGTGGACGACGCGATCGTGGTGATCGAGAACGTTGAACGCATCATGAGCGAGGAGCACCTGGAGCCGAAGGCGGCCACGCAGAAGGCGATGACCCAGATCACCGGCGCGGTGGTGGCCATCACCGTGGTGCTGGCGGCGGTGTTCATTCCCTCGGCCATGCAGCCGGGCGCCTCGGGCGCGATCTACAAGCAGTTCGCATTGACCATCGCGATGGCGATGGCGTTCTCTGCGTTCCTGGCGCTGAGCTTCACCCCGGCCCTGTGTGCGGCGTTCCTGAAGTCCACCCATTCGGACAAGAAGAACTGGATCTACCGCACCTTCGACAAGTACTACGACAAGCTGGCGCATCGCTATGTCGGCGTGGTCGGCAACACGCTCAAGCGTTCGCCGGCGTGGATGGTGGTGTTCGTGGTGCTGGTGGTGCTGTGCGGCTTCCTGTTCACGCGCATGCCGGGCAGCTTCCTGCCGGAAGAAGACCAGGGCTTTGCAGTGGCCATCGTGCAGCTGCCGCCGGGTGCCACCAAGATCCGCACCAACGAGGCCTTCGCGCAGATGCGTGCGGTGCTGGAGAAGCAGCCGGCCGTGGAAGGCATGCTGCAGATCGCCGGCTTCAGCTTCCTGGGCTCGGGCGAAAACGTCGGCATGGGCTTCATCCGGCTCAAGCCGTGGGAAGAGCGTGACGTCACCGCCGAGCAGTTGATCCAGCAACTCAACGGTGCCTTCTATGGCATCAAGGGCGCGCAGATCTTCGTGGTCAACCTGCCTACCGTGCAGGGTCTTGGCCAGTTCGGTGGCTTCGACATGTGGCTGCAGGACCGTTCTGGTGCAGGCCAGGAGGCGCTGACCCAGGCCCGCAACATCGTGCTCGGCAAGGCGGCGCAGAAGCAGGACACCGTGGTGGGCGTGCGCCCGAACGGCCTGGAAAACTCGCCGCAGCTGCAGTTGCATGTGGACCGCGTGCAGGCGCAGTCGATGGGCCTGGAAGTCAGCGACATCTACAGCTCGATCCAGCTGATGCTGGCCCCGGTGTACGTCAACGACTACTTCTCCGAAGGCCGCATCAAGCGCGTCAACATCCGTGCCGACGACCAGTTCCGTACCGGCCCCGAGTCGCTGCGCAACTTCTTCACTCCCAGCAGCACGGCGACGGGTGCAGATGGTCAGCCGGGGATGATCCCGCTGAGCAATGTGGTCAAGGCCGAGTGGACCTACGCCTCGCCGGCGTTGAACCGCTACAACGGCTATTCGGCGGTGAACATCGTCGGTAACCCGGCCCCGGGCGGCAGCTCCGGCCAGGCGATGCAGGCGATGGAGGAGATCGTCAACAACGATCTGCCGCCGGGCTTCGGCTTCGACTGGAGCGGTATGTCGTACCAGGAAATCATCGCCGGTAACGCCGCAACGCTGCTGCTCGCGTTGTCGGTGGTGGTGGTGTTCCTCTGCCTGGCGGCACTGTACGAAAGCTGGTCGATTCCGGTGGCCGTGCTGTTGGTGGTGCCGATCGGCGTGCTGGGTGCGATCACCTTCTCGATGCTGCGTGGCCTGCCGAACGATCTGTACTTCAAGATCGGCATGATCACAGTGATCGGCCTGGCGGCAAAGAACGCGATCCTGATCGTGGAGTTCGCAGTCGAGCAGCGCGCGGCCGGCAAGACGCTGCGCGAGGCAACACTGGAAGCGGCGCATCTGCGTTTCCGCCCGATCCTGATGACCTCGTTCGCGTTCATCCTGGGTGTGTTGCCGCTGGCCATTTCCACCGGCGCCGGCGCCAACTCGCGTCACTCCATCGGTACCGGCGTGATCGGCGGCATGGTGTTCGCCACCGTGCTCGGCGTGATCTTCATCCCGCTGTTCTTCGTGGTGGTCCGCCGCATGCTCGGCGACAAGCTCGACGAGCCGTCCAAGGAATACCTGGCCGTGCAGAACGACAGCGGCACGCATCGCCCGGATCGTTGAGTCAGGCGTTCGCTGTAAACCAAAAAGCCCCGGCAATGCCGGGGCTTTTTTTGTGTGCTGCAGCGACGAAACGCGATGCCCCATAGGAGCGCCCTTGGGCGCGATGGAGCTCTACCGCCTCAGCGTATCGAAGCGATTCGACAGTGCGGAGAGATCAGTTGTAGAGCAGCTGATCTGCGGCGTCGGTGCAGGCCCTTGCCCGCCTACCATCGCGGGACACGCTGCAAGTACCTCCCTGTAAGCTCTGACGCGGCATCCATGCCGCGTCAGGTTCCGCGATGGTAGGCGGGCAAGGACCAGTCGGAATGGTCGGTGTGCGGAGTTTTCCAACAGAGCACCGTTAACCGCCTGCTGCAGTGTCTTCGTTCTTCAAATAACGTCACCAGCCAACTGCCTGGTGTGGTGCCCTCGCCGCTTGCGGGACCGTGTGGCGGCATGGATGCCGCCACCGAGCCCCCAGGGACGGGTTCACGGCGTGTGCCGCGAGCGGTGAGGCACCGCACGCGCGACGAGCCAGGATTTTTGGCCGGCGCTGGCGCTACTTCGGGACAGTTAGATACCCGGCCTGCGGGCGCCGGTGGAGCCGCGCACCACGCAGCGGCCGGTCATCACCATGCGGCGAATCGGCAGCTGCGGGCTGGCCAGGCGTTCGAGCAGCAACGACATCGCGGCGCGGCCCATGTCTTCCACGGGCTGTTCGACCACGGTGATGCCCGGTTCGACCAGATCGGTCCAGCGCTCGTTATCGAATCCCGCCAACGCCAGGTCCTGCGGCAGCCGCAGGCCGGCGGTACGGGCGGCCTTCAATGCGCCCATCAGCAGCAGGCTGTTACTGGTGACGATGGCCTCGGGGCGGTCGGCGGCGGCCAGCCAGTGCTCCAGTTCGGCAATCGCGGCCTCGGCGGTGGGTGCCACTTCGCGGTAGTCCGGTGCCAGGCCCTGGGCATGCATGGCTGCCAGGTAACCGTCGCGGCGTTCGGCCGCGGTGGTGCTGGTGCTGCCGAACAACCCGCCGATGCGGCGGTAGCCCTGCGCCTGCAGATGCGCCACCAGCTCGGCCATGGCCGCGGCGTTGTCCAGCACCACGCTGTCGTAACGGCTGCCGGGGCCGGCGCGGTCCACCAGCACGGTGGGGTAATCCAGCACCAGCTCGTGCATGCGCCCCACCGTGACCCGGGTGGGCGCGAAGATCAGCCCGGTGATGCGTTCTTCCTGCATCAGCTCCAGGTACAGCGCCTCGCGCTCGGGATCTTCATCGGTATTGCACAGGGTCACGCGCATACCGGCCTTGTAAGCGACCTCTTCCACGGCACGGATCAGCGCGGTGAAGTACGGGTTGCGGATGTCGGCCACGATCACCCCGAGGATGCCGGAGTGCTGCGAACGCAGCCGACGCGCCATCAGGTTGGGGCGATAGCCGGTCTGGCGCACCGCAGCTTCCACCTTGGCGCGCACTTCTTCGCTCACCGGGCCGGTGCCCAAGGCGCGCGACACCGTGGACTTGGACACCCCGGCCACGCGGGCCACGTCATTGATGCTGATACTCACTGGGACCGTTCCCGCTCCATATTGCGCACCTGGACCCAGGCGCCCTGCCATTGCGATGCTAACCCGAAAGCACTACAGGGTTTTTGTGCACCGCACATTGACCTGGAACGTGGGAACGTTCCCACTATACTTCCCAGCCGTCCCCACCCCCGGAGCCCGCCTTGTCCTCTCCGTCGATTGCCCCCGTCACCCCCGACCTGGTGCGCCTGCGCGCCACTGCCCGCGACAAGGACGACGCCATTGCCCAGGCCGCCCAGCTGCTGGTGGCAGCCGGTTGCGTGGCGCCGGGCTACGACGCCAGCATGCGGCGCCGCGAGGGCCTGGCGAATACCTTCCTGGGCCACGGCCTGGCGATCCCACACGGCGTAGGCGAAGACCGGCACCTGGTGCGCCGCGACGGCATCGCGGTGCTGCAGCTGCCCGAGGGCGTGGAATGGAACCCCGGCCAGACCACCCGCCTGGTGGTGGGCATCGCCGCCCAGTCCGACACCCACATCACCCTGCTGCGCCGGCTGACCCGCCTGATCCAGGATCCGGCCCAGCTGGAAGCGCTGTTCACCACCGACGACCCGGCCGTGATCGTGGCCGCGCTGACCGGCGACCGCGCACCCGACACCAGCGCCGCCCCGGCCACCGACCTGGCCGAACGGTTCGAATGGACCATCGTCTACCCCAGCGGCCTGCACGCGCGCCCGGCCACCCGCTGGGCGGAGACCGCGCGCGGCTTTTCGGCCCGCGCCCAGGTTCGCGCCGGCGACCAGGCCGCCGATGCCAAGAGCCTGGTCGGCCTGCTGCAACTGGGCCTGCGCGCCGGCGACAGCATTACGGTCTCAGCGGAAGGCAGCGATGCCCCCGCCCTGCTCAAGCGCCTGCGCGCGGTGATGGACAGCCTGACCGCGCAGGAAAAGGCCGATGCCGAACGCGCCGCGCAACGCCGCGCCGCACCGGTCATCGGCTGGACCCCGCCGCAGGCACAGCCGGCCATCGTCGGCATCGGCGCCAGCCCAGGCGTGGCGATCGGCGTCGTGCACCGCCTGCGTGCCGCGCAGACCGAGGTGGCCGACCAGCCGATCGGCCTGGGCGATGGCGGCGCGCTGCTGCATGACGCCCTCACCCGCACCCGCCAGCAGCTGGCTGCCATCCAGGACGACACCCAGCGCCGCCTGGGCGCCTCGGACGCGGCGATCTTCAAGGCCCAGGCCGAGCTGCTCAACGACACCGACCTGATCACCCGCACCTGCCAGCTGATGGTCGAAGGCCACGGCGTGGCGTGGTCGTGGCACCAGGCGGTGGAACAGATTGCCTCTGGCCTGGCGGCGCTGGGCAACCCTGTGCTGGCTGGCCGTGCCGCCGACCTGCGCGACGTCGGCCGCCGCGTGCTGGCCCAACTCGACCCGGCAGCGGCCGGCGCCGGCCTCACCGACCTGCCCGAGCAGCCCTGCATCCTGCTGGCCGGCGACCTGTCGCCGTCGGACACCGCCAACCTGGACACCGACCGCGTGCTTGGCCTGGCCACCGCCCAGGGCGGGCCGACCTCACACACCGCCATCCTCTCGCGCACCCTGGGCCTGCCGGCGCTGGTGGCCGCCGGCGGCCAGTTGCTGGATATCGAAGACGGCGTGACCGCCATCATCGACGGCAGCAGCGGGCGGCTGTACATCAACCCGTCCGAACAGGATCTGGACGCGGCGCGTACGCATATCGCCGAGCAGCAGGCCATCCGCGAGCGCGAAGCCGCCCAGCGCGCCCTGCCCGCCGAAACCACCGACGGCCACCACATCGACATCGGCGCCAACGTCAACCTGCCCGAGCAGGTCGCCATGGCCTTGACCCAGGGCGCCGAAGGCGTGGGCCTGATGCGGACCGAATTCCTGTTCCTGGAGCGCGGCAGCACGCCTACCGAGGACGAGCAGTACCAGACCTACCTGGCGATGGCGCAGGCCCTGGATGGCCGCCCGCTGATCGTGCGTGCGCTGGACATCGGCGGCGACAAGCAGGTGGCGCATCTGGAGCTGCCGCACGAAGAAAACCCGTTCCTGGGCGTGCGCGGCGCGCGCCTGCTGCTGCGCCGCCCCGACCTGCTCGAGCCACAGCTGCGGGCGCTGTATCGCGCGGCCAAGGACGGCGCACGGCTGTCGATCATGTTCCCGATGATCACCTCGGTGCCGGAACTGATCAGCCTGCGCGAGATCTGCGCACGCATCCGCGCCGAACTCGACGCGCCGGAATTGCCGATCGGCATCATGATCGAAGTGCCCGCCGCCGCCGCGCAGGCCGATGTATTGGCGCGGCACGCCGACTTCTTCTCCATCGGCACCAACGACCTCACCCAATACGTGCTGGCAATCGACCGCCAGAACCCCGAGCTGGCTGCCGAAGCCGACAGCCTGCATCCGGCGGTGCTGCGCATGATCCGCAGCACGATTGACGGCGCGCGCAAGCACGACCGCTGGGTCGGGGTGTGCGGCGGGCTGGCCGGCGACCCGTTCGGCGCCAGCCTGCTGGCCGGGCTGGGCGTGCAGGAATTGTCGATGACGCCCAACGACATTCCGGCGGTCAAGGCGCGTCTGCGTGGCACGGCGCTGAGCGCCTTGCAGCAGCTGGCCGAGCAGGCGTTGAACTGCGAGACCGCAGAGCAGGTGCGTGCGCTTGAAGCACAGCGCGAGGGCCAGGCATGAGCCTGCAGGCCATCACCGTTACGCTGAATCCGGCGATCGACCAGACCATCCAGCTCGATCGCCTGCAACCTGGCGCCGTGCACCGCGCCAGTAGCGTGCGCAACGATGCCGGCGGCAAGGGCATCAACGTGGCCGCCTGTCTGGCCGACTGGGGCAGCCAGGTCGCCGCGCTTGGCGTGCTTGGCGTCGGTAACGCAGGGGTGTTCGAAGCGCTGTTTCGCGAGCGCGGCATTACCGATCACTGCCAACGCGTGGCCGGCGACACCCGTACCAACCTCAAGTTGGTCGAAGCGCAGGTCAACGAGACCACCGACATCAATCTGCCCGGCCTGCAGCTGGGCCAGGCGCATCTGCAAGGCGTGGCCGACCATCTGGCCCCGCTGCTGCGCGCCGGCTTGCCGGTGGTGCTCTCCGGCAGCCTGCCGGCCGGCCTGCCCGAGGACAGCTGGGCGCAGTTGCAGGCGCAGGCCAGCGCGGCGGGCGCACGCGTCCTGCTCGACACCAGCGGTGCGCCGCTGGTGGCCGCACTCGCTGCCGCTCCCGCCGCAATGCCGTATGCGGTGAAGCCGAACCGCCACGAACTGGAAGCCTGGACCGGCCACCCGCTCGGCGACCACGCCGCACTAGCCGCCGCCGCGCATGCGCTGATCGCCCGCGGCATCCAGCTGGTGGTGATTTCCATGGGCACCGAGGGCGCGCTATTCGTACAGCGCGACCAACAGCTCATTGCGCGCCCGCCACGGCTGGCGCAAGGCAGCAGCGTGGGCGCCGGCGATGCCATGGTGGCCGGCCTGGCGGCCGCGTTGCTGGACGACGCCACCGCGCTGGAGCAGTGCGCGCGGCTGGCCACGGCGTTTTCGATGTGCCGGCTGGAAAGCGGCGATGCGCGCCGGATTACGCCCGAAGGCGTGCGTCGCGCCGCCGCCGCCGTCGTCATCGAGGCGGTGCCGTGAGCGCAGCCGTCCACCGGCCGCAGCGCGCTGCGCTGTACGCGCCATCGCCGGCCGCACCGCCTTGCTGCGCTGCTATCTCGCAGCCGCGCGCCTAGCCCTTCGAATCCCCCCGCCGGCTGCGCCGGCGACCGCAATACAGCAGGAGTTTTGCCATGTCCTCTTCCATCGTGGTCATCGCCGCCGGCGAACGCAGTACCGAGGCCGTCCTGGCCGCCGAAGCGCTGCGACGGGCGGCCACCGCCGCCGGCCGCAGCGTGACGATCGAAATCCGCAGCGACCAGGGCGTGCTGGGTGCCCTGCCCGTCGAGCTGACCCGTGGCGCGGCCCAGGTACTGGTGATCGGCGATGCCGATGCCGACACCGCCCGCTTCGGTGACGCGCCGCTGCTGCGCCTGAGCCTGGGCGCGGTGCTGGACGACCCGGCCGCCGCGGTCAACCAGCTCGCCACACCAGCAAGTGCAGGCGCCACGCCCAACGCGGGCGGTGCGTCTTCCAGCGCCAGCAAGCGCATCGTGGCGATCACCTCCTGCCCCACCGGCATCGCGCACACCTTCATGGCCGCCGAAGGCCTGCAGCAGGCCGCCAAGAAACTCGGCTACCAGATGCGGGTGGAAACCCAGGGCTCGGTGGGCGCGCAGGATGCGTTGACCGACGAGGAGATCCGCGACGCCGACGTGGTCATCATCGCTGCCGACCGCGAAGTGGACCTGGCCCGTTTCGGTGGCAAGCGCCTGTTCAAGAGCGGCACCAAGCCGGCGATCAACGATGGTCCGGCCCTGATCACCAAGGCGCTGGCCGAGGCCGGCGTGCATGGCGGCAGCGCACCGGTGGCTGGCGCGGCAAAACCCGAGGGCAAAGCCAACGGCCGCACCGGGGCCTACAAGCATCTGATGACCGGCGTGTCGTTTATGCTGCCGTTCGTCACTGCCGGCGGCTTGTTGATCGCGCTGGCATTTGCACTCGGTGGCATTTATGCCGGCGACGACGCGCACCAGGGCACGCTGGCCTGGTCGCTGTTCCAGATTGGCGCCAAGGCCGGCTTCACCCTGATGGTGCCTGCACTGGCCGGCTACATCGCCTACTCCATCGCCGACCGCCCCGGCATTGCGCCCGGCATGATCGGTGGCCTGGTCGCCGCCAACCTCAACGCCGGTTTCCTCGGCGGCATCATCGCCGGCTTCATCGCTGGCTACGGCGTGGCCGCACTCAACCGCTACATCAAGCTGCCGCGCAACCTGGAAGGGCTCAAGCCGGTATTGATCCTGCCGGTGCTCGGCACGCTGCTGGTTGGCCTGGCGATGATGTACGTGTTCGGCCAGCCAGTGGCCGACCTGCTGGCCTGGCTCACCGCCTGGCTGCGCGGCATGCAGGGCAGCAGTGCGCTGCTGCTGGGCCTGTTGCTGGGCGGCATGATGGCCTTCGACATGGGCGGGCCGGTCAACAAGGCTGCGTACGCGTTTTCCACCGGCCTGATCGCCAGCCAGGTCTACACCCCGATGGCCGCGGCCATGGTCGCCGGCATGACCCCGCCGCTGGGCATCGCGCTGGCCACCTGGGTGTTCCGCAACCGCTTCACCCTCGAAGAGCGTGGCTCGGCCACCGCCGCCGGCGTGCTCGGGCTGGCATTCGTCACCGAAGGTGCCATCCCGTACGCCGCACGTGACCCGCTGCGCACCATTCCCGCGCTGGTGATCGGCTCGGCCGTGGCCGGTGCGATCTCGATGTCGGTCGGCGCCGAACTGAAGGCGCCGCATGGCGGCATCTTCGTGTTGCTGATCCCCAACGCTGTGACCCATCTGGCGATGTACGTGCTGGCCTTGCTCGCCGGCGTGGTGGTTACCGCCGTGGCCCTGCGCCTGCTCAAAAAGCCGGTGGCCGACGTCATCGCCTGATGCCGGCACCCTGCGGCGGCCGCATGCCGCCGCACCCGACGTGCCGGACGCGCGTCACCCCTGATCGATCACCGCTGCGCCGCGTACCGAAGTGCGCCGCCAACGGTTTGCCCACCCACGTGCTGTCGCGTCCGCCATCTCGGCCACGCCCTCTTTGTTCGGAGTCCTGCCATGACCGCCCTGCCTTCCCGCCGCGCCCATCCCCGTCTGCTGTGCCTGTCGCTGGCCCTTGCGCTGGCCCTTGCGCTGGCCCCGCTCGCCCACGCGCAGGACGCCGCCGACGCCTTCAAACTCAAGCTCGGCTATACCGGCGAAGCCGCCTCGATGATCGACGGTGGCCGCAAGGGCGGCGACGCTTACGCCGGCCAGTTGATGGTCGGCACCGACGTCGATCTGAACAGCCTGTTCGGCTGGCACGGCGCCACCGTCAAGGCCTACGTCACCAACCGTCACGGCACCAACCTGTCCAACAGCAGCATCGGTAACAGCACCTCGGTGCAGGAAATCTACGGCGGCCAGGGCACCCGCCTGGCCAACCTCACCCTGGTGCAGAAACTGTTCGACGACCGCCTGGAACTGGAGGCCGGCCGCAGCGTGGCCAACATCCATTTCCTCGGCTCGGACCTGTGCCAGTACTTCCAGGGCAACTCGGCCTGCGGCAACCCCACCTTCGTGTTCCGCACCAGCAACTTCACCTACTGGCCGGTGTCCAGCTGGGCCGCGCATGCCACCGCCTGGGTCACGCCCAAGGTCTACGTGCATGTGGGTGCCTACGAGGTGAACCCGGTGCAGGCCCAGGACGGCCAGCACGGCCTGAAGTGGAGCACCGACGACACCACCGGCGTGGTGGTGCCTTACGCGGTCGGCTACAAGAACAAGGGCGGCGACGGCAGCATGGCCGCGATGTACGAACTGGGCGGCTGGCAGGACAACTCCGACTACACCGACCCGCTACGCGACCGCAACGGCAACCCGGCCGTGCTCAGCGGCCTGGGCTACGACAACAAGCAGGGCCGCTCGGGCATGTTCGCCCGCTTCGAACAACAGGTCACCAATCCGGATCCGTCCGGTAGCCGCGGCCTGACCGTGTTCGGCGCCATCCTCAAGAGCACCGGCGGCCAGGCGATCGAGGACCACTTCGTGCAACTGGGCCTGGTGCAGAAAGGCACCTTCGCCAGCCGCCCGCAGGACAACATCGCCTTTGTGATCACCCAGCAGAAGTACAGCGACGAGGCGATCGAAAACCTGCGCCTGGCCCGCGCCTCAGCCGGCGGCACCGGCACCCCGGCCGACAAGCAGATCATGATGGAGCTCAGCTACGGCATCCAGGTCACCAAGCGCCTACGCATCGCCCCGAACCTGCATTACGTAATCAACCCGGACCAGTTCAACGAACCGACCCGCACCAACGATCTGAAGAACGCGTTGATCGCGGGCATGCGGATCGACTGGAATCTGTGACCCGTCGAGAAGCTGCGCGCGTTGCGCGCATGCTTGGCGGGTACCACTGCTTGGAGTGAGTGGCGGGTGCGTTGCATCTGACTGCAGTGCAACGCATTGCGTCGACTCGATTGGCTTGGGCATTTGCCGGATGTGGCCGACGAGTTTGATGAGCCGCGTCGATGCGCGATCGCACGTGATGAGGCTTATCGGCCCACCTGGTCGCGCGCAAGCCAGTCGCTGGACACGCAAGATCATGCGACGACGGATGCCGAAATTATAACGACCCACCACTGCCTAACGCCGGAGTTAAGGCGCGTGCGGTACGCACGTCGCCTTGAACCAATTGTTAGGCCGCCGGCTTGAGGAAGGCGCCACGCCGTCGTGCCGCGCGTAGCAACAGCACAACCACGACTGTGGCTGACACGATCACCAGCAGCGAACTTTCCGGACCGAACATTCCGCCGGTCAGCCAGTCGGGCCCGGCATAGCGGCTTTCGAGCGGCGCTACGGCGCGCAAGTCCTCGATGCCGGAAAGCGGCACGCCACTGAGAAAGATGGTGAAGTTCCATGCTGCGTGATTGGCGGCCACCACCCACAGGTTGCGCGTCAGGACGAACAGCCCGCCCCATAGCAGGCCCAGCACTGTCACCGAAATCAGCATGGCTACGATATCGCCGGGTCCACCGCGCGCCACGTTCTCCAAGTGCGGCAGGGCGAACAGCACCGCTTGCACCGCCAAGGCCACCACTGTTCCCCAAGCCCGCTCCAGCAGACGAAACAGCAGGCACCGGTGGACCAGTTCTTCTAGGGTGGCCGCAATTCCAATGAAGGCCGCCACGCCCAGCAGAGCCGGCGAGGCGCCGCGAAACAGCACCAGTTCGTAGGCGCCGAACGCGAACAGCATGGCGATCGGCAACGCTACTAGAGCGCCGCCGCCTACAGCGCCAAGTATCAGGGGAACCGGCTGCAGCTGCAGCTCGGTCGCTTTGCGCCTTTCATACCAGTGCACATAGGCCCAGTAGCCCACGATGGCCACAAGGATGATGCCGGCACGTCTGAACACGCTGAGCCATGCGGGTCCAGGCTGGAACACCGTATCGATCAGTGGTAGCAGGCCTTGCCGAAAGACCAGTATCGAACCCATGATCGCCACTCCGCCCAGCAGGAGCGAACCAAGCATCCGGAAGGTGACGCGTATGCGCTGGCGCGCGATGCCTTCCGATTCTGCAGGAAGGGTGCGGCTTGGGTCGAAACGATCAGAAGACATGGCACCTTTGCTGGATAGAGATGAGTCAGGGGGGCAGAGAATCTGCAGCCGGGTCGTGATCTTGCATGTCGGCCTAACACCGAAATTAAGCCGACCCGCGAAGCGGGTTCGGCTTGAATGAATTGTTAGGTGCCAGACAGCGAAACCACACGCTGCCAAAACGCCCCTAGTTGTCGCCACTGCTCTGGGCAATCCAGCCACCAACTGAAATGAGATTGGCTCTCGCCATTGCGAATAGACACATGGTAGTTGGCGCCATCAAAGCCGCCTGTTATAGCGGGAACCGCGGGAATTTGTGCATCCTGGAGCTCCTTGAGCCAAGAGATAACCAGATCACGGGGTACCGTGAAAGTGTGGCTGGCAATGCTGTGATCAATGGCGCCACGCTCGCCAATTGCAGCGATTGAACCCTTAGCCTCATCCTGTCGTATACCGGCGAAGTTATCGCCCATTTCTCCGAGTTGAACGACGAAGCTCGGACCCTTCCGGTTTTGGTACCAGCACTTGATGACGAAGTGGCAATCTTCCATGGCACCTAATGCCTGAATTAAGCCGACCCGCGAAGCGGGTTCGGCTTGGACGGATTGTTAGAGGCCACTCAGCGGTGTGCCACTAGATGACTGTTGTGAAGTTTCGGCAGGAGTTTGCGACTGAGCGACCGGGGTAGTGGGTGCTACATCAACTGGTTGAGGCAACCTAGTCATACGTGCTGGGTCGAATGACTCCATGATCACGGTCTCTCCAGAAATAATCTTCTGGATCACGTCTTGTGTTGGTTCAATTTTCTTCACAGGTTGCTCCTTGATAGAGATGGACACAAATAGTGCTGTTAGAAGTGCCGCCAGTGCAAAAGAAAGGCCGGCGGACCAGTTGAAAATCGTTGATTTCCTGACCCACTTGTTATCAAAGTCAATCGCTGGCTCGTGGCCATGGATGTAATAGAGCTCAGATTTTTCTAGCTGCCTTTGATTTGCGGCTTTGCCGAAAAGAAAGGCAATGATTGTGCTGAAAATGGCAACAACGAAGAGCGCCCAGGATGTGAATAGAATCCACAAGTTCTGCGATTCAGAAGTTACGGCAAAGTCTTTTAGAAATCCTATTGAAAGCGCAAGCGCGCCAGAAGAATACGTCAAGATCGCCTTGTCATAGGCGTCTGAGTTCAGAGTCTCTCTTCGGAATAGCTCTTCTTGAATGGTGAAGAAGAGCTTCTCTGCGAGATCTTTCGTTTCTTTTGTGGTACGCGAGAAGTTTGCCAAAGTGACCTCTAACACCTGAGTTAAGCCGCGCCGCGGAGCGGCGTCGGCTTGGACGAATTGTTAGGCACCATCTAGTTTTCCTGGCCGAACCAAGGCGGGGTATCGGTCGGTAAATAGGGCCAATCTTGTCGGCGGGGCAGGCTGTGGCGTGCGCTCTTCGCCTCGGCGGGCGTAAGGAATATGCCGAACAGGTCGTTGCCGCTATTGATGGCGTAGAACCTCACCGAACTGTGCTGCAGCTGAGCGTTCACGATTGCAAAAAGTGCGTACGTGGCATTGCCCCAGCCTTCGTACTCGTCGCCTCCATGCGGTGAGGGATAAATCTTGTAGTGACGCGACCCGGCAACTACTTCGTACGACGGGAGGTCACTATTTAGATGTTCGCGCACGACGAGTGGTGCATGAACATGATGCTTGAGCTCCGGTAGGAGCTTGGTGTATGCCTCTGCGATGCCCTGCTCAGCGAGTTCTTCAGCATCGAGGTGAATTGCTTTGTCGTAGTCAAGTTCCATAGCGCGCCCAGCAAGCGGAACGAGTGATATAAGAAGTATCAACGAGCAAAGAAGTCGCATATTGGGGCCTAACGCCTGAATTAAGCCGCGCCGCGAAGCGGCGTCGGATTGAATGAATTGGTCGGATTGAATGAATTGTTAGGCCGCATCTGCGACCCGCAAGTGAGCGAAATCGCCGTGTTGCTTGTCGCGGATTGCCGCCTCAACTACATCACGCCCAGCCCCCTCTAGCACTAGGCCGCGCTCCACCCTCTAGGAATGACTGGAACCGACTTGCGATAAATTATTACGTCAGTTAAGCGAAGGCTGATTGAAGCTGACCATAACTCATTGCGGTGACCAGAACCGAGGGCACCTTCGTGGCGAATCTTTACGAGCAGTGTGAACAACGTTCCGACTGGGACTTCTTCAGCATTGTTAGTCCCGACGATGATTCCTCGGGCTTCAATGCGGTCTAGAAAAATATCCGGACTCTTCATATGCGGCCTAACACCTGAATTAAGCCGAGCTGCGAAGCGGCGTCGGCTTGAATGAATTGTTAGGCAGTGAGTGACCGCAAAGGTTGGATGGTGCAACCATGCTCCCCAGCACTGCCGCCTAAACCGAGTGTGCCACAGCTTGCGGGATGGAGCTTGCCCAGCGATGCAGCGGCGCGTGATGCCACCGAAGCCAACTGTACCGAGCGCAGCGCGGGAACGATGTACCAAGGCGAAGCACCGAACTTACTGCAACCAGCGACGGTGATGACTGCTGTCCTGAGCCAACCGCATGCACGCCTGCGAACTCACCGAAGCGGCGACCACCAACGCATTTGCTCTACCACGGCCTAACGTGAAGGTGACCGGCACGTTGCCGCAACGTGTCCGAGTAGACCGTTCTGTTAGACCGCATCGTGCTTCCGATACCAGCGCCGGGCCAGTGCCAACGCTCGATGACGGATATTCTGAGGGAATGCCTTCTTCTCCGCGACTTGATCGAGGGCCGCAGCTACGCGCTCGTCAATTGGGGCGCCCTGTTCGAGCCAACTGATCGCCAAGCCCGGCCAATAGTCCGTAGGCCAAGTCAAACCGGCCATAACCACCTCGCGAGCCGGTACATCCGTTGAGGTGTACTCCGCGAACGGTGATTCAAGGCGGACGACTAAAGAGCGTGGGTCCATGTGCGGTCTAACGCCTGAATTAAGCCGACCCGCGAAGCGGGTTCGGCTTGAATGAATTGTTAGGCAGCGAGCTCAGTGAAGAATGTGAGCCTGTTGCCGTCTGGATCTGTTACTAGGATCTCGCGGGTTTTCCATGCGGTGTTATGCGGCGCGCCAGATTGCACAATTCCTGCTGCTTGGAACGCCTGATGGCACTCGTCTACATCGGAAACAGCAAAGTAGACGGCACCACCTACCTGACAGTCATCCGCGTGCTCTGTCAGAAAGATCGTTTGGTCTCCGCGAGTAAGCTGCGCAAAGACCGGAAAATCCGGCTCGTGCCGATACTCCCAGTCGACGGTGAATCCAAGCCCCTGAACGTAGAACGGAAAACTGGCGGAAGCACTAGTTACCCGAAGGACGGGGGTCACTGTCTGAGTCACGATGATCTCTCCTTGCTGCCTAACGCCTGAATTAAGCCGACCCGCGAAGCGGGTTCGGCTTGAATGAATTGTTAGGCCGCATCATCGGGCTCCCAACGTCGGAAGACAACATGCTCAAGCGGAGTTAAAGAGCCGGGAAAAGCCGCGGCCACATGTTGTTCATCTAAGTCCCAAGTTGCAGGGAAGTCGGCAATGACCTCGGTGGCCGCAGAAGAGCAGCTCTCTTGCGCGGGGCCTGTGGCTTCGCCGTCGTATTCGAAGCGGAGGCGAACAATGCACGCGTTTTTATCAGCCTCAATCGAGGCTTGACGCAACTGCGGATGGACCTCACCCCACAGGCCTCGGACCAAGGAGAGCACTAGAGCCTGACGTGATGCAAAGTTGTCCATGCGGCCTAACTACTATTGGACCGCCGAAATGCGGTCTTGCACGGAGTATCTTCGATCGCTGGCGCTTTGTGAATGGGAAAAACCCCTGGCCGCGACACGGATTACACGATGGCAAGCGGACTCCACCATCGCGAGGCTTCCAGCCTTATCCAGCAAGGACACAGGCGTATAAAATACACCCCCAAAAACAATGGCGTAACAGCACGTCCGCCGACGCGGCTGCTCGATCGAGTGCGCGACCGCTTGCGCGTTCGGCACTACAGCCTGCGCACCGAGCAGGCGTGTCTCAGTTGGACACCGCGCTTCATCCTGGCCAGCGGAACGTACTGGGTATCGATCGGCATCACGTGTGCGACGAGATCCTTAGTGTTCAATCTTGAGTAGTGGCGTCACAGTGCACAGCATGCAGTCGCGACGCCCAACGCCAGAAACGAAAAAACCGCGCAATGCGCGGTTTTTCCGTCACACCTTTTGCCAACCGATCAAGGACGACGCGCCAGCGCCTCCACGTCCTTGGCCTTGGGCAGCAGATCCTGCTTGGTCACCGCAAACGGTCCGATGCTCAGCATCGGCACGGCCACGATCACCGAGGAAATCACCACGATCACCGCGCCGATCATGTGCGTCTCGGCCAGGCCTTCCATCGACTCGCCGCCGTAGATGTACAGCGCCAGTGCCGACAGGAAGAACATCACCGCGGTGATCACCGTGCGCGAGAGCGTCTGGTTGATCGAGCGGTTGAGCACTTCCAGCGGCTCCACGCGCAGCGCGCGGAAGTTTTCGCGCACACGGTCGAACACCACGATGATGTCGTTGATCGCAAAGCCCATCACCGACAGCAGGCCGGCCAGCACGGTCAGGTCGAACTCGCGCCCGGTCAGCGACACGAAGGCCACCGTGACCAACAGGTCGAACAGCGCGGTCAGGCTGGCCACCACCGCAAACTTCCACTCGAAACGGAACGCGATGTAGATCAGAAAGCCCACCAGCATGAACACGGTGGCGTAGACACCGTTCAAGGCCAGGTCCTTGCCGACCTGCGGGCCGACGAATTCGCCCGGCTGCACGGTGGCGGGGTTCTGCGGGGTGCTGACGGCCTTGCGCACTTCTTCGGCGACGGTGCTTGCGGCATCGTCGCGGTTGTTGTGCTGCTCACGCGCCTGCAGGCGGATCATCACTTCGTTGCCGCCGCGAGCGTTCTGCACCTGGGCGTTTTCAAAGCCGGCCTTGGACAGCTGCTCGCGCACCTGGTCCACGTCCACGGTCTTCTGGAAGGAGGTCTGCACCAGCGTGCCGCCGGTGAATTCCAGTGCGTAGTTGAAGCCCTTGCCGACGATGACGCCGACCGAGGCGACCGCGATCACCAGCATCAGGATCAGCACCGGCTTGCGCAGGCGCATGAAGTCGATCTTGGTGTCGTTGGGAATGAGATGAAGCGGGAACAGTTTCATGAAAAGAGCTTCCGTTGGACGACCGCACCGTCAAGGTCCGGCCGCTTGCGCAGGGATTCCTGCTGCGGCGTTGCGCAAAGGCGCGCGCGCCGCAGCAGGACTCGCATCTCAGATGGCCACAGACTTGAGCTTCTTGCGGCGGCCATAGATCAGAACCGCCAATGCACGCGAGACAGTGATCGCAGTGAACATCGAGGCAAAAATACCGATCATCATGGTCAACGCAAAACCGCGCAGCGGCCCGGTGCCGAAGGCATACAAAGCCACCGCCACGATCAGGCCGGTGAGGTTGGCGTCCAGAATGGTGCCGCCGGCCTTTTCATAACCGGCCGCAATCGCCGATTTGGCCGGCACACCCAGGCGCAACTCTTCGCGGATACGCTCGTTGATCAGCACGTTGGCGTCCACCGACAGGCCCACCGACAACGCCAGACCGGCAAACCCCGGCAGCGTCATGGTGGCGCCGAACAACGACATCACCGCCACCACGATCAGCAGGTTGAACAGCAGCGCCACCGAGGTGATCGCGCCGAACACGCGGTAATAGATGGTGAAGAACACCAGCGTGAACAGGAACGAGTAGATCACCGCGGTGACGCCCCGCTCCACGTTCTCCGCACCCAGGCTCGGGCCGATCACGTATTCCTCGACGAAGTCCATCGGCGCAGCCAACGAACCGGATTTCAGCAGCTTGGCCAGGTTCTCGGCCTCCACCTTCTCAAGACCGGTGGTCTGGAAGTTCTTGCCGAACACGCCGGCGATGCGGGTCGGCGACAGCGCTTCTTCCTTGACCCGCACGCTGCGCACTTCCTTGCCGTCCACCATGGTCACGGTGGGAATGCGTTCGATGTAGACCACCGACATCAGCTTGCCGACGTTGGCGCTGGTGTAATCGAGCATGCGCTGGCCGGCCACGTTGTTGAGCGTCACTGCCACCGCGGGCATGCCGTTCTGGTCGGTGCTGACGCTGGCGCTGACCATCTGGTCACCGGTCACCAGCGCGCGCTTGTTGAGCAGCACCGGCGCGCCGCTGTCACGCACGCGGTAGACCTTGGCTTCCGGCGGGATGGTGCCGCTGCGCACGGCGTCTTCGGCATTGCCTTCGACCACGGCGCGGAATTCCAGCGAGGCGGTGGCGCCGATCAGGCGCTTTGCCTCGGCCGTGTCCTGCAGACCGGGCAGTTCGACCACGATGCGGTCTTCGCCCTGGCGCTGGATGGTCGGCTCGGACACGCCCAGCGCATTGACGCGGTTACGCAAGGTGGTGAGATTCTGCTCGATCGCGCCGCTGGCGATCTGCTTGAGTTCGGCCTCCGGCACCTTGACCGAGATGGTCTGGCCGCTGACGTCGTAGGTCAGCGTGGGCTGCGACTTGGCCAACGCGGTCCGCGCGGCATCGGCGCTGGCGCCCTCGCCCAACGAGACCTGGATGCTGTTGTCGCCACGACGCTCCACCGAGCGATACGCAATGCGGCCATCGCGCAGCGTGGTGCGGATGTCCTCGGCAAAGCCCTCCAGACGCTTTTCCAGCGCGGCTTTCTGATCGACCTGCATGGCGAAGTGCACGCCGCCGACCAGGTCCAGACCCAGCACCATCGGCCGGCCGCCCAGCTTGGCGAGCCAGTCCGGCACCGTGGATGCCAGGTTCAGCGCCACCGTGTAGTTCTCGCCCAGCTGCTGGCGCAACACGTCGTTGGCACGTGTCTGCGCCTGCAGGGTGGGCAAGCGCACCATCAGGCTGTCGCCTTCCCGGGTCACCGCCTTGGGCGTGATGCCGGCGCTCTTGAGGTCGGCGTCGATCCGGCTGCGCAACGCGTCGTCCAGCTGCGCACCGCGGCTGGCGGTGATCTGCACGGACGGGTCTTTCTGGTAGACGTTGGGCAGCGCATACAACGCGCTGACCGCCAGCACCACCAGGATCAGGAAATACTTCCAGCGAGGAAATTCGAGCATTGCGACAGTCCCGCGCGGCACCATCCCGGCGCCACGCCTAGCAGTGAGAACGACTTCAGGCGGCCGATACAGCGTCGCGAGCGGTCATCCGGTGGATACGGGCAGTGCATGGAGCAAAAGCGCCCGGGGGCGTGGTCCGACTTCGTGCACCGACTGCGCCCACCAGAGGGTGCGCGCAGCTGTGGTGTTGCAGGTGTTCACTTGCAGCGACGTCTTGGGCGGACCCAAGCACGCATTGGCAGCGCAACGACAGCGGAGTGTACGAGCGGCCCCTGCCGTTTTCGAGCACCTGCCGGCAGCGCCGGACGGTGCCCGCTGCCGATCACGCGACTTAGCTGGCGGACTTCAGCGTGCCCTTGGGCAGCACGTGGCCAACGGCGCTGCGCTGCACGCGGATGCGCACGTTGTCGGCCACTTCCACGGTGATGAAGTTCTCGCCGATATCGGTGATCACGCCAGCCACGCCGCCGGAGGTGATGACCTCATCGCCACGCGACAGCTTGTCCAGCAACGCCTTGTGTTCCTTCTGGCGCTTCATCTGCGGGCGGATCATCAGGAAGTACATGACCGCGATCAGGATGATCGGCAACGCGAAGGTGGACAGGCTTCCCATCGGGCCGGGGGCCGGCGCGCCACCAGTGGCCTGCGCCTGGGCGACGGGGATCAGGAAATCGAGCAGATTCATTCTATGCATCCTAGGTTTAGTGCCAGCGCGCCCAGCGGCCCGCTCGCCATTCAGGTACCGCCGGAGCGGAACAGCCGGGAATTATGCCATGCAGGTCCCACGCCGTCCGCGCCAGGGCACGGACGGCAGGTCTCAGCTGGATTCCCCGGGCAGCGGCGGCGTGGTGGCGCCGCGTGCCGCATAGAAGGACCGCCGGAACTCCACAAAGGTTCCCGCCGCGATCGCCGCACGCATGTCGGCCATCAGTTTTTCGTAGTACCAGAGGTTGTGCAGGGTGCCCAGCATCGGCGCCAGCATCTCGTTGCAGCGGTCCAGATGCCGCAGGTACGCGCGCGTGTAGCCGCTGCTGCAGGCGTGGCAGCCGCAGCCCGGCTCGATGGTGTCCAGGTCGCGTTCGTACTTGGCGTTGCGGATGCGCACCGTGCCGAACGAGGTGAAATAGTGGCCGTTGCGGGCGTTACGGGTGGGCATCACGCAGTCGAACATGTCCACCCCGCGCGCCACGCCTTCGACCAGATCCTCCGGCCGGCCCACGCCCATCAGGTAGCGCGGCCGCTCGGCCGGCAGGCGCGGATGCAGGTGTTCGAGCATGGCATTGCGCTCGTGCTCGGGCTCGCCCACCGCCAGGCCGCCGATGGCATAGCCGTCGAAGCCAATGGCCTGCAGCCCGTCCAGCGAGCGGTTGCGCAGGTCCGGGTGCACCCCGCCCTGCACGATGCCGAACAGCGCCGCGTCGTTGCCCAGCCCGTCATGCGCCTGACGCGAGCGCTGCGCCCAGCGCAGGCTCAGCTCCATCGAACGCCGCGCGACGTCTTCGGTGGCCGGGTACGGCGTGCATTCGTCGAAGATCATCACGATGTCCGAATCGAGCACCTTCTGGATCTGCATGCTCTCTTCCGGCCCCAGGAACACCCGCGCGCCGTCGGTTGGCGAGGAGAACGTGACGCCTTGTTCGGTGATCTTGCGGCGATGCGCCAGCGAAAACACCTGAAAGCCGCCCGAGTCGGTGAGGATCGGCCCGTCCCAACGCGCAAACCCGTGCAGGCCACCGTGGTCGCCGATCACGTCCAGGCCGGGGCGCAGGTACAGATGGAAGGTGTTGCCCAGGATGATCTCCGCGCCCAGCGCGCGGATCTGCTCGGGCAGGATGCCCTTGACCGACCCATAGGTGCCCACCGGCATGAACGCCGGCGTCTCCACCGTGCCACGCGGAAAGGTCAGGCGGCCACGGCGCGCATGGCCGTCGGTGGTCTGGAGCTGGAACTGGAGTCGGGACATTGGAAGGCCGGGAATGGGGAATCGGGAGTTGGGAATCGGAGAAGCGGGTGGCGATGGCGGAACGTGTGGCGGCAAGCCCTACGATTCCCCATTCCCGATTCCCCATTCCCGGCTCCACAACAACATCGCATCGCCATAGGAGAAGAAGCGATAGCGCTGCGCGATGGCGTGTGCGTAGGCGGCGAAGATGCGGTCGCGGCCGGCGAAGGCCGAGACCATCATCAGCAGCGTGCTTTCGGGCAGGTGGAAATTGGTGACCATCGCATCGACGCTGCGGATGCGGTAGCCGGGCAGGATGAAGATCTGGGTTTCGCCGGCGAACGGCTGCAATTCGCCGTCCGGGGCGTCGTCGGTCTTGCGCCAGGCGCTTTCCAGCGAGCGCACCACGGTGGTGCCCACCGCGATGACGCGGCCACCGCGCGCACGGGTGCGGCGCACCTGCTCGACCAGCGCGGCGCCCACATTGAGCCACTCGGTGTGCATCACATGCTTGTCCAGCGCATCCACGCGCACCGGCTGGAAGGTGCCGGCGCCCACGTGCAAGGTCACATGGCCGAACTCCACCCCGCGCTCGCGCAGGCGCGCCAGCAGGGCTTCGTCGAAATGCAGGCCGGCGGTCGGCGCAGCGACCGCGCCCACTTCGCGCGCGAACACGGTCTGGTAGCGCTCGCGATCGTCCAGCCCCGGCTCGCGGCGGATGTACGGCGGCAGCGGCAGGCGCCCGGCGTCGAGCAGCCAGTGCTCCAGCGGCGCGGGGATGTCGAAACGCAGCAGGTAGAACTCGCCCTCGCGGCCCAGGACCTCGGCCTGGCCACCGGCGTCCAGCGCGATCACGCTGCCGGCCCTGGGCGACTTGCTGGCGCCGATCTGCGCCCGCGCCTGCTGCCCGCCGAGCAGCCGCTCAATCAGGATCTCCACCCGCCCGCCGCTCGCCTTCTGCCCGAACAACCGCGCCGGGATCACCCGGGTGTCGTTGAAGATCAGCAGGTCGCCCGGCTGCAGCAGCTCAGGCAGATCGCGCACCTGCCGGTCACTGAAGGCCGCCGGCGTCGGCGGCACCACCAGCAAACGGCTGGCCGCCCGCTCGGCCAACGGCGCCTGGGCGATCAGTTCGTCGGGTAGGTCGTAATGGAAATCGGACTTCTTCAAGGCGTGGCGGTACAGCGGTTTGGGGGCGCTAGTTTAGCGGGACATTCCGAACACATCCTTCTCCCACCGGGAGAAGGTGGCGCGCAGCGCCGGATGAGGGTGCGGGCGAAGCCTCATAGAGTTGAAAGACACATGGGCTTCGCCCCGTACCCTCACCCCAACCCCTCTCCCGGGGGGAGAGGGGCTTCGTTCGTTCGCGAATAATGGCTCTTACGATCCCCGATCTCCGACTCACGATTCCCCGCCCTCACCGCTCGAACTTCGTCGACAGGATGATCGAGCTGGTAGTGCGCTCCACGCCGTCGATGGCGCCGATGGCGTCGGTGAGCACGTCCATGGCGTCTACGCCGCCGACCACGCCCAGGGCGATCAGGTCGTAGGGGCCGCTGACCGAGTGCAGCGCGCGGACGTCGGCGATCTCGCGCAGGGCCTTGACCACCGCGGGCATCTTTTTCGGCAGCACGGTGATCAGGATGTGCGCGCGGATGCGGCCGTGTTCGTAGGCGTCGTGGGTGCGGACGGTGTAGCCGCTGATCACGCCTTCGCGCTCAAGTTTCTCCAGCCGGCTTTGCACCGTGGTGCGCGAGAGCCCGAGCCGGCGCGCGATCTGCGCGGTGGAGGCGCGCGCGTCCTCGCGCAGCAGGGACAACAACTGCTCGTCGGCGGGTGTGATCTTCATTTCGGCCATTCATTTCGTCGAATCGACGAACATACCTCAATTCCTGCCCGGATCGGCGCTGCCAAACGACGATCCACTGCCGTTAATGTGACGGGAACGCCACCGCTTCAGGAGATGCGCATGTCTGTCCTTGCCCCGCTCGCCCCGCTGCGTGCCCACGCCGGCCGCCGCCTGACCGCCGGCCTGGACGATGCCACCGTCGAACGCCTGGCTGCCGACCACCCCACCCTGCGCCAGGCCATCGAGGCCGCCGGCAGCGAATACGCCCTGGTGCAGGCGGAGGTTGCCGATCTGCTGGACCTGGACGAAGACGCGCAGATCAGCGCGGTGCAGGACGGCTTCATCAATTTCTACGCCGACGACGCGGTAACGCCGTACGTGGCGCTGGCCGCGCGCGGCCCGTGGGTGATCACGCTCAAGGGCGCGGTGCTGTACGACGCCGGCGGCTACGGCATGCTCGGTTTCGGCCACACGCCCGAGGCGGTGCTCGACGCCATGGCGCGCCCGCAGGTGATGGCCAACGTGATGACGCCCAGCCTGGCGCAGCGCAAGCTCGACCGCGCCCTGCGTGCGGAGATCGGCCACACCCGCGGCGGCTGCCCGTTCGCGCGCTTCATGTGCCTCAACTCCGGCTCCGAAGCGGTGGGCCTGGCCGCGCGCATCGTCGACACCAACGCCAAGCTGCACACCGACCCGGGTGCGCGCCACGCCGGCGCCACCATCAAGCGCCTGGTGGTCAAGGGCAGCTTCCACGGCCGCACCGATCGCCCGGGGCTGTATTCCGATTCCAGCCGCAAGACCTACAGCAAGTATCTGGCCAGCTACCGCGACGAAGACTCGGTGATTGCGATTGCGCCGTATGACATCGCCGCCCTGCAGCGTGCCTTCGATGAGGCTGCGCGCAACCACTGGTTCATCGAGGCGGTGTTCCTGGAGCCGGTGATGGGCGAAGGCGACCCGGGCCGTGCGCTGCCGGCGGAGTTCTACGCTGCCTCGCGCACGCTGACCCGCAACCACGGCAGCCTGCTGCTAGTGGATTCGATCCAGGCCGGCCTGCGTGCGCACGGCGTGCTGTCGGTGGTGGATTACCCCGGTTTCGAGCAGCTCGATCCGCCGGACCTGGAAACCTATTCCAAGGCGCTCAATGCCGCGCAATATCCGCTCTCGGTGCTCGCGGTGACCGAGCAGGCCGCGCAGGTGTACCGCAAGGGCACCTACGGCAACACCATGACTACTAACCCGCGTGCGCTGGATGTGGCCTGCGCCACGCTGGCGCTGTTCACCCCGCAGATCCGCGACAACATCCGCCTGCGCGGTGCACAGGCACTGCGCAAGCTCGAAGCGCTGCAGGCCGAGCTCGGCGGCCTGATCACCAAGGTGCAGGGCACCGGCCTGCTGTTCTCCTGCGAACTGGCACCGCAGTACAAGTGCTACGGCGCCGGCTCCACCGAGGAGTGGCTGCGCCACCACGGCGTCAACGTGATCCACGGCGGCGAGAATTCGCTGCGCTTCACCCCGCACTTCGGCATGGACGAAGCCGAACTCGACCTGCTGGTGGGCCTGATCGCTAAAGCGCTCAAGGAAGGCCCGCGGCAGGCGCAGGCCGAGGCGGCTTGAGGGCTGGCGAGCAGGTTGAGTGCTGGTGAGGTGACTTGCCGCCAGCACCGTGCAACTGGTGCTGGCGGCATGTGAAACGCGCCGAGCAGTGGATCTGGCACCGGGTGACGGCGATGCGTCGTAGCGCGTTCGTCGGCCGTGTCGCTGGTTATCTGCACCGCAACAACCACACGACAACACAGGTGCGGCGCCCCATGAGGTCGCCGCAACCGCATTCGCAAACGTAAAACGCCAGTAAGCCGCTTGGACTTCATCAGATAGGCACGGCACTCAACTTCCGGCGCAGGTAGTTGGTAACGGCGCGACGCGGCGACTTGCCGCGCCACGACGCCCAGCACAGATGCGAACCGACTGCCGTGGCGCCGCCGCGGTGGCCAAGCCCGAACCAGGTGCGGTCGGGATGAAACGCATCGCGCGCCGGGAACACGATGTCCGCGAACTGGGCACCATTGGCGTTATAGAACCGCGTCATTCCACGTGGGCCGGACATCATCGGGATCTGCCGATGGTCCTCCAGCAACTCCGGCGCGTGCGCGCTGAAGATGTGCTCGATGAACGCCCGCCAGAACGGATGGCCCGCCTCCGAGCCAAACACCGCGTTGCCGATCTTGAACGCCGCGTTGTCTGGCGCGCCCTCTTCCACGGGCAGCACGCAGGCCTGGGTCAAGACATCCGGGCCAAGCGTGCGCAGCAATTTGTAGTCGGTATCGAAGTAGAAACCGCCGTAGACATGCATGTAGGCACAGCGGGCGATGTCGGCCTTCATGACGCCGAAGCGGATGGCTTCAAAGCGATCGGCCAGTTCCGGGAACGCTCTGCGCATCAGCGCGGAATTGTCGGCGTCGTCCCAGACATTGCAGGTCCAGCCCGGCAGCAGGCGCTGCAATCGGGCCTGGATCCTGCGTTCTTCCCACAGCAACTGCTTGCTGGGCGCGGTCAGGTGGAACTGGTGCGGAATCATCGGCGGCCTCACGGCTGGGGGCGCCGCACCTCTCGGCAGTCCGCATGCTGGTGGCACGCGCGCGGGAGAGATTCGGCTCAGGCCTTGTCTAATCCCATTCGCGCCGTTGTCCGGCTGTCATCCCGTGATGTAGACCGTGAAGCTTTTATTAAGCGCGATGACCGATGCAGCGACAGCTTTCCGGCAAGCCCTGTGATCGATGCTCCGATGCAAGCGCCACATGCCGCTTTTATGCAACGGCAGCTGCTAGCGCATCACGCTGCGCACGATGTCAGCAACCGCGCGCAGACCACACGCCATCATTCCCAACAGCGATCCGCCCGCCCCTTGAGCGTGGCACTGCGCGGGCAATCGCGTGGCGCAATCCGGCCCGCTTCGTGCTCGATCAGCTGCTTGGACCCATCTGCGCGGCGTTGCAGCTCGAACGCATCGTAGAAGCGTCCGGTCGCCGTGCGCGACTCGTAGACGAGCTTCTGTTGATCGATGCGCAGCACCTGATACAGCTGGGTGTCTTCGCCCACCGGGCGCATGGTCTTGCGCGCCATGTCCGAGAGCCGGTACTGCTTGGGGCCGGCTACCGACACCACGAACACCGGCGTTGGCTGGCCGCCGTCATCGCCGCGACGGCCGTAGGTATGGTCGTGGCCCTGCAGCACCAGATCGACCTTATGGCGGCGGATCACCGGCAACACTTGCTCGACCAGCTTTTCGTTCTCGCGGTCGGCACGCGGCGAAAAGAACGGCTGATGGATCAGCACGATCGACCACGGATGCGGGTTGTCGGCGAGCACGCCGTCCAGCCACTGCGCCTGTGCCTGCCCGGTGCCCAGATCCAGCGCCGAGGTGCCGTCGAGCACTGCGATGCGCACGCCCTGGTAATCGAACCAGTAACTGGTGCGCGCGGTGGCCGCCGGGCCGTTGCGCGGCAGCGCGAAGGTCACCGGCCAATGGCCGCCGAGCACGCGCGTAGCCTGCGGGGTGTCTTCGGCGTCTTCGTGATATTCGTGATTGCCCGGTGCTGGCGCCACCGCGGTGCCTTCCAGCAACCAGCGGCCGGCTTCGAACCATTCGGCCCACTCGTTATCGTCCTGGCCGTCCTTGCCGCTGACCAGATCGCCGGCGAACAACGCCAGCCGCGCCTCCGGTGCGGAGCGCCAGGCCTGACGAATCACCCGCGACACCAGGCTGAGATTCTTGTTCTGCGTATCGCCGAAATACAGCAGCGTCAGCGGCGTGTCGGGCGTGGCCGCGGTGCGGAAGTGATTCCACGCGCCCCACGTGCCGTGGCCCTGCACGCGATAGGCGTAGAGCGTGTCCGGCGTGAGTCCGTCGATGTCGGCGCGGTGATGATGCGAGGCGCCGTTTTCCGAACTCAAGGTCGCGGTCGTGGCCTGGATGCGCCGCGGCGTGCCCACATCCGGCGAATCGCCGGCCACCACCAGTTCCAGCCAGGGCGCAGTGACGCTGGCATCGGTACGCCAGGCCACTGCGAAGCCTCGCGCGGCATCCTGCGCCGGGGTGGCGACGATCCGGTCCGGGAAACCATCGGCCACGTAGTGCGTCGAGCCCAGCGGCACCTGCGTGTTCGGCTCGGCCGCCTTGTCGGCAGCCACGGCGGGCACACCGGCGAGCGCCAGTAACGCCAGCACGGCGCGTAACGAATGCTGCTTCAACGACTGCTGCATCACTGTCACGGTGCGCAGTCCTTCAAGCGCAACGTGCGCGCGATGTCGCGCCAATCGAATGCGGCCACGGCCTGGTCGTCGTGCAGCGCGTAGAACACCCCACCCGGGAAGCGCGCATCGCCATGCTGGTCCAGCCACACGCCATCGGTATTGGCGGTCACCCGCCCGGCGAACGCGCCGACCGGCGCCAGGCTCTGCCGATCGAACACCTGGAACACGCTGCGGTCCTTGAACTGGTCGGTGGCGATCCAGTAGCCGCTGCCGTCGGCGCACTGCAGCAAGGTCATGCCTTCGGCCTGCGCCTTGAACAAGCCCGTGCCCACATTACGGCCGCGATAGCGGCCATCCATGCCGTACTCACGCAACTGCGTGCCTACCGCGACATCTTCCTCGGCAATCATCAGGCGCGCGTTGGCCTCGTCGCCAAAGACCGATTCGGCAATGCGCACCGCACCGGCCTCTGTGGTATCGCCAAAGCTCTGCGTCAGCGTGGCGTTCCAGCCCTGCCCTGCGGTCTGCAGCTGATAGCGGCGGAACCGCTGGCCAAGCTCGGCCAACGGCGGCGGTGTGTCCTTGTTGGCCGGCGACATGTAGTTGTCGCTGACCACCACCTCGTAGCCGCCGTCGTGCTTGCGCACCCACAGCCCGTACGGTTCGCGCAGTTCGTCCTGGCCGAAGGCGGCCAACGGCTTGAAGTCCGGCAGTGAGAACACCTGCACGCGGCGATTGTCGCGCTCCACCACGAACACCAGATCATCGACCACCGAGATCCCGTTAGGACGATCCAGCTTGCCCAGCGCCTTGCCCTTGCCGCCCACCACGCGCAACCGCTTGCCGCTGTCGCCATCGAACACCACCAGCGCATGCGTGGCCTTGGCGGTGGCGATCAGCCAGCGGCTACCATCCGGCGCAATCCAGCTGGCCGGCGAATCCAGGTTGTCGGCAGGCGTCAACGCCGTAATGAAGGCCTCCGGCACCACCTGATGCGCGACCTTGGACTCGCTGAGCAAAGGGTCTTGCAGCAGCGCCTCGTCGGCTTCGCGGTCGGCCGGCGCGCTGGCGCAACCGGCCAATGCCACCGCAGCGGCGAGCACTGTGGTCTGCAGGATGTGGCGCGCGGCCATCACAGCGCCACCTTCAGGCCGAGCGCATAGGTGCGGCCGTACTCTTCGTTCTGCAGCGTGCGCGAAGGCACGCCCTGGTACAGCTCCAACGGCTCGTCGAGCAGGTTCTGCGCTTCCAGATACAGGCTGACGTGGCTGTTGAACTGATAGCTCATGCTGACATCCAGTTGGGTGTGTGGCGCGACATAGATATCGTACGCGCGGCTCTGGCCGATGGTGTCCAGGTATTCGCTGCGATACACAGCCGCCACGCGCGCACTGAAGCCATACTTTTCATAGCCCAGATGGCCGCTGTAGATGCGCTTGGACGAGCGCGGCAGCATGAAGTCGTCGCCGGCGCGGTTGCTCAGACCCGGGTCGAAGTCGCTGTCCAGGGCGGTGGCGCTGGCGCCGACCAACAAGCCGTTCCAGCCTTCGGGCAGGAAGTCCAGCGTCTGCTGCCAGTTGAACTCGGCGCCGCGCACCTTGGCGGTGTCGCCATTGATCGAGCGCGTCACCTGCAGGCCCGGGAATTCGGCGTCGGTGGTGCTGAGGGTCTGCACGATGTAATCGTCGATCGACTTGTTGAACACGCCCAGCGACACCAGGCCGGTGCTGCCAATGTATTTTTCGAACGACAGATCCAGGTTGGTGGAGCGATACGGGTTGAGGTCCGGGTTGCCGATGCTCACTTCTTCATCGCCACGGTTGATGCTCACGCGCGGCGACACATCGCCGAACGACGGGCGCGACAAGGTCTTGTTGGCTGCAAAGCGCATCACCCAGTCGTTGCCACTGTCGTAACGCAGGTGCAGGCCCGGCAACACATTGGTGTAGCTGCTAGAAGCCTCGCGCGGCGTGACCGTGGCGGTGCGGCCGTTTTCGGCCACGTCCACCTGGTTGCCGGTGGCGTTGAACTGGGTGTTTTCCACGCGGACGCCGGCAATCATGCGCAGCGCACCGATGTCCCAGGTGCCCATGGCATAGGTGGCGAAGACGTCTTCGGTGGCGGTGTAGTCGTCCTGCAGCGAGACCTGCTGGTTGCCGCCCACGTCCTGCGGACGTGCGCTGTACAACCCACCCGACGCGCGCCAGTAGCGACGCATGCCGTCCGAGCCGATACTTTCGCCCAGCGTGCCGCCGCGGTGCTCCGGTGCGGCGGTGGTCCAGCTGCTCAGATCGATCGCCGGGCCACGCCGCAGCTCCTGTTCGTTGACGTCCACATCGCGCTCGCGCCAGCGACCGAGCACACCCATCTTCAGGCTGGAATGTTCGCCGTCGAAGCGCACATTGACCTGCGCGCTGCGCTCGCTGTCGTCCACCGTCTTGGGCGACACGACGAAGCGGTCGAACACGAAGTCCTGGTTGCTCTGCCATCCGTTGTCAGAGAACCCCAGCCGCGGGATGCCGCTGCGCTGGTCCACGGTGGCCGACAGATCGTCGCCGTCGTAGTCGAAGCGCGCTTCCATTTCGTCGTTTACGCGTTCGGTGGTCTTGGTGTAGCCCACCTTGTAGTCCACCGTTGCAGCGCTCAGGCGGTTTTCACCACCGAAGCTGATCGCCGTGTTGTCTTCCTTCTTGGTGCGGTAGCGCACCCGCTTGGAGATGCTGTCCGCTGGCAGGTCGGCCACGTCGTAAGTGCCATCGCCGTTGGCGCTGACCTCCCCATCGGCCAGCCCGAAGATGGTGCGCTGGCGTGTTTCGGCATCGTCGAAACGGCTGTACAGCGAGCGCAGGTAGTAGCGGTTGTCGGCGTCCGGGCGCCAGTCCAGATTGAGGTTGGCACCCATGCGGGTGCGCTCGATGAAGTACTTGCGACGCTGCACTTCGCCGGCGAACAGGTCATCGGCAGCGCCACCGTCGAAGCTGTCGTACGCCACTTCGGTGTTGTCGGATTCGAACTCACGGTCCTGATAGTTCACACCCACCGCCACACCGAAAGTGCCGTTGTAGATGTCGCTGTAATTGAACGCGCCCTTGGGGCTGGTCTTGCCCGACAGCGACTGGTGGCTGCCTTCGATCGACCCGCGCAGGGTGCGCCCGTCGCGATCGAACGCCGAGGTGGATTCCACCTGGATGGCGCCGCCGATCGAATCGCCCGGCATGTCCGGCGTGGGCGACTTCACGACCTTCAAGCGCTCGGTGGAATCGGACGGAATCACGTCCAGCGGCGCCGAGCGCGTGCCGTCTTCCGGCGTCCCCATGCTCATGCCGTCGATGGTCACGCTGTTGAGCGACGAATCCAGGCCGCGGATCACCACAAAGCGCCCCTCGCCCTGGTCGCGGGTGACGCTGACGCCGGGCAGGCGCTGCAAGGATTCTGCAACATTCTTGTCGGGGTAACGGCCCATCGCATCGGAGGCCACCGCATCCTGGATCGCATCGGAAGCGCGCTTGAGATCGACTGCGCGCTCCTGCGCTTCCAGCTGCGGGCGTACTTCCAGTCGTTCCAGGTCGATCGCCGCCGCGCCGCTGGCTGCACCGGTCGCGACCGCCTCTTCTGCCGCCTGTGCCAGCGGGCTCCACGCGACCGAGGCCAACGTCAGCGTGATCGCCATGCAGAGCGGAGTCTTGTTCAACACGAGTGCTTCCCCAATCGGTTAAGAATGGGTGTGCACACTATGTCTGCGACGTTTCACCGACATGACATATGCAAGCACCATCACAGACCCTGTGTGGCGACGCTGCGGCCGGCTGCGGCACACTGTGGGCCTCTCCCGCACGCTGCCGCCCATGAAAATCGTCGAAGTCCGTCACCCCCTGGTCCAGCACAAGATCGGCCTGCTGCGTGATGCAGCGTTGAGCACCAAGGGCTTCCGCGAACTGGTGACCGAGCTGGGCACCCTGCTGGCCTACGAGGCCACGGCCAATCTGGACACCGAATCTCATGTGCAGCCGGGCTGGGCCGGGCCGGTGGAAGTGCAACGCATCGCCGGCGCCAAGATCACCCTGGTACCAATCCTGCGCGCCGGCTTGGGGATGTTGCCGGGCGTGCTCGCACTGATTCCCGCTGCGCGCGTCAGCGTGGTCGGCCTGCAGCGCGATGAAGAAACCCTGCAACCGGTGCCGTATTTCGAGCGCCTCACCGGCCGCCTGGAAGAACGCGATGCGCTGATCCTGGACCCGATGCTGGCCACCGGCGGCACGCTGATCGCCACCATCGACATGCTCAAGCGCGCTGGCGCACGGCGCATCAAGGGCATCTTCCTGGTCGCCGCGCCCGAAGGGCTGAAAGCGCTGGAAGCGGTGCACCCGGACGTGGAGGTCTATACCGCCGCCATCGACGACCACCTCAACGAAAAAGGCTACATCCTGCCCGGCCTGGGCGACGCCGGCGACCGGATTTTTGGTACGCGGGTGGAGTGAGCTTAAGCCCCTCTCCCCCCGGGGCGAGAAGCCACCGCTTGCGCGCCATTGGCGCGCGTGCCTTGGCGCGGGCCGGGGCTCGCAGCGGGTTGGGGTGAGGGTACGGCAAGCGATGCTGGCGGCGATTCACTTCTGCCGACGCGTAGCGACGCGTTTGTCATGTCAGGCACGGCATTTCGCTGAGGCGCCCCTCATCCGGCGCTATGCGCCACCTTCTCCCGACGGGAGAAGGAAAAACCGCGTCGACGCGCTGAAGCCTGCCTCAGCGCGTCGACGCCTCGATCGCCGCACTTACATACACCAGCGGCGCATTCCAGTTGATCGCCACCTCGTTCGTTGCGTAGCTGCAGGTGTTGTCCAGATACGACAGCGCGGCCAGCTTGGACGGATATGCCACCTTGCAGTCCTTCGCATCCTGTTGGCCCGGCTGCGGGCCACCGGCCAGCCAGCCCGGCACGGGCGCATCGATGCCGTCTGCTTCGGATGGGCGATGGTGGATATGCATTGGGGTGCGCTGCCCGACCCCGGTGACGAACGATAGCCCCAGCGGATTGCGCCCCAGGATGTAGTCCAGCTGCGATTGCGCCGCATCCAGATAACGACGCTGCTGCGTCACCCGGTAGCCCTGCAGCAGCAGCATGGCCTGATTGAGTACCACCGCGTTGCTGCCCCAGACAAAGTCATTATCGGCCATGGCCAAACGCCACGGCGATGCCTGCCACTGGTCGCCCAGGCGCTGCGCCAGCCCGCTGATTTCGCCTTCGATACGTGCGCGGTCGGCATGCGGCGTGAGCTGCTCACGGTGGGCGGCCAACGACATCCAGGCCAATCCACCCACATTGCTCCACCCCGGCACGCTGGCAGGCACGTTGCGCGCCAGCATGGCGTCGTAGAACGCGTCCTCGCGCGTGCTCACATAGAGCTCCGCTGCTGCCCAGGCGAATTCGTCGTCTACGGTGGCGTCGTCGTAGCCGCCGGTACGCACGTCGTCAGGCTGGCGATAGATCACGTTCGGGTGTTGTTGCGCCCACGCCCAGGCACTGCGTGAGGCCTTCAACATGCGCGCCGACGCGCCTGGATACTGCTTGTCGAACGGCGCATACACGCGGCTGGCCGCCGCCATCACCGCGGCGAAATCCAGCGTGGCGGCGGTGGCCTTCATCACCACATAGCGCTGCTGCTTGGCCTGGTCCGGCATCACCAGCCCATCGAACTGTTTGTCGGTGAGCTTGTGGTACACCCCGCCATCGGCCGGGTCCTGCATGGCCAGCATCCATTCCAGATTCCACCAGGTTTCCTGCAGGATGCCCGGCACGCCAGGCGCATCGTTGGGAATGGTGAGTGCCTGCGCCTTGAACAGCGCCGGGTAGTGCTCATACGCGGCCAGCAAGGTGTAGGTGCTGATGCCGGAATTGACGATGTACTTGTTGTAATCGCCCGCGTCGTACCACCCCTTGGGCGCGCTGATCACGCTGTTGGCCGGGCGCGCGGCAGACGCCGCCGACGGATGGATGCGCACATCGGTGTCCGGATGCCCGGCCGCGCGCGCGTAGCGCCCGGCAAATTGTGCCGGCAACTCGGTACTGGCACGGTTGTAGTAGAACGCCTTCAGCGAAGCATCCACGACCGGCTGGTAGGCACTCGCTGCAATCGGAAATGCATCCGACGCCGGCATGCCGGCGATCTTCAACCGATACGTACCCGGCGTGCGCAGCGCGGAAAAGTCGGCCACCCGTGCCTGCTGCCCCGCCGGTGCCCAACTGGCCGCCGGCGACAAGTTGCCCTCCAGCACGCGAGCGCCCTTGGCATCCTCCACCGTGAAGCGGTCTGGACCGGCCGCAGCGGACGCCGGCAAGCCGACCACCGCCAGCTTGGCCGAGCCCGGCAGATAGCCGAGTTGGTTGACGTGGATGGTGGCGCCAGCGGCCGGCGTGGTGCCGACAGTGCCGGTCGTGTCCGCCGCACAGGCGGCGATGGGCGATGCGATCACCATGGCGGTGAGCAGGGTCTGGAAAATGGTCATGCCACGATGGTCGCCAAATCGACGCACACCGACAAGTCCAATCCCGGCATAGGCCACTGCGCCAAACCGCATTACTGCTGGCGAAGGTGTGGCGTGCAAGCGCTTGGGCCGGCGTGGGTCAGTACTGTGTGCAGGCCCACCTGAAACGTTTCGTAGCGCGGCGTTGCTGATCACTTTGCCGCTCAGAGCCGAGCCGCTGAGCAAGATCGCGCACAAGATCACGCATCAGCAAAAGCGCGCGTTCGTCGAACGCTTCCGTCATGCCTGCTCCGCTGAACGGCGCAGGCGCGGGACTTACCGCGCCGGCGTTGCCAGCTGCACCTCGGCCTTGCCCACCGGATTGCGCGGGTCACTACCACCGCTGAGCACATTGCGGCGCTTGTCCCATTCCACGGTCTGGAAATTACCCCAGACGTGGCTGGAACCGCGGCCGCCCTCGGCGGTGTCGCCCGGCAACTTGAGCGCGTGGCCCATCGCTTCCAGCGCCTTGGCGGTTTGCGGCGAGAACGCATTGCTCTCGGCCTCGATGACGTCCGGCAACCACTGGTGGTGGTAACGCGGCAAGGCACTGACCTGCTGCGCGTCCAGGCCGGCGTCGTAACCCAGGATGCCGAGCAGCACCATGGTGATGATGCGGCTGCCGCCCGGGGTGCCGAGCACGGCGACCTTGTCGGCCGACTCCATGAAGGTGGGCGTCATCGAGCTGAGCATGCGCTTGCCCGGCTTGGGCGCGTTGGCGGCATAGCCCATCACGCCAAACGCGTTCGGGGTGCCGGGCTTGAGCGCAAAGTCGTCCATCTCGTCGTTGAGCAGCACGCCGGTGCCCTTGGGGATCAGCCCGGAGCCGTACAGCAGGTTCACCGTCTGGGTGGCGCCCACGCGGTTGCCTTCGCCATCGATGATGGAAAAGTGCGTGGTCTCGTCGTCTTCCAGCGGCGTCGGGTTGCCCGACAGCAGGTTGCTCGGCGTGGCCTTGTCCGGATTGATGGTGGCACGCAGGCCCTGCGCGTAATCCTTGCTGGTCAGCACGCGCTGCGGCACATCGACAAAGTCCGGGTCGCCCAGGAAAAAGGTGCGGTCGCGGTAAGCGCGGCGCATCGCTTCCACCACCAAATGGGTGCGGTGCGCGTCGTCGAGTGTGTTCAAGTCCCAGCCTTCCAGGATCTGCAGCATCGCCGCGAGTGCAATGCCGCCGGAGGACGGCGGTGGCGCGGTGGTGACCTTCCAGCCGCGGTAATCGAACTGGATCGGCGTGCGCTCCTTGACCTGATACCCGGCCAGCTCGGCCGCGGTCCAGCGCCCACCGGCCTGCTTGACGCCGGCCAGCAGCTTCTTGGCGGTCTCGCCCTTGTAGAAACCGTCAAAGCCTTTGTCGCCCAGCAGCGTCAGAGTGTGTGCGAGCTCGGGCTGCTTGAAGACGTCGCCTTCGGCAATGGGTTTTCCGCCGCGCAAGTAAACCTCGCGCGTGCCGGGGTAGCGCTCCATCACTTCGCGCCGCGAGGCGTAGCCCTTGGCCATGCGCGCATACACCGGGAAGCCGTCGGTAGCGATGCGGATCGCCGGTGCCAGCGATTGGGTGAGCGGCAGCCGGCCGTGCTTGGCCGCCAGTTCCACCAGCGCCGCCGGCAAGCCGGGGATGCCAGCCGACCACGGGCCATTGACCGAGCGGTCGCGGTCCAGCCCGCCGTTCTTGTCCAAAAACTGTGCGGAAGTGGCGGACTCCGGCGCGTACTCGCGCGCGTCCAGCATCACGTCCTTGCCGGTCTTGGCCTCGTGCAACAGGAAGAACCCGCCGCCGCCCAGCCCCGAGCTGATTGGTTCGACCACCGCCAGCGTGGACGACACCGCGATCGCCGCATCGAAGGCATTGCCGCCTTCGCGCAGGATCTGCAGCCCGGCATCGGTGGCCAGCGCGTGGCCACTGGCGACCGCCGCACCCGGCGGATGCGTGGCGGTGCCGGCAGGCGGCGGCGTGGCCGCTGCGGCGTCGGGCTGGGCCGACCACGCGGCTGGGGCGACCACGAAGGCCAGCAACAACAGGCCACGCGGGAACAAGCGTCGGGGGGAAGTGATCACGGGGCGGGAGGCTCCTGTTCGTACAGTTCGGGATGATCGCGCTGCAGCTGCATGAGCTTGGCCAGCAATTGATCATGTGTTTCCGGGATCGCCGGGTCCGGGTCGATGCATTCGACCGGGCACACCACCACGCACTGCGCCTCGTCGAAATGACCCACACATTCAGTGCAGCGCGCCGGATCGATCACATAGATGGTTTCGCCCATCGAGATGGCCTGATTCGGGCACGCCGGCTCGCAGACGTCGCAGTTGACGCACAGCTCGTTGATCTTCAGCGACATGTGGAGGCCACCTGCGGGGCCAGGCCCAGGCGAAGCAGCTGCTCGCGCGCGACGGCGCAGGCACTGCGATGGACGCCGCCGGTGGCGGTGTCGGGGAACGGCCCCGAAGGGCCGACCCGGATGGAGTGCAACGTCAGCAGCATGGTGCGTTTCCACGCCGCGGCCGGATGCGCCCTCCCGCGCACCCGGCCTGGTACGGCATTACTTGGCTTCAACGAAGATGTATTCCGCGCCCTTGGGCTGGATGATGGTCTGCACGCGCGCGTTCTCGGCGGCATTGCCGATGAACAACACGCGCACGCCCTTCATCGAATCCGGCTGCACGTCCTTGAACGCGGCTTCGATCAGGTCGGCCATCTTGGTGGAGGCCGACGAACCGAAGGCCAGCATGTTGCCCGGCTGCACGCCACGGGCCAGCGCGGTCTTGACGCTTTCCAGCTGACGCTCGTAGCTGCCGGCGAACTCGGCATCGGATTCCGGCGGCAAGTAGTACAGGAACGGGCTGTTGGTGGTGGTGCCCAGGTTCTGGCCAACCACTTCCTGCAGGTACTTCTTCCAGCCGGCGTTGTCGTCCTTGGCCGGAGCGGTCAGCGCAGCCGGAGCGGCAGCGGCGGTCGGTGCCGGCTCTTCCTTCTTGCAGGCGGTGACGGCCAGAGCGGCGATCGAAGCGAGCGCCAGCGCGCGCATGGTGTGTTTCATGAAACTCCTCCCTTTGAAAAGCGTGTGGTGGTGTTGACTGTTGAGACGGTTCAGACCTGGGCGCGCGATTCACGCACCTGGCGCAAGGCATCGACGACCGACGCCGGAACGAAGCCGGACACATCCCCGCCCAGCCGCGCAATTTCGCGCACCAGCGAAGACGAGATGAAGCTGTACTGCTCGGCCGGGGTGAGGAACAGCGTTTCCACCTCCGGGATCAGATGGCGATTCATGCTGGCCATCTGGAATTCGTATTCGAAGTCGGACACCGCACGCAGGCCGCGCAGCAGCACGCCGGCGCCCATGTCGCGCACGAAATGCGCCAGCAAGGTATCGAAACCGCGCACTTCCACATTGGCATGCGCCGCCAGGGCTTCCTGGGCGAGTTCGACGCGCCGCTCCAACGGCAGCGCCGGGCCCTTGGACGGGCTGTAGGCAACGCCCACCACCACACGCTCGAACAGCGGCGCGGCGCGATTCACCAGGTCGATATGGCCATTGGTGATCGGGTCGAAGGTACCGGGATAGACAGCGGTGCGGCTGTTGGCCACGCTCATACGGAAGCTACCGGGGTCGGATCGCCGTTCAGTGTAGCAGCGGCCCGGCGATACAGCGCATAGCGCACCTCACGGGTGGCGCCCTCACGGTGCAGGTGCCAGCCCGGCGGTACCTGCGGCGGCAGCTCGGCCGGCGTTTCCAGGTACAGCCAGGCCTCTGCAGCCAGATGCGGCGAGAGCCGTTCCAGCACCGGCGCCCACAAACCGGCGGCGAATGGCGGGTCGACAAACACCAGATCCACCTGGCTGGTGGGCGCGCGCTCCAGCCAGCGCAGCGCATCGTCCTGTAGCACCTGCACCTGCTCGGCGGCGCCCAGCCGGGCCACGTGCTCACGCAGGCGTTGCGCCAGCCCGGGGTCGCGTTCGATCAGCAGCGCATGCGCGGCACCCCGCGAGACTGCCTCCAGCCCCAGCGCGCCGGAGCCGGCGAACAGGTCAAGTACGCGCGCACCAGCCAGGCGCGGCATCAGCCAGTTGAACAGCGTTTCGCGTACGCGGTCGCTGCTGGGCCGCAACCCGGGCAGCTGTGGCACCGACAAACGCGTATTGCGCCAGCGCCCGCCCACGATGCGCACCTGCCCTTCCGCCGCGCCGCTGGCCGGCCGTGCAGCGCGGCTCATCGGCGCACGCACGTGGTCGGCTGATGAAGGCAAGGCAGCAACAGGGCGGCAGGCGTCATGGGCAGGCAATGAAAGAACCGGTGCCCATGATAGCGCTGCGGCCGCCATGGCCGCGCCGTGCCCCGGGCGGCCGCTGCATTGCTGAATCCTGCGGTGGGGCCTTGAAAAATTTCGCATGCAGCCTCATCCCCCAGGCCATAGGCCGCACAGCGGCCCAGGCCACCACGGAGCACGACCACAATGACCGTTGATACCGACAAGCAGACGCTGGGCTTCCAGACCGAGGTCAAGCAGCTGCTGCAGCTGATGATCCACTCGCTGTATTCCAACAAGGAAATCTTCCTGCGCGAACTGGTTTCCAATGCCGCCGACGCCGCCGACAAGCTGCGCTTCGAAGCCCTGGTCAAGCCCGAGCTGCTGGAAGGCAGCGGCGAGCTGCGCATCCGCGTCGACTTCGACAAGGAGGCGCGCACCGTCACCATCGACGACAACGGCATCGGCATGAGCCGCGAGGACGCCGTGTCCCACCTGGGCACCATCGCCAAGTCCGGCACTGCCGACTTCCTCAAGCATCTCAGCGGCGACCAGAAGAAGGACGCCAACCTCATTGGCCAGTTCGGCGTGGGGTTCTACAGCGCCTTCATCGTTGCCGACCAGGTCGATGTGTATTCGCGCCGCGCCGGCCTGCCCGCCAGCGACGGCGTGCATTGGTCCTCGCGCGGTGAGGGCGAGTTCGAGGTCGCCAGCGTCGACAAGCCCGAGCGCGGCACCCGCATCGTGTTGCAGCTGAAGGACGGCGAAGAGTCCTTTGCCGATGGCTGGACCCTGCGCGACATCCTCAAGAAGTATTCCGATCACATCGGCCTGCCGATCGAAATGCGCAAGGAGCACTACGGCGAAGACGCCGACAAGCCCGCCGAACCCGAGTGGGAAGTGGTCAACCGCGCCAGCGCGCTGTGGACCCGCCCCAAGTCCGAGATCAAGGACGAGGAGTACCAGGAGTTCTATAAGCACGTCGCGCACGATGCCGGTAATCCGCTGGCGTGGAGCCATAACAAGGTCGAAGGCAAGCTGGATTACACCTCGCTGCTGTTCGTACCCGGCCGCGCCCCGTTCGACCTGTACCACCGCGATTCGGCCAAGGGCCTGAAGCTGTACGTGCAGCGCGTTTTCATCATGGACCAGGCCGAGCAGTTCCTGCCGCTGTACCTGCGTTTCATCAAGGGCGTGGTGGATTCGGCCGACCTGTCGCTCAATGTCTCGCGCGAGATCCTGCAGTCCGGCCCGGTGGTGGATTCGATGAAGTCCGCGCTGACCAAGCGTGCGCTGGACATGCTGGAAAAACTGGCCAAGGACAAGCCCGAGGACTACGCCACCTTCTGGCGCAACTTCGGCCAGGCGCTGAAGGAAGGCCCCGCCGAGGACTACGCCAACCGCGAAAAGGTCGCCGGCCTGCTGCGTTTCTCGTCCACCCACGACACCACCGGCGCGCAAAGCGTGGCGCTGGCCGATTACGTGGGCCGCATGACCGAGGGTCAGGACAAGCTGTACTACCTCACCGGCGAAAGCTACGCGCAGATCAAGGACAGCCCGCACCTGGAGGTGTTCCGCAAGAAGGGCATCGAAGTGCTGCTGCTCACCGACCGCATCGACGAATGGCTGATGAGCTACCTCACCGAATTCGACGGCAAGTCGTTCGTGGACGTGGCCCGTGGCGATCTGGATCTGGGCAAGCTGGATTCGGAAGAAGACAAGAAGGCGCAGGAAGAAGTGGCCAAATCCAAGGAGGGCCTGGCCTCGCGCATCAAGGCCGCCCTGGGCGACGACGTGGCCGAAGTGCGCGTCTCGCACCGCCTGACCGACTCCCCCGCCATCCTGGCCATCGGACAGGGCGACCTGGGCCTGCAGATGCGTCAGCTGCTCGAAGCCAGCGGCCAGGCCGTGCCGGAAACCAAGCCGGTGTTCGAATTCAACCCGGCCCACCCGCTGATCGAGAAACTGGATGCGGAACAGGATATGGACCGCTTCGGCGACCTGAGCCGGGTGTTGTTCGACCAGGCTGCGCTGGCGGCGGGTGATAGCCTCAAGGATCCGGCCGGTTACGTGCGGCGGTTGAATAAGTTGTTGTTGGAGTTGTCGGCTTAGGCCACATCAAATTTGAGCCTCTAAGACCGGCGTAATTGCCGGTCTTGTTTTTGAGACGATGCTTACTTAGAGAAGGCCTGAGCAACTCCCTTTGATGCTGCCACATTGGATCAACGAACCGAGCAGACGATCTCGATGCAACTGTCTTTCGGCTAAGCGGAGTAAATTGGCAAGCGCACCCGGTCTGGTCAAGAACACTGCGCAGGTGCTGACGCTCTTTTCGCTGTCGAACCTATGGCTGAATAGAAAAAAATTGATACCTACCCTGGGCAAGGTGTGGTTGAAATCGGGGCAACACCCGAAATGCGCCGAAAATAGCGAAAAACCAACGCCTGAGCTCAGTCAGCGCGACCAATGTGACTCACCGCATTTTCTAGCCACGTTGATCAGACTATCCCCAAGGTATTGGTATTGAAGACACGGGGTGAATGCTTGGCGGAGCAGGACCTCGTGGCACCTGTTGGCGGGGATGCCGGGGTTACCGCAGCAACGCCGAATCACGACAAGGCCGAACTGCGCCACCATCAGTAACGCCTGCTCCACGATGGCGCTCGGCACGTTGTCGCAGTCGACTGGTCTGAACTCGTTACATTTGGGGTGCCCCGAGCCGCTGCCGCTGACGAGGCCGCCCTTACTCAGACGATCTTTCTGTCCGCAAACGCCTCGCTTGTCGCCGCATCACTAATCCGATATCGTCGAGACTAGCTACACCCTTCGTGGGACTGGTTGTAATCACCACCGCTGCCAGCGTGGGATGGGTGGGAATGGATTCCTAACTGATGCTGCAAGTGCAGCTGACAAGGAGTGTTGCCGTGTCAATTCGGGCCGTTGCGTGTCTCTCTGTTTACTCAGTCCCGTCAAAGGGCGCGCGTTGCGCAGCGCTCTTGATACCGTTTGTTTTTAGTGCCTATGGGTTACTAGGCGCTAGCCCTGCGCACGCCCAAACCCCGCCTAAAGCTACATTCTGCGCGCTGTCCCTCGGCTGCTACGACACGATGGAGAAGGCTGCCGATGCCCTTCGCAACTCCAAGGACTATCAAGGCATCGGTCAGTATTTGAAGGCCTACTCAAGAGGTTTTTTGAATCGGGGAGCGGGAGAGGTCTGGACCTACTTCCGCGTCCCGTCTCTAAAGGCCACCTCGGTCTCTAGCCCGTCCTATGGGGTAAATTTGGGAATCTACGGGGTCGGAAACCCCGGCTGCACAGCATCCCCAGAGTTTGGATCAAGTTGGTGCACGGATGAAGGCGCACTCATCGCCAAGTCCTTGGACACCCTAACGGCCAAGGTCGGGAAATCGTGTTCACTTCAGTCCAATGTTCAAACGTCGGACTACAACACGACGGGGCTGGGCCTCCTTCCCAATGGCGATGTTGGTTACAGCTCGGATAAGTATTTCACCGCGACCTTTAATTGTGTGTCGAACTCGGGTGCACCGGTATCGACGTCGCAGCGCTGGAATGTTTACAAGAAGCGCAAGTTGACTTGCGAAGCTAACTTCACACCTTACCTTCGAGACTCAATTCTTACAGAGGCCACTCTCGCGACGGAGCCTGTTTGTAGGCCCAAGAACGACGATAACACCTGGGTCACGTCGCCCTTGAAGCAGTTCCAAAGTTGCAGCACAAACAACCCTTGCCATCCCACGACAGGCGACAAGTCTCGCGAAGAGAAAGACTTTGAGTTCGCAGGTCGTTCTTTCAATCGCTATTATCATTCCGTCAATCAGACCAAGAGTGTCATACCGGTCGGAGAGGGCTGGTCGTTGAGTTACAGCGACCGATTCGACAGTTCCAACACAGCCTATCTCGACGAGGCGGGCAACAGGGATGTTTTCACCACGGTTGCTGCTGGCACCGGCCGTGCCCGGAATTCGGGGCGACTATATCGCCGCATCAGCAACAGCACTACGTATTACCGGGTCATCGAAGAAACTGGCGAATACCGCGATTTCGGCAAGGATGGCGAGCTGCTCGCGGTGCGCAATCCAGCCTCGCCGGACCGTGACGTAACCGTGGTCTACGACGGCACACGCATTACGCGGCTGGTTGATGGCCATGGCCGCGCGCTGACGTTCGCCTATACGGACGGGCGTGTCACGGGCATGGAGATTCCGGGTGGCGGAATCGTTCTTTACGACTACGATGTTGACGGTAATTTGATTGCCGCCACGTATCCCGATGGTGCGAAGCGCATTTACCACTATCACGAGAAGGGACTTGCGGAACCTCAGCTGGTCAACTATTTAACTGGTATCACCGGGGAGAGCGGTCAGCGCTATGCATCGTTTGGTTACGACACCTATGGACGCGTGATAAGCAGCGTTCTCCATGGCGATACCGGGGCGGTCGATGGAGTGACTCTGAACTACGTGGCCGAAGGCGTCACGGAAGTCACCCAGGCATCTGGAGCGGTCAAGCGCTTCGAGTATGGGTCTACCATTTTCAGCCCGGTCAACAACGTAACCGAAGGCGCAGCAAGCACGTCCAACACCTACTTCAGCGATGGTCGGCTGCAAAGCGTGACGGACGCATCGGGCAGCAAGGTTTCCTACGAATACGCGCCGGCGTATCAATCGGCGGTGACGGTCGGCGACGGTATGCCGGAGGCGGTGCGCACCGAGAGCGTGAGGGATGCGCTGACCCACCAATTGACCGAGCTCAATGTGAAGGGGGCGCAGGGGCTGGTTGTGTCCAAGCGATGGACTCGCAATGAGCGTGGCCAAGCACTGACCCAGGTCGAGCAAGATGCCGTTTCCGGGAAGCAGCGTCAGCAGACCTTCACCTATTGCGAGCAGGCCGACGTAACCGCAGGAAGCTGCCCCCTGGTGGGAGTGCTGCTGCGTGTGGACGGAGCGCGAACAGATCTCAGCGACGCCACCACATACGACTACTATCCCGCGGCTCAGGGCGGGGACCTGAAGTCGATCACCAACGCAGTGGGCCAGGTCACCCAGTTCCTTAGTTACGATAGCGCCGGCCGCCTGCTGTCGCAGAAGGATCCGAATGGGGTCGTGACCGACTACAGCTACGATGCGCGAGGTCGGCTGACGGCAAGCTTCGTCCGGGGACAGGACAGCGGCTCGGAGGCGGATGACCGCATTACGCGCTACAGCTATTGGCCCACCGGCTTGGTCAAGCAGGTTGCGCTGCCGGGTGGCGACGTGTCTGACTTCGCCTACGACAGCGCATTCCGGCTGACCAAGGTATCGGATCGTTACGGCAACTCCTTCGTCTACACGCTGGACACGTCGGGACACCGGATCAAGGAGGACATCAAGGACGCCAAGAACACCTTGATGTTCACGGTGTCCCGTATTTACGACGAACTCGGTCGCCTGACGACGCAGGCGGATGCGCAAGGCAACCCGACCGATTTTGCCTACGACGCGGTCGGCACGATGAAGGGGCGAACCGACGCCCTGGGCCGGTCTAGCGCCTACACATACGATGCCCTGCATCGCTTGAAGCAGAGTATCGAAGACGCCGGCGGCATCAAGGCGACGAGCGCTTTTCAATACGACGTGCTTGGACAACCGTCAGTGGTGACGGATCCGAAAGGCTTGAAGACGACCTACCAGCGCAATGGTCTGGGTGAACTGTTGGCGCTGCAGAGTCCCGACACGGGCAGCACCGGCTTCACCTACGACGACGCAGGAAATGTGCTGTCTAGGAAGGACGCAGCCAACCGACAGGCCACCTACACCTACGATGCCTTAAACCGCCCAGTGTCGCTGACCTATGCCGATGCAGCGCTTGAGACCCGTTTTGTCTACGACGTGGCCCCGGCCGTCTGCGTGGCGGGAGAGCAGTTTGCAGCCGGGCGCCTAGCCAGCATGAAGGACGGCAGCGGCACGACGCAGTATTGCTACAACCGGTTCGGCGACTTGGTGCGCAAGGTCCAGACGACCAATGGCAAGGCATTGATGGTCCGTTATGCCTATACGGCAGGCGGGAACCTGACGAGCATGGTCTATCCGGACGGGGCGATGGTTGACTATGTGCGCAATGAGCTGGGGCAGATCGCCGAGGTGGGCTATACCGCGCCTGGAGGCTCGCGCGAGATATTGGTCAAGGGTGTCACGTATTTGCCGATGGGCCCGGTGGCCGGCTGGACCTATGGCAACGGCCGCGTGCTGACCCGAGCTTACGACCAGGATTACCGCCCCAAGGCCATTCAGGACAAAGCGGTTGGCGGTCTGGACGTTGGGTTTGGGTTCGATGAGGTGGGCAATCTCAACTCACTGACCCCAGCCGGCAATCCAACGCCGGACATCGGCCTGGGTTACGACACGCTGGGCCGCCTCACAGCCCTCACCGACGGTGTCACCGGAACCGTCATTGATGGATATAGCTATGACGCCACCGGCAATCGCCTCAGCGCCAAGGTCGGCAGCGTGACACAGGCTTACACCTATCCAACGACCAATCATCGCCTGAGTGCATTAGCCGGCGTGGCGCGCACCTACGACAAGACAGGCAATACGCTGAGCATCGGTGGCAAGGCGCGGGAGTTCCCCTACGACGCATCCGGCCGCATGAGCATGGTCAAGCGTGCAGGCGCGGTGGTGATGAACTACCGCTACAACGGTAAAGGCGAGCAGGTGCGCCGCTTCCTCGGCACCACCAACACCTACACGCTTTACGATGAAGCCGGCCACTGGCTGGGCGACTACGACACCAATGGCGCGCCCAAGCAGCAGGCGATCTGGCTGGACGACCTACCGGTCGGCTTGCTAGCCAGCGCAAACAAGCTGCACTACATCGAACCCGATCACTTGGGCAGCCCGCGTGTGGTGGTTGACCCGGTTCGTAACGTGGCGGTGTGGAGCTGGAGCCTAAAGGGCGAGGCCTTCGGCAACACCGCGCCGAATCAGGATCCGGATGGCGATGGTGCGGCGTTGGTGTTGGATATGCGCTTTCCGGGGCAGCGGTTTGATGCCGCTAGCGGGTTGAATCAGAATTACTTTAGAGATTCCGAAACTTCTACGGGCCGTTATGTCCAAGCCGATTCGATCGGACAACTTGGAGGGTTGTCTCTATACAGTTATGTTAAAAATTCGCCATACTCGTTCAAAGACCCCGATGGTCGGCAAGCAATACTATTCGGCACCAATTCCATGGCGCCAGGTGCGACAGCTTTAGGTAGTCATGGCATTCAGGATCGCAATGAGCTTATGGATGATGGAAGTTTTGGGGATTACAGAGGCAACCCTTTAAGCCCGTTATTCGACATCGTGCAACAAATGGCTTCGCCAGGCAATCAAGCTGATAGCGGCGTTGTGCAGATTGTTAACAAAATTCAAAGCGATGCTGTTCTTGCTGGCCGCAAACGACCCGATCGCTGCGAAGTTTTGCAGCAGCTGATTGATAGTGGAATGATTCCCGCTAAGGCAGCAAAGGCAACGCAAAAGGCTTGGGGTTGTAGACCTTCAAGAATGTCAAAAGATCGCTGTTAAAATTTGGACCAAGACGATGATCGAAGATGATCAAGATGAAATGGATTTTCAACTATGGAATGAACTGGAGGGTGCGCCCCTTGACCAGTTGCATCAAGAGCTAAAGTCTAATGACCGGGACAGAAGGTATGCAGCTGCCAGGCTATTGCATAGCCGTGGCGACAGCTCAACATTCAATTTCGCACTTGAAATGGCGAAAAGCACATCTCCCGCTTGTAGAGAAATTGCAGCATTTTTGATGGGGCAGCTACCTGAATTAGATTTTTCCTCCAGAAATACTTTTATAGAAGTCCTTGCAACTATGTTAACGGGTGACTCCGACAACCTGGTGAAATCATCCTCAGCATCCGCTCTTGGTCATCTTAGAGCTGTCGAAAAATTGAAAGAACTAATCAATGCAGCGAACGACAACGATACGCGAGTGAGGGAAAATGTAGCATTCGCGGCCGGCAAAATTGATACTCCCGAAGCGATCAAACTTCTTATTGGTTTATCTTATGACCAAGATATTGCAGTGGTAGAGTGGGCGACATTGGGATTAACAAATAGCTCCCATACGGCAACCAGCATTGTTGCAGACAGGTTGACTGAGCTTGCAAGCCACTCAAATCGGGAAATTCGTGAAACAGCAATAGCGGCACTGGCCAATACTGGCAATAAAAATATTATGCCTTCATTATTGCGAGCGCTTGAAGAAGACGAGGTTAACTTTTCAATTATCGATGCCGCCGGGCAATTGGGCGATCGCCGTGCTTTACCTCTGCTTCTCGATCTGGCACGTAATTGTCGGGGAGATATCCCAAATGTGTTGCTCAATTCAATTTCAAAGCTTGGCGGGGCGGACTAGATAGTCGACCCTGAAAAACCCCACCAATCAATCACCGCAAGGGTTCATCGGCAGCGATGCATTGTAGAGCCGCCAGTTTCGTTAGGTTCTAGGCTGGTTTCTGGCGATTTCCGCTTCCGCCCATGCGTACCCTCCGTCCTGCTGTCGAGGACAGATGCACCGGCGCGTTGTAGTTCACGCTGAAAAACCAGATGATGCGGCATCCGCTGGCGCAATTGAGTCAGCGAATGCCATGGCTCGTGTTGTGAAGCAGGCGCTGTCGCCGCGCTTACCGGCCACGCCAACCGGCTGCAGTCACACGGAACTGCCTGTGCGCTTGATGGCTGGCTTGCTGAGAGGAGGTCAGCGTCTGGAAACCTCCAGCGATAGCCGGATCAATTTTACGCGGGGGCTGACATCCCGAGGGGAAAGAGATTTGGTATTGCACGGCTGTGTTTTTACGCTTGGCTGCGCGCTGGCCTTCTTGGCTCTCCGGTGCAGTTCTCTTCAGATGTCTAGCAGATTTCCCGTCATCCCCATTCGACATGCGCCCGCTGCAGCGTTTACTTTCACGCCGACTCCAGCACCCAACATCCGAACGCAGGCCCGGCCGAGTAGCCGGTCTCCGGTTCGATGCGGATCTGAAGGGTTGCGCGGCCGGCGACCACTGCAGGCAAGGCGTAATCCACATCGACGAAGTCCAGGCCGCGGTTACCGTCGAGGCGTTCGTTGGCAATAAGTTCGCCGTCGGCGAGGATGCGGAAGCGGCGGCGGGTTTCGTCGCCCCAGTAGCGCAGGCGCAGCACGCGGGCGGTTGCGGTGTTGCGCAGGGTAAAGGCGATGAAGCCACCGGTGCGGGCGTCGCGGCCGGCGCGGCGGCGGTAGCTCAGTGCGTAGGAGCCGTCGCTCTGCAGGGCGTGCGCTTTTTCAGACGCGTCGTCGCCCAGGGCGACCCAGTCCAGTGCACTGGCATCGAGCGCACGCTGGCGTGCGGCTGCGGCGTCCTGTTCGGCCTGGCGTTGCTGCCAATCCGTGGCGCTGCGGTGTTCCAGATAGACCGCGCTGCGGCGGTCGAACTGCGCGTAGAACGGTGAAAAGCGCCAGTGTTGGCCGCCGTCGCTGTAGACGTAGCTGCCCTGCTCTGCCGCTGGTTGCAGCTGCTGCAGGACCTCGTCACCGCCAATCAGCGCCGGCGTCTTGCCCGACCACGGCGTGGCGGCATCGCCCAGATCTGCCGCCAGCACCAGTGGCCCGCGCAGCAGCGAGACCCAGGCGGGGTCATCGGGCGTGGCTTCCAGCCGCAATGGCATTTGCAGGCTGAGGTTGAGCGTGTCGCCTGGGTGCCAGATGCGCGTGACCCGCAGATAGCCATCGACCGGCGCTGCGTCCACGACCGCGCCATTGAGCTGCAGCACCGGCGTGGCCGTCCAGCCGGGTACCCGCAGCGAGAGCGTGCGCTGCGCTGCCGGGGCAGCGTTGATACGCAGCGAGACGCTGCCTTGCGCCGGCAGCGCGCTGTGCAAGGTCATGTCCAGCCCGGCTGCGTTACGCACGCGCGACGGCACATACAGATTGATCGCCACGCCCTGCCCGTCTTCCCAGTAAATCGAGTCGCCGAACTGGGCATGCGCCTCCATGCCGCTGCCGACGCAACACCAGAAATCGTCGAACGGCGATGACCAGCCGCGCGCCTCGCCGGCCAGCATCGGTGTCATGTAGGTGAACATGCCGGTGCGTGGATGCTGCTGCGCCATCACGTGATTGAGCAGCGTGCGCTCGTAGTAATCGAAGTACGCGGCTTGCGGGCCCCATTGGTACAGGTGCCGGGTGAGCTTGAGCATGTTGTAGCTGGAACAATGTTCGCAGGTCTGCTCGGTGAGGAAGCGTGCGATGCTGTCCGGTTGCTGGAAATATTCGCGGTCGCCATTGCCACCGATCACATAGCTGTGATGGTCGGTGACGGTATTCCAGAAGAACCGCGCCGCCGCGCCGGAAGCCGCATCACCGGTCACTTCATACTCGCGGGCCAGACCGATGAGTTTGGGGATGTTGGTGTTGGAATGCTGGTGCACCAGTTCGTCACGTTGTGCGACCAGCGGGTCGAGCACGGCGTGATGATGCAGGCGCTGCGCCAGTGCCAACCATTGCGCATCGCCGGTGCGCACATGCAACTCAACGAAGGACTCGTTGAGCCCGCCGAACTCACACGACAACACCTTCTGCAGCTGCGTGTCGTCCAGTACGGCAAAGATACCTTGCAGGTAGCCGGCCAGTGCCACCGCCACCTGCAGTGCCTGCGCGTTGTCGCAATGCGCATGCACGTCGAGCAGGCCGGCGAACAGCTTGTGCCAGGTGTACAGCGGTGCCCAGCTGCCGTTGAGATAGAACGGTAGCGGCTCGATCTTGCCGCGTTTGAGTTCGTCGAACACCTCGCGGCCACTCTCGATCTCGCCGGCCGCATTCTTGCGGGTGAAGCCGGCCACGTAGCCATCGCCGGCATGCGCCTGGCAGCGTGCGAGTTCGGCCACCAGATAGCTGGCGCGCGTGCGGCACTGCGCATCATGGGTTTGCGCATGCATCAGCGCCAAGGCACTGAGGTAGTGCCCCAGCGTGTGGCCGGCGATGGTGTCCGCTTCCCAGCCACCGTAGGCGGGGGCCTTGGGATCGAGACCGGCGTACAGCACGAAGTTGTGCAGCAAGCGGTCCGGCTGCAAGCGCATCAGATAACGGCGATTGGTGTGCAACGCATCCAGAAACAGCGACGGCGTCAGCCGCACCTGCGCCAGCGGCACCGCGCGGATGCTGCCGGGCTGCGCAGCGGCGGCCTGGGCTGGAAAACGCAGGAATCCGGCCGCCACCGCCAGGCTGCTCCAGGCCAGAAACCGACGCCGCGACAGGCTCAGCGCAGCATCGTTCACGTCATCATTGGGGTGTGCATGCGTCATCGGACCAGCTTAGCTCCTGTAGGCAACGGCGCAGTGCGCACGCGGTTGCAGTCTGCGGTGGTCGGCCTTGCGCTCGGCGGTGTTGCGGCGGCGTTGCGACGATGGAACTCAAGCGCCGGCTGCACGCACAAACGCCCACCACTGCGCCAGTCAGAACTTCACCGTGGCACGCGCCCAATAGAACCGGCCCAACAAGTCGTAAGTAGCCACGTCAGTATTGGCATTGCCAACATTGTTGGAGTAGTACAGCGGCGGCTGCTTGTCGGCGATGTTGTCCACGCCCACTTCGAAACGCGTGTGCCACGGCTGCACCTCGTAACCCAGCTGCAGATTGTTGTAGACATAGGCGCCGATCTTGCGGACCACGGTGGGCTGGCTGGAATCGGCCGACAGGCTCTGATCCGGATCGGAATTGCCGATGGCGGTGTTGCCGACGTAACGGATGCGCCAGGTTGCGCTCCAGTCGCCCAACGCCCAGCTCACTGTGCCCAGGCCACGCCAGCGCGGGAAGTTGCCATAGGCCTGGGTGTAGCGGCCCACATTGTGGATAGTGACCGAGCTGGGGTCGGTGGTGTCGGGCAGCACGTCATAGCGCGTGAGATAGGTGCCATTGAGGCCGACATTGACGTTACCCCATGCGGTTTCCGGCAGACGATAGGTCAGGTTGAAGTCGATGCCCTTGGCCCACAGCTTGCCCAGATTTACGGTGGGCTCGGCGATGTAGTTGATGGTGCCATTGCCGTTGCGATGGATCAGCGGGCAGAACGCGCTGGCAGAATTTGCATAACACTGATTGAGCACGGTCTGCGCGGAGACGGTGGTGATGGTGTCTTCCAGATCGATGCGCCACCAGTCCGCGCTCAGCGAGAGGCCATCGATCCATTGCGGGTCGTACACCAGGCCCACGTCATAGGATTTGCCGGTTTCCGGCTTCAGCTGGTAACCAGCCACCGCTGCGCCGGACACCTTGCCCGACACCTGGCCATCGGATTGCTGATAGCTGCCATCGGTGGGCACGTTGGCACAGGCCACGCTGCTGCCGCCGGTGTAGCCATTGCATGGGTCATTGACGGTGGCCGCATCGCCGGCCACGCCGGCGTACAGCTCGTTGATATTGGGCGCGCGGAACACCTGCGAGACCGTGCCACGCAGCAGCAGGTTTTCGATCGGGCGGTACTCCAGCGACACCTTGCTATTGGTCTTGCTGCCCACCGAGCTGTAGTCGGAAAACCGCGTGCCCAGGGTGATGTTCAAGGCATTGATACCCGGCAGGTCCTTGAGCAGCGGGAACAGCGCTTCTGCATAGGCCTCCTTGACATCGAAGCTGCCGCTCAACGTGGAGGCGCAGTATTCGATCACGCCGCACAAGCCGTCCTCATCGCCCGTCCACAATGAGTCGGAGGTGGTGGTGGAGCGCTCCTTGCGATACGACAGACCGGCCGCCAGGCTGGCTGCGCCGGCCGGCATCTCGAACAGCGTGCCATTGGCATTGGCCTCGAACTGCTTGACGGTGTAGACGCTGGTGACAATCGGGTTGACCACCATGCCCTGCAGGGTTGCGAGGTTGGAGCTGTCGTTGAGGTTGAAGAAATTCAGCGGCGTGCAGCCGGCGATCGCCGCCCCCGCGCTGCCGCACTTGACCACGCCATCGCTGTCCAGAAACGACGGACCGATGGCCTGATTGAAGGTGGCGTAGTCCAGGAAGCCGTTGTTGATCGACTTCTGCTTGACCTTGCCGTAGTTGAACGTGGCATCCCATTGCCAGGAGCTGTCCCCGAAGCGCCCGCGCAGGCCGGGGCTGATCTGGAAGTTGTAGGTGTTGTACTGGTAGCTGCGATTGCCCAGCACGGTGGCGCGGGTATTGAAGTCGTTGTACGAGGTGCCGGTGCTGCGATCGGTGCCGAAATTCACCCCGAATGGGTTGTAGTAACTCTGCGACGACACCAGGATGTTGTCGCCGTTGGAAAAGATCGGGATCGGCGCGATGATCGAGGCGGATTCGGTTTTACTGAACCACGTGTTGACGTAGCCCTCCACACTGTCGCTGAAGCGATACGTGCCCAGCACAAAGGCATTGGTGCGCTTTTGCGGGGTCTGCAACAGGTTGAACGGTTGATAGTTGTAGGAATCGGCAGCGGCGTCGTAACAATGGAAATCGCCGGGCCCGGCACGGCCGCTGACACCGCCATTGAGCGTGACACGAGTACAGCCATTCGCTTGCCGCAGCTGGCTTGACGCCTCGGAGCCATCGTTGAAATTGACGGTGCCGGTGGGCGTTGCGGAGGAGCCCTGCTTCACCGGCACGCCATCGGTGAGCGCCAGCGCATCCTTGGAATAGTCGCGTGCGGCGGCGGAAACCGGGTCGATGTTGTGATACGACAGCCCGGCAATCAGGCTGCCGCGCTCGAAAGTCTTGCCGGCGGTCAATGCGAAATTGCGGCGATTGCCATCGCGCTCCTTGCTGGTGCCGAAGTCGCTACTGAATTGCACACCATCAAAGCGCGTACGCAGGATGAAGTTGACCACTCCACCAATGGCATCGGACCCGTACACCGCCGACGCACCATCGCTGAGTACTTCGATGCGTTCGATCATGCTAGCCGGAATGGCATTGACGTCGTTGTAGGCCAGCCGAATGCCGTTGACCAGGACCAGCGTGCGCTTGTCGCCCAGACCACGCAGCGACACAGCCGACGCACCGGTGCCGCCGCCATTGTTGGTGTACGGGTTGGTGGCATTGCCGGCAATGGACGGCAGCTCCTGCAGCAGGTCGCCCACCGTGGCCTTGCCGGTGGCGGCAATCTGCTCCTGGCTGACGGTCACCACCGGGTTGGCGGTTTCGGTATCCACGCGGCGCAGGCGCGAGCCGGTGACCACCACGCTGTCGAGTGTCTGTGTTGCAGCGCCAGTGCCGGCCGCCTGCTGCGCGCAGACAGGTGCAGCGGTGGCAGCCAATGCAAGCAGCACGGCGCTGCCCAGCGTCGTCTGCAAAGGCGTGACCGCACTGAGCGAAGATCTGGCGGAACGCAACGGCAACATCGGCATGCAGGGCTCCTGGTTCGGACAGTAGAGAAATGGCGGGCAACACGTGCCCGTGCCGGCGTGCACCAGCGCGAGTCACCTCACAAAGACATGGCATCCGCGACGTTTCGCGTAGAGGCCCGTAACACGGCGCGCACCGTTCCGGTGCCTTGCATGCACGGCTGCACACGCAAGGCACGTCGTCGCTGCAAACGTTTTTTCGTGCACCGGGTCCGCCCATGCGGCCCGGTTTCATCAGCTGGTCACAATGTGCCTGTGCGCACGCGCGACGTCTTGTCGCATTTGGCGACAGTGCATGCGGAAATTCGCATGGTTCGCCTGTGGACGATCGCTTGTTGGTGGATGACTTCAAGCTGCGGCGCCGCGGTTGCAACTGCAACCCTGGAGCACAAGCCGCAGTATTCACGCAGAGGCGCAGGTTGCGCGCATGCATGCTCCACCACAGTGCTGTGCGACGGCGCCTGATGCATCAGCGCCGCAGCATCCAACCCTCCATGCGCGTGTTGCGCACCATGCAGCGTCGTACAGCGCGCTAAGGTGCCTGCGTAGCGGGCGCTGCCGCAGCGCGATTCCACTCCGGCGTCGGAGTGCGGTGCAACCAGCGCTGGAAAAAATCCAGCAGCCGGCGCTTGCCGTAGTCACCGCCTGCGCCGTGATCGCCGCCGGGCACCACCAGCAGATCGAAATCCTTGCCCGCCTTGATCAGGCGATCGGCCACCTGGAAGGTGCTGGCAGGATCGACATTCTTGTCCATGTCGCCGGTGACCAGCAGCAAATGGCCCTGCAGGCGCGCAGCGTTTTCCACGTTCGAGGATTCGGCGTACCACGGCCCCACCGGCCAGCCCATCCATTGCTCGTTCCACCAGATCTTGTCCATGCGATTGTCGTGGCAGCCGGAGTTGGCCACGCCGGCCACGTAGAACTCGGGATGGAAAAGCAACGCGCCCAGCGCGTTCTGCCCGCCGGCCGAGGTGCCGTACACGCCCACCCCGCCGCGAATGTCGTACCACGGGTAACGTGCGGCGGCCGCCTTGTGCCAGGCGATGCGATCCGGGAGGCCGGCATCCTTGAGATTGCGCCAGGCCACGTCGTGAAACGCGCGCGAGCGGTTGTTGGTGCCCATGCCGTCGATCTGCGCCACCGCAAAGCCCAACCCCGTCAACGGCGGCGTGCGCGTGGTGAAGCGCTTCGGCACGAACGAGCCCTGCGGCCCGGCGTAGATGTATTCGACGACGCGATACGGCTGCTGGGCATCGAGCTGCTGCGGGCGGAAAATAACGCCCCAGATCTCGGTCTTGCCATCGCGCCCGGGGGTATGGAACGGCAACGGCGGCTGCCAACCGGCCGCCAGCAGATGGCCCAGATCTGTGCGTTCGACCGTGTGTGCCAAGCTGCCATCCGCACTGCGCCGCAGCTCCAGTACCGGCCCCAGGTCCACGCGCGACGACAGGTCCAGAAACCAGCGCCCGTCCGGCGAATAACGCACATCGTGATCGGCGGCCAGCGGCGTCAGTGCGGTCAGGCCGGTGCCGTCCAGGCCGATGCGATAGGCGTGGCGGTAATACGGGTCTTCACCGGGCTGCATGCCGGAGGCGGTGAAGTACACCTGCCCGGCTGCCTCGTCGACATGATCGAGCCTGCGCACCACCCACTCGCCACGGGTGACCTGGCGCATCACGCGACCAGTGCGGCCGTCGTAGAGATACAGGTGTTCCCAGCCATCGCGCTCGGACGCCCACAGCAGTTGCGCGCCATCGGCAAGATCGTGGCGCGCGTGCTTGCCGCCGTCTTCGTTGTCGCCACTGAGTGGCGAGTACTCGATAAAGGTGGGCGAGGTTTCCTCGATCACGGTGCGCGCAACGGCGGTGCCTGCATCTACCTCGATCACGCGGTACAGCTGATGCCCACGTGCGTTGTATTCGAAGGTCACGCCGCGGCTGTCCTTCCACCATTGCAGCTCGCTAAGGGTGAAGGCGTTGGGCAGCAGGGTCATGTCCACCGGGCGCGCGGTGCGCGTGGCCACGTCGAACAGCACTGGCTGCATCACCGGCAACGGGTCGCCGGGCTTGGGATAGACCTGCTGGTGCAGTTTGGGTTGCACGCGATCGGCCGGCGCCGATTCGATGTAGTACACCATGTGCGGCGGTGGCGCCTTGACCCGGTAGGCGGCCACATGCAGCGAGTCGGGCGACCACACCACCGTGTCGATGGCGTAGAAGTCGCTCGCACTGCCATCGTGACTGATCGCCGTTGGCGTGCCGCCGCTCACCGGGGCGATCAGCAGATTGCCCTGCTCCACCCACACCCGCCAGCGTCCGTCCGGCGAGTGCTTGGCATAGCGCTCGCCCTGCTTGAGCGGGAAGCTCATGTCCATCGACTCGGGCCGCGCATCGCGCTCGGGCAGGTGCGCACAGCGGTAGCGCACCAGCTCACACTGCCAACCAAGATCTGCCAGCTGAAAGCGCAACGTCTGCTGTTCCAGCGCTGGATCCTGCAAATGCAACGCTGCCGCATCCACGTTGTGTGCGCCGGCCTGGGTCAGCGCGGCGGCAAGACGTGCGTGGTCGAAGGCCGGCGTATTACGCCCGCTGGCGGCGTCCACCAGCCGGTACTCGATCGCCGGCGCCTGGCTCTGGCGCAGGCTCCCGCGCTGGTACAAAAAGCGCTGCGCATCCACCCATACCGGCGCGCTGGGCTGGCGGTCAACCAGGGCGTCGTAGCGGTCGGTCAACCCGATCGCCGCGGTGTACTGCGCCGGTGTGGGCTCGGCAGGCTGCGCCGCCGCGCGCGCCAGCGTTGGCAGCATCGCAATGCTTAGACAGCACGCGATGAGAAGACGAAAGTGCGACACGCGCGCGGGACGTTGCAACTGCAGGAGCATAGGTCGATCCAGGTGAGAAAGCCGCTGATGGGTGGAGAGAAACGTAGGCAGCGGTTGCGTTGTCGTCAGCGCAATCACGGCACATCGCAGTGGCGGCTGTCGGCGTCCGTGGCGGCGGGCAGTTGTTGCGGCTGCGGTGCCAGTACTTCCCACTCCTGCACGGCGAAGGCGGCGTAGCTGGGGCCGGAACCGGCCGCATCGAACACCGCACGCACGCAGCGCGTGGTCACCGGTGAGAACGACACCGCTTCATAGCGCCCGGTACGTGTGCCATAGCGGTCATTGGCCTGCACAGGCACCCAGTGCCCACCCTGGCGATATTCCAGATGCCAGCGCGCCGGTGGCGCCACGCCGATCTGCGCGCCGGCCGGTTGGTCGGCCCAGAACACGATGCGGGTGCGGTCTAGCGTCACCGGCTCCGCCCAGCTGTATTGAATCCATTGCTGCGGCGGGTTGTCTGGCGTCCAGCTGCCCCACAGCTGTGGCGGCAGCGGATTCGCTTTGACGATGCCGTCGTTGAGCGCTGCCATCCAGTACTGCACGGGAATATCCGGGCCGTTGGAGGCGCTGGCGTAGGCGGCTGGCGCCTGGTTGCGCTGCGGCGGCACCGGCGGTTGCGGGCGCCGCGTCGGCGTGACGGTGCGGATGCTGGCCGGTTGCGTGCTGTCGTCCCATTGCAGGCGATCGATCGCCACGCTGCGACGGAAATGCCCACCGCCGGCGGCATCGGCGGTGTGGTAGACCAGATACCACTGGCCGGCAAAGGCGACGATGCCCGGATGGGAGGTGGTCGAACTCACCGGTGGCAGCACGATGCCGCGATACGTCCACGGCCCCAGCGGCGTGGGCGCGCTCGCATACGCGATGCACGCGTGATACCGCGTTGGCGTGCATGCCGAGCCGCGCCCGGCGTTGTTGGCGGCATATGCCAGGTAGTAGGTGCCTTTGCGCTTGAACAACCAGGGCGCCTCGAAATAGCTGCCCAGCGTGTCCACCGCCACCGGCGTGCCCTTGAAGCTGACCATGTCGCGTTGCAGCTCCACACCGTACAGCGCGCCGAAGGTGCCCCAGTACAGATACACGCGGCCGTCGTCATCCACCAGCACGGTAGGATCGATGTTCTGGATGGTGTTAGGCGTGGGCACCGACTGCGACACGATCGGCCCCTGTGGATGTGCATCGGTCCACGGACCGAGCGGGCTGTCGGCCACCGCCACGCCGATGCCGAATGGATCGGCGCTGGACGCGTTGCGCTGCTGCACTGGCGCATACAGGTAGTAGCGGCGATCGGGCCCTTGCACGATCTGCGCTGCATAGGCGTGGCGTTTGCCGGCCCAGGCGAACACGTCGTGCGGGCGTAAAAAGTCGCGGTAGTGGCTCCAGTTGCCGCGTTCGGGGTCGCCGGTCAAAAACAATTGCCAGCCCGGCATGACGAAGTCGTTGCGCTGAGGGGGTGCGGTGTCGCGCCCGGCCAGGATGTAGAGCTTGCCATCGGCCACCAGCGGCGCCGGGTCGGCCGAATACGTGCTGCCGTCGGCCAGGATCGGGTTACCCGGCGCGTGCAACTGCACGGGCTGCGCTGGCACTGCCGCGCATGCCGGAACACTGGCCAACCACAAGGCCGTCGCGAAGACGCATCCGCACGCGCGTATGACGCTCCACTTCATGGCGTGGCCGCCTTGATCTGCAGCGTGAGCGGCACCGCCACCTGCCCGGTCGGCACGCGCCCTTGCGCAGTGCCGGTCAGAGGGATCTCGCCCGGTTGCGCGTAGCGCGCTGGCGCAAGCGCCGGCCAGTGCACCGGCACGCGTTCGCGCGAGCCGTCGTTGTATTGCAGGCTGACGAACCCCGGCAGCGCGGGTGCCTGCCCCACCACCGAAGCGACCACCGGCAACGGCTGCACGGCCGTGATCTGGCCCGGCGGCGTGGCGCGCACCCAGAGCGTGGCCTTGATCGGCACCACGCCTTCCACCAGGCCCTGCACCTCGACCTTGCCCTCGCTGGCCAGTCTTTCGGATGCAACATCCGGCCACTGCACCGCCACCGGCAGCACGCTGCCATCGGCATAAAACGCGGTGACCTCCTGCGGCAGCGTGGGCAGCTCACCCGGCGCGGTGCGCAGATCGATCGGCTCCAGCTGCCTGGGCACGTCCGACCACGCCTGCCATTCGTCCACGCCGATCGCTGCGCGCCCGGTGCCCAAGGTTTGCGTGGTCAGCACCGCACGCAGGCCAGTGGTGACGATGGGCGCAAAGCTCACCGTGCTGACCGCGCCATTGGCGGCCACCGGATACCCGCTGCGGGCCGACACGTCCTGCCAGCGCCCGTCCTGCAACGTCTGCAGTGTCCAGCTGGCGGGTGGCGCCACGGCGCCGTCGGGTTGATCGCTCCAGAAATACAGCGTGCTGGACGACAGCCGCACCGGTCGCGGCCATTGGTAGTGCAGCCACACCGTCTGCGGCTGCGCGCGGCCGTAACTGCCCCAGCGCCGGCTGCCGTTGGGCGTGCTGTCCGCCGCAGGGAGGACGCCGTCGTTGAGCGCCTGCACGCGGTACTGCGTGCCGGTGAGCTGAGCGCTGACCGTGGCTAGGCTCTGCAGCGCAATGCGCTCAACAGGCGGCGATGCAGGCGCGTTCACCTGCACATCGGCGTGGCCGGCCAACGCGCCGTCGTTGGCAGCCAGCCGCAAGCTGTAATGCCCGGCCTGCGTGAAACGCACTGTGGTCTGCACTGCCGCAGGATCGGCGAATACCACCTCGCCGCCAGGCGGGCCTTGCAGCAGCGACCAGCGCACCTGCAGCGCGCCGCTGGGCAGGCCATCGTCACCCACACGCCCGTTCACCCGCACCGTGCCGTCGGCACCGGGCGTGTCCAGCTGCCAGGCCTGCACCTGGGGCGCCACATTGCCCACGAACGCGGGCGGCGCCTGGCCGCTGTTGAAGACCTGCAGTTCCTTGATACCGGTGCGTGCACTGCCGGCATGCGTCACTACCACCCGCAGCGCCTGCGCACGCAGTGGCGGGAAACGCACCCGATTGCGGTTGCCCTCGGCAATCAGCGCATCACGCACCTGCCCCGGTACGTCCTTCCAGCTGTCGCCGTCCTGGTACTGCACCACGTACATCCATGGTGCGGCGTAGCCAGGCCGGGTGCCCGAGGGGAAGCCGTGCTGCTCGCCGCCGGGCGACGAGCTGCGATAGAAGTACAGCACCACCTGATCCACCTGCCGGCTGCCAGCGAACCGCAGCGCGAGCCAGTCGCTGGCCGCCGGCGAGCCTGCGGTGCCCCAGAACGGCGTATTGGCGGTGCTTCCGTCCACCGCCGCCGCAGCCGCGAACCCGGGCGTGGCGAAGCTGGCGGTGGCCTGCGCGCCGTGTGCGAGATCCAGCCGCGCCGCCGCGGGTAATGTCACATCCAGCCCTGCCTTGGCCAGCACCTGCGCCGCGCGTGAGGCGGGAGCGAACGCCACCTGCGTCATCGTTGCCAGGTGCGCCGGGTGCGTTTCCAGCACCTTTACCGCACCGGCAGGGTTGACCGCATCGGGCAGCGCCGTCACCTGCCCGCTCGCCGGGTCGTAGAGCACATGCGCCAGCCGGTCGATACGGAACGCCAACCGGCCATCCAGATACACGCTATAGCCCTTGGGCACCTGGCCGGCGTAGTGGGTGCCATCACGGTCCCAGACGATGCTCAGGTTGCGATCGCGGTAGCGCAGGTTATCGGCGGCGAAGTGTTCCCAGCCGATGTCGATCGGATACAACTCGATCTGGTTGTCGCTGCGCGGGCGCAAGCCCATCGCATCTTCGATCATGCTGAAGTTGGTCGCGCCCAGCTGGGTGTGGTGGATCCACGAGCGGTAACCGATCGTGCCGCCGTTTGCGGCGCTGCCCTTGGACCAGAATTCGTTCTGATCCGGGTAACGGTTGTCGCCGTTGATGTACGGCGCCCACGCATTCCAGTACAGCAACGTGCGGTAACTGTGCGCGCTCAGATACGGGCTGGGATAATCGCGTAAGGCCGCGCCCAGCAAGCGGAACGCAACCGTTGCATTGATGGTGGAAAAGTTATTGCTGCCCGCCTCTGCGCCGCTACCGCGCGCATGCAGATCGACCTGATTTGCCGTGTAGAACGGAAACAGCGGGTACTGCGCGGCATCGGCAAACAGGCGCAAGGCGCGGATGTACTTGGGGTCGTCGTCGGCATCGCCGTGCTTGGGCATCAGGCCCACGCTGAAGGGGTAATAGTTATTGGTCTCCTTCCAGTCCACCGGCAGGCGCGGGCCCTTGGCCTGGCGGTGCTTGAGCAGATCGCCGGACAATCCCACCGAATCGGCCGTGCTGCTGCGGTCCTGCCACAACACCTCCAGCACCGCCTTGCGGATGCGCGCCGCGGTGGCCTGCATGCGCTGCGCGGTCTCGCTGTCACCGGCCAGCTGCGCGGCCTGCGCGGCCGCGTGCGCATTGGCGTACACGTAGGCGCTTTCGGTGCGGTCCATGCGGATCTCGCCGTGCTGCTTTGCCCAGTCGAAGGACACCGCATCGGCGTCATTGCCGGTCATCGCGGCCCAGTCGTACTCGATCAAGCCATTGTGGTTGAGATCGTAGGCAGCCAGCACGCCATCCACGTCGCCACTGCCATAGCGCGCCAACTTGCTGGCCAGCGCCGGTGGGCCACCATGCACCTGCAGCGAGCGCCACGCCGCGGCGGTGATGGTCTGTGCGTAGGAGTTGGACCAGTTTTCCGGCGATCCGGGGTTGTCCATATACTTGCCACCGCCTGCGGTTTCGCCGGCGCTGAGCCAGCTGCCGTAGGCGTAGATCGGGTCGCGCAGATACTTCAAATCGTCCAGAAACATGCCGGTGGTCAGCACGATGGCATTGTTGTAGCCCAGTACGCCTTCGATCGCGACCGGGAACTGGTAATCGTTGCCTGGCACGTTGGCATCGAGAAAGTTGAAACGCAGCACCCACCAGCGGTAGAACAGGCTCTTGGTGATATTCGCGTTGGGCGTGTCCAGATACGGCACGTTGTCCACCCACCAGCGGTTGTAGCGGGCCACATGCTGCTGATACGCCTGCTGCGGCGATTGCCCGGCAATGCGGTCGTACTCGGCCTGGGCCTCCGGTAGCTCGTGCGTGAGCAGGCCCAGCTGCACCTTGATGGGCGCAGTCTCGCCGGTAGCCGGTACGGCCACCTCACGCACCAAGCGCGCACCGTCCACACGGAAGCCATCGCCTGACAGCCACGGAAACACCGTGGTGATCGCGTTGTAGGCATCGAATGCGCCAGTCAGCGCAGCACCATCGGCATGCGTTGCCATCGGTGAGCGCGCCTGCACTGACAGCGTATGCGGCGCACCATCCAGGCTGGACAGCACAAACGTAGCGACCGCCACGTTCTGCTCGGTGATGTATTTGACCAGACGCATCCGCACCCCGGCACGCGCATCTTCGAACACGGTGCTGAAGTAGCTGGGCGTCTGCCGCCGCTGCTGCGGCTGCTCGTTCCACTGCACCTCGCGCGTGCCTTGCGTGGACTGCAAGTGGAACAACGCGTCGTAGTCGGTGGCATGCCAGTACGCTACCTGGCCAACGAACCCGGGTTGTTCGGGAACGTGCGAAGACAGATACGCGGCGCGGCCGCGCGTGAACAGCCAGTTGTTCTCATCGTCGAATCCGCCGCCGGTGCCCTCGCGCACCAGCATGCGGTCCACCCAGAAGTCGTTGCCCGGCACCTGCCCTGCACAGCGTGCGAGATCGGCCGCGAAGATCCTGGCCAGCTGGCCATCCGGCGCGAAGGCCACGCCGCTTTCGGGCACCGGATGCGCCAGCCCGCGAAAGCGTGGTTCGCCAATGGCGGCATTGGCCTTGACCACCGGCGCTTCCTGCGCCTGCTTGGGGCCAGCCGAAGCCGTGCTGGTGACGAAGAGCATCAGAAGACACAGGGCTGCCAAGCCTACGCGCTGCGCCCGCAAGCTCAGGCAGCTATGCATGCGCTGCACCACGATCAACCCCAAACGCTGCATGCGCGCACTCCGTGCAGGTGAAAAGGCACGACGCACGGCAGCGCACTCGGCGTGACTGGACCGATGGCTTTGCGCCGTGCTGCCCGCCCGCCGGCTCTCCGCTCGGTTGTGCGGCGGTCATCCACCATACGCGGCCAGGACGTGGGGCATTGCGCGAACGCGAAGCACCCCGCAACGAAACGAAGGCGGCGCGGTCGTTCTGTACATGCGCCGCTGCCCGGCTGCGACAACTCGGTTCGCGCGCAAGGTCGCCACGCACCCGGCCGCGCTCAAAACTCCACCCGCAGCCGGCTCCAGAAATAGCGCCCCAAGGTGTCGTAGGTGCTTGCTTCGGTGTTGGCGGCGTTGGAGTAGCTGTAGAAGCGCGGTGGTTTGCGATTGCCCAGGTTGTCCACGCCCAGCGCCAGCGTGCCATGCAGGATGGCGATCTTCCGGCTCAGCGATGCATCGTGATAGACCACTGAGCCGATGCGGAAATAACGGCAACTGCCGTCGGCATTGGTGTCGGCGCAGAAGTCCTCGTACTGGCTGCCATTGACGGTGGGCCCCAGGTAACGCGTGTTCCAGCTCGCATGCCACGGCCCCTTGTCCCAGGCAAGGTTGGCCACGGCACGCCAGCGCGGCATGTTGCCCCAGCTGGAATTCTCGCCCACATAGTTATGGGTCTCTCCCGCAAAGCGAAAACTCGAAAAGTAGGTTGCATCCAGGCCGGTGCTGAAATCGCCCCATGCGGTGTCTGCCAGGCGGTAGTGAATGCCGGCGTCGTAACCACGGATATCCACCTTGCCGCTGTTATAGGCGAATGGCACCGCCACCCGCGTCAGCTGGCCACTGCCATCGCGCTGGATCAGCCCGCAGAACGCCGCCTCGCGGCCTTCGAAACAGTCGCTGACCACCTGCTGATCGCCAACACCGGACAGCATGTCATCCAGTACCACCCGCCAGCTGTCCACATTCACCGACAGGTTCTGCAGCGGGTCGTACACCACCCCCAGGTTGTAGGAGCGGCCGCGCTCGGGCTTGAGCTGGAAGCCGATATTGTTGGCGCCAGAGGTCACCACGTTGAAGCGCGCGGTATTGATGAAGCTGCCATCGTTGGGCACGTTGGCGCAGGCCGGATTGGGTGCGCCGGTGTAGCCCTCGCATGGGTCCTGGAAATCACCGGTGTTGTCGATCACCGCGGTGAAGGGCGAGCCGTACAGGTCGCCCAAGGCCGGCGCACGGAACACCTGCGAGCCGGTGGCGCGCACCAGCAGGTTCGCCACCGGCCGCCATTCGATCGCGACCTTGCTGTTGGTAGTCGCGCCCCAGGCGTCGTACTTCGAATAGCGCGAGCCCAGGTTGAGGTTGAGCGTGTCCGCAAACGGGGCGCCCTTCAGCAACGGCACCAGCAGTTCTGCATAGGCCTCGCGCACGGATTCATCGCGCCCCTGCTGCAGGATGCAGCCATCGTTGTAATCGCAATTGCCATCGGCATCGGCGGCGGCCACATCGCTGGTGGTGCCCTGCGCAAACTTGTTGGTGCGGTACACCAGCCCCACCGCCGCCTGCACCGCGCCGGCCGGCATGGCGAACAGATCGCCATTGGCGCTGATGTCGACAAACCGCATCTCGCTTTCGTCGATCAGGTCCACCGGGCGCTGCGTGCCGCGCAATGCCGCGATGGTAGCCGGGTCATTGGGGTTGAAGATGTTGATGGGCGTGCACCCTGCAATGACCGCCCCGGGCGCTCCGCACTTGACCACGCCATCGCTGTCCAGGAACGAGGCGCCCACCGCATTGTTCAATGCAGAGGTGATCGAAAAACCGGTGCGCACCAGCGTGTCCTTGTAGCGCGCATAGCCGGCTGCCGCGTCCCACTGCCAGCTGGTGCCCTGCACGCGCCCACGCAGGCCGGCCACGATGTTGGTCTGGAACATCGTGGCGGTATACACGCGTGTGTTGGCCTGGGTGGAGCGCAGGTCGTAGCGCTCCAGCAGATCGCCGAACGGGTTGTAGTAGTTGTCGGCCGCACCGAGCATTTCCAGGCCGAACGCATCCAGCCGCGACGTGGTCTTGCTGCGGGTCCAGAACACATCCATATAGCCCTGGATGCTGGGGGTGAAGTCGAAGCTGCCGTGCAGCGAGGCGTTGGTGCGCTCGATCGGCGTGATCAGGTATTGCGCGTCGTAGACGTTGTAGCTGTCGGTAGCGCGTTGATACGGGCGAAACGCATCTTGGCCCACCGGGCCGGGCGCAACGCCCTCGGCCGGCGTCAACCGGCGCCCGTCGGTCAGGAAGGCGCGGGTGTTGGCGCCGCGGACCTCGCTGACCTGCCCTTCGAAATATTCCACGGCCTTGGCCGCATAGCTGCGGTCGCGGTTGAAGACCGGATTCATCGAATTGCGGCTCAGCCCGACGATCACCCCGCCGCGGTCCAGCTCTTGCCCCACTCCACACCGAGCGTGCGGCTGTTGGCATCGCCGTGCGTGCTCTGTGCGTAGTCGACGGTGGCGGCAAAGCCGTCGTACTTGTCCTTGAGGATGATATTGACCACCCCGCCAATCGCATCGGAGCCATACACCGATGAGGCGCCATCGGTGAGCACTTCCACGCGCTCGACCATTGCCGCCGGAATCGCATTGACGTCCACGCCGGGCGCAGAGGCCACGCTGCTTGCAGGCCCCGCCATGCGATGGCCGTTGACCAAGACCAGCGTGCGTTCGGGGCCGAGATTGCGCAGCGACACCAGTGCGCGTCCGTGGCTGAAGCCGGAATTGAGCGCCGGCCCGGCCATGAAGCCGGCCATCACCGGCAGCTGCTGCAGCAGCTGGCCCAACGTGCTCTTGCCGCTGTCCTCGATGCGCTGGCGATCGATCACCACCACCGGGCTGGCGGTTTCTGCATCCACGCGGCGCAAATGCGTGCCGGTGACGTTGACCTGCTCCAGCGTCTGCGCGGTCTCCGGCGACGCGCTCGCATCACTGCCTTGCTGTTGCGCGGCTGCGGGCAGCGCCGCCGTGGCCAGCACAAGCAGGATCGCGCAACGCAACGGTGTCTTGCACGAGAACGGGGGCAGCAACCCAGCGGAACGGCTGTGCGACATCGGAGTTCCTTGTGATTTCATGGGGACAACGGCCCACGCACACGCACGGCGTTGCCGCACTGCGGCAGCGCGAGGTGAGTTGGGACATGACAGATGCGACACCTACGACCGCCGTCAAACACGGCAGGTCTCCAGCACCAACGATGACGTGGCTCCCCCTGAGAGCACATGCCCGGTAACACCGGACAACGCAAAAAAAGCTTGCGACAACGCCAGCGCGCCGTCTTGACGAATTTATCCGGCCAGCGTGCGGAAGTTCGCTTGCTGACGATCGATAACGGGCATAGCAGGGTTTTGTAGGGTCAGCGACTGAAGCACCTGGCGCTGCTGCGCACGCGGTGTTTCGAGGTCTGTGTCACAGCCCGCTACTCGCAACGCATCGCGACAATCGTGCACAGCGCGCTTGATCGACACAACGTTGCGACGCGGATACATCGACCGACGTCATCCACGTTTGTGTGGCATAGACCAGCTAGTGCGCGACGACGCTCGCTTACAGGAGATACGCGTCCTGGCGGCCAGGCGTGCCGCTGCAGTGCCGCAGCCCAGGCCCCACGGCAGCACGGGCTTGGCGCGCTGTCAGCGATCTCGCAGCTACTGGCTTACGCGTACCACCCCTGCACGCTCACCGTGCCACCGGTACCAGGCAGTGCCACACGGTCACCGTGCGGCCCGTGCAGGCGTGCCGGCTTTCCGTCCACCTCTGCCCGTTGCAGGCGCGTGCCGTGCGGTGGGCGCATGCTGAGCCAGGTCTGCTGCGGGCTGCGCGCGGGTAGCACCACCTGCGCATCGATGCGGCGCTGCTCCGGCAGTGCCTGCAGCGTCAGCGTGACCGTGCCCCAGCGCGTGGGCGCAGCGGTGATGCCCACCGTCTTGCCGGTGCCGAGCCAAGCACGCGGCACTGCACGTGCCAGGAATAGCTGCTCGCCGGCGCTGTCATCGCTGACCAGCATCCAGCGCAGCAGCAGCGGAATGGTCATCTGCGCGGGAATGCAGAACAGCGGCATGCCGCCGGTGATGCCACTGACCTCGCCCGCCGTCCAGCTGCCGCGCGTGTGCACCTGGTAACGATGCGCGTACAGGAACAGCAGGTACTCTTCGATGCGGTCCAACCGCAGCAGTTGTTGCGCATAGCCGTAGGAAATAAAGCCAAGCAGATCGCGGCTGCCGGGCTCGGGCGGCGCGATGTTGGCCACCACACCCAGGCTGGTGCCGCCGTGGCCACGCAGGCAATCGATCACCAGGTTGGCCAATGCCTCCGGCAGCACATCGGCCTGCAATAGTTCGGCATAGGCACGGTGCGGCCATTGCTGTTCGCTGGGCTTTTCCTGCAGCAGCGATTGCCGGAACGTCAGCGTGGTGCCTGGCAGTGGCCCCACGTACGGCGGTGAGAGATCGCGCCGCACGTTGGCGCGCAGGCTGGCTTCGAGACGCGCGCGCAGTTGCCGGGCGCGGCGCTGCCAGTCCTGCGCGACGGATGGCTCACCGCCGAGCGTGCGCCAGACCTGTGCGATGTCTTCCCAGCCGCGAATGGTCAGTGCGCTGTTGGCGTAGTACGGCTTCCACCACAGCGACGGATCGGGGAACAGGCAGGCATCGGATTCGTTCCAGCCATGCAGCAGGCCGTGGCCATGGGCGTTACGCGGCAACGCCAGCGCCTGGTCGTGCAAGGTGCATAACACCTGCGCGGTGGCGGTGATCCTGGGCAGATGCCGGCGCAGGCGCGTGGCATCACCGGTGTACTGCAGATAGCGCGCCAGCAGCGACAACGTCAGCCCGAATTGCCCGACCTCCGGCCCACGCATGTTCGGCAGGCCGTCGTCCTGCACGAACCTCTCGAAATAGTTGTCCAGCACCGCGGCGGCCTGGTCGAAGCGCCCCCACTCCAGGTTGGCGTAGAAGGAACTGGTAAAGGTGTCCTGAAAGCCGTCGTATTCGTTGCCGTAGTAGTCGCGCTCCACCGCGCCGTACTTGGGGTAGTCGCCGCCGGGGCGCACCACCAGTTCGCGCGCAAACGCAAACTGCGCCATGTCGTTCCAGCTGGCATCGGGCAGCTGCGCCTGCACCGTGCCGCTAAGTGCGTGCTGCCAGTACGCGGCAAAATCGAGCAGCGCCGCATAGAACTGCTCGGCACTGGCCTCGCCACGCACCGGGCCGAACGCGGGGTAGCTGTGGGTGTAGTGCACCGCCACGATCTGCCCACCTTTCACCTGCATGGTGCGGTGCCAGGTCTGCACCACGAAGCGATCGGTGGCGCGCACATCGGCAAACACCAGCACGTCGTACCACGCATCGGCCTGGCCATCGTGGCGCATGACCTTGCGCACCGCCGGCATCCAGCCGCCGAGCATGCCCTCCTCGCGCCGCTTGATCAGCGCCTCGTCGCCCAACGCGGCAAAGGCATGTTCCGGGCGCGAGGTGCGGCTGCGGCCGTTGGGCAGGATGGGCATGGTGTCGAGCGCTTCGCGCGTGCCGACAAACGTGGTCCACGGCCAGCGCCCCCCATTGTCCTTGGGATCGAGCAGCGAGGCCGGCGGTGGCGCCACGTCGCGCACCTGCGCCTCGTCCGGGTCGCCATCGCGCAGCAGGCGGTCGGCAAGCAGATCCGCTTCGGCCATCGCCACCTCGGCCAGCGGCAGGCCGAAATACGGCTTACCCGCGGCGGGATAGGCAGGCTCGGTGCGCTTGTCCAGGCGCAGCATGCCGCTGTCGGTCCAGAGCGTCAGCTGGCCTTGCGGGTCGTCGAGGTGCTCGTAGACGGTCCAGTCCTGATCCAGGTGGCGAAACCGGCAAAGCGTGGCACCGACATGCGCCGCCGAAGGCAGCGCTTCCAGGCGCGGATGCAGCGGCACAGGCGTGGCGTCGCCGGCCACCGCAGCCGGTACCGCCCCGGCACCCGCCACGCCTACCACGGCGGTGGCGGCAATCCCCTGCCGCAAAAACGTTCGACGGTCCATCGTTGCGCCCCATTCGAGTCTCGACGTTGCATCGTGCGCGCGCACTGGCGCCACGTCTTGTGGTCGCTGCCTGGCAGGCGTGCGGAAATCTGCACAGGCGCGCGGGAGGCTGCAGGCACGTGGAGCTCAGGCATGTGGGGGCATGGTCCGTAGCGAAGCAGTGTGGTTTTGAGCATAGGCAGTCTTTGATGGATGCTGGCGTCACCGCGGACGGGATCATTAGCGGCCTGGATGCCACCAACAAGACGACGTGGGTGGATGCACGGTGCGGGCGGTGCCAGACACGTAGGCCCTTGCACGTTGCAGATGCCAGCGTCTGCCGCCTGATTGCGTTGCATGCGGACATGCGTCCCGGACTCACGGTGATGACGACCGCGCTGGAAACCCACATCGCTAATCGCAAGCGAGACAGCGCAACGCACATCAGGCAGCTGCATCAGCAACGACGCAGCACAGGCACTCAACGGCATCGGGCCGCCTGCGAACCCCGCGCACGCACCGCCATCAGGCGCAGTGACTTATCGCCTATTGTTTCCAAGCGTACGCGGCAACGACACTCGTCGTGCGCCAGCGGCTCTACAGCGCACTGCGATCACCCCCAGACCGAAAAACAACGCAGCCACGCGCGGCGCCGCGTCCATCTGCAGGCCGGCACGTTCACCGGTTCCGCATCCGCGCACCACCTAGAGGAATGAAGATGCATCTGCACAAGGTTAGATGGGTACTGTCGTTCGCGCTCGTATTGCCTGGCCTCGCACAGGCGCAGGCCACCCACGTTGACCTGTCCACGCTGGATGCGGAGATGGCCGGCCCGCGCACGCCGGTTCTGGTGTTGGGGAGCGTGCATCTGTCGCAGCTGCCGAAGGGGAGCGATGTCAGCACCGCGCGTCTGCAACCGCTGCTGGAGCGCCTTGCCGCGTTCAAGCCGGACATCGTCACCATTGAAGGGCTGTCTGGCGAAACCTGCGACCTGATGCGGCGGCATCCAGTGGTGTATCTGGCCGAGGACGTGGCCGCGTATTGCCCAGACACAGCCGCCGCGCAGGCCGCCACCGGGCTGGACGTGCCCTCGGCAATCGCTCAGATGCGCACGCTGTTGAAGACCATGGCGCGCACATCCACACCCGCGCAGCGCCGCCACCTGGCCGCGGTGTTCCTGGCTGCAGGCGACCCTGCATCGGCCAGCGTGCAATGGATGCAACTGCCGGCCGCCGAACAGCGCGCAGGCGATGGCCTGGACCAGGCGCTGGTGACCTGGTTGCGCGCGTATCAGGACCGCCCCAACGAGAGCCAGCAGATTGCCGCACGCCTGGCGGCGCAACTCGGCCTGCAGCGGGTGTATCCGGTGGACGACCACACCGGCGACAACATCGATCTTGGCGACCCGGCCGCGTACGGCAAGGTGATCCAGGCCCAGTGGGAACAGGCCGCACCACGCGCCAAGCCGATGCGCGACCAGGAAGATGCGCTGGCATCGCAGGGCCGCCTGCTGGAGCTGTATCGCGCGATCAATGCGCCCGGCAACGCGCAGCTCGCGGCGGATGTCGATTTCCGCGCGGCGCTCCGCGACAGCTCACCGGAGCATTACGGGCAGCGGTATGTGGCCGGTTGGGAAGCGCGCAACCTGCGCATGGTCTCCAACATCCGCACCAGCTTCGGCGATCGGCCCGGCGCACGCGTGCTGGTGATCGTTGGCGCGATGCATAAACCGTGGTTCGACAGCCTGCTGGGACAACTGCAAGGCATCGATATCGTCGATGCACAACAGGTGCTTGGCGCACCTTCCCGTTGAGCCGCTGCGGCGTGTCGCACGTTCACTGCGCTCACGCCCGCGAACCGCCCTGCTTCAGGCCAGCACGTCCAACAGGCTGCCCAGCGCTTCGTCGGAGCGCCGCAGCACATTGGCGTTGGCTTGAAAATCGTTGCGGGCGGACAGGCCGGCCACCAGATCGGTGGCCAAGGCGGACGGATCCGCCGCCGCATCCACCACGCTGGCAGTCACGCCGCCGCCGGCCTGCGTGCTCGCCGCCACGGCCTGGCGCGGGCTGCCCTCCACCGGCTGACGCGCCACATTGCTGGCGGCCACTTGCTGGCGCATGGCGGCCACCTGCATTCCGGAACTGGCGATGGTGCTGATGCTCATGGTGGCTCCGGACTGAGAACAAGGAAAAAACGGCAAACGCTTGTTGCAACCACCAGCCGGGCGATGCGATCTGCCAGTCACGCGCCACCCGTCCAGCACATCACGGCCTGCCGATCACCGGTGGCCAATCCGCAGCCGCTACGCGTTCAGTAGCTGCCCAACCGCACCCGCAATACCGGCGGCGGTTGGCCAGCCGCATCGGTGCGGCCGAAATTGAGCCCGTAGTCGGTCTGGTCGCCGTTGAGCTGGCGCTCCATCTGCCAGCGCCCGTCGACATACCGGCCCTGCTCCACCTGCAACAACTGCCCATGACGGGTATCGGCCGCGCTGCGGAAAAATTCAATGCGCGCCGCGGTACCGGTGACCAGGAACTCCTCCGGCCCCAGCTGCGCCACCAGCAGCCGGCCGGCATGATCGTCGTTGCCCGGCAGGATGGCCGGCGCATCGCCCCATAACGGCGCGCCAAACGACACCTTGGCATCCCAGTCACCGAAACGCAGCGTGCGCTGCGGCGCCCCCGGCTGCTCGGCCACCGCTTGCAGGCGGCCATCGAGATTGGCTTGGGCAATCAGGCGTTGCAGCGGCGCCAGCTGGCGGAAGTTGGCCGCGTGCGCGGCAATGGCCGCGCGGTTCGCCTCGCTGTCCGGGTTGCTGTCGATACCGAACACCGAGAACCCAATCCCGCCCTGCCCCAGCACATGGAACAGGTACGGCGCGGTCGCCGCTTCGAAGCCGGTCTCCGACACCCAGGCCGGATTGTCGGGGCGCGCGTACTGGCCGATGACCTTGGTGTATTCGCCGTAGTCGCTGGTGTAGATGTCGGTGCCGATGAAGTCGATCGACGGCGTGGCCGCGCGCCACAGCGCAAATACATTCACCGTGGCACCGCCGGAGGGGTAATCCATGCCGGGGTAGCGCTTGCCCTTGTAGCGCAGCCAGGTGTTCACATATAGCGGCAACGGATATACCCGCTTGCCGGCCGCGGCCACCTGTTCGATATACGCGGCGGTGGCATGCGCATTGAAGGCTTCCGCTGCCTCGGCACCAAATAGTTGCTGCCAACTGCCGGCAGGCTTGCCCAGCGCCGCGGCGATGGCGGCCGGCACCGGTTGCGCGAATGCCGCTTCGCCGGCCGGGCCGTGATCGCGCACCGTGCCGATCGCGCCGGGCTCGTTTTCCACCTGCACCAAGATCACGGTGTGGCGATCGCCATCGACCTTGCGCAGGTGCTGCATCAGCGCGGTGAATGCACGCGCGTCGGCCTGCACATTGGCCGCCACGTGCGGCGACAGCACGTCTACAGGCTCGCCATTGGCGTCGCGCATGCGTGGGTAAGTCGCGTCGTCGCGCTTGATCCACTCCGGCACGTAATGCATCTGGCCGTTCTTCCAGCTGCCGAACCACAGCAGCGCCACGCGCAGCCCTCGCTTGCGTGCCCCGGCGATCAACGCATCCACGTTGGTGGTATCGAACCGCCCTGGCACCGGCTCGAACTGCTCCCAGTACACCGGCGCTTCCACCGTGTTGGCATGCAGCGCGACCACCTGGTCCAGCGCCTGCGGCAGCATCGCCGGCCAGGCGCTGGAGTTGTGCAGCTGCGCGGCCAGGATGGTGTACGGCGCGCCGTCGACCAGCAAGGCGTGGCGGCCGTTCTGGGTGACGAAACGTGGAAGTTCTTCAGCACTGGCAACAGCGGGGCCGCCCAGCAATGCCAGCGTGCAGAGCAACACCTGCGCAACGCTGCGGCGCACGGCGCCACGGGAAAGGAACAGGCGCATCAACGGGCCTCCTGGGCAGTGGCATTCCAGCGCGGCGTGGCGTCGCCGCGCAGATGGCGAACGAAAAAGTCGTACTGGCGGCGCTGCACGTAGTCGATCGGCCCGCTGGAGCGGCCCACCGAATGCTCGCCACCCGGCACGTTGAGTAGGTCGAAATCCTTGCCGGCCTTGATCAGCGCATCCACCACCTGCGCGGTGGAGGCCGGGTCCACGTTGCTGTCCTGCTCGCCCACGATCAGCAACACATCGCCCTGCAGCGCTGCTGCATTGACCACGCCCGATGCGGCGGCATAACTGGCATCCACCGGCCAACCCATCCACTGCTCGTTCCAGCTGATCTTGTCCATGCGGTTGTCGTAGCAGCCCGCAAACGCCACGCCTACCTTGTAAAACTCCGGGTGGCGTTCGAGCGCGCCCAGGGTGCTCTGCCCGCCCGCGGAGGCACCATAGATGCCGACCCGGCTGATGTCGTACGAGGGGTCCTTGGCGGCCAGCGCACGGTGCCAGGCAATGCGATCGGCAAAGCCGGAATCGCCCAGGTTCTTCCACGCCACATCGTGGAAGGCCTTGGAGCGGTTGGCGGTGCCCATGCCGTCGATCATCACCACGATGAAGCCCAGGTCCGCCTGCGCCTGCATGCCGATCTGCTTGTCGCCACCGGAGTGGTAGCCGAACGGCCAGAACGTCTTCGGCACGAAGGCGTCGTGCGGCCCGGCGTAGATGTTCTCGATCACCGGGTAGCGCTTGCGCGGGTCGTAATCGCGCGGGCGCACCACCATGCCCCAGATGTCGGTGCGGCCATCGCGGCCCTTGGCCACGAAGGTCTCCGGCGCACGCCAGCCGGCGGCCTGCAGTTTATCGATGCTGCCCTGCTCCACCTGCTGCAGCAGGCGGCCATCGATGGCATGCAGCTCCATCACCGGTGGCAGATCCGGGCGCGAATAGGTATCCACGTAATGCTGCCCATCCGGGGCAATCGCTACGTCGTGGTCGGCGTCGCTGTGGGTCAGCCGGGTGAGCTGACGGCCATCGAAATCCACGCTGTAGAGCTGGCGGTAGTACGGGTCCTTGCCAGCATCCACGCCACTGGCGGTGAACCAGATGCGGCGTTGTGCATCGTCCACGCGCAGCACATCGCGCACGATCCACGCACCGCGGGTGAGCTGGCGTTTGACCTTGCCGCTGCGGCCGTCGAACAGATACAGATGGCGCCAGCCGTCGCGTTCGGAGATCCACAGGATCTCATCGCCGCGCCCTTCGACATCGTGGCGAAAGCTGCGGTCGGCATACACAAACGTGCGTGCGTCCTCGCCCACGGCCACGTGTGCCCGGCCGGTCTGCGCGTCCACCGCAATCACGCGCATGCGTTGAAACCCGCGTTGCACGTACTCGAAGCTCACGCTGCGGCTATCGCTGCGCCACTGCAACGGCGACAGCGCATACGGGTTGCCAAACAACGCCGTGTCCACCTCACGTCGGCTGCCATCCAGTGCAAACAGCACCGGCCGCTCCACGTCCACCGCATCGCCTGGCTTCGGGTACAGCTGCGTGTGCACCACCGGCTGCCCGCCACCAGGCGGCGCCGCTTCCACGCGTGTCACCCGCCGCGCATACCCCGGGCGTACGCGGTACACCGCGAGGTGCTGCGAATCCGGCGACCAGGCCACGCTTTCAAGATCATAGAAATCCTCGGCGCGTCCGTCGCTGCTCAACCGCGTGCGCTGGCCGTCGGCCACGCGCCGCAGCTGCAGATTCCAGCCGTCGGCCACCACCTCCCACGCACCATCGGGCGAGCGCCGCGGCGTGGCGTCGGCCGCCACAGCCGGATCGCGCACCACGCCAAACCCGCGTGGGTGCGGCTGCGCGGCGGCAACCACCGGCGCGCATTGGTAGCGGGTCAGCGTGCAGCGCCAGCTGGTATCACCGATTTCGAATTCTACTGCGCCATCGGCACGCCCGGCCTCCTGGGCATACGCAAGACGCTCGAATGGCAGCGTCGTTGCGGTGACGTTGTTGCCGCCGGCAGCAGACAACCCACGCGCCAGCTGCGCATGATCGAAGGCGGGCGTTTTCTGCAGCGTGGCCAGGTCTTCGCGCATGAACGCGAAGCCACCCGGCACGGTCTTGCGGTAATAAAACGTGTCAGCGTCGTGCCATTGCGCCGGCCAGCTCACGTTTTCGGTCAGGGTCATCCACTGCGCACGCAGGCCCAGCGACCGCTGGTAGTCGGCCACGCTCGGCGCAGCCTGCGCCGCAGCAGCAAGCAGCGCCACGCAGGCAACCACGCCGCGCAGCCACTGCCGCATGCAGGTGCGCTTGCATCCGTCACTCACCATCGTCCTCCTCCAGCGCCAGTTCGTCGCTGCGCAGGCCGCTACGCGCGCCCCAGTGATAGATGCCGAAGGCGATCACCGCCACGCTCAGCGTGTCGAACGGATGCGCGATCCAGCCATGACCACCGAAGGTGCCCGCCCACGACACCGCCATCACCAGCACGAAAAACACAATCAGCCACAGCGACGCGCGGACCTGGCGCAACAGCCGGGCCCTGCCCGCGCGCGATGGCAGGCGATACAGCACGTACGCCGCGAACGCGACCACCTGCAGGCCCAGCAGCCAGGACAGCGTGGGCCAGGTGGACCAATACACGATCAGAGCGGCCACCACGAACGACAGCGGCCCCAGCACCGCAAATCCGCGCACGCGGAACGGCCGCGCCAGGCCGGGCGCACTGCGCCGCAGCGCGGCCACCGTGACCGGCGCCACCGCATAGCTCAGCACCAACGCGGCCGACACCACGCCAATCAACGTTTCCCAGGACGGGAATGGCAAGGTCCAGAAGATCGACAACCCCAGGCTCAGCCACAATGCCGGGCGCGGGATGCCCGAGGCCGGGTCCACCCGCGTCAACACCGGCAGAAACCCGCCGCTGCGCGCCCAGCCGTACACCACGCGCGGCGTGGCATTCATGTAGATATTGCCGGTGCCGCTGGGCGACACCATCGCATCGCAGATCACCAGCGCGGCCAGCCACGCCATGCCCAGCGCCAGCGCGATGTCGTGGTACGGCAGCGAAAACGCCTTGTCGATGCCACTCCAGCCCTGCGCCAGCTGCGCGGCCGGAATGCTGCCCAGAAAGGCAAGTTGCAACAGCACGTAGATCACCGTGGACAGCGCCACCGACAGGATCAAGGCAATCGGAATATTGCGTTGCGGGTTGCGCACCTCGCTGGCCACCGAGACGATCGGGGTGAGCCCCAGGTACGCAAAGATGATGCCGCCGGCGGAGATCGCCGCTTCCACCCCGGCCATGCCCGAAGGTGCGAAGCCGTGCACGCTCAGGTTGTCGGCATTGAAGTGCTTCATCAGCAGCACGATCACCAGGATCGGCACCAGAAACTTGAAGATGCTGACGATGTTGTTGGCCAGCGCAAAGGTCTTGACGCTGAAGTAGTTGAGCGCGAAGAACAGCAGCAACAACGCCAGTTGCACCAGCCAGCCCAGCAGGCTGGGATGCGTGCTGCCGGCCTGGCTGAGCGCCGGGAACCAGGCCGCCGCGTACTGCCGCGCCGCTTCCACTTCGATTGCGATCAGGCTGGAAAACGCAATCAACGTGATGAAGCCGGTCAACGACCCCAGCAAGGGCCCATGCGAGTACTCGGGGTAGCGCACCACGCCGCCGGCACGTGGCAAGGCGGCGCCGAGTTCGCAATACACCAACCCCAGCAGCAAGACCGCGATGCCGCCAAGAATCCACGACACGATGCCGGCCGGCCCGGCGATCGAGGACACGTGGCTGGCGGAAAACAGCCAGCCCGAGCCGAAGATCGAGCCCAGCCCGATGAAAGTCAGGTCGGTCAGGCTGAGCCGCTTGTGGAACTTGCCCTGTGCGCTCGCACCGTGTGTGGTCATACATCACCCCCAGAGAGGAAAGCAGTGGAACCGCGCGGCGTGCGCCGGCATGAGGCAAAGCAGCTCAGTCGCTGGCCGACACCTTGGCATCGGCATCGACGCCGGCGCGCGGATCCGGATACGGCGAAGCACCGCCATCGGCGATGAAGCGGTCGATCCGCGCTTCCAGCACCGGCAACGGCACCGAGCCGGTCTGCAGCACCGCATCATGGAAGTGGCGCAGGTCGAACTTCTCGCCCAGTGCCGCCTCTGCCTTGCGGCGCAGCTCCAGAATCTTCAACTCGCCCAGGTAATACGACAGCGCCTGGCCCGGCCAGGCGATGTAGCGATCCACCTCGGTGGTCACTTCGTGCTCGCTGAGCGCGGTGTTGTCGCGCAGATACGCGATCGCCTGCGCACGCGTCCAGCCCTGGTGGTGGATGCCGGTGTCGATCACCAGCCGGCAGGCACGCCACATCTGGTAGGTGAGATAGCCGAAGCGGTCGTACGGCGTCTCGTACATCCCCATTTCCTGGCCCAGATATTCCGAGTACAGCGCCCAGCCCTCGCCATAGGCGGAGATGTAGCTGTAGCGGCGGAACTCCGGCAGATCCTGCGCTTCGGCGGCCAGCGGCATCTGCAACGCGTGGCCGGGCGAGGATTCGTGCAAGGTCAGCGCGGTGAGGTTGTACAGCGGGCGCGATGGCAGGTTGTAGGTGTTGACCAGATAGATACCCGGCCCACCGCGGCCACCGGTGTAAAACGGTGCCAACTCCGGCGGCACCGGCTCGATGGCGAAGCGTTGCCGCGGCAGGCGGCCAATATAGTCGCCCACCTTGGCGTCGACGCGCTTGGCGATCCAGGCCGCCTGCTTGAGCAGCTCCTCCGGCGTCTTGGCATAGAACTGCGGATCGGTGCGCAAGAACTGCAAAAACGCAGGAAACACCGCCTGCCCGGCTGGCGGCTTGAAGCCGCTGGCCACGATGGTCTGGTCCATCTGCGTGCGCAGCTTGGCCACTTCCTGCAGGCCAATCTGATGGATCTGCTCCGGGCTCAGATCCAGCGTGGTGAACTCGCGGATCTGCGCGCGGTAATAGGCCGCGCCGTCGGGCAGCGCTTCGCCGGCCAGAGTGTCGCGGGCGCGTGGCTGGTACTCCTCGCGTATGAAGCTGAGCAGCCTGGCGTACGCCGGCACCACGTGTTGGGCGATGACCTGCAGCGCCTGTTGCCGCAACTGCGCCTGCTCGGCGGCCGGCAGGGTCGCCGGCATCTGCTTGAACGGTGCGTAGAACGGGTTGGCCTCGCCCTTGGCCTGCACCACATCGGCAATGGACTGATCGCGCCCGGTCAAGGTGACCCTGGGCTGGCTGAAACCACGCGCCAGGCCGGCGCGCATGTTATCGGTCTGCTCACCGAAGTAGCGCGGAATATCCGCAAGCATCTTCAGATAGCGCTGGTAGTCCTGGCGCGTGCGCAAGGTGGCCTCGGCACTGAAGCCCAGGTCGCTCCAAAACGCCGAATCGCTGTTGAACGGCATCTCCCAGGCGCGGAAGTGCTGCTGGTCCAGCAGCACGTTGAGCTGCTGGCGATACACCTGCGCGTTCACCTGATCCTCGGCCGAGAGCTGCGCCATCGGAATCGCATCCAGCTCCCTGAGCACCTGTTGCCAGTACGCGGTGCGCATCTGCTGCGTGGCCACGTCGACCTTGGGCAGGTGATCGGCCGGCCCACTCTGGGTGGCCTGGTTGTCTTCGTCCACCGCACCCGCCAGCTGCGCCTGCCGCCAGCGCCATTCGCGCGTGTACAACGCCTTGAAGCGCTGCGCAGCGGACGTCTGCACAGCCGACGCCGGCGCCGACGCCTGCACGGGCGCAACCACGCTGCACAGGCTGGCTGCGATCACGCTGCTCAGGACGCTGGCGCGCAACACGGTCAGCGCGCTCATCCGCGTGCATCCCGCGTGGCAATGGCCGCTTTCGATTGCACGATCCACGCACGCACGCGCTGTTGCAGCATCGCCAGCGGCATTGCGCCACCACCCAGCACCGCATCATGGAAACCACGGATGTCGAAATGCGTGCCCAGTTCTTTTTCGGCTTCGGCACGCAAGGCCAGGATCTGCAACTGACCCAGTTTGTACCCCAGCGCCTGGCCCGGCCAGACGATGTAGCGGTCGGTTTCCGACTGGATGCTCGGCTCGTCGTCGGACGGATGCGCGTGGAAGAAATCCACCATCTGCTGGCGGTTCCAGCGCTTGTAGTGCACGCCGGTATCGAGCACCAGGCGATTGGCGCGCAGCAACTCGCCGGAGAGCCGGCCATAGTCGTTGTACGGGTCCTTGAAGAAGCCGATGTCCTTGCCCAACCGCTCGGCATACAGCGCCCAGCCTTCGATGTAGGCGTTGTAGCCGGCCTGCTGGCGGAACGGCGGTAGCGGCAACGTCTGCGCAAGCGAAATTTGCAGGTGATGGCCCGGCACGCCCTCATGGTAGGCGGTGGTTTCGATATTGATCAGCGTGCGGCTGGCGTAGTCGCTGGTGTTGACCTTCACGATGGCCGGCTTGCTGCCTTCCGGATTGCTCTGCCAATACTCGGCGCCCGGTGCGGTCCGCCGGAACGCCGGCATCGCCTGCACCTCCAGCGCAACCGTGGGCAGCTTGCCGAACAACTTGGGCAACTCCGGCTGCATCGCGGCGATGTACTGCCGGTATTGCTGCAGGATCTGCTCGCCGGATTTGGCGAAGTGGCGTTTGTCGGCGTCCACCGCCTTGCGGAAGCTGGCCAGGTCCCGGTAGCCCTGCGCCTTGGCGATGACGGCCATCTCGCCTTCGATGCGCGCCACCTCCTTCAAGCCGATCTGATGGATTTCCTCCGGCGCCATGTCGGTGGTGGTCTGGGTGTGGATGGCGTAGCGGTAGCGGCGCTCGCCATCGGGCAGCGACCAGATGCCTTCCTGCGCACGCCCTTGGGCGGCGTATTCGTCACGTACGAATGCTGCCAGGCGGGTGTAGGCGGGCCTTGCCTGCTGGTCGATTGCTGCAATCAGTTGTGTGCGTAACGCAGCGCGCTGGTCGGCCGGCACCGCGCCGTCGAGCTTCTTCAATGGCGAGGCAAACGGGCTCTGCGCGCCCTGCATCGCTGCGATCTTGTCGATCTGCTCCGGCAGCCGCTCGAGCAGGTAGCGCGGCTGCACCAATCCGTCCTTCGCCCCCTGGCGCGACACCGCGATGACCTGGTCGATCACCGTGGGGACCGCCTTCAGCCGGGTGATGTAGTCCTGGTAGTCCTTGGCGTTCTCGAACGCAAACGCATCGCCGTACCCGGCCAGCGCCAGCTGGATACCGCCGACCGGCTCCAGCGGCATTTCATAGGTTTTGAGGTCGAGCCCTTCCAGCCGGTCGCGCAGCTGGCCAAGCATCATCTGCAGGCTGAGTTTGCGTTGCTCGTCCAGCGCCTTGGCGTCGACCGCCTCGAACTTGCGCAGCAATGCGGCGGTGGCAATGCGCTCGGCCTGCGCGGCCTCCAGCGAATAGTCGCTCCAGCGATCGTTGTAGCGCTTGTCGCCGATGATGCTGGCAAATTCCGGGCTGTGCTGCAGCTGGTATTGCCATTGCTGATCGAGCAACGCATCGAAGGCTTTGGCCGCCTGCTCGTTGGTGGGTGCAGGCGCTGCGGCGGCGGCGGTGCTTGCACCGGGCGTTGCCGGTTTGCAGGCAGTGAACAGCGCAGCGGCAAGCAGGCTGACAACGACAGGGCGCAACACGTTCATGCATTCACTCCAAGAAACGCGACCCACCGGCACCGTAGGAGCGCGCTTGCGCGCGATGAAGCTGTCCGGGGAACGCCCCATCGCGCGCAAGCGCGCTCCTACGACATCCAGGTCATTTTTGCGCTTGGCGGCCGCCAGATCAGTGCAGCTACGCAAAGTAGACAACGCAGCGGCAAGCAGGCTGACAACAACAGGGCGCAAAACATTCATGCATCCACTCCAGGAAACGCGACCCACCGGCACCGTAGGAGCGCGCTTGCGCGCGATGAAGCTGTCCCGGTAACGCCCCATCGCGCGCAAGCGCGCTCCTACGACATCCAGGTCGTCTTTGCACGTGGCGCCCGCCCGATCACTGCAGCGGTGCAAGGTAAACAGCGCAGCGGCAAGCAGGCTGACAACAATAGGGCGCAACACGTTCATGCATTCACTCCAAGAGACGTAGCTCACCGGCACCGTAGGAGCGCGCTTGCGCGCGATGAAGCTCTCCCGGTAACGCCCAATCGCGCGCAAGCGCGCTCCTACGAGATCAACCGGACCATGCCGGTCACCGCACCAGCGCACTGCGCGCGCGTGCTGGCTCATGCAAACGGTTGATCGATCGCCACCGACGGCGGCGTGAACCACTGCGCGCCGGTGTCGGTGACATAGAAATGGTCTTCCAGGCGCACACCGAACGCGCCCGGCACCACGATCATTGGTTCGTTGCTGGCGCACATGCCCGGCTGCAATGGCTGGCGATTGCCGCGCACCAGATACGGCGCTTCGTGGATCGCCAGGCCGCAGCCATGGCCGGTGCGGTGCGGCAACCCGGGCAAGCGGTAATCCGGCCCCAACCCGGCCGCCTGCAACACCTCGCGCGCCGCCTGGTCAACCGCCTCGCACGCCACGCCCGGGCGCACCGCGGCAAACGCGGCCGCCTGCGCGGCCAATTCCAGCTCCCAGATACGCTGCTGCGCGTCGCTGGGCGTGCCGTAGATCCAGGTGCGGGTAATGTCGGAGTGGTAGCCCTGCACGGTGCAGCCGGTATCGATCAACACCAGCTCGCCGGCCCGCAGATGCTGCACGCCGGGGATGCCATGCGGAAACGCGGTGGCGTGCCCGAACTGCACGATGCAAAAAGTGGAGCCGTTATCGGCACCCAGCGCGCGGTGCGCCTCGTCGATGAAGCGCACCAGTTGGTCAGTGCCGATGCCTTCGTGCGCAATGCCGGCGGCCAGCCGCTGCACCAGCAAGGTCATGTCGCAGCCCTGCTGCATCAACGCCAGCTCCGCCGGCGATTTGCACATGCGGCAGCCATCGATGATGGCGCCGGCATCGCGGATCGCGGTGCCCAGGTGCGCGCGCAAACCGGTGTGCACCGCAAAGGCGATGCCCGGGTCCAGCGCCAATGCATGCGCATGCTGCTCATCCATGGCCTGCACCACCAGCGCATACGGGTCTTCGTGCTCTTCCCACAGGTGCTTGCGCACCGGGAGTTGCAGCACCGCATCCAGCGAGCCTTCTTCAAAGGCCGGGCAGATCAGCACCGGGTCGCCCTCGGTGGTGAGCAACAGCGCCACCAGCCGCTCGCTGGCGCCCCACGGCACGCCGCTGAAATAGCGCAACGAGGTGCCCGCGCCGATCAGCAAGGCATCCACGCCCTGCGCGCGCATCAGCACGCGTGCGCGCTCGATACGCTGCTGGTATTCGTCTACGCCGATCGGCGCTGCCCGCTGCGTCCACGGCGCCAGCTGCGCACGGGCCTGCTCCAGCGACATCCCGCCGATCTGCGTGCTCATGCATGCGCCCCGAGGTCGGCGCTGCTCCACTGCCCATCCACCAGGCGTGCCACACCGCCCGGGTTGCGCTGGCGCAGCTCCACCGGCAGCAGCGCATCCGGCACGGCGTCATAGCTGTGCAAGGCGGCAAACCGGCGGATTGCACCCGGCATGCCCACAGCGGTGAAGCCCGGATGCCCGGTGCTGGGGAACGGCCCACCATGATTCTGCGCGGCGCTTACCGCCACGCCGGTCGGCATCTTGCTGTTGATCAGCCGGCCCACGCGTGCGCGCAGCACCGGCGCAATCTGTTGCCAGGCGGCATCGTCACTGCCATCGCTGGCGCGGTACAGCGTGCCGGTGAGGTTGCCTTCGAATGCGGCGGCCACTTGCGCCATCTGGGCGCTGTCGCGCGTGCGCACCAGCAGGCTCACCGGGCCAAAGGCTTCGGTCTGCAGCGCGTGCGGCGCGGCGATGAAGGCGTCTGCTTCCACGCTGAGCAAGGTTGGGGCATAGCGGTAGCCGCCCTCGCCCGCCGCTGCCCCGGCCAGCACCTGGGCACCGGCCGCGCGCAAGGTCTCCACGCCGCGGTGCACGCCATCCACGCCGCCTTGCGAAAACAGCACCATCGGTGCGGCGCCGACAAAGTGCGCGATGGCCGCGGCCACCAGTGCATCGCCCGCCTCGCCGTGCGGCACCACCAGCACGCCGGGATTGGTGCAGAACTGGCCGCTGCCCAGCGTGCACGAGGCGAAGAATTCCTGTGCCACTGCGGCGCCGCGTTCGGCCACCGCGCCGGGCAGCAGGAACACCGGGTTGACGCTGGACAACTCGGCGTAGAACGGCACACCGGCGGCATCGGCGGCGGCCTTCAGCGCCAAGCCACCGGCACGGCTGCCGGTGAAACCAATCGCACCCAGCCGTGCATCGCCGGCCAGGCGCAGGCCAAGCGCGTTGTCGAAGTGATACAGCAACTGCACCGCCGCGGCCGGCAGCCCGGCAGTCAACAGCGCCTGATGCGCCAACTCGGCCATGCGCTGGCTGGTGGCCGGATGCAGCGGATGCGCCTTGGCGATCACCGGGTTGCGCGCCGCAATTGCCGAGGCGAAGTCGCTGCCGGCAATCGCGTTGAACGCAAACGGAAAGTTATTCGGCCCGAACACCAGCACCGGCTTGCCCAGCGGCGCCAGATGCGAGCGCAGATCGGCGGCGGTATCGATGATGGGGTGCGTCCAGCTATAGCTGCGCACCGCCTGGGCGGCCTGGCGTAGCTGCCCGCTGGTGCGCGGCAGTTCGTTGCCGCGCAAACGCGTGGGCGCCGGCAGGGCGGTTTCGGCATGGGCCAGCGCCACCAGGGTGTCGGCATCGGCGTCCAGCGCATCCGCGTACGCGTCCAGAAATGCAGCAATCCGTTCGGCCGGTGCGGCGGCAAGTTCGGCAGCCACCGCGTGCGCCGCCGCAACAGCGGTGTCGATATCGTCGGCACCGCTGACCGGGAACTGCGGCCCGATCGCCTCGCCGGTGGTGGGGTCGGCAGCGCGAAAACTGCCGGCGGCATCGCGGCTGGCTTGCCATTGGCCGGCCAGCAGCACGGGTTGGTGAGTCTGGGTCATCGCGGCACCTTCGGTTGCGTGGAATCGCCCGCACGCAGCACGGGCGATCGAACAGCGGATGAGGGTAACGCGCCTGCGGCGTGCCACCCGTTTGTGAACCACCACCGGCACCGGCCCATGCAACGCAGCACGCATCGCGGCTGCGTCAAACAGGGCCGCGCGACGGCAGCGGCGCGTGCTCAGTGCAGGCTGGGCGCGGTGGCGATGGCGTGGTCGATCACCTTCAGCGCTGCCTCGCGCTCGGCACCGTCCACCACCAGGCGTGGCGCGCGAACACGCTCGCTGCCCAGGCCCACCTTTTCCTGCACCAGTTTGATCAGCTGCACGAACTTGGGCACGGTGTCCAGGCGCAGCAGCGGCAGGAACCAGTCGTACAGTTCCTTGGCTGCGGGGTAACCGCCGTCGCGCGCCAGCTCGAACAGGCGCACCGACTCCTTCGGATACGCATTGACCAGCCCGGCGATCCAGCCCTTGGCGCCCATGCTCAGGCCTTCGACGATGGCATCGTCCATGCCGACCAGCAGCGCCAGGCGATCGCCCAGCAATTCCTGCAGCGCGGCGAAGCGGCGCACATCGCCGGAAGATTCCTTTACTGCCTGCAGATTGGGGAATTCGGCCGCCAGCTCGGCGATCTGTGCCGGGCCGAAATCGGTCTTGTAGGCCACCGGGTTGTTGTAGAGGATCACCGGCAGATCGGTGGCCGCGATCACCGCACGCACATGCGCGCCCATCTCGCGCCAGTCGGTGGAATACACGTACGGCGGCAACACCATCAGCCCGCCGCAGCCCAGTTCCTTTGCCGCTTTTGCCAGCGCCACCGCCTCGCCCGTGGCCAGGCTGGCGATGCCCGGCACCACCGGCACGCGGCCCTGCAAGGCCGTCACCAACGTCTTGAGGATGGCGAGCTTGTCGTCCACGCTCAAGGTGGCGGCCTCGCCCAGCGAGCCCAGCGGCACGATCGCGGTGCAACCGGCGTCCACCAGTTGATTGGCGTGCTTGCCCAGGAAGTCGTGGTCGATGTCGCCGTTGGCGGTGAACGGGGTGGTGATGGCCGGCAACACGCCGTGCCAGAACGCAGCAATGCTCATGGATGATTCCCTTGCGAGTCGGAAGTGAAGGAGTCGGCCAGCGCCGCGAGGCGGACCGGGAACAACGGCGGCCGGCGGCCGGCGTCGGTGGAAAGTGCGGGCAGGCAGCGGCCCAGCTCGGACAGCGCGCTGCCGCAGATGCGGCCCTGGCAGGCGCCCATGCCGCAGCGCGAGGCCAACTTCGCATCGCGTGCATCGTTGAACGGGTCCAGCGCGCCCAGCGGCACGTCTTCGCAGCGGCACACCAGCGTGTCCGGTTGGGCCAGGCGGTGAATGCGCGGATCAAGCGCGAAGTGCTGCTGCAATAGGGCGGCGAAGGCACGCGCCTTGAGCCGTTGCGGTTGCAGGTGTTGCGCCGCGTCCGGCACGTCGGCGGCCATGTGCCCGGCCATCGCACCTTCGATCAATGCGCAATCGCGCCCGCCGATCCCGCAGGCTTCGCCAGCGGCAAACACCTGCGCCACGCTGGTGCGCAGCAGCGCGTCCACATGCACCTGCTGGTGCGCACCGCACGGCTCCAGCTGGCAGCCCAGCAACTGCGCCAGTTCGACATTGGGCACCAGCCCGTATCCCACTGCGAGCTGATCGCAGGCCCTGCGGCTGCGCCCGGCAGGGCCGTCGATCTCGACTTCGCGCAGTTGGCTGTCGCCATGTGCCGCAACCACCACGCTGCCGCTGCGGTAAGCCACCGCATGCAGTTGCAGGCGCAGTGCCACTGCCTGCGCGGCCTTGCCCGGCCAGCGCCACAACTGCAGCGCGAAGCCGCGCAGCGCCGCCGCGCTGGCTTGTTCGTAAATGCCCAGCACCTGCGCGCCGTGCCGCTGCAAGGTGGCCGCGCTGGCCAGCAGCAACGGCCCGCTGCCGGCCACCAGCACACGCTTGCCGCGCACCGGCCAGCCTTGCTTGGTCAGCGCTTGCGCCGCACCGGCGCCGGTCACGCCGGGCAGTGTCCAGCCGGGGAACGGCAGCATCAGTTCCCGCGCGCCGGTGGCCAGCACCAGCGCGGCGTAGTGCAGTTGCACGCTGCCCTGCGCGCCATCGGCCAACAGCCAGCCCGGTTGCGCCAGCACGATCTGCAGCCCGGTGAGCAGCGTGATCGCCGCATCGCCGGCCACCTGCGCCAGCAGCGTGCGTGCATCGGCCGGCGCGCCGTGCTGCACGTCGCTGCGCCACACCTGCCCGCCTGCGCGCGGCTGCGCGTCCACCACGCCTACCTGCACGCCGTGGCTGGCGGCCGCCCGTGCCGCCGCCAGCCCGGCCGGGCCGGCGCCGATCACCAACACATCGAAATGGCGCACCCGCTCAGCCATCGGTGCGCACCTGCATGCCATCGCGCGCGTCCACCATGCACGCACGTTGCTGGCCGATGCCGTCGATGCGCACCCGGCACTCGAAGCACACGCCCATGCCGCACAGCGGTGCGCGCGGCTGACCGCTCGCCGACTGGCGAAACTGCAGCGTTGCCTGCGCCACGGCGGCCGCAACACTGGCGCCCAGCGGCACCTCCACCGGCTGCGCATCCACATGCAGGCGCACCGTGCCGCTCATGCCGCCACGCCCTGTACCGCGCGCGCGGGCGCATAGGGCGCCGGGTCGATCGCCGGTGTGCGCCCGAGCAGGCTGTCCACGATCACCCGTGCGCTCCCCAGCGCCGTGGTGACCCCCAAGCCCTCGTGGCCGGCCGCCACCCACACATCGCGCCGGCCCGGCACCGGCCCCAGGTACGGCCGGCCATCCGCGGTGGCCGGGCGCAGGCCGGTCCACACCCGGATCGCCTGCAGCTCGCGCAGTACCGGCAAATACGCGAAGGCGCGTTGCAGCATCTGCTGCAGGATCGGCATCGACAGCGTGCGGTCGTCCGCGCCGTATTGGCGCGAGGAGCCGATCAGGATCTGCCCGGTCGGCCGCGGTTGCACATTGAAGGCCACGCTGCTGTCGTCGGCGCCATGTGCGGAATCCGCATAGCCCAGTTCCAGCAACTGATGCCGGATCAGGCCCGGATGGCGGTCGGTGATCACCAGATGGCCCTTGCGCGGGCGCAGCGCCAGTTCGGGCAGCAAGGCGGGCAAGGCGACGCCGCTGGCGACCAGCACCGGGCCGGCCAGCACCTGCCCATCGTCCAGACGCACGCCGCCGGCCTGCAGCTGCTCGACCTTGCGGCCGGCGAACAAGCGCGCGCCTGCCGTGCAAGCCAGGCTTACCAGATGCCGCGCCACCCGCGGCGGATATACCACCGCCTCGTCAGGCACGCGCATGCCACCGGCCAGGCCGGGCACCAGGTGTGGCTCCAGCGCATAGAGCTGCGTGGCATCGATCGCTTCGGCACGCAGGTCGGCGGCGGCCAGCCGCGCAATCTTGGCCGGCACTGCCGCCAGTTCGCGCGCATCGCGGGCCACCCACAGCGTGCCGCACCGGCTGAATTCGGCCTCGCTCAATTCGGCAAACCGCTCCCACAGGCGCAGCGAATACGCCGACAAGGCCAGCTCGGCGGGGTCGTCATCCATCGCCACCAGGTGCCCCATCGCCGCGGCGGTGGAGCCACCGCCGATCGGCCCCGGTTCCACGATCGCCACGCGCAAGCCCTCGGCGGCGGCGGACTCCGCGCAGGCCGCGCCAACGATGCCGGCGCCCACCACAATCAGGTCGTAGCTGCGGCGCGTTGAAGCGGCCGTGGCGTGCGTGTCGCTATGTGATGGCGGTGCGGCTTCGGGCACGGCAATCGCCGCAGCAGGCGCTGCGCCGGTACTGCCCTGCGCGCGCGGTGGCGGCTGCATCAGGCCACGATGCCCCAGGCGAATGGGTCGGCCGGGTCGATCAGCAGTTGCGACCGCGCGGTGATGAACGCATGCCCGCTGATCCGCGGCGCAATGCCACGCCCGCTGTGCCGGTAGCTGCCTTCGAACGCACTGCCCAGGATGCCCTGCTGCAGCCAGCGCTCGCCTTCGGCCAGCTTGCCGTCGGCGGCCAGGCAGGCCAGCTTCGCACTGGTGCCGGTGCCGCACGGCGAGCGGTCGTAGGCCAGGCCGGGGCACAGCACGAAGTTGCGTGCCGCGCCGCTGCCGTCCGGGGCCACGCCGCTGATCTCGATATGGTCGATCTCCCCACCCGCCTCGCCGGTGATGCCGGCCGTTTCCAGGGCCAGGCGGATCGCTTCGGTGTAGGCAGTGAGTTCGCGCTGCTGGGCCAGGCCCAACGCGCACGGCGCCTGCTCGGTGATGAAGAACCAATTGCCGCCCCAGGCCACGTCGCCACGCACGCGGCCATGCCCGGGCACGTCCACTTCCACGCCGGCGGCGTGGCGGTAGCTCTCGACGTTGTCGATCGACACCGTGCCGTCGTCGGCCAGCGCCACGCCCACCGTGCCTACCGGCGTCTCGATGCGGTGCTGCCCCGGCGCGATGCGGCCCAGTTCGGCCAGCGTGCGCACCACGCCGATGGTGCCGTGCCCGCACATGCCCAGATAGCCGACATTGTTGAAGAAGATCACCCCGGTGCAGGCGCTCGGGTCGCGCGGCGGCAGCAACAAGGCGCCGACCATGGTGTCCGAGCCGCGCGGCTCGCAGGCAATGGCACTGCGCCAGTGGTCGAAGTCGCTGCGGAAGCGCTCGCGGCACTGCGCCAGGTCGCCATCGCCCAGGTCGGGGAAGCCGGCCAGGACCACGCGGGTCGGTTCGCCTGCGGTATGGGAGTCGATGACGTCGATGGTGTGCATGCCGCCATGCTCCCATCCACGGCGCGCGGGCGACTAGCGCGCAATGCGAGGCGCAAATGCGGAAATCCGCACAATCGCCAACCTGATTCACAGCCGCGCGTTTGCGCTAGGATCGGGGTCGGGCCGCGCCTTTCGCGCGACCGTCAAATGCGACCGCCACGATGACTCCGATGGACCTCAACCTGCCCGCGCTGGAAATGCAGACGTTGTTCGACGCGCTGCCGGATGTGGTGTTCTTCATCAAGGATGGCGAAGGCCGCTACACCCATTGCAACCTCACCCTGGTGCGCCGGCTCGGGCGCAAGCTGCGCAGCGAGATCATCGGCCGCTCGCCGCTGGAGGTATTCCCGCTGCCGCTGGGTGGCAGCTACATGATGCAGGACCGCCGCGTGCTGTGTGGCGAGCTCATCGACAACCAGCTGGAAGTGCACCTGTATCCCAATCGCCTGCCGGGTTGGTGCCTCACCTTCAAGCGCCCGTTGTGCGAAGGCGACGAGGTGATTGGCGTGGTCGGCATTTCGCGCGATCTTGGTCAGCCGGACAGCCGTCACTCGGCGTACGAGCGCCTGAGCCAGGTGATGGACCACATGCAGGCCAACTTCGGCGACAACCTGCGCGTGCAGGCGCTGGCCGACCTGGCCGGGTTGTCGGTGGCGCAGCTGGAACGGCATTTCCGCCGCGTGTTCCAGGTGACGCCGCAGCAACTGCTGACCAAGTTGCGCATCGAATCGGCGATGCGCCTGCTGTATGGCGACGACAGCATTGCCAGCATCGGCCAACGTTGCGGCTTTGCCGACCAGAGCGCATTCGCGCGGCAATTCAAGGCCACGGTGGGCATGACCCCGCGCGACTACCGGGCGCTGAAAGGCCAGCTCTAAGATCGCGGCGGCACGCCGTGAGGGCGTCTGCCGCAGATGCAGAATTCGGCAGGATTGCAGCCGGCCCGCGAAGCCCGTGGCGCTGGCTGCGCTGGCTGCGCTGAAGGACGCGTCAAGGGCCGGACCGGGCCCGGATGGTAGAATTCCGCGTTTCCCCTACTGCGTTGCCAATGGCCAGCTTCTTCCGTCGCAACAAGCCAACCACGCCCGACAGCTCGCGGACCTCGCGCTACAGCCTGGAAGAACTGGCAGCCGCATTCCCCACGGCGCCATCGGCTGCCACGCCAGCCGCTCCGCCCGCGCCCGCCCAGGCACCGCCCGCCAGCGCGCCGACCACACCGGTAGCGCCGGTTGTACCGCCCAGCACGCCGGCTGCAGAAACGCCAACGCCTGCAGCGCCGGCCGCACCCGCTGAACAACTGGCGCAGGACATCGCCGCACGCACCGGGCAGACGCAGAGCATTGCCGCGGTACCTAGAGCACCCACCGCGCCGCCCGCCGCTGCGCCCTCGGCGCTGCAGGCATTGCCGGATCCGGTTGCGCCGAGCGCGCCTGTCACCGCCACGCCCGTCGTTGTGGTGCCTACGCCGCAGCCGCTGCCACAGGCCGCACCTGCTGCACCGCTGCAAGCGCCGACCCCGGCAGTCACGCCAGCCACGCCGGTAGCCACGCCGCAGGTGGCGGTACCGCCCGTAGTGACTGCACCGGCTGCGCCTGCGGTGCCTGCAGCGACACCGCTCGCCGCATACGCGCCAGTCACGGCAGCGCCCCTGGTCACCACACCGGTGGCTGCGCCCACGCCGGTCGTGCAGGACAGCGGCATCGACACGCGCGACAGCCTGCCTGCCGCGCCGGCCGGCAAGCCGGGCTGGCGCGAGCGCCTGCGCAACAGCACCTTTGCGCGCAGCTTTGGCGGCCTGTTCTCCCGTAACCCCAAGCTCGACGACGACCTGCTCGACGAGATCGAGACCGCACTGATCACCGCCGACGTCGGCATCGGCGCCACCACCGCGCTGGTCGAAGGCCTGCGCAAGCGCATGAAGTCGCGCGAGTTTGTCGATGCCCAGGCCATGTTCAAGGCCTTGCGCGCCGACCTCATCGCACTGCTGCAGCCGGTCTCCAAACCGCTAGTGATCGACCGCTCGGTCAAGCCGTTCGTGGTGCTGACCGTCGGCGTCAACGGCGTCGGCAAGACCACCACCATCGGCAAGCTCGCCAAGCGCTTCAAGGACGACGGCCACAGCCTGATGCTGGCCGCCGGCGACACCTTCCGTGCCGCCGCGGTGGCCCAGCTGCAGGCCTGGGGCGATCGCAACGGCGTGGCCGTGATTGCGCAGGGACAGAACGCCGATGCCGCTTCGGTGGCGTTCGACGCGCTGCAGGCCGCCAAGGCCCGTGGCACCGAGGTGCTGATTGCCGATACCGCTGGCCGCCTGCACACGCAGACCGGGCTGATGAACGAGCTGGGCAAGATCCGCCGCGTGCTCGGCAAGATCGATGCCGCTGCGCCGCACGAAGTGCTGATGGTCATCGACGGCACCACCGGCCAGAACGCCATCTCGCAGCTGCGCCAGTTCCACGCCGCCGTCGGCGTCACCGGCCTGGTGGTGACCAAGCTCGATGGCACCGCCAAGGGCGGCGTGGTGTTCGCACTGGCCCGCGAGTTCGGCATTCCGATCCGTTTTGCCGGTATCGGCGAGCGCCCGGAAGACCTGCGCGTATTCGACCCGGAAGCGTTTGTCGATGCGCTGCTGCCAGAAGCGCTGGGCAGCTGATTCCACGCCTGCTGCAGTGCTGCACGCATGCAGCACTGGCGCTGGGGTCCAGATGGCTGCGCGGATGCATTCACCGCGCTGCGTCTGCACGGGCCAGGCGTGGCTGCGGGATCGCGCTAAAGCGGCCACCTTCAGCCGTTGCAGCGGGAGGCGCTGCGGGAGGCGCCTCTGGCGCAGCGCAGGTTTGCCATCTGCAGCGCGTGATCGACCCTGCAGCGCCTGATCGACAAAGTACCGGCGTGGCAGCGGCATCAAGGGCCGCCGGACGTGCAGTTAGCCGCATGGCGCGATGCCTATCCACCCTGCAAACATGCACCTTGCTGCGCTGTTGAGTGCCGAGATCAAGCCACCGACGCCTACACTGCACGATGGTGGCTCTGAGCAGCACAGCGTGAGACATGCAGCCGCATGCGCAATTAAGCCACTGCCGCACCTCTGCAACCAACCGCCTTGACCCTTCGCCTTCCCACGCCAGCAGACCCCATGCCCGCACCCGCCACGCTCACCACCGATGCGTTTGTCGACCGTCTGCTGCACTGGTTCGATGGCCACGGCCGGCACGACCTGCCCTGGCAGCATCCACGCGCGCCCTACCGGGTGTGGTTGTCGGAAATCATGCTGCAGCAGACCCAGGTCGCGGTGGTGATCCCGTACTTCCAGAAGTTCGTCACCAGCTTCCCCACCCTTGCCGATCTGGCCGCCGCCGACAACGACACGGTGATGGCGCACTGGGCCGGGCTGGGTTACTACGCGCGCGCTCGCAACCTGCATGCGGCCGCCAAGCAGTGCGTGGCCTTGCATGCAGGCGAGTTGCCGCGCGATTTCGATGCGCTGCTGGCGCTGCCCGGCATCGGCCGCAGCACCGCCGGCGCGATCCTCAGCCAGGCCTGGAACGATCGCCTTCCAATCATGGATGGCAACGTCAAACGCGTACTCACGCGCATCCACGGCATTGCCGGCTATCCCGGCTTGCCGGTCGTGGAAAAACAGCTATGGCAGCTGGCGGCGAACCATGTCGCACACGTGCCCGCCGGCCGCCTGGCCGACTACACGCAGGCGCAGATGGATTTCGGCGCCACGCTGTGCACGCGCGCCAGACCAGCGTGCATGGTGTGCCCGCTGCAGGACAACTGCGTGGCGCGCCGCGAAGGCCTGGTCGAGGCACTGCCCACGCCCAAGCCCGGCAAGCAATTGCCCGAGCGCGAGGCCACCGCGCTGCTGCTGGAAAACGCGCACAACGAGATCCTGCTGCAACGCCGCCCACCCACCGGCATCTGGGCATCGCTGTGGACGCTGCCACAAGCCGAAACCGACAGCGACCTGCGTGAGTGGTTCGCCGCGCATATCGATGGCGATTACGACCGTACCGATGCGATGCCCATGATCGTGCACACCTTCAGCCACTACCGCCTGCACCTGCAGCCATTGCGCCTGCGCAAGGTCGCGCTGCGCCAGGTGCTGCGCGACAACGACGACCTGCGCTGGGTGGCACGCGCAGACCTTGCAACGCTGGGTCTGCCGGCGCCGATCCGCAAATTGCTCGACGCGCTGTAAACGCGCGCCGCACGACAACCACGTGCGCAGGCAACCGCGGCTCGGCTTTGACAGGACACGGGCTTACACTGGCACTCCAGCGCACCGTGTGTTGGTTGAGCCCTGCACACTTGCATCGCCCATACCACGCGCGCCCCATACAAGGAACTTTGCATGTCCCGCACCGTGTTCTGCCAGTACCAGCAATGCGACACCGAAGGCCTGGATTTTGCGCCGTATCCGGGCGAGCTCGGCCAACGCATCTTCGCGCAGATTGGCAAGGCCGGCTGGCAGGCCTGGCTTGCGCACCAGACCATGCTGATCAACGAAAACCGGCTCTCGCCGCGTGACCCCAAGCACCGCGCCTTCCTCGAGGCGGAACTGCAGAAGTTCCTGTTCGAACGCAACGCCGACAAGCCGGAAGGGTATGTCGATCCGCTGGGTGAAGAGTGAGCACGGCAATGCGCTGATGTGGCTGCAGCGTGCGTCCGACCCGGTAGTGCCCACATGTTCGCGCTGAGGCGCTGTGGTGCATCGCCACTGCCGCCGACCAGCGGGCTGACATCATGACTCGCCGGAGTAGGCGCCCACGCTCAGTCCTGCGGAGCCTGTTCGGCTTCCGCCTCCGTGCGCTCCTGCATCCTGGCCTCGCGTAATTGTTTCTCCGAGGCACGGATCGCGTTGACGTCGAGCGGGCGAATCGTCTCGATGCGGCACGGAATACGGATCATCCCCGGGCCACCGAGCGCAATCACATTGTCGAAGCGCGCACTCACCTGACCAAAGCGCTGCGTGATCGCAATGGCCGGCGCATACCCCAGCTCGTTGCAGCTCGCGCGTAGTTCCAGCAAATACGCCTGATTGGGGCGCGTCCACACCGCCAACGCGCTGCCGCCCAATGCGGTCCAGCCGGCCAGACTGTTGCCATAGCGGAAATCGCGAACCGGCGCACCGGCGTTGGCGCGGTACAGCTGCAGGCGCTCTTCGTCAGACAGGCGCCCGGTGGCGCAGCCAACCAGACTCAGCAGGGCGATGACCATCCAAATGAATTTGTGCATGGGACACCTCGGCAATGACGCCTGAGCATGCCCCGCCGGATGTCATGCCTGGCTGAAAGTGCGCGCGTGCCTGGCCACGCGTTCACGGATGGGCCACTGCCGGGCACTCCAGGCCGCGCCGGCACCTGCACGTATTCAACCAACGCCGGTGGGACCATCCAGCAACATGCGAATGCGCTTGAGCAATTCCTTCTGCGTGTACGGCTTGTTGACCACGTCGAACTCCGCGCCGCCCACATCGGTGCGCTGGATGCTGGCATCGGCATAGCCGGTGGTGAGCAATACCTTGATCTTGGGCAGCATCCGCCGTGCTTCGCGCGCCAGCACCACGCCGTTCATGCCGCCCGGCATGATCAGGTCGGTGAACAAGGCGTCCACTTCCGGATGCTGCTCCAGCACCTCGATTGCTTCGCGCCCGCTCGACGCGGACAGCGCGCGATAACCGGCACCTTCCAGGAACATCTTGGCCACCACCGCCACGTCCTCCTTGTCTTCCACGATCAGGATGGTTTCGTTGCCGCCCTTGTCCAAGGCGCGGTTCTTGGTGGACGGCAGCGCGTTTTCGTAATCGCTGGAGGCGGGAAAATACAGCCGCACCGTGGTGCCTTCGCCCACTTCGCTGTAGATGCGCACGGTGCCGCCGGATTGCTTAACGAAGCCATACACCATCGACAAGCCCAGGCCCGTGCCCTGCCCCTCTTCCTTGGTGGTGAAGAACGGCTCCATGACCCGGCTCACCACTTCCGGCGGCATGCCCGAGCCGCTGTCGGTCACCGCAATGCTTACGTAGCGGCCCGGCGCCAGCTGGTGATACATCGACAGATCGTGGCTGGTGATCTCCACATTCTGCGTCTGCACCATCACTTCCTTGCGCTCGGCATTGGCCATGGCGTCACGCGCATTGATCAGCACGTTCAACAGCGCTACTTCGGCCTGCGTCGTGTCGATCTGGCAATTCCACAGCCGTTCTTCCAGCGCCTGACGAAGGGTGATGCCGCCCCCCAGCGCGCGCTCGGCCATATTGTTCATGCCCGACACCAGGCCATTGAGATTGACCACCCGGCCACGCAATTTCTGTTTGCGCGAAAACGCCAGCAATTGCTGGGTCAAGGTCGCGGCCTTGGCCGCCGCCGCGGCGGCGTGCTCTGCACTGACCGCAATGCGATCGGGGCTGCCGCTGCCGTTGCTGACCATCATCTGGATGAATTCCAGATGCCCGGACATCACCTGCAGCAGGTTATTGAAGTCGTGCGCAATGCCGCCGGTGAGCTGGCCCAGCGCTTCCATCTTCTGCGCCTGGCGCAAGGCATCTTCGGCGTCACGGCGGCGGCTGACGTCCAGCTGCGAGCCAAAGAAGTACACCAGCTTGCCGGTGTCATCGAAGACCGGAGAAACGAACAGCGCATTCCAGAATGTCGAGCCGTCCTTGCGGTAATTCAGCACTTCAGTGGCGAATTCGCGGCGGTTATCGATGGCGTCACGCACATCGGCCACGGCCTGGCGATCGGTCTCCGGACCCTGAAGGAAGCGGCAGTTGTTGCCGATGATTTCGTCGGCAGCGTACCCGGTCATTTCCAGGAAGGCCCGGTTGGCGAACACGATCGGGTTATCCGGCAGGTATGGGTCGGTCACCGTCATCGGCATGCGCGTGGTTTCCACCGCAGCAAAGAAGATGTCCGAGCGATGCTTGCTGACCGGAAGCGTCTGCGATTCGCCAATCAATGGCGCCCGTGGCTCTCCGTAACCGGAATCGTTCAAGTGCGTGCTCTCCGCGGGGCCATTCCCGTGGCGCTAGTTTAGACGAGCCCGGTGAGGCCCCCATCACATCCGTGAGCCTTTCCAGACCGGCAAATGACCGCGATGCAACCTTTGATTGCAGCCGAACGTAGCTGCGCCCGGGTGACTGCCCGGCGCCCTCGCTGCGGAGCGTGTGGGCAGCCGCGATGCGGTAAATTGCCGGCCTTGTCCGGCGCGCGGCGACACGTATCCCCGCCGTGCGCCGTCACTGCGGCGCCATCTTCGAGAACACATTGATGACCACCGCACCGGCCACGATCAGCGCCATGCCCAGCATGGCCGGCAGATCCAGCCGCTGGCCATGCACCAGCCGGGCCACCAGCGAGATCAGCACGATGCCGGCCCCGGACCAGAGCGAGTACGCGATGCCGACCGGGATCACCCGCAACGTCGCCGCCAGGCAATAGAACGCCACGGCATAGCCGAGCACGGTCAGCAGCGACGGCCATCGCCGGGTGGAGCCTTCGCTGGATGTGAGCGCCGCCGTCGCCATCACCTCCGCAACGATTGCCACCCCCAGAAACACCCAGTGCTTCATCCTCGTCTCCACGCCTTCACTGCCGCGACCATAACGGCAGCCACCGGCTTGCACGCAATCGCCGGGCTGTGTGCCATTGCCGGCACGCACCGCGCGCGCTAACGCGCCACGGTCGGGTTTGCCGTAGCATGCGCGTGCACCACGCAGCTCCTGCGTCTCGTCCGGCCGTTCTGGCGCCGTTGCGCGCTCTTCTCTCTCCGCCGGCCTGCGCGCCTGGCGATCACGCGACGCGACCATGCCGGGCTATCAGACCCAGATCCATGCGCTGACCTTCGGGCAGCACACCTTCAGCATCCGTGCGTTGGCTGACAAACAGCAGTACGCAGACCCCGACCAGACCGCCGCCGATGCGGGGATTTCCTCGGCGCAGTGGAGCCTGTTCGGCCAGGTCTGGCCCGCCGGCCAGCTGTTGGCCGAAGCGATGGCCACCCGGCCGGTGGCCGGCAAACGCATTCTCGAACTCGGTTGTGGCCTGGGGCTGGCCAGCCTGGTGTTGCGCCGCCGCGGCGCCGACATCGTGGCCAGCGACCATCACCCGCTGGCCGAAGTCTTCCTCGCCTACAACGCTGCGCTCAATGCGCTGGAATCGGTGCCGTACCGGCGCCTGGACTGGGATGCGGGCGCGGCGGACATGGGCCAGTTCGACATGATCATCGCCAGCGACGTGCTCTACGAAACCCGCCACGCCACCTTGCTGGCCAAGCTGATTCCCGACCTGGCCAAACCGGCCTGCGAGATCGTGATCAGCGACCCCGGCCGCGGCAATGCGAACAGCTTGTCGCGCATGCTGGCCGACATCGGTTTTTCATTGATTGCCGGCGAACGCCAAGCCTCGGTGCACGTTGCCAAGGCGCCGCGCCTGTTTGTCTACCGGCGTGGCGCAGAGCCGCGCCAACCGGCTGGCTGAGCCGCGCGACCACGCTGCGGGCTCGCCGCACGGCGCAGGCGCCGGCCACACACCGGCGCTGCGCAGACAACGCAGCAAACGCGTCGCACACGCCGATGCCAAGCACGGCACTCGCCCGCGGATCACGCCATCACGTTAGCGCGACACTAGCCACCGATGGGGCTGTAGGCAGACAGTGTCACCGGCTTGCGCGGGTCGGCCTTGATCACCTCGTGCCGGCTCAGGCGCAGCGCCTCGCCATCGCGCTCTGCGTCCGGGTTGGTCACCCAGTCTTCGATGATGCGCACATGGAACAGCACTGCACGCTGCGTGCGGTCGTAGCGGAAGGTGATGTAGTCGGTCCAGTGCTGGCCGCATGCAACGCCGTTCTGCACGGTGAAATACGCGCCCTTGGCCACCAACCCCTGGCCGTCGTAATCGAACGGATCGCACTGCCCGCCGTCATCGGCCTTGAAGATCACCTGCGCGTTGCGCGCGGCTTCGACAAAGCGGCCATCGGCCGTGTGCATCAGGACCAGCAACAGCCGCTGCGGTGCATCCTTGCCCGCGGCAATCTGCGCTGCTTCGTCGGCGCGCCGCAACGCCAGCAGGTAATCGCGCCGGCCATCGCCATTCACATCCGCATCAACCGCCTGGATGAGCGTGTAGCCGGCAGGCAGGTGCGCGCTCAGCTCGGGCGACAGCGCCGCTGCGGCACAGGGGCCGGTTGCCATCGCCGTTGCCAACACCATCGCTGCTGCATGACCTCGCATCTGCATGCTCATCCATTTCGTTCCGGGCGTGCAGCATAGCCGGCCGTGCAACTGCGTGTGCGTCTGGGCATGCGCGACCGAACGCGGACGCATCCGTCGACATGCCTACGCGCCAGCGATCGCCATCGCCCGTTTCTCGGCAGTGAAGAAAAATCGTCAAGTCCGCTTATCCGCTCACGTGCGATTGGCGCATCGCCGACGTGCGTTTTATGCAGGCGGCGCGATGCTCTGCCCCGCACCACGCAAACGCGTGCGTGCATTCCCCAAGCCACGAACCAAGAGAACTCTCCATGGCAAATCAGAACCAAAACCAGGGCGGCACCAGTAACCGCGGCTTTGCTTCGATGGATGAAGACAAGCAGCGGGAAATCGCCTCCAAGGGCGGCAAGGCAGCCCATCAGAGCGGCAACGCACACGAATTCAGCTCGGAAGAAGCACGCGAAGCCGGCAAGAAGGGCGGCCAGTCCAGCGGCGGCGGCAATCGCTGACCGCGCGGCGCTTCCGGAGGGCCATGCGCTCTCCGGAAGCGCTCACGGTGTATGTCATTGACCTGAGACCGGGCGCCTGAGAGCGCCCTGCTGTCTGTGCATCTCGCGCAGGCGCGGCAACGCGATGCCACCGCACAGCACTGCCGCGAACACCTAGACAATCATCTCGCGAATGCGCGCCGCCATCGCATCGATACCGAACGGCTTGGTCAGCACGGCCATGCCTGGCGCGAGTTGGCCGGCGCCCAGCACAGCAGTTTCCGCATAGCCGGTAATGAACAACACGCTCAAGCGCGGCCGCGCGATCCGCGCCGCATCGGCCATCTGCCGCCCGTTCATGCCACCCGGCAAGCCAACATCGGTGATCAGCAAATCGATCCGCACATCGGACTGCAGCACGCTCAAGCCGGATGCGCCGTCCACCGCCTGCAACGCGGTATAGCCCAGTTCCTCCAGGATGTCGGCCACCAGCATGCGCACGCTGGGTTCGTCGTCCACCACCAGCACGGTCTCGCCCTGTTGCGAACGCGGCATCGCCGGCAGCGTGCGCGCTTGCGCATCGCCGGTGGCATCGCCCAGATGCCGCGGCAAGTGGATGCAGACGGTGGTGCCCTCGCCCACGGTCGACGACACCCGCACCTGGCCACCGGACTGCTGCGCAAAACCGTAAATCATCGACAGCCCCAGGCCGGTGCCCTCGCCGATCGGTTTGGTGGTGAAGAACGGCTCGAACACGCGCGCAATGACGTCTTCGGGCATGCCGGTGCCGGTGTCGCTCACACACAACGACAGGTACTCGCCGTCGGGCACTTCGTTTTGTTGCGTGGCGGAATGGTTCAACCAGCTATTGGAGGTTTCGATGGTGATGCGGCCGCCGTCCGGCATCGCGTCGCGCGCGTTGAGGCACAGGTTGAGCAGCGCATTTTCCAGCTGGGATGGGTCCACCAACGCGGGCCATAGCGCCTGCTCGGCGACCGTGGTGAGTTCGATCGACGGCCCCACCGTGCGCCGGATCAAGTCTTCCATGCCGGCAATCAATGCATTCACATCGGTCGGCTTGGGCGCGAGCGTCTGCCGGCGCGAAAACGCCAGCAGCCGATGGGTCAACGCTGCGGCGCGGCCGGCCGCCTTCTGCGCCACCGCGATGTAGCGCTCCACATCGTCGAAGCGGCCCTGGCCCATGCGTGTCTGCATCAACTCCAGGCTGCCGGAAATGCCGGTCAGCAAATTGTTGAAGTCGTGCGCCAGCCCACCGGTGAGCTGCCCCACCGCTTCCATCTTCTGGCTCTGCCGCAGCGCCTCGCGTGCCACCTCCAGGCTGGCTTCGGTCTGCACGCGGTCGGTGACATCCTGCGCCACCTGGAAGGCGCCCACTCGTCCGCCATGGCGATCGCGCAGCTGGCTGAAGCGCACTTCGTAATGCCGCAGCGCGCGTGCCGGGTCGCCGAACTCCTCCAGCACCAGGAACTCGTCGCCGCTTAGCGCGCGGCCCCAGTGGCGCGCCACCTGCGCGCGGTGTTCGGGCAAGCCGTCCAGCAGAGCGAGCAGGTTGTCGCCCACATGCGCAGACACCCCATAGGCGAGCCGCAAAGCCTCTGCACTGGCGGTGTTGAGGGCCAGGATGGTGAAGTCCAGGCCGCAAGCGAGCACGGCCGCGTCGGTACTATCGACGAAGTCGGCAAACAGGCGCCGCTCGGCCAATGCTTCGACAACGCGTTGCTCCAGCGTCTCGTTCAAGTCGCGCAACTGCTGCTCCACCCGCCGGCGCTGGGTGATGTCCACGATCAGCATCGCCACGTGATTGTCGTGGGTGCCGGCCGGAAACAGGTGCGCGTCGTACCAGCGCCCCAGCCGTGCGGCCTCGCGCTCGAAGCGCAGTGGCTCGCCACTACGGGCAACGCGGCCATACGCCTCGTGCCACTCCTGCTCGATGCCGGGCAGCAACTGGCTCGACCATTTGCCCACCACATCGGTCAGGCCGGTATGCCGCTCGAAGGCCGGGTTGACCGCGAGCATGCGATGGTCGATTGCCTGACCCTGCGCATCGAACTTGACCTCGGCAATGCAGAAGCCGGCGTCGATGTTTTCGAACAGCATGCGGTAGCGTTTTTCGCTCTCGCGCAAGGCCTGCTGCGCCTGCTGCGCCTGCTGCGCATCGGTGGTGTCGAACCCCTGCACGAAGATGCCGGTGACGCGGCCGGCATCGTCCTTGACCGGCTCATAGACAAAATCGACAAAACGCTGCTCGGCGCCGGTACCGGTCCGCTGCAGCTGGATCGACACGGCCGACGCCACGAAGCGCTCGCCGGTGCTGTAGACGCTGTCGAGCAATTCGTAGAAGCCCTGGCCTTCGAGTTCCGGCAGGCCGGCACGCACGCTCATGCCGAGCATGTCGCGACCGCCCACCAGTCGTAAATAAGCGGCATTGACGAAGGCGAACACATGCTCCGGGCCGTGCAAGATCGCGGTGAACCCGGGGGCCTGCTCGAACAACCGGCGCTGCCGCTCGGCTTCGGCGACGCGCAGGCGATCGGCGCGCACCGTCTCGGTGATCTCGATGCCCTGGTTGAACAGGCCCACGATGCTGCCGTCTTCGCCGCGGATCGGTGCGGCGCTGAAGTTCCAGTAGGTCGTCTCCGGCACGCCGCGACGCACCATCGGCAGTTCCACATGCCGCTGCTCGAAACCTTCGCCGGTCTGCAGACACCGGCGGAACGGCGGCGCCACCTGTTCCCAGGACGCGCCCCAGACCTCGGAGACCGGCTGGCCCAACGCCCACGGATGGCGATCGGCCATCGACGGGATATAGGCGTCGTTGTAGAGCATCACCAGATCCGGGCCCCACAACACCGTGGCGAGCACCGGCGAGTTCAGGCAGATCGACAGCGCCGAACGCAGCGATTGCGGCCACTGCGACGGCAGCCCCAGCGCCGAGCCACTCCAGTCGTGCGCACGCATCCGCGCGCCCATTTCGCCACCACCGGCAAGGAAGGAAAACGACTCACCACTGTGATCAACGGGCATCGCGTCTGACGTAGTTGGAGTGGACCACTGCCGGGAACACGGCAGGCGTGCGCGATGCGTCTTGCCATCGAACGGCGGGCGGTCGACAGCGTCGTGCATGCTCCATGGCGTTAGCGACTCCCCTGTGAAGACTGCCCGCGTGCGGCATCGGTTGTGCCCGTCGCGGGCGAGACGATAGCGCGCCCGCCAGCATCGCCACAACTTCCGGCCGCCTGCCGGTGGTTGTGCTGCGGCAAAACGCTAAACCGTTCACTGCCGCGCGGCCTGGGTGCGCGCAGCGCTGCGCCATGGCCACAGGCTGCTGAGCGACAAGCGCACGCGTCTCATCCACTGAGACGCGTGCTTGGCAGCATCGCCGCCGATGACACGCACCACAACGGCTACTCGCCGCACCACATTGATCGAACGGCGGCACTGCGCGCCGGGTATCGCGCCAAGCAACGCGTTACCACCGAGACAGGAGGCCGGCGATGGTGGGGCGCGCTGAGCGGGCAAAGCGCAGCTGGGGCGCTCCGGACTACACCTACCCCGAGCATCTGCGTGCAGAACTGGACACCTTGCCGGCCACGCCCGGGGTCTATCTGTTCCATGGACAGAGCAGCACGCTGCCGTTGTACATCGGCAAGAGCATCCACCTGCGCAACCGCGTCATGGACCATTTCCGTAACGCGGCCGAAGCCTCGCTGCTGCGTCAGACGCGCAGCATCCAGGTGATCGAAATGGCCGGTGATATCGGCGCACAACTGCTGGAGTCGCAGCTGATCAAGACCCTGCGCCCGCTGTACAACCAGAAGCTGCGGCGGATCCCCCGCCAGTTTTCGATCCGGCTGTATCGCGGCGAGGTGTCGATCGAACATTCCGGCGAGATCGATCCGGCGGCAGCGCCCTGGTTGTACGGGCTGTATTCCAGCCCGCGTGCGGCCAAGGAAACGTTGCGCCGCCTCGCCGACCAGCATCGTCTTTGCTACGGCTTGCTGGGACTGGAGCGGCTGCAAGCAGGCCGGCCCTGTTTCCGCGCCATGCTGAAACGCTGCAGCGGCGCCTGCCATGGTGCCGAGCCCTTGGACGCGCACGAAGAACGGCTACGCAGCGTGCTGCAGCATCTGGAACAGGCGGCGTGGCCATTTCCCGGCGCCATCGCGCTGAAGGAGCAAGGCGCGCAACGCACCCAGTTCCATGTGCTGCGCGATTGGCACTATCTGGGCAGCGCCACCTCGTTGGCGGGCGCACGCCGTTTGCAGGCGACACCCGGCGCGTTCGACCGCGATTGCTACCGCATCCTGCGCAAATATCTGGAGACGCAGCTGCACTGCGTATCGCTGCTGTAGGCGCAAGCGGGCTCAGCTGGCTCAGCGCTTTTTGCTTCGGCGCGATTGCACACCACTGCGCTGCTGCGTGGTCGTCACCTGCTGCGCGAACACTGCGTGCATGCAGGCCACCACCTGCTGCGCGCGCGCAGACAACGGCCATTCGGCGCGATGGATCAGCCATAGCGTATCCACCACCGGGTGCAGCCCTTCCACCACCTGGATCGCGGCCTGGTCGTGGAAGGCCAGGCGTGCGCCGCACTACGGCCAGCGTGCAACCAGGCTTCAGGGCAGCTATCAAAACGACTGCGCAGCCGTCAGGCGGGCGCGGCCGGTGCTCGGAACCGGCATGTACCCACGTACACTCCGGTTCCTCCGCGCCGTCCGCACCCACCTGACGACTGCTCGCTACGTTTTGTTAGCCGCTCTTAGCCCAGCACGCAACGCGGCACTTCATTCGGCCGCAGCGTCAACACCTGCACGCCGGTGCGCGTGACTGCCACGGTGTGCTCGAACTGAGCGGACAACAGGCCATCGCGCGTATGCACTGGCCACACGTCGGCCTCCGCGCGCACCGCTGGCTTGCCCTGGTTGAGCATCGGCTCGATGGTGAACACCATGCCCTCCTGCAGCTCCGGGCCGGTGTTGGCATGGCTGTCATGCAGGATTTGCGGCTCCTCGTGCATTTCGCGGCCAATGCCGTGCCCGCAGTATTCCCTGACCACGCTGTAGCCCTGCTCACGCGCATGCCGCGCGATCGCGTGCCCGATATCGCCAACGCGCGCACCGGGGCGTACCGCGGCAATGCCTTTCCACATGGCCTGATAAGTTGCCTTGACCAGGCGACGTGCCGCGTACGACACCTCGCCGATCAGGTAGGTGGTGCTCGAATCGGCAATGAAGCCGTTCTTTTCCAGCGTGATGTCCAGATTGACGATCTGCCCACTGCGCAGCACATCGTTCGCCGACGGCACGCCGTGGCAGACCACATCATCGATCGAGGCATTGAGCACGAACTCAAACCCGTACTGCCCTTTGCTCGCAGGCCGCGCCTGCAACTCGTCCACGATCATGCGCTCGACGAAATCGTTGATCTCCAGCGTGCTCTTGCCCTGCATCGACAACTGATCCAAGCGCGCAAACACCTGCGCAAGCAGCGCACCGGCGTCGGCCATCAATGCCAGCTCGTGCGGTTGCTTGATCATGTGCGTCGCGCATCCAACGCGGGCGATTGCACGCCTGCGCCGCGGAGCTCATCGGCCACGATGTCCTGGAAACACCGGTCCGGATGCATCTCGCACAGCATGCCGATCCTGATCCAGAACGTGGCCTGCGCATTGATCGACCGATGCGTGACCGTGCAGGCCCGACGCAGCTGGTCGTGCAAGCTGTCGTCGATGTTGACGATGCCCATGGGATTGCCTTGCGAGTGAATTTATACGAATCGTATATGTTTCGTATATTCGTCGCAAGACAGCCTTGCCGATGCGTCGCGGGCAAGTACAGGCACCGTCCGCCCGGGAAACACACACAGTCACTGCAGGCACCAGTCCGCCGCGTCCGCCGCGTCCGCCAGAACATCACAGCTCCCCGCGAAGCAGCAGACAGCGTGCGCATCGCCACCACACGCGCCGCTGCCACCCAAGTCGCCCCGCCTTACTGCCGCCCAATCCCCTCCAGCACCGCAAGCACGGCGTCATCCAGTTGCAGCGTTGCCGCCGCCATGTTCTCGCGCAGATGCGCCAGCGATGACGTCCCCGGGATCACCAGCACATTCGGCGAGCGCTGCAGCAACCATGCCAAGGCCACCTGTTGCGGGGTCGCCTGCAGCTGCGCGGCCACCTCGGTCAGCGCCGCGGACTGCAGTGGCGAGAAGCCGCCCAGCGGGAAGAACGGCACGTAGGCGATGCCCTCACGGGCCAGCGCGTCGATCAGTGCATCGTCGGTGCGGTGGACCAGGTTGTAATGGTTCTGCACGCACACGATGCGGCACAGCGCCCGGCCCTCTTCGACCTGTTGCGCGGTGACATTGCTCAAACCGATGTGGCGGATCAGCCCGCGCTGCTGCAGCTCGGCCAGCGCGGTGAGCTGTGGTTCCAGCGACCCTTCCACCGGGCGTTGCATGTCCAGCATGCTGCGCAGGTTGACCACCTTCAGCACATCCAAACCCAGGTGTTTCAGGTTGTCGTGCACGGCCTGGGTGAGCGCTTCCGGCGTCATCGCCGGCAGCCACGCGCCACTCGCATCGCGCTTGGCACCGACCTTGGTTGCGATGGTCAGCTCCTGCGGATACGGATGCAGCGCCTCGCGAATGATCTGGTTGGTGATATGCGGGCCGTAGAAGTCGCTGGTGTCCAGATGGGTCACGCCCAGCGCCACCGCCTCGCGCAGCACCGCAATGGCAGCGTTGCGGTCGGCAGGCGGCCCGAACACGTGCGGGCCGGCGAGCTGCATGCTGCCGTAGCCGAGGCGGCCCACCTGGCGGTCGCCGAGGGCATAGGTAGAGGCGGATGATGGGGTCAACATGGCGTGTCTCCGTTGGGGTGACACCACTCTAGGCAGGCCCGATGCGTGCAACAATCCAGGGCAAAGCACACGGGCTGTGCAGGATATCGAACAATGGCGACCCGTCTGGCAGACCTGCAGGCTTTTATTGCTGTCGCGCAGGCGCAGGGCTTTCGTGAGGGCGCGCGCCATAGCGGCGTCAGCGCCTCCAACCTCAGCGAGGCCGTCCGCCGGCTCGAAGAACGCCTGGGCGTGCGCCTGTTCAATCGCACCACCCGCAGCGTGGTGCCCACCGATGCCGGCCGTCTGTTGCTTGCGCGCGTGGCCCCTGCCCTGGGCGAGCTGGAATCGGCCATCGACGCAGTCAACCAATTCCGCAGCCGGCCCATGGGCAACCTGCGCCTCAACGTACCGGTGAGCGCCGCGCGGCTGGTGCTGCCGGCAATCCTGCCCGCCTTCATGGCCGCCTACCCCGACATCCGTGTCGAGATCACCACCGAAGAAAGCTTCGTGGACATGATCGCCGCCGGCTGCGACGCCGGCATCCGCTACGAAGAGCGTCTGCAACCGGACATGATCGCCGTGCCGATCGGCCCACGCGTGCAGCGCATCGCCACCGCAGCGGCACCGCGGTATCTGGACCTCCACGGCCGGCCCGACCACCCCCAACAGCTGCTGCAGCACATCTGCATCCGCGGGCGCTTTGCCAGCGGCGCGATCCCGGCATGGGAATTCGAACGTGCTGCGGAAGTGATCAGCATCGACCCGCTCGGCCAGTTGATCGTGCAGGTGGGCGGCGGCATCGACCTGGCAGTGGATGCGGCGGTCGCCGGCAGCGGCGTCATCCACCTGTTCGAAGACTGGCTACGCCCGCACCTGGACACCGGCGCGCTGGAACCCATCCTGCAACCGTGGTGGCAGACCTTCTCCGGCCCGTTTCTGTATTACCCCAGCCGCACGTTGATCCCAGGCCCGCTGCGCGCTTTGATCGATTTTTTGCGCGAAACGCTGGATGCCGCGCCCGGCCCGGCAGCGTAAGCGCCGTAACCGTGAGCACGCATGCGGCAAGTGGTGATTGCCAGCTTGGGCACCGCAGGTACAGCACGTCCCTGTTGCGCGATCGTGATGCCGCTGTCGTGCACGGTTCGATCGGGCTGCTGTTGCGGGGGTTGATCACGGCTGGCTGTCAGCGTGCTTAGCGCCCCTGCCTGCCATCACGTCGCACTGATGGACCCAGCGGATCGCCTACCGCCGCAACGTTGTGCCATGGCGCCGACTGCGGCCCCGAACAGCGTTCCTGCAACGTCGCGTGTGCGCGCCGAAAGTCACGATGCCGGACGGCACCTCACCGCCAGGCGGACTCGGCCTTATCATCCATCCATCGCGCTGCCAGGGTGCGCGCAGCAGTGCGTCCCACGGCAGCGGCAGCGCGACCGTCTTTGGCATCAGTCCCTGCTGCAATCACTGGATCTCAATGAAACGACTCATCGCATGCGTGGCAGTCACAGCCTGGTCGTTGTGCACGGCAGTCTCTGCCCAAGGGCTCGACACGTCATTGCGTCGTGAGTACCCCTCACTGCTGTACGTCGACCAGTACCGCGCCGCCTATCCGCAGGATGTGCAAGGCGGCGCCGATGCCTGGAAAACAGCCACAACGGTGCCGCGTGATGCGACCGCCAGCGCGCTATCGCAACGCCTGGTCGGCCTTGCCGATCAGCACGTCGCGCTGACAGGCGACAAGGCGGGCAAGACAGAGACGCTGGGCGTGTTGTTCCGCACCTCCAGCGACGGCCATCTGGTCGTCTGGCACGTCCTCGATGCCCGGATCACCACTCTTGCACCGGGCGATGAAATCCTGAGTATCAATCACACCCCGACACAGGCGTGGTTGAAAAACGCAGCACGCCTCACCTTTGGTGGGAACGACCGCTCACGTCAGGCGGAGGCGGCGCTGAGCCTTGCCCTCGGCACGCCGGCGGCGCACCAGGTTGCTGGCCTCGGCAAGACACTGGAGATGCACGTTCGAACGCGGCAGCGCGCGCCGCGCACAGTCACGCTGCACTACCAGCCGATGACCCAAGACCTTGCCAAGACACTCGCATCTTCGGTCGACCTGCCCGACCTGCCGGAGATCGTGACGATTGGAAACACGAAGGTCGGGACCCTGCGCATGGGCGCGTTTGCGCCGCAGTACAGCGCAACCTTCACCGCCGCAGCGGAGGCAACCGAGACGGCTGCACCCGAATCGAACAACAACGATGCACCGATGCTGGCGGGGTTTTGTGCGGTCACCAAGGAGCTAATCGGTCGCTACGATGCACTCGCAAAACAGTCCGACGTCATGCTCATCGACCTGCGTGGAAACATGGGTGGGTTTGCGCGCGAAGTGCGCGGCCTGGCCTGGGCCATCAGCGGACGCAAGCCGGTGCACACCTATGAGATGAGCGCGTCCGGCAAAGCGGGCATCGTGCGCCTGGAGGCACTTCCGGATGACGCCAGCTGCGGCACCGTTGCCTCGCAAAAACCGCTGCTCGTCCTGGTCGATGCGGGCACCCGATCGGCTGGCGAACTGCTCGCCACCTATCTCTGGGCCAACGGCGCCACCGTCATCGGCGAGCGCACCATCGGTGCTGGCGGCGGACGTGATTCCAAGAGTGACGGCATCGCGTTGGGCGAGACCGGTTACCGCGCGCTGGTAAGCGAAAGCTTTTACGTGTTCGATCCCACACACGCGCTACGCGCTGGCGAAATGCAGGAAACCGTACTGATCGACCGTGTTGCAACCGAGGGCTTTCGCCCAAGTCGAACCCGCCCCTACGCCACCCAGTCGATCGGAGTGTTGCCGGACGTGCCGCTCGCGATCCAACCGGACGACCTGCAGGATGGCGGGCGCCAGCTACTGGCGCGCGGCTTGACTGCTGCAGGATTGAACAAATGAGTCGGCAAGCGGGCCGTCTGAAAGCCACAGGCAGTCGCTCGCACGCATCCTGTCCTGCCAGCAATGGCGAATCGCAGCAGCCCAGATAGACATCAAAGAGTGCGCAGTCGGTGCGCCAAGATAGCCGCCGACTGACGAATCGGTGCAGGCCTGCCGTGTTGAACTGTCTGTACTGTCGCGCCCGCGCAACACGGTGGCTTGGCGTGCATCCCGATCACGTCGCACCGAATGGAATGGATCGGTCGCTGGACGCCATCGCCAGATGCAACGCAAGAGTGAACCTTCGCGCCTGGTGCAAATCTGCGCAGGTAAACTTCAAAATTCTTGATGTCAGCAGCGGCTAGAAGGGGCGAAACGCCCGCGCGACGTCCCGATACGGATTTCGCTATCAGGAATTTCTGATTTGCGCGTGGCGTTTGTTCCAGGAACCAGCCAATTGAGAGCTTCATCTGTTGTGCTTGCTGCCAACAGAGCGTGCCGGCCCGGCGCTACTCGCGCCATTGCGGATCAAGCGCCCCAAATACGCCGCGACCGGCAGTTGCACTTACGCCTTACGGCGAGGCACAAATTGTATAGATGTTGATGATTGTCGGTCCGTTGACATAACCGTAGGTGCGCCAGCCGTTGCCATTTGGATAGCTTCCGACTGGCGAGAATCGACCAGCATTCATGTCCGAATATCGGTTGAGCTCAGGAACGCCGCCGCGAAATACGATGCTGTTCGGGCCACCTGTGTTCCAGCCGCCAGAGATGGGTGTGAAGCCAGCCGGGCACTGCGGGGTTGCGTCAACCGTCTGGCCACCAGACGAGCGGGTGTAAGCTTCGACAACCGTCTGGTATGTCGCGGCATGGGCAGATGAAACGGCTAGCAGTGACGCAGCAGCTACCAAAGATGCAATACGGGATTTCATAACAGCTCCATGTCATCAGGGGAGCCGGCGTGAGCTTGCTCAGAGCTCCGCAGGTTGAGCGGCCATCTTGGCTCCACGTCCGGCCTGTACAGATTGCGCGCCATGGTGGAACGGCGGCATCAGAATGTGCCGCGGCCTGGCGTCGGAATTTCCTGAGGGAATGCCGCTAAGTCGGGAGGCACGCGCTTGCTAAGCATGCCTCGGCCAAACGCTCCTCAAGCGTTTATTCACCTACTCAGATGAGACAAATTGTCGGGATGTCGCCATTTTTTCGGCGCAATTTAGGTGGCCGAACAGGAGATACCAATGTTCTACCATGAAGGGAAAATGTATCAATGCGCCGGGTTTCAAGACAGCAAGACTCGAAACAAGCACTTCAAAAAACACGTCAAAGGAGTACCTGCAAACTCAGTTGGCGCTGGGGATCTCGCCCACCTCAATATCACTGATGCATACGCCTACCAGCAGATGGCTTGCACTTTCATGAACCAGGCCGGACGATTTCACGCAACCGACTTTCCTGTCGTAACGCTAGAAACCTCTAAGGGAAATATTGCTCGCTGGAACCAGAACAGCGGCCTTTTCGGCTCAATGACCCCTGATGGCACCTTACTAACATTCCACATAAGAAAGGATGCCAGCCAATTTCAAACTGCGATTACTGACAATTAAAAAATTCCTCAGCATCTCTACATGGCACAGCTTCAGATGTTTAATCATGGTGAGCGGAATCAAGAGCTGAGCATCCCGAGACGATAGCGCAGGACGCAACTTGGCGATAGAGATCGACCGAAGGGAAATCACGGCAATTCTATCTTTGCGCTACACGAGCTCACCACAGGAATATCAACGACTCAATGCTGACCCAAAGCATGAAGAACCATTTCAAAAAGAAGGCCCGTTTAAACCGGGCCTTCTTTGAGTAATCAGTAGGAAGAGAAATCCCACTTCTGATTCACGTCACCTGTGCAATCCCAGATGTAGGTGCGGGCACCATCGGCTGCACCACGACCAGGATCGGCCAAACAACGGTTGCTTCCGATGTTGCGGATCTCACCTAGGAAATGCCAGGCTTGATGCGCCCCACCGTTGCAATCCCAGATGCGCACGACGTTGCCGTCCTGGGAACCGCCGTTGGCAGACTCAAGGCACTTGCCTGCATATCGCAAGCTGCCGCGTTCACCAACTTCCCAACGCTGTTGTTGCGCTCCACTGCAATCCCAAAGTTGCACGAGGGCACCGTTTGCAGTCGATCCACCTTCAACATCGAGACACTTGCCACCGATTCCCGTGATGCGACCGGAAATAGGATCGTAGTTCCAGGTCTGACCGGCGTTGGAGAGAGAAGTGAACATCTGCAGTTTCGTACCGTTGTTACTGGACTGGCCTACCGCGTCCAGAACTTTTCCGCCAATACCTACAATGGCCGAATTGGTAAACCACCACTGCTGATTAGAAGCGCCGAGACCATTCCAAAGCTGAAGCGTGGTCCCATTTGAATTCCCAAGGTTCTTGGCGTCTAAGACCAATCCGCTCGGCACTCCGCGAATGTAACCAGAGCCCGATACAACACTCCACATCTGCTGGACGTTTTCGTTACAGGAGAACTGCTGAATCTCGGTCCCATTGATCGAGCCACCGCCGACTGCGTCGAGGCACTTGTTCCCCATACCCTTGATGAGGCCAAAAGCGGGCAATGTCTTTAGCGTAACCGGAGCCGAAGACGAGGCTTTCGAAAAGTTGGAGTCACCAGAAAACGAGGCCGTGATCGTAACGCTACTGTATTGGGTGGGGAGCGTGTAGCGAACAGATAGATTTGCTTCGCGCGAATAAAAAAAATAATACGTGCAACGTGCTTGCTCACCGGTGGCAAAATAGCAACTTTGATCAAATTCTGTAACCTGACCAACTACTGGCGTATTGGCCCGCCCAATGCGAATCTGCCCAATTGATACGCCGTTTGCAAACAAGGTGATGCGACCGCCGATATCTTCCCCAGCTGCGGGATTTCCAACAGTCACACCAAGCGCGGGTGCGGTCACCTTCGCCGTAAGTGTCACCGTCTCCCCACCAGAAGGAAACGGATTGGAGGATGTAACTGTTGTAGTTGTGTCGTAGTTAGTAAACCGCGACCCGATTGCTGACGCCTGGAAAGACACTGCAGCAAGTGCTGCAAAGGCTATGCCAACTATTCCTTTCATTGTTGCTCCACTGAGGTTGATTGATTGTCAAAGCACAAGCTGGAAAACGCTCGAAACACAACACAGCACGAACACAGCGGCCGCAACGCGCCTGCCGTGTGGATGTGATAGTAAATGCGACGAGTGCCCCCAAATTGGCCGGCCAATCATGCCACTTCTTGCGAGACAAGCAATACCATGTCGAGCTCGACAGGCGTCATATGCCACAGTTGTTGACCTGCCTATTACGCTACTCAGCAAGCACCGAGAACGGTGCCGGCAACGCACACCTGCCCGGCAGCGAGAATGCGGTTCTCACGCGAATAGGTACCGGGCGCCTCGGACAGCAGGAAGTCGCCAGTACGATTGAGTTCGATCTTGGTGCTCATCGGGTCGGCTCCTTACTTGGTCTGTGACGCGCCGGCCTGGCGCCGGGCGTAGATGTCGGTGGTGGACAAACGCGCCACCTTCGGTGCTGCGCTGTCGTGGCCCGGACGTGCATGCGAGGCCGCCGGTGGCGCATCGCGGCGCATGGAATCCAGCGTGATGCCGCGGTCTTGCGCCGCTTTGAGCAGCGTCATGGCGAAGGCTTCCGGGCTGGCGCCGCCCTCGATGGCTGCCTGCAGCTCGGCATCGAAACCGGCGCGGGCCATGGATTGGATGCCAGTGATGCGGGCACGCTCGGCCTTCACTGCTTCATCGGTTGCGGCAGCGCGGCCAGTGGTTTCGCCCTCGCCCCGTGCTGCTGCAATCGCGGTCTCGTTCCTGGCGATGACAATCTGGTCTGCGGTCTTGCCGGCAGCCATTGCGTTACGCAGATCGTCGGTGGTGGTAACCGTGACCTGCCCGTTGGAGTTGCTCATAGGCGTCTTCCTCTTGGGGGTACTGGCGGAACCGGCCAGCTCGGTGATCACGGCTTCAAGTGATCCGATGCGATCGGCCATGCCGGCCTTGACCGCGTCAGCACCCAACAACACGCCGCCACGTCCGAAATCGGCAAGCACGGTGTCCACGGGCACATCACGGTTGCGCGCCACAGAGTTCACAAAGACCTCTGCCAGCGCGTCGACAAGGGTCTGGACCTTGCCGCGGCCTTCGTCGGTCGTCGGGTCCAGCCGCTTGTCTGGCAATTGGCTGGAGACGATCTCCAAAGTGCGCACGCCGGCCTTGGCGTCGCGCTCTGAGGTATCCAGGTAAGACATCACCACGCCGATGGAGCCGACCATGCCGGTCTCGGCAATCACCACCTCATGGCAGGCGCTGGCGAGCCAGTAACCAGCCGATGCCGCAAGGTCGCCCACATATGCCACGACGGGCTTAGCGCAGCGGGCGGCGTGGATGGTGTCGGAGAGCTCGCCAATGCCACTGGCCTCTCCGCCCGGCGTGTTGAACTCCAGCACCACCGCCTTGACGTATGGGTTGTCGAGCGCGGCCTGCAGGTCGGTGGCAAGCAGGTGGGTGCTGGTCGCGCCGCTGATTTCGGTAAACAGGCATAGCGAAATACCGGCCCGGTCACCGGAATCACGGCCACGCCATAGCGCATCGCCACCTTGCGGGCGTTGTCCAGCGGGCGCCCAAGGCGCGTCTGCAGCGCATGCGGATCGCCATCGCGCTGTGCCACCGCCAGGATGCTTTCCAGCGACTCACGTCGAATGAGCCACGGCCGGCTGGCGGCTAGGTGATAGGCGTCGGTCACGCGGCAATCAAGAATTCGCCGCAAAGCAAAACGACGTAGGGCGGCAGCCATCGTCGGCCCATCTTCTCACTCCTCAATACTCCAACCCACAACGATTGTGTCATGCGGATCAGAAGCGCGACATTCCGCGCTTTGAACGCTTGAGTAAGCGGCCGCATTCCCAACTGTGCTCCGCCGCCCAAACCGCCTAATCGAGGTCACCATGCATCTACAACCCAAAGCACAGGCCGCGCTCAAGGCGGCCTACGGCGCCCAGGGCCGCACCCTGCGCCGCACCCGCGGCGGCTTTGCCGCCATGCCCGCGCAAGTACAAACCAGCGGCCCCGTGCAGATCCAGGCGTTCACCCGCCGCTGCATCAACTGGCTCGACGAAGCCGGCCTGGTGCAATTCGACGACCCGCAATTCCCGAACGTCATCACCCTCAACCCGCGCGGCATCGCCTACGCCGAGCAGCTGCTGCGCAACGAACCCGCTGCGCGTAGCAAGGCAGGTGCGCAATGAGCGCCTTCGCCCTCTCCACGGTCCGCCACAAAGATCGCGAACGCGCCGACCTGGCCAACGACCTAAAGGCCTTCGCTAAACGCGGCGGCAAGGTGCAGAAGCTGGGTGCCACGCCGGTGCGTAAGAGCTTGTCGCGGCGTGAGGTCAATGATGCGCGGATCCCAAAGGCGCTTCCACAAGACCGTTCTGCAATCCAGAGTACTCCAGCGGAGCGACAATCTCAGTGACACCTCAAACCTCACTCTGCCATGACCGCAATTCGCCTGGCCCGCGCGATATCGACAAGCTCCTCTGCGTTTCGCAGCAAAGTTTGGCAGGCCTGCACGATCATCTTTCCAAACTCTTTCGCCTCACTTTCGTCACCCCCTTCTTTCCATACGCGCGCGGCCACTTGCAAAGCACTGAGCCCACCTTTCAATCTCGAAAGTCCGTAGCCGAAGTTGGGCGGCAAGACGTGCAATCGAGCGAAGTGAGTTGTGATTTCTGGCAGCGCAAGCTGCTCCAGCGATGCCGCAACCATCTGTCGCATCTTGAGGCTTCGTTCGTAGGTTTCGCTCTCGCGCTGAAGATACGTAATTGTCCCTTCCAGATGCGGAATCAGCAGGACAAGCTCCGGCTCGAAAACGAGCGTAAGCAAATCGGATTCTCGTCCAAGTGCTTTGATATTTTCATTGTCACTTCTTGTGACCTGCACGTTCGCCTGCCACGCCAGATAGCCCACTGCTGCTGCTCCAACGAGAGCAATCAAAGCCGCAACCACTGCCACTCCTACGCTGGCCACCGCTACAACCACTGCTACCCAATCGGCCACACTTCCCCAGTCCAACGCCAAAGGACAAAACCTAGTATTCATTCTGACTCCTGCACCAAATGTTCGTCGGAGGCAACTCCATCCACCAGTAGCCTGCCGAAATCACAAAACGGCCGCACTGCGCAGGACGGCACGACATTCACAAGCACCTCAGATCATGTAGTCGGATCCAGAAAAATCGATCAGCTCAATTCCAGCGAGCGCGCGAAATTCGTTCGCATATCCCTTACTGAAGTCGAAAAGCCAGCTCAGGTAGTTGCGAACCATCAGAAAATCGAAAGGATCACTAGCGTAGGCGGGAATGTCTGCACGCGTCCCGGGAATGGGAGTTGGGGGCCTCAGCCTGCCTTTAATTCTGTGGGCCATGTCGTTGAGTGTCCTACTACCGCCGATCAAGGTGGCAAGGTTAGCTCCGTAGTGATCGGGCAAATTATGTATGCGCTCCTGGACTTGCTCAGCGCTAGGCATGAACGATCGCGATGCCTCTTGAAGAGCAAATTCGAACCTCTTGCCATCAGAAATCCGAGGTGCAGCACCATCCACCCCACCCCATTTGATCGAGTGCTCCCACGAGCGCCTGACCATTGCCACTCTAATCGGCAAACTACTCACCTCTTCCAGAAGCAATCTAGTCAGGATTTTGGAAGTATCTTCTCGAAGCCTGACTGTTTCCCGATGCTGCTGCGCAGCGATCTCGACAGCACTTGCGGATATCGCTGCAGCACGCTGAGAAGTTTTCCAAGCGAGCCAGCCCACAACAGCGGTAAGCGCTCCGAACAGACCGCTAGCAACCGTGGCCCAAGCCGTCCAGTTTACTTGGCACGTCGCGCCCAGTGGCCAGCACTGCGAAAAACCTTGCAACAGGTCCATTCATTCTCTCTTGGTAACGAGGCTATCTTGCCATGACCGATTCGGAGTGGAGTCACGACGTCGTGAAGCTGCGGGTCACCTTCGCGCTCCAGCTAGAAGACCAGCCGGAGATAGCTTCGCGTGGCTTTTTTTTGTCGCAATCCGGGCGAGCCTGGATTAGAAACAGAAAAGAAGAACTAGGCTGGAGGCAATTTACCTGTAATACCCTTTGTTGCCATCTCGGCGGCACCAGCGATATCCAAGAAATGCTGATTGGCTATGCGAGCATCATTAATGAAATCTTCATTAAGGAGCGCTTGAACTATTGCGGCTTCCCGATCTCCGGTAAGAAGCCGAGAGGTCTGCCGCGCCAGATATCCTGCAAGCGAAACTGCAGCTGTGACGCGCAAAGACATATCAACTTCCAGTCGATCGCTGGCAGAGGAAATCCTCTCGACAGCGTCACGCAACTCCCGAATTTGATCTTCAAGAACATCCGCCTTGACGCCATCGGGCCGTTGAAGTTGATGGGCGATTGTCGATACGCATCCCGCCGCTTTATGGGCGAATGGCCAGATGGAAATCAGTGCAAGTTTAGCTGCGGAGCGCCTCACTCTAATGCGCCCAAGACCATCGAGTGTTGCTACAGCAAGCGCCACGCAGGTGCCACTAGCAGTTGCGATTGCAGCCCAGGCGTCCCAGTTCACTTTGCAAGTACGGCTCAGCCACCAGCACTGACTCACTCCATCCAACATATCCATTTATTTTCCACCTTTTTTCAAAAGAAGATTTTTCCAGTGAAGCGGGAGGCCTGCAGTGGCTAACGGCTCGCATTCCTTTAACTTGCCGCCGCCGCAGGTCTCCTGTTTGCGCATCGATGAGATCGTAGCCGACCTGTTCGCTGGCGGCGCGAGCGAGGCGCTAAAGCAGGCGCTCGGCGTCGATCCAGCCCCTGCCTATAACCACGAGAAGTAGGCGATCAGCATGCGCGCCGCCAGCTACTCGCTGACGATCCACCACCGCGAAGATACCTGGCATGCGGACCCGCGCAAGAACGTCGCAGGCCGGTACGTGGGCCGGTTCCATGCATCGCCAGATTGCACGCACTTCAACCAGTCCACGGGCGCGCCATGAGTGATCAATCCGAAGTAATGACACTGCCGCAAGCAGCCGATTACCTGCAGCTACATCCCGTCACGCTGCGCAGCATGATGAAAACACGCAAGCACCCGCCCGGCCGAAAGCTGGGCGGCCGCTGGCGGTTCCACAAAACGGCGCTCGACGCCTACCTCTCCGGTGAACCATGGCAAGAAGTCCCTACATCCTCGTCGCACGCGGCAAGAAAAACACTTGGTACATCCGCTACACCGACCCAAGCGGACAGCGCGTATTTCGAAGCACTGGGACTGCCGACCGGACGCTCGCAACCGAGTGGGCTTCAAAACTGCATGCGGAAACGTACCGCACGAGCCGCCTAGGCGAGAAACCCGAGCGACGCTGGGTCGAAGCCGTGCCGCGCTGGCTGGCCGACAAGCAAGCCAAGCGCAGCCTCGGCAAAGACCTGCATAACCTGCGTTGGCTAGATGCACATCTGCGTGAGAAAACGCTGGGCGAGATTAACTCGGATCTCCTTGCGGAGCTGCTGGTGCTCCGCATGGCCGAGCCTCGCGTGAAGCGCGCTGGGCGCAAGGATGAGCGCACGACCTCCCGCTGCACCGCTGAGAAGATGCTTGCACTGGTCCGCTCGATCCTGCGCGCGGCGCACAGCTGGGGGTGGCTCGACCATGTCCCTGCGATGCGCCTGCAAGAGAACGGCAAGGCGAAAGAGGACTATCGCTGGCTCACCGTCAGGGAGGCTGAGCGGCTGCACGACGAGTCTGTTTGCGCTGGCGACCGGCTGGCGCGAGCAGAATGTGTTGCGCCTGGAATGGAGCCGGATCGATCTGCGCCGCAAGGTGGCCTGGGTTGCTGGCACCCAGGTCAAGGCGAAGCGTGCGATCGGCTCACCGCTCAACGACCAGTCCATGGCCGTGCTGGCCACCCAGAAGGGCAAGCACCCGCGCTGGGTGTTTCCGAACGACGAAGGCGAGCCGTACGACCGCGGCAACAACCACGGCTTCAAGGCCGCCCAACGGCGCGCCCGCATCGCGCCACTGCGTTGGCACGACCTGCGGCACACCTGGGCCAGCTGGCACGTCATGGCCGGCACGTCGCTGCGATCGCTCATGGAGCTGGGTGGCTGGCGCTCGTACCAATCCGTCTTGCGCTACGCTCACCTGTCGCCGGAACACTTGGCGATCGACGCAGCACGTCTACCGACTTTGGCAACTGGTGCAAAATCGGATCAAATCAATTGGAAGGCTGTTAGATCAGCAGCAACTAGAAGGGGCGAAATGCCCGCGCTGCAACGCTTAGAACTGGTGGCCGAGGACGGAATCGAACCGCCGACACGGGGATTTTCAATCCCCTGCTCTACCAACTGAGCTACTCGGCCACTGCCTGCGACGCGATGCCTGCGTTGCGAGGAGGCGCATCATAACGAGCGTGCGGGATTTCGGCAAGCGTTCGCGCGCAGGTCGTGTTCGGGCTGAGCCGCAGCCGGGTTTCTTGCGCCGGTTCACGCCAAGCGGGGGCACCGATGGCCTAGCCTGCGCGCGTCCTTTGGAGATTCGCATGCGCCTGCCTCGCCTGTTCTTGTCATTCGCCGCCCTGCTGCCGCTGGCTGCCCTTGCGCAGCAACCGGTGCGCGCCGTGCCGGCGTTGGATATCTCGCGTTATGCCGGGCAGTGGCACGAGATCGCCCATCTGCCGGTGTCGTTCCAGAAGAAGTGCCGCAGCGATATCACCGCCAGCTACACCTTGCGCGACGATGGCCTGATCGGGGTGCGCAATGGCTGCCGCGTTGCCGATGGCAGCCTGACCCAGGCCGATGGCGTGGCGCGCCCGGTGGCCGGGCACCCCGGGCAGTTGCAGGTGCGCTTCGCGCCGGAATGGCTGTCGTGGATCCCGCTGGTCTGGGCGGACTACTGGGTGATTGCGCTCGATCCCGACTACCAGTGGGCGGTGGTCGGCGAGCCGGATCGCAAGTACCTGTGGATCCTGTCGCGCTCGCCAGAGATGCCGCGCGCGCAGTTCGAACAGCTCAAGGCCACCGCCACGCAGATGGGCTACGACCTGTCGCCCCTGATCGTGGCGGCGCCACTGCGCTGAGGGCGGCCACCGCCCGGCGGGCACCGTACTGCGTAGTATTCTTGGCAATGCACCAACCCGCCAAGGAACCGAGTTCATGCACCGTGCCTTTCGCCTCCTGATCGTGACGCTGTCGTGCGGCCTGCTGTTGAGCGCCTGCGGTGGCGGCGCGGTTCGCCGTGTCTCCGAGCCGACTGCCCGCATCCAGCAGCTGACCGTGCGCCCGGACGGTGGCTGGTCGGTGGAGTTGCGCCTGCAGAACTACAGCAGCATTCCGATGCGCTTCGAACGCGTCGCGCTGGAAATCGGCATGGGCGATGGGGTTGCCGGCAAACTCGACCAGGCGGTGGGCATTTCGATCGGCCCGGAAACCGCCGATGTCGTGACGGTGAGCCTGCAGCCCGCCTCGCTCGGCCGCATCACCATTGCCGATGTGCTGGCCGGTGGCCGTTCGCTGCCGTACACGCTCAAGGGCACGGTGTGGGCTACCCCGCAGGACAAGAAACAACGCGAGTTCGCGGTTGATTCGCGCAACACGCTCAGCCCGGCTCCGGGCCTCAACGGCGTGCTGCGCTGACGCGCACGCCTCCACGCACACGCTTCAAGGATCCCGCATGAGCAGCTACATCGCACCGTTGACCGATTTCCGCTTTGGCCTGTACGACGTGCTCGGTGCCGAGGCACTGTTCGCCCGGCTCGGCTATACCGACGCCAGTGCCGACATCGTCGACGCCGTGCTGGAAGAAGCCGGCCGCTTCACCGCCCAGGTCCTGGCCCCGCTCAACAGCATCGGCGACGAGATCGGCTGCGCCTTCGACAAGAGCACCCATGCGGTGACCACCCCGCCCGGCTTCCGCGCGGCCTACGACCAGTTTGTCGAAGGCGGCTGGAACGGGCTCACCGCCGAGCCGCAATTCGGCGGCCAGGGCATGCCGCACACGCTGGGCGTGCCGCTGAGCGAAATGATCAATGCCGCCAACCTGGCCTGGGGCAACTTCCCGCTGCTCTCGCATGGCGCGATGGAAGCGCTGCGCCAGCATGGCGAGGCGTGGCAGCAAGAGGTGTTCCTCAAGCCGCTGATCGATGGCCGCTGGACCGGCACCATGTGCCTGACCGAGCCGCATTGCGGCACCGACCTGGGCCTGCTCAAGACCCGCGCTGAGCCCAACCCCGATGGCAGCTACGCCATCACCGGCACCAAGATCTTCATCACCGCTGGCGAGCATGACCTCACCGACAACATCGTGCATCTGGTGCTGGCCAAGCTGCCGGACGCACCGCCCGGCGCCAAGGGCATTTCGCTGTTCGTCACGCCCAAGTTCAAGGTGGACCGCGATGGCACCGTGGGCGAGCGCAACGCCCTGCACTGCGGCTCGATCGAACACAAGATGGGCATCAAGGGCTCGGTGACCTGCGTGATGAATTTCGAGGGCGCGCAGGGCTATCTGGTCGGCCAGCCGCACAAGGGCCTGCAGGCCATGTTTACGATGATGAATACCGCGCGCCTGAGCGTGGGGTTGCAGGGCATTGGCCTTTCCGAGCGCGCGTATCAAAACGCGTTGCGCTACACCCGCGAGCGGCTGCAATCGCGCGCGCTCAGCGGCGCGAAATTTCCCGACAAGCCGGCCGACCCGATCATCGTCCACCCGGACGTGCGTCGCATGCTGCTGACCATCAAGGCGCTGACCGAAGGCAGCCGCCTGCTGGCGCTGCACGCTGCCAGCCTGGTCGATGTGGCGCACCGCAGCGGCAGCGAGCAGGAGCGCGCCGATGCCGAGACGCTGGTGAGCTTCCTCACCCCGATCTCCAAGGCCTGCCAGACCGAATGGTCGGTGGAAAACACCTATCACGCGCTGCAGTGCTTCGGCGGCCACGGCTACATCCGCGAATACGGCATGGAGCAGCTAGCCCGCGATGCGCGCATTACCACCATCTACGAAGGCACCACCGGCATCCAGGCGCTGGACCTGATCGGCCGCAAGACCGCCAGCAGCCAGGCCGCCGGGCTCAAGCTGTTCCTGGCCGATGTGGAAACCTTTGCCAACACGCATGCCGGCAACGCGGCCCTGGCCGAGTTCATCAAGCCCTTGCGCGACAAGGCCAGCGAGTGGGCGATGCTGACCCGCGACGTGCTCGACCGCGCCGCCCGCAACCCGGACGAACTGGGCGCGGCCAGCTACGACTACCTGTTCTATTCGGGCTACGTGGTGCTGGCCTATTGGTGGGCACGCAGCGTGGCCGCCGCCGACGCCTCCGCGCACGGCGAGGAGTTCAAGCGCGCCAAGCGCGAGACCGCGCGCTTCTACTTCGCCCGGATCCTGCCGCGCACCCTCACCCACGCGGCCACCATCCGCAGCGGCGCCGCCCCGTTGATGACGCTGGAAGCGGAGTTGTTTGGGCAAGGGTGAGCAGCCGTGTCGCTGCGATGTTGCCCTGCGTGACCGCTGTGCTTTGAGAGCGGGCTTGTCGGGTGTCGAAGCGGGCGTCGCTGTCGTGTCGGTGCGGGTGTGGGTGCGGTGCTCGCCAGCGTTTGCGGCTAGTCACTCCTCGGCAATGCTGAAGAAAGCGCCCTACCCGGACGCCAGCCCTACGTAGGAGCGCGCTTGCGCGCGATGGAGCTTCCCCGGTGACGCTTCGAAGCCTTATCGGTAACGCTCCTTCGCGCACAAGTGCGCTCCTACAAGTGCATCGATCGCAATGCTCGCGTGCCGCTGGCGCCTCGCGGCCGTTAGTTAGTCCGTTGGGCCGATCGGGCCAGCGCGCGGCAGCTCAGCAGGCGGCCGAAGTTGGCAGAGCGTGGGCGCGAGCCGGTTTGGTGTTCTTGAGGTGCACCCTCTAAAGACATGCAAGACGCCGACGTGCTCGGCCAGCGCCTGCAGCAACCAGCGCAGGACCGGGCTGGACGCGCCAACGCATCAGAAACCAGCAGCGCGTAGGAGCGCGCTTGCGCGCGATGAAGCTTGCCCGGTGACGCTTCGTAGCCTTATCGGTAACGCTCATTCGCGCACAAGTGCGCTCCTACGATGCATGACGCCGTTGTCGATGGCACCCGTGTCTACCGCGCCCGCCTGTAGGCGCTGCGGCCATTCGCCGGATCGTCCTGGCCACCCATGGCTTCACAGCACACACACCGCCGCCGCCCACACAGTCGAACAACCGCCGAGATCTCGCAGATACACAAACTGTCAACGATCGGGTATAAGCTGTTTTCCCGATGGAGACAGACACGCACGTAGGTGATGTGATCGTCCCCGGAGGCTTCCCCGCCCCGGTCACGGGCAGCGCTGTCGCCGCATTCCCGCCCTTGCCCACCGTGCGCCTGCTCTCCCTGGACGCGCATGGCCGTGTGCTGGACTGGATCAACTGGCAAGACGCCGCCTGCCTGTATGCACGCGATGCCGTGTCGTGGACGCTGGGCGAGCCCTGCATGCAGATTCACGGCGGCGTTTCGCGCCTCACCGGCGAGCGCAGCGTGCTGGAGCTGCATCCGATCATCGCGGCACGCGGCCACGCCCGCTCGCGCGCGCTCGACCCCACGCCCACCCTCACCAACACCGCCCTGTTCGCACGCGACTCGCAGTTGTGCATGTATTGCGGCCAGCACTTCAGCCGCCCGCACCTCACCCGCGACCACGTGATGCCGGTATCCAAGGGCGGCCGCGACAGCTGGGAAAACGTGGTGACCGCGTGCTTCCAGTGCAACTCGCGCAAGGCCAACCGTACGCCGCAGCAGGCGCACATGCCGCTGCTGGCCGTGCCCTACCGGCCGAGCTGGATCGAACATCTGATCCTGTCCAACCGCAACATCCTGTCCGACCAGATGGCGTTCTTGCGGGCGCAACTGCCCAAGCGCTCCAAGCTCTCGCTCTAGACCGCGCTCGCGTTTGCCCGCATGCCACTGCGACAGTTCGTCGCAGGCATGCGGCGCGGCCACGCCACGCGCGCATCACGGCTGCTGCAGCCATCACTTCCCGCTGACACCTGAACCGGTTTGCTTGCCGGGCCTTCGCATGGGGAGGACAATATGGCTTCAGCACATTGACACGATGATGATCGACTCCACCCGCTATCCGCGCCTGTCGCGCATCCAGACTCCCGACGATCTGCGTACCTTCGAGGAGGCCGACCTCACCGCGGTCGCCGACGAACTGCGTGCCTACCTGATCGAATCGGTGGGCAAGAGCGGCGGCCATTTCGCCGCGGGTCTGGGGGTGATCGAACTCACCGTCGCCCTGCACTACCTCTACCAGACGCCGGTCGACCAACTGGTGTGGGACGTGGGCCATCAGACCTACCCGCACAAGATCCTGACCGGGCGCCGCGACCAGATCCACACGGTCAAGCAGAAGGATGGCGTGGCGCCGTTCCCCAAGCGCGAGGAGAGCGTATACGACACCTTCGGTGTTGGGCATTCGTCGACCTCGATCTCCGCCGCGCTTGGCATGGCGATCGCCGCGCAGCGCAATGGCGACGACCGCAAGGTGGTGGCGGTGATCGGCGATGGCGCGATGACCGCCGGCATGGTCTACGAGGCGCTCAACCACGCCGGTGGCATGGACCCGGAACCCAACCTGCTGGTGATCCTCAACGACAACCGCATGTCGATCTCCGAGGCAGTGGGCGGGCTGACCAAGATGCTCGGCCGTGCCAGCGGCAGCCGCACGCTCAACGCGATCCGCGAGGGCGGCAAGAAGATCCTCGGCGACAAGAAGAACAACCCCACCGCGCGCTTCGTGCGCCGCTGGGAAGAACACTGGAAAGGCATGTTCGTGCCGTCCACGCTGTTCGAGGAAATGGGCTTCCACTACACCGGCCCGATCGATGGCCACGACCTGCCCAGCCTGGTCGGCGCGCTGAAGACCTTGAAGACCTTGAAGGGTCCGCAGCTGCTGCACGTGATCACCACCAAGGGCAAGGGCTACGAGCTCGCCGAAGGCGACCAGATTGGTTACCACGCGGTCGGCCCGTTCGACCCGAGCAAGGGTCTGGTGGCCAAGGCCGGTGCCAAGAAACCGACCTACACCGATGTCTTCAGCGACTGGGTGTGCGACATGGCGGCGGCCGATCCCAAGATGCTGGTGATCACCCCGGCGATGCGCGAAGGCTCCGGCCTGGTGCGCTTCAGCAAGGAATACCCGCAGCGCTACTTCGATGTCGCGATTGCCGAGCAACACGCGGTCACCCTGGCCGCCGGCATGGCAACGCAAGGCGCCAAGCCGGTGGTGGCAATTTATTCGACCTTCCTGCAGCGCGGTTACGACCAGCTGGTGCACGACGTGGCGGTGCAGAAACTGGACGTGCTGTTCGCGATCGATCGCGGCGGCGTGGTCGGCCCCGACGGCGCCACCCACGCTGGCAACCTGGACCTGAGCTTCCTGCGCTGCGTACCGCACATGGTGGTGATGGCGCCCGCCGATGAGGCCGAGTGCCGCCAGATGCTCACCACCGGCCTGCGCTATGAGGGCCCGGCAGCGGTGCGCTATCCGCGTGGCACCGGCCCCGGCACCGCACTGGATGCTTCCTTGACCACCCTGCCGATCGGCAAGGCGCAGCTACGTCACAGCGGCGCACGCATCGCACTGCTCGGCTTCGGCGCCACGGTGGATGCCGCTGAAGCGGTGGGCCGCGAGTTGGGCCTGACAGTGGTGAACATGCGTTTCGTCAAACCGCTCGACAAGGCGATGCTGCTGGAGCTGGCCAAGAGCCACGAAGGCTTTGTCAGCATCGAAGACAACGTGGTGGCCGGCGGCGCAGGCTCGGGCGTCTCCGAACTGCTCAATGCCGAAGGCGTGCTGATGCCGATGCTGCATCTGGGCCTGCCGGACAGCTTCCAGCACCACGCCAGCCGCGAAGACCTGCTCGCCGAGGCCGGTATCGACCAGGCCGGCATCCGCGCCGCCGTGCTCAAGCGCTGGCCGCAGCTGATGGCAAAGGGCCAGCAAGCGTTGAATGCAGCGGCAGGCTGAGGCCTGCTGTGCTGCATGGCGTGAGTAGCGCAGGCTGAGGCTTGCTTATTGAGTGACGTCGTTGGCGTCGTTGGCAACCACCGGCTGAGTCCTCTTTGGCCATACCGCGCGTTTGATGCACTGAGTGGCTAGCAATGCGATCCGATGTTGCAGGCCTGACCGCTGGTGACCAGATGCAGCAAGCAGGACCTAGTTGCAACGGGCGCACGTCAGCCAATTGGCAACTGACGCGAGCGCTCTGTAAGCGCCGCGTCCTCGATCTCGAATCGTGCAGCACTGCTTTGGTATTCACCACCATGCTAAAGCGTGGACACTTTCCCGTTGCACGCAAAGGCTTCCACCAACTGCAGCAGCGGTGCCTGCGCATTGATCTCCCGCAATTGCGCCTGCAGCCGGTTCACGCCAGGCAACACGGCGTCGCCGTTCAACGCTTGCTGCAATAACGCAGGCAAACCGCCCAGATCGCGCAACCACCACGCAGCACCGGCTGCCTGCAGCCGTGCCGCGTGGTCGAACTGGTCGTAGTCCAGCGGGTAGACGATCGATGGCAGCCCCGCCGCCAGGCACGCGTACAGAATGCCGGCGCCACCGTGGTGCACCACCAACGCGTAGCGATGCAGATGCTGTGCGTAATCGACATACGGCAGGCAGTGATAATTGCCCTGCGCTGGCTGCGGCGGCAGCGCGGTATCGCCCGCACTGAAATGGAACACCACGTCCGGGAACTGCGGCGCCAAGGCGCGTAGGTCCGCGTCCATGCGTTGCTTGACCCATTGCAGATGCGTGCCCAACGTCACCAGGACGTGGCGGCGCCCGTCGATGAACCTGGGCGGCGGCACGTCATTGGGCGGCGTGCACAACTGCGGCCCGACAAAGCGCACTGCGGCAGGCCAGCGCCGCGCAAATTCAAACGACGGCAGGCCCAGCGCGAGCACGCAGTGCGGCGAATACACCGCCTCGCTGCCATCCGCGCGGTACAACGCGGGCAACCCGGCCGCACGCATCTGCTGCCGGTAACAGCGATGCAGGGTGCGCTTGAAGCCACGCGTCAGGCGGCGCGCGATGCCATGCCAGATCCGATGCGGCCCGCTACTCGCGGGCAGCAGGCCGCCGAAATACGCTGGCGGGCCATCGGCGGTTTCCAGCACGCAAGGAGACGGCAGGCTGGTCCACCAGGCAATGCCCATGGCCTGCGCCGCCAACCCGGCGCTGGGCACGGTGAAGTCGGCAATCACCAGCTCCGGCCTGCGTCCGCGGTAGTGCTGTTGCAGGGCCTCACCCAGCCGCACCATCAGGCCCAGGGCGGCGTGCAATTGGCGGCGCAGCCGCAACGGATTGTGGCCGACCGCGTTCGGCGGATTGGCGATCTGCGCCAGCAGCTGGTCGGCCTGCGCATCGAGCACGCTGATGCCGTGCAGGCCGCACGCTGCGATGCGCGCCATTGCCGCAGGCGTACTGATCACGCGCACGTCGTGCTGCGCCGCCAGTTGGCGCGCGATTGCCAGAATCGGATGCAGGTGCCCGCTGTACGGCGGCGCGATCAGATCGATGCGCATGTCTGCCCTCGCCGCCCGGCCTGCTCCACTTCGCTCGCGAACGCCTGGCAGGCCGCGCGCACCGTGCTGTCGCGCAGATAGTCCATGTGCCCGCACGCGGGCTGCATGTCCACCGGCCCGCGATATAGCGCGCGCGAGATCCAGTCGCGGCGCCCCTGCACGATGCATTGCTGCTCGAACGGTGCCACCGCATTCGCAACCGGCCCGTAGGCGAACACCGCAACGCGCGCGCGCAGTGGCGCCGGCAGGTGCAACGCCGCCAATAGCTGCAGGCCGCAGCTGCCGACCAGCAGCAGCGTGAGCGGCACTGGCTCCAGTTGCGTGATGACTGCTGCGCGCTCAGGCGGCGCCACCGGGCCACTGCGCGCGGCCAGATACTGCCGCGCGTTGGCCGCACTTGCCCGCCAGAGCGGTACGCGCTGATGCGCAGCGCCATCCGCGCGATAGGGATAGTTGCAGTCCAACAGGCGCCTGCCGTGCCCGCGCAATTGCTGCAGAAACAGGCGCTGCTCCTCGCTCAGCGCGCAGCGCCCCGGATCGCTTTGCCCGGTGAGGAAGGCGATCTGCAGCAGCGGCTCACTGGGCACGAAACCGCCCATCCGGCAGCACGCGGTAGCGACGGGTACGCCAACGAATCGTGCGCATCAGTGCGGCATGCAGCAGGTGCAACGGCTGCAGGCACTCGGCCGCCAGCGACAGCAGTGGCCGGTGCCGGCTCGCGCCGGTGGTGCGCCATTGCAGCAGGCACAGCACCGCGGCACGCACGGTGAGCAGGCCGGCGACTGCTGCAAACGACAGCGCTCCGGGTTGCAGGCAGGCCGCGAGCAGCGTGGCGATCAACAGCCACGGTGGCAGCCCATGCAGCGCGCCGATCGCCAGCTTCACGGCCGGGCGCTGGCGGCGCAGCAACAACAGCGCGAACAACATCCAGCGATGCATCTGTCGCACGTAGCTGGCCAGATCGGGCAACGCAGTGCGCATCGCCACCGGCGCGGTGGACTGCCAGAGCCGCCCCCCTTGCGCACGCACATGCGCGGCGAAGGCCAGATCGTCGGTCAGCTGGTCCAACAATGGCGCAAATCCGCCCCAGGCCTGCAGTTGCTGCGTGCGACCGGCATAGCACATGCCATTGATCGTGAGAGGCGCCGCCCATGGCAGCCACCCCAGATACGTGAGCGCGGCATTGTTGTTGACGAACTGCGCCAGCAGCCGCCCTGCCAACGTGCTCCCGTCCTGGTAGTACGGCAGCGCGGTCACCAGATCGGCGTGCGCCAGGTCGTGCAGCAGCTGCGCCAGCGCAACGCTGCCTAGCTGCGCATCGTCGTCCAGGATCAAGGTGATGGATGCCTGTACCTGCGGCAGTGCGTGGTGCAGCTTCCAGGCCTTGGGATTGATGCCGGGCGGTGCGGGCGGCACCGTGATGCATGCGATCCGCACGCCAGGATGCTGTGCGACCAGGGTTGCTGCAGCAGCGTTGCCCGCTGCGTCGTCGGCATCCAGCAACCAGACGAACTGGGCGTGCGGCAGCGCCTGCAGGTTGGCGGCGAGCACCTGCTGCAGATGCGCATCGCCGCCGAGGATGGGTTGCAGGATCGCCACCTCCGCCTGCGTTCCCGCTGGCACCTGCACTGCGGCGCGGCGCTGCACAATCCACAACGCACCCAGCGCACGCAGCATCAGCATGGCGAGATAGGCCAGCGCCAGCAGCAGCGTGGTTACACCCACTGCGCTGCCTGCCAACGCACGAAGGCGTCGATGCCTTCGTCCAGACCAACGCTGGGCGTGCCCAGGTCAGCCAGCGTGCGGCGCGGGTCGAAGGTCTTGGAGTACGCAAACACACCCACGCCGAAGCGCGTGATCGGCGGCTCGCCACGCAGGCGCAGCAACCGGTAGGCGCCCTCCACCACACTGGCCATCCGCAACGCGGTGCCGATGCGCACCTGCCGCTGTGGCAACGGCAACTGCAGGCGCGCCAGAACATCCAGCAGCAGCTGCTGCAGATCGACCGGCTGCGCATTGGTGAGGTTGTAGGACGGTTGCAGCTGCGGCGCGACGGCGGCGCGGTACAGGTAGTCGCAGAGCGCATCGATGTAGATCAGATCGCCGATCACCGGCTGGCTCTGGCCGACAAACCGCGGCAACGCTCCTTTGCGTGCGGCAGCAATCACACGCGGAAACAGCACGGTGTCGCCGGGGCCGAATACCGCGCGTGGACGCAGGATGCTCTTCTCGCCCGCATACCCGTCCAGCAGCGTCTCGCCGAGGTATTTGGTCTGCGCGTAGGTGTTGACGAAGCGCGGCCCGATCGGGCTGTCTTCGCTGAGCGCGTACTGATGTTCTTCGCGATAGAACACCGAGCTCGATGACACGTACAGCAGACGCGGATTGCCGTTGCGGGTGCAGAAGTCGATGACATTCGCGGTGGCTTGCACATTGTGCAGCTCGAATTGGGCGCGGGTGCCCCAGGGAGACGCCAGTGCCGCCGCATGAATCACCACATCCGGCTGCCAGTCGAGCGTAAACGGCTGGCTCAGGTCGATGCGATGGTAGTTGGGCAACGCGCAGGCGCGGCGGCCAATCCCGTGGATGTCCAACCCTGGCTGGCCCTGAAAGCGCCGCAGAAAGGCGCCGCCCACAAAGCCCGACGCGCCGGTGACAAGAATACGCAGGCTCATCGCCACTCCGGTTGATAACGGTCCAGACTGGGCTGGCAATGCGATGGCAGGATCGCCAGCTCCGGATGCGCCTGCACCAAGTTATGCAGCACGCGCACGGTGCGCTGGAACGCGGACCAGTCATGCATCAGCAGCCGCGTGGGCCAGGCCGGCCACGCCAAGCTTGCAAAGGTGGCCGACGACCACACCGCGTCGGCGCACAGCAACACCTCGCGATCGTGCTGGTCGCGCAACCACAGCCCCATCTGCCCGGGCACATGCCCGGGCAACGCCACCGCCATCACGCTGCCATCGGTGAACAGGTCGTAGCCCACGCCCAGGCCCTTCCACGCGCCACCGAGTGCGCGCTGCGGCGCCTGCTCGGCAAACTGCACGCGCTGCGCAAAGTCGTCTGGCAGCAGTTGCGGCAGCAGTGCACGCCGCAGGCCGCCCAGGCGCGAGGCCGCGCGCAGCTGTGCATAGTCGGCGTGCAGGCAGATGAAGCGCGCAGTGGGTAGATCGCGCAGACCGCCGACATGGTCGGCGTGGAAGTGCGAGATCAGGCACCAGCCAATGTCCTCGAGCGCCAGATCACGGCGCGCCAGCTGCGCCTGCAGACGCTCCTGGGCGGGCAAGGTCACTGGCGTGGTCCAGCGATACAGCCGCTCCGGCAACGGATCGGTGGCACGGAAGAAATGCGCTGCATAGCCGGTGTCATACAGCAGCGCCCCGCGTTGCGGATGCCGGATCAGCACACTCAACGCGGGGAATTCCACCGCATGCCAATGCCCGTCCGCGCGCACCATACGTTCGCAGTGGCGGCAATGCCCGATGCGCAACAACTCGACCGAGACCCGCGTCGCCATCAGTACCTCAACACCATGCCGCCGATCGACAGGCCGGCACCGGTGCCGAGCATCGCGAATAGTTCGCCGCGCTGCAGCTGCTGCGTGACCCTGGCCTGATGCAGCGCGTGCGGCAGCGATGCCGCCACCTGGTTGCCATGTGCGTGCAGGATGCGCACCACCTGCTCCGGGCGCAGGCCGAGCGCCTGCACCACATGATCCAGGCCGCCACCGGAGGCCTGGTGCGGGATCAGGCAGCGCAGTGCGGTGGTCTCGGCGCCGGCGTCGCGCAGCAGCTGCTCCCAGAACACGGGCAGGTGGCGCGCCGCAAAGCGATACGCACCGCGCCCATCCATGGTGAAGACCCGCGTGGCTTCGGGCGTGGTGTCTTCGCCACGCGGATAGCGGCTGCCGCCACCGCGGATGCGGCACAGCTCGGCACCGCTGCCGTAGCTGGCCAGGCGGCTGGACAGCAGCGCCGAGTCTCCGTCCGGCGCGCTGCGCCCCACCACCACGGCGGCAGCGCCATCGCCGAACAAGCCGGCGGTCGATGGCACCGCCGCATCCAGCCCGCCCGACGCCACTTCGCTGGAGACGATGAGCACGCGGCGATAGCGGCCCAGGGCCAGCGCGTTTGTGGCCATGTCCAATGCGACCAGAAAACTCAGGCAGGTGGCGTTGACATCGAATGCCGGGATGCCAGAGTCACCCAGCCCCAGGGCACGCTGGATCAGCACTGCCTGGCACGGGATCGGCTGCTCCATCACGCTGCAGGCGGAGATCAGGCAGTCGATCTCGCCGCTGTCGATACCAGCGCTAGCCAATGCCGCTTGCGCGGCGGCTGCGCCCATGGACGAGGCCGTTTCGCCCTCGCCCGCGTAGTGGCGCGTGGCGACGCCCAGCCGCGCGAACGTGGTTCCCGGCGGCAACTGCCAGCGTGCGTCCAGTTCTTGCGACGTCACTTCCGTGGCGGGAACGTGGCACCCGGTGCCCAGGATGCGCAGCGGCAATGCGTTCAACAGATCCGCCTCGTTGGTCAAGGCGCGCAGCATACCGTGGCCGGCCAGGCAGACCCAGCTGCCTGCGCAGTGTTGGCGCAGTCGTGGGGCTTGCACGGCGAGCACAGCGCCATCCGTAGCGATGGGTGGGCATGGCGGCATTTCGTGCGGGTCGAGACTGGCATCGTGCGCCTGGCCTCGCGCGCGCATGCGTGGCGAGCCAGGGCAGACGTTGGGCGCGCTACAGTTTCCGCGCTGACATCCGAATCCGGGCGGCATTGACCCGCGTGCCGCCCTCTCTCTTTTCTGTCACCGCGGGCAGCATGCGTTCGATAACCGGTGCAAGCGCACATCAGGTCGCGCCAGTCACACAACCTCGCACCGCCCTCAGGGCGCCTCCACCTCATAGCCCAGCGCACGCAAGCGCGCGGCATAGCCGTCGGACGCGGTCAGCCGGCTGATCGGCAATACCGCAAAGGTGCTGCGGTTGCGCTGCAGTGCCTGCGTGGCGATCTCCAGCCAATGCTGGCGCAGCCGGCCTTCCAGATCGTTGATGCCGCGCTTCTTGGCCACGCCGGTGCTGGCCATCGCCCCCATGCACGCGGCTTGCGGGTCGGCACGCGGCAACTGGCGCAGCGTTTCGATGTCACCGACCGACCAGGCATTGGCGCGTTCCACCATCGTCGGCAGGTCGCGTTCGACAGTCACCAGAATGCTGCGAAAGCACGCAGTGTCGTCCATACCGCCCGCACGGAAATCCTTGATCGCCTGGCGCGGGTTGTCGATCTTGTATTCGAGCGTGGTCGAGGTCGGCTTGATACCGGCGCGCTTGGCAGCGCGCTCCACCACCGACCAGACCACCGGCGAGCGGGCCAGGCCAGAGCGTTTGAGCGCAGCCTGATACAACTCGCCGGCAGCCAGCATCGGCCGCTTGCGCTCCACGCCACGGTCGCGCCCCATGTAACGCGCCTTGGCAGCGGTCCAGCGCGCATACAACTCAGGCGGCAGCACATCGCGCAGCTCGCGCCCGTCTTCGTTCTTCATCGCCTTCATCGCGGCGGGCACCAGGGCCAATTTGCCGAACATGCCAACGTCGGCATCCACCTGCACCATCGGCGCCATCAGCACCTGCTGCGATTGGCCGATGATGGTTTCGACCTCGGTCGCTTGCCACTCCAGGTCTTTGGGCAATGGCGACAATGTGCCCAGGATCCACAGCACGTGGTCGCCCTTGCTGACCTTCCACAGGCTGGGGCCAGGTTGCTGCCCGCGCACCACCATGGCTTCCAGATCGACCACCGTTGGCGGCGCTGCCGGCGCCTGTACGGCCACCTCGACGGCACACGCCAGCATCGGTGCCAACAACGACACCACCACGATTCCTGCCCGCCACACCGCCCCCCTGCGCTGCATCACGTACCGCCTCCCGGTTGGAACGCGGACACTACGCGAACGCGGCTCCGCACGCGTTAGGGAAGCGTTGGCGGCTCCGGCGCGGCGCCTTCGGCAACCAACGCGGCCAGCTGCGCCGCCAGCGGCGAGCCGTTTTCGAGCAGCGCGAATCCCGCCCAGACAAACCCTGGCGAAACCGTGCAGCCCACCAGGGTGAAGTCCCCCAGCGAGCGCGCCGCCTGCCAGCAGCCGGCCGGCACCACGTGCATGGCGTCGCCACGCTCTGCGGCGTCCAGCACCTCGCGCCGCAACTGCCCGCTCGCTTCGTCGAAGATCAGCAACTCCAGCGGCGCACCTTGCTGCCAGTGCCAGCACTCCTCGGCATCCACCCGATGCCAGCGACTGGCTTCGCCTGCGCACAACAGGAAGCGGATGGCGGTCAGCGCCGGACGCGGCGGCGCACCGCTGTCATCCAGCACCTGGCGTTTCGACGCGTACACGCGCCGGTAATGGCCGCCCTCCGGATGGGGGGCAAGGTCCAATGTTCGAATCAGCGCGGCGGCGGTTGGATGCATGTCCGCATGCTAGGCCACACACCGCCGCCGTGCATCACGCCAGCTGTTTGCCCGCACGCAGGCAGGTGCGGAAGAACACCAGCAGATCCCAGCTATAGCGTTTGAGCAACCGGCGCGGCTCGTTGAGCAGCCGGTACATCCATTCCATATGCAAACGGCGCACCCAGTTGGGCGCGCGCTTGGCGGTGCCGGAGAGAAAATCCAGCAGGGCGCCCACGCCGAACACCAGCGGCACCTGCAAGGCCTCGCTGTGGTCGAGGATCCACCGCTCCTGCAGCGGGTTTCCGAAGGCCACCAGCAGCACATCGGCACCGGAGCGATTGATGCGTTCGGCCAGGCCCTCGCCCGCCGCCGCAAATTCGCCATAGCCATCGCACATGCCCACGACCTGCTGGCCCAGCGTTCCGGTCAAGGTCGCCGCGGCGGTCTTGCCCACGCCCGGGCGGCCGCCCAGCAGGAAAAACTTGAGCGGCTGCGCGGCCTCGCGGCAGAGGTACGGAATCAGGTCGGTGCCGTTGAGGTTGCCGGCGAATCGGCGGCCATGGATCAGGCGCGCCGCCAGATCCATGCCGATCCCATCGTTGACGATGCGCACTGCCGGCGCCTGCATGCGCGCGCGCAGTGCCTGGCACTGCACGATGAAATTGGTATTGGCGAAGAACACCCGGCGCGGTTGGTGCGCGGCCAGCGCATGGAACAGATCCAGCGCGAAGGCTTCCTGCGTGGTCGACAACACCGGGAAGCCGCCCAGCGGAATCACCACCCCTTGCGCAGGTGTCGCTGGACTCACCGTTGCCGTCTCCACACCTGCTGGTTGGCCATGCATTGTCGTTTCACCACAAATCGTAAGGGAACGCAGCCAGCAATCCTGCCTGCAAGCGTTCAAGATCGAAACTGCCGTTGCCGCCCAGTTCCATGCATTCTTCCACGCTGTGGCCCGCATGCCATTGCATGCGCCCGGTGCCGTGGTAGTAGTCGTCGTACTTGAAACGGTCTTCGCCGTTACCCCAGTCCAGATACACCGCCGGGATGCCATAGGCTTCGGCCAGGATCAGGCCATGCAGCGAACTGCTGATGACAAACTCCGCACCCAGCAGCGCACTCATGAAGGTGGCCGGCTTGACGTTGGGAAACACCAGATGCTCGGCGTAGGCGCTGTACTTCTCAACCGGCTCGTTGAAGTGCGGCACGATCGCGAATGGACGCTTGGTGACCGGGCCCAGGGCGTCGGCGGGGAAAAACTTGGGCATCAGCAGCCCAGGGTCGCCATACACTTCCGGCACGGCAATGCCGCGTGCCATCAGAAACCCGCGCGTCTTGGGGCCACGCACCGCGCGCACATCCAACGCACCGAAGGTATTGCGTTCGGCCGGGATCTTGCCGTTGATGCCACTACCCCACACGGTATCGCCGGTGTTGGCGAAATGCAGCACCGAACCAATCGCGATGAGCTTCCTGGACAGATCACGCTTCTCGATCAGGGTCTTGTCACGTAGGCCGAGCACGCTGGACACAATCACCTTGGACAGGTGATCGCCCATGTTCACGCTGCCGTTCTTGGGCTGCCACCAGTACAGAGCCTTGCGCTCGGTGTGTTCGATCCATTTGTGCAGCAGCGGGTTCGGCATGGGGGTCCTTTGCAAAGAAGTCAAAAAAGTCGAGCGGCGATCAATGCGCCAACGCGGCGGCGGCAGCGGGAGCTGCTGCGCTGGCATTGGCAGCGGGATACAGACGCGTTTCGGGATAGGGCGTGGGGTCGAGCACGCGATCGGTGGTGTCGGACCAGTTCAAGCATTGACGGTACCGCACGCGCGGCGCCTCCAACGCAAGGCTGATCGCCGCGATCACCGACTCGGCATTGCCCGGCGTGTAGCCAAAGCGGGACTGATACGGCCCGACCACCGCGTTCGGGCACACCGCGGGCAGCCCGAAGAAGTCGTACTGCAATAACTTCATCGAGCTATCAGCCAGGTATACAGGCACCTGCTCGGACGCATACGGCGCGATCCCGAAGCGGGCATGCTTGATGTAGCCAATGGTCTCTGCGTGCTTCATCTCGCCGTAGACCACTACGTTGTCACCATAGCCGGGATGGCGCCCCATTCCCGAGCCGATGACGTGGAAGGTCACTTGCGGAAACGCCTTGCTGGCAACCACGAAAAACTCGGGATCGAACAGCATCGATCCCACTGCGACTGCATGAATCCCCTCGCCGTACGGTGACGGGTCACCCAGTTGGTCCAGGTCGTGATCCACGCCATGCCCCACGTGATAGACGTTGTCGCGGCTGGCGATCTCGGTTGCCATTGCCGGCGAGACCAGGGCGATCACATCCAACTGCGGCGCCACGCGGTCGAACTCACGTTCGATGAAGGAAGCCACGTTGATGGTGCTCAGCCCATCGGAAGCACGATAGACCAACTTTGCCTGCGGATTGAGGCGCTTGGCGAGCTCGATGAAAGCCACCGCGATCCCGCTTTCGAACACGATGACGTCAGACTCGCGGATCCATTGCACCAACGTGGCGGGCGGATGCTCCGCATACCAGCGGAACATCATGTCCTCTACCGGGCGTAGCCAGGGCTTGCGGGTATTGAACGGGTGCACCAGCGTGCGCCACAAATAGCAGTCCACGCCTTTGTGGTGAACCACCGTGTTGGCCGTGTCGTCCAGCGGCAATCTCATGTCGCCCTTCATCCGCGACAACTTGCTGTAACGCAGCGAAAAGAAGCGCGTGGTGCCGCGGGTGGCCAGCTGATCGGTGATGAAATGGATATTGGCGCGGCGCGGGGTCCGGTAGTCGTGCGCGGACAGCACCAGATAGCAGGGCCGGCGAATGGCGGTGTCAGGGGCGGAAGACGAAGCGCTCATGGGCCGAATCCTTGTAGTGGGAATGAAGGGACACTGCCGAACTGCAATAACAATCTGGGGTGGTCAGAGGAAATCATCGCTTGCGCTTGGCCTCGCCGAGTAACTTGCGGATGTCCAGGATCGACAACACATCGCGCCGGAAGGCAGGCCATACCAAAAACACCAACACGCAGCCCACCAGCATGGCACCACTGCCGGCCAGCAGCTGCTTCCACAACGGCCCGCCAATCCACTGCGCTGCGTAGTACGCCGCAACACCGGCCAGACCATAGCCCACGATCGCGCGCAAGCCGTTGTTGAACAAGCGCAGCGCTGGTGCATTGGAAATCTTGCCAATCCACACCAGTGACAACGGCCATAGCAGCAGCAGGCCGAGTGAGTAGCCGACCGCCACCCCCATCACGCCCCAGACCGAACCGACCAGGATGCAGGCAATCAGCAGCACGCGACCAACCAGCGAGTACACCAACTGCTGGCGCATCAGTCCCTTGGCCAGGAAAACCCAGTACGCCGCATAGGCAACCGCCTGGAAGATGCCACCGATGGTGAGCACCTGAAACAACGGAACCGCTTCGCGCCATTGTTCACCCAGGACCAGCACGATCAACGGCAATGCGAGTGCGCAGGCGAATGCGAACAGCGCCACGATCAGATGCACCATCACCGTCTGTCCGCGCAACAAAAACGCGTCGAAACGCTCGCGCTCGTCCTGCAATTGCGACAGCACCGGCAGCGCCACACTGGTCGCAGGCGCATTGATCTGATTCAACGGCATCATCAACAGCTGAAACGCGCGGTTGTACAGACCCAGCGCGTCGGCACCGGTCCGTGCACCAATGATCACCTGGCCGATATTGCGGCTGGCGTAGCCCAACAACTGCGCCGCCATCAGGTTCCACCCGAAGCTCAGGAAGGTGCGCATCGGCGCATCCTTGCGATAGCCGCGCGGCAGCCAGCGTGCACAGGCGACCGCGATCACCAGATTTACCAGCGCTTGCACCACTTGCTGCAAGACCAGCGCCCAATACCCCCAACCCAGCAGTGCCGCCGCGACACCGGCCACCAGCCCCAGCACCTGCGCACCCACATCGCTCAGCGCCACCTGGCCGAACTGCAGTCCACGGCTCAGATGTGCCCGGTACTGCGTGGTCATGCCATTGAGCAGGAAGGTCACCGCGAGCGCTTGGGAAATAGTGACCAGCACCGGCTCGTGGTAGAAATCGGCAATCCATTGAGCGGCTGCATAGACCACCACCGACAGCACCAACCCGATGCCACTGTTGATCCAGAACAGATTATCGCGCTGCTCGCGACTGACATGCTTGGCCTGGATCGCCGCCGATGACAGGCCGAAATCCCGCAAGATTTCCGCCACACCCACAATCGCCGTCACCATGGCCATCAAGCCGTAGTCGTACGGCGTCAACAAACGTGCCAGCAGCACGATGCCGCCGAACTGCACGATCATCTTGGCCGACTGCCCGATCATGGTCACGGCGGCGCCGCCGGCGGCACGCGACCCGAGGCTGCGCGGCGGCGGTGTTGGGGAGGTCATGGTCGATGTCTCTGCGGTCACAGCGCGGCGTCTCCATCCTTGCCGAGCGCTTCCAGGTAGGTGCGATAGTGCAATTGCCCGATCCGTGGCCAATCACGTTGTGAAAGATCGGGCGCCGGGCCACGCGGCGCGGCGCGCACCTGATCGAGCATGCCGCTCAACAACGCCGCATCGAACTCGCCTTCGTAGAGAAACACCCAACCCGGACCCACCTCTTCGGCGATCGCGGCGTTCGATTCGCTCCACGGCGCCAGCACGGGCCGTGCCAGCGACAACGCCAGCAGCAAGGTGCCGGAGTTGTGCATCTGCTTGTATGGCAGCACCACCAGTTCACAGGCACTGACCTCGCGCGCGAGCACCGGCTCTTCGACATAGGCCAGCAGTGCACTGATACGTGCATCCTGCGCACAGGCGGTTTCGACCAGCGTGCGCATCTGTGGCGTCGCCGGGTTGCCGACGATGCGCAGGCTCAGGCGCGGATCCTGCACATCGCGCATGACGTCGAGCAACACCTCAACGCCCTTGTACGGCCGGATCAATCCGAAATGCAGCAGCCGACCAGGCACCGTGGCGCCCTGCTCCATCGTCGCGAACCAGTCGCGGTAATGGCCGTGCAGGATGGTGTCGGTGAACGGCGGCCGCACCGGTGTGGTGGCGTTGATGCGGATCCAGCGCCGCGTCAGCTGATCGATCCAGCGCAGCAGCGCGCGCTCGCGCCAGCCACGGTCTTCATGCGGCGCCAGGTTGTGCAGGGTGCGCACCACCGGCGTACCGGTCAGCTGTAACTTCATCAGCAGCAAGGCTGCGCAGGCCTGCTTGGCCAGCGTGCCCATCTTGCTGGGATGGCGCAGCAGATATTCCGGCCAGTGCAGATGCAGCACGTCGTAGCGCGACAACAACGCATCGCGCATCGAAAAAAAGCGCGGCTGCACCGCGTCAGGCAACGCATCGTAGAGCTGGGTGAGATACGGGTTGGTGTTGGCGTTCGGCTTTTCGGTGGAGAACAGCACCGTGATCCGGGGCGCCGCAGCAGCGCGCGTTACTGGCAGCGAAGCAGACGCGCTCATCGCACGGCCTCCTGCGTTCGCGGCGTTCCCAGCGCCGCGTGGTACTCGTCGATATAACGCCCCACCACGTGACGCCAGTCGTAGCGCGCCACATACGCCATGGTCGCCGTGCGCCGCGCATCGAAGTCCGCATCGGCCTGCAGCGCCAATGCTTGCACGCTGTCGGCCGCGGCCTGAATCCTGTCGCGATTGACGATCACACCCTGTCCGGACTCGGTGGCAAGCCGCACGAACGGAGGAATGTCGCTGAGAATCGGGATCAACCCTGCGCTCATCGCTTCCACCGCCGCAATCCCAAATCCCTCATGCCGCGACAGGCACACGAAAAACTGCGCCTGTTGCATCAACGCGCACAACTGCTGCTGCGATGGCGACATGCTCAGCTGCACCTTGTCCTGCAAACCGCGTTCGGCGATGGCCTTGCGCAGATCCGCCTCATTCAAATCGTACTCGCGCCCGGCGATGATCAACCGCCACTGCGGATCACGCGTGAGCGCAGCCTGCAGCAATTCAAGCGTTTCGATCAGGCCCTTGTTGACCGACCAACGCCCGAAATACAGCATGGTCCGCCCGGCTGATCGAGCGCCCTGCCCTGCATACTTCTCGACGTCGACACCGTTCTCGATTACCCGCAAGCGCGACGGCGCAACCACCTTGGCGAACAGGTCGCCGTCATTCTCGCTAGTGGCGATCACACGCGCATAGGCCAGCGCAGAAGTACGCGTCAGCGTCTGAAACCAGATCTGCTTCATACGCGACGCATAGGCAGTGTGGAAAAACCCGCCATGCGTCGAGACCACCATCGGCTTGCCATGCAGCGGCTTGGTCAACGCCAGGTAGTCGTAGAAAAAATCGATGCCATGCAGATGCACCACGTCCGCCGAACGGATCGCCCCCAGCACCGAAGGCGCAATTGGATACCGCGATGAACCACGATAGCCGATGCGAGTGATCGGCAACCCCTGATGGACCTCGTGCTGCGCCAGTTGCGCGGAGGGATCGGTGAACACACGATCCAACGTCACGATCTCAACCGTGTCGGCACTGTTGGCCTGATGCTGACGTGCCACGTTCAGCACGACTTCCTCCATCCCCCCGATCGACGGATGGAACTGGCGGACCACATGCACGACTTTCATTGCGAACGGCTCTCCGAGTCAGGAATAGGACGGCGATGCCACTTTGGCGCGCAGCTGTGCAGGCAAGCCAAGCGCCCATGGCGCGACGCGTATCAGCACCCAACGCGCCGGGACACACACCAGCAATGCAACGATGGTCACGAAGATCGCCCAGCCAGCGCCTGGGCGCCCACCGGGGAATCCACCCGCAACCGAAGCCACACCCGAGAGCACGAAGAACACCAGCATATGCAGACATAAGATCAGCAGCGTGTTACGCCCCACCCATTGGATCCACGCCCAATGCTGCACCAGCGGCGCGGCGCAGATCACCATCAGCGAGCCCAACAACGCACCGGCGAGAAACAGCGCATGGTTGCGGCCAAATTCGAGCATGTTGATATCGATCCGCCCGTTGGTCTGCGCAATCCATGCAACCGAAAACGCTAGCACCAACATCGCGAGTGCACTGCCTACGATGGATTTCGGCAGCCGTGCCGACAGATGCACCAAAAGTGCACCGATTGCATAGAAAAACAGCGATACCGGCAGCACGTCCAGACCGAAGAACAGGCGGCTGCGTTGCGATGGGAACCAGGCCATCCACGCCCACGCCACCACCAGCGAGATCAGCACGATGACCGGAGGCGACATCACACGCCTGAGCAACGTGTAGGCAAGCACCGTCACCAGCATGACTGGCAGAAACCATAACGGCGGCAACACATACAGATCTGGCCCAACACCGGTGAACATGGCGGTGATTGGCTCCCACCAGGGATGGTTACCCCAGCGTGCAGCTTTCTCGCCAATGTTGCGTGTCAGCAGCCAATACACATACCCAAACAGATAAAACACCAGGTAGGGCGGCAGCAAACTGCGTGCCTGTTTAGCCACGGTCTGCGTCAGGCTATTTTTCTGCGATGCGAAACCGGACGCCAGCCACCCGGACACCATGAAGAACAACGGCACGTGGAAGCTGTACGCAAACACCGTGAGCCAATAAGGCACGCCTTTGGCATGGCATAGCACCACCAGCAGGATCGCAATTGCTTTGGTGGCATCGATGCGCGGGTCGCGGATCCGTCGCACTGCCACGTCTGCCGCTGGTCGCGTCGACGTCTCCGACGACGTCACTGCCGATGCCGCCACGCTCATCGCACGCTCCCCACAGGCAATGCCAGTTCAGGATCATCCGGAGTGGACGGCTGCTTCACTCGAGTGCGCAGCATCGACGCACCAGCCGGCACCATGTGCCACATGCAGCCGCACACAAACCACCATAAGGCCGACGTCTTGATGGAGAAGTAGCCGTTTGACACCAGCAAGCTCAGCGCGAACGCAAACATCGCCAGGTTCTTGAACAACTGCCCTTCCTTGCTGGGCATCAACAACAGGAAGGAGTAAGACAGCAGGAACGCCAGCACGCCGACAATCGACTGCGAAGCAATGAAGTAAGAAATACCGCTGTCGAAATACCGGTACGCCTGCGCGAAATCCAGGCCCATCCACGACTCGAACGACAGATTGTTCATCGAGTTCACGGTGAAGAAAATGCGCCCCATCGTGGTGTCCTGGTAGGCCGTGATCCCCGTTATCCAGACCAACAACCAGGCGGACGCGATCACCAGCAAGAACAGCAGGAACGCCAATCGTTGGTCCAGCCGTTTCAACAGCGGCGACAGCAGCACCATCAAGACACACGTGCCCGCTGCCAGTCGGCCGTCGGACGCCACGATCATGAAACCGATCAGCCCGATGGACAACATCAAGACCGCCGGTCGCATCCAGCGCCAGAACGTCAGCACGATCGCAGTGAAGAAGCAGATGTAGTTGCCCATCGTTACTGGCTCGATGAACCATGACGACGCCCGCGGCAAATTCGAGCCCGGCAGGAAGTTACGCTCACCCGGCCGGGTGGCGCTGACGAACAGGTTGCTGTCCTGGTTCCAGAAACCTTCGGCGCTCATCCCGCGTGCGTTGACGAAGAAGCTCTTTGGGTTCACCAGGTCGCCGTAGGCGGTAGGCATCGCCAATTCGAACGCGGCGACCAACGACACGATGATCGTCATGCGCAAGAACAGCTTCGGCAGCGAGCCGGTGTACGCCGACCCCAGCACGACAAACGCGAATACCACCAACGCGTCGCGGAAAAATTTCGGGTCGATCTGCCAGTTGACCAGGAACCGGACGAACATGAGCGTGACGATCAACCCCAGCCCACCGACGATCATCGCAATGCGCTGGCGGCTCATCGAGCCCAGTCCGAGCAGGAAGCAGGCGGCGTAGACCAGAAACTCCACCGCATACGTCACCACGGGACGCACAATGAATACATTGGCATTGATCAACGCCAGCAGCAGGTTGTAGCCCACGCCGGTCAGCAGCGTCAGTTCGATCAGCGCGTTGTGCCAACGCACCCGCGTCTGCTCGCTCATTTGAATCAGCATGTCAGCGCCCGCGAGAGAAAGGCGGCTGCGATGCAGCCGCCCGCGGCGCAAGGTGCGCCAGGTCGCACACTCCCCACCGTCATCAGTACGCGGTCTTCTGTCCGAGCACGCGCACCGCCGTCAGCACGATGATGCGGATATCCAGCCACAGCGACCAGCGACGGATGTAGTCAAGGTCGTACTGGATGCGCTTCTTCATCGTCCGCAGCTCCGGGGTCTCACCGCGGAAACCATTGACCTGCGCCCAACCGGTGATCCCCGGCTTGACGTAGTGACGCTGCATGTAATGGTTGATCAGCTTTTCATAGTGCGTGTTGTGCTGCGCGGCGTGCGGGCGCGGGCCCACGATCGACATGCTGCCGCCCAAGACATTGAAGATCTGCGGCAGCTCGTCCAGGCTGCTGCGACGCAGGAAGCTGCCAAAGCGCGTGATCCGCGTGTCGTTCTTGGTCGCCTGCTGGATCGTGGTGCCATGATCGTCATGCACCCGCATCGAGCGGAACTTGAACATGTAGAACTCGCGGCCACCCAGGCCGTGGCGGCGCTGACGAAAGAACACCGGGCCGGGCGAGCTCATCTTCACGCCTACCGCAATGGCCAGCATCAGCGGCCACAGGCCCATCAGCGCAATCACCGCCAGGATCTTGTCCTGCAGCGCCTTGGCGACCACGAAGTAGTTGTCACGATCCACGCCACCCTGACGCAGGTTGATCACCGGCACGCTGCCGATCTGCTCGGCGGACTGGTTCAACAGGCCGAAGTCGAACAGATCGGGCACCAGCTTCACGTTGATCGGGTAGCGATCCAGACGCTGCAGCAGCTGCTTGATGTGGTCGCGCTCGCCAAGCGGCAACGAGATCCACACCTGCTCCACCTGGTTGTTCTTCAGGTACTCGATCAGCTCATCAGGATCACCCAGGCACGGCAGGCCCTGGCGCTGCTCGGTCACTGCCAGGTCATACGGCGTGCGGAAGTAACCCACGAGGTTCATGCCGACCCACGGGTTACGGCTCAGGTAATGACTGATCTTCATCACTGGATGACGCAGGCCGACCACCACCACGCGCTGGACATCCACGCCCTGCGTGCGCAAGTGGTTGAGGAAGCCACGCAGCAAGGTGCGTGCGGCCACCAGCGACACCAGGCCGCCGACAAACCACAGGCCAATCCAGCCACGCGACACCTGCTCACCCACCTGCACGATCAATGCATGCACCGCGAACAGCGCGAACACGCCGCCGAACGCACCGCCCAGCACCATCAGCTCACTCAGCAATCCACGGCCGCGCCAGCTGCGATACAGCGGGAATAACGCAAAGCAGATGACCGAGTACAACAACGTTGTCGCAATCGCGACCCGATAGGGCGCTGCGGGTACCCAGGTACCGAAAACGATGCGGTATGCGATCAGTCCGGACGCAACGACCATGGTCAGGTCGAACACGCGCAGGACCAGGTCGGCGGCTGCCGAATATTTGGACAACAATCGCGGCGAGGATGTCGTGTAAGTCGCGCTACTCAAGTCTGCCAAAAGCATGGGGATGTCCTCCAAACTCGATACGGCGCATGCGGGGGAACATACGAATCGCACGCGAGCTTTCAATCATCCTGTCGTCCGATCACCGCGGTAATACCTACCGACCCCAGATCGCACGACAGCCCTTTGTTTCAACAGAGACAAACCTTCAAACGAGGGAGCCCGCACCTTACGGGATCCCACCTTTTCCACGCTGAATCAGTTGTCACTTCAATTAACCATCGTTTTGCAACATCACGATGTCAGTTCAACCGCGACTCCGGAGCAGGACCACGCAGGAAGTAGCGAACCAGAGCCACAGCCACACCCAGGAATACGCCAAAGATCAGGCCCAACGCGAGGTTCAATTTGAGTTTCGGCGAAGTCTTAGACGTAGGCACGTCTGCGGTATCGACGATGGTCACGTTGTTGGCGCCCACGTTGCTCGCCACGCCGATTTCCTTGTAGCGCTGCAGGAGCGCATCGTAGAGCTGGCGGTTGGTGTCGACGTCGCGCTTGAGCATGTTGTAGCGGATGCTGCGGCTCTGCAGATCCAGCTCATTGGTCCGCAGACCGGCGATGCGATCGTTGAGTAGCTGCTCCTGATGCACGGAGGCGTCGTAGGTCGCCTTCAGCGACTGACGGATATTGATGACTTCGCCATTGATCTGACGGCGCGACTCTTCGATCTGCGCCTTGAGGCGCTGCATCTCCGGGTAATCCGGCTTGAAGGTCGACAGTTTCTGCTGGTACTCGCTGGTCAGACGCACCTGCTCGCTGCGCAGGCTCTGAATCAGCGGGCTGCTCAACACCTGCGGCAAGGACATGCCATCGCCACTGGAAGCCTGCCGCCAAGCGGACTCGGCCTTGATCCGGGCGTCCTGTGCGGATGCCAGCAACGCATTGAGATCGGTCAGGTTCTGCGCAGGCAGCGAGGGCTTGTCGTCGCCAACCGACACGATCTGCTCTTCGGTCGAATACGAGACCAGATCCTTTTCAGAGTCTTCTACCTTCTCGCGCAACTGCTTCAGGCGCTCAGCCAGAAACTGCGTCGCAAACGAGGACGCCTTCATGCGGCGTTCCTGGGTGCTGACGATGAACACCTTCGGGTACGTGTTGGCGATCTTGGCAGCCAGCACCGGGTCTGGCGAATCGTAATTGACGTACACCAGGCGCGAGTTGAGGATCGGCTCGACCACCAGCCCGGCGAGCAACGTATCGGTGAGGCTGCGCTCGACGATCGCCTGCCGCGAATCGAGCGACTTACCCGCCTCGGGATTCTTTTCGGCGGCCTTGGCCAGCGCCTCGTCCACCCGTTCCTTGAACGCCGGCTCCTGATCGAGCTTGGCTTCCCGGATCACCGCACGCGCCAGCGAACGGCTCTGCAGCAACTGGTACTGGGTCTGGTAGAAATCGCGATCCTGCGGCGATTCCACCGGCATCAGGTTGTCGACGTTCACCACGTTGAGCGAGTCACGCTCGATCTGCAGCGTGCTGGTGGCGCGGTACTTCTCGGGCATCAACATCGTGATGCCGAATGCCAGCAGCAGCGCGCCGACGGCGATCAGGATGATCAGCCAGAGCTGCGAGACCAGGGCGCGCCAGTAGTCCATCAAGCCGACATCTGCCAGTTCCAGATGACCATGACGCTGCGACGAAGAGGAACGATTGTCGGAATTCATACTCATCGGTAAGCGCGCCACACCATCACCAAGGGGGTCAGTTCCAACATGGTGCGCAACCACACGCGCGCATCCGAGCGATACACCACGACAATGTCGCCGCCATAGATCTCAGGATCCGGATTGGCCCCCTTCTCGATCTCGGTCAGGTCGAACCGCGCAATCATTTTTTGCCCATTGACCATGCGGAACACGATCACGTTGCCGCGGCTTGCCACCGTGCTGACACCCTTGGCCTGCGCGATCGCCTGCTGCAAGGTGAGGTTGGCGCCGATCACCGGGTAGATGCCCGGCTCGTCTACCGCACCAGTCACCGTGACGCGGCGCCCGTTGGACTCCTGCACGAATACCGAAATCTGCGGCTGCTGCAGGTAGCCTGCGCGATACCGATCGGCGACCAGCTTTTCCAGTTCGCCAACGCCCAGACCGGCGGCCTTGACGTCGCCAATCAGCGGCAATGAGATGTGACCGTTCTGGTCGATGCGGACCTGCCGCTCCAGATCGTCGATCTGAAACACCTTCACCAGCAACAGATCGCCCGGTGCAAGACGGTATTCGGGCTGCACCGTGGACATTGCCAGCGGGTCTGGATGCGGCAGCGAAGACGCCATCTCCGGGCCGGTGCTGCAAGCGCCCAGCGACATCGAGCAGAGCAGAGCCAGGCTGAGGCCTTGGCAGAGTCGTCCGATCAGTTTCTTCATGCGTGTAGCTGGCTGCCTCTGTTGGGTGGGACAGGACCTCGCGCAGCATTCAACCGGCTCAGGCGCCAGCACGAACGTACGACAGGAAGTTGCATCCCGACACGTGCCGAGACCAACGTTGAATCGCGTGTTGCAGTGCACTATGGCATAGAACCAACACATCGCAAGGCACAACACGCCATTTTTTTGACGGCGTTGGCCTATTGATTCAAGTTCGTCGCCTCGACGTTAAGAGAACGTGACCCGGGTCGTCATTCTCAGCATACGAACTCTAGCGTTTCCGGGCACTTACGGACGCCTGCTGATCCCGACCTGTAGCAGCCTGAACCGCAAAATAATTGTGCACAGGACTTGCATATGCTGCCTTGCAATATGCCGTTGCGCATAGTGGCATAGCCTGGAATGCCATCGAACTGACATGTTGCGACGCAACAAAAAGGCCCACGTCTTGCGACATGGGCCTGTTGTTTGGTCGGGGTAGCCGGATTCGAACCGACGACCACTAGTCCCCCAGACTAGTGCGCTACCAGGCTGCGCTATACCCCGAAGATGTTGCGTCCCGCCCTGAGGCGGCCTGCGATTATAGCGGCTTTATGCGGCGCTTTCCTAGCGTCGCAGCAGCTGCAGGACTTCTTCAAGCTCCATGCGCACCTGCTTGATGATCTGATTGCTCAGCGCTGACTCGCTCTTGGCGCCATCCCCTTCAAGACGCAGACGCGCGCCACCGATGGTGTAGCCCTGCTCGTACAGCAGGCCGCGGATTTGCCGCACCATCAGCACATCGTGCCGCTGGTAGTAGCGCCGGTTGCCGCGCCGCTTGACTGGCTCCAGGCTCGGAAATTCGGTTTCCCAATAGCGCAGCACGTGCGGCTTGACATCGCATAGCTCGCTTACCTCACCGATGGTGAAGTAGCGCTTGGCCGGAATCGGCGGTAGCTCGCGATTACTGCCCGGATCCAGCATAAGCCTCCACCCGTTCCTTGAGCTTCTGGCCGGGGCGGAAGGTCACCACCGTCCTGGCCGAAATCGGAATTTCCTCACCGGTCTTGGGATTGCGACCGGGCCGTTGGTTCTTGCGCCGCAGATCGAAGTTGCCGAAGCCCGACAACTTCACCTGACGGCCCTGCTCCAGTGCATCGCGCAGCACATCGAAAAATGCGTCGACGAATTCCTTCGCCTCGCGCTTGTTCAGGCCGACTTCGTCGAACAGACGCTCGGCCATCTCCGCTTTCGTCAATGCCATGCCAATCCCCTGTTACCGCCTCAACCCCGGATCCGGGCGCGATGTTCGCGCTCGATCAAGGCCACCACATCGGCGACGACCGCATCCACGTCCCGGTCGGTGAGAGTGCGCGAGTTATCCTGCAAAATCAAGCCCATAGCCAGACTCTTGAAACCTGGCTCGACCCCTTGGCCCACATACCGGTCGAACAACTGCACCTCGCGCAGCAACGGGCCGACGCTCGTGCGCACGCTTGCAGATAGCGCCGCCCAGCTCGCCGCATCGGGCACCAGGAAGGCCAGGTCGCGACGCACCGAGGGGTAACGCGACAGTTCGCCAGCACGTGGCAGCGCCCGCTTCACCAGCGGCGCAAGCTGCAGCTCGAACGCGATGACGTCCACGTCGATGTCCAGGGACTTGGCCAGGCGCGGGTGCACCTGGCCGATCCAGCCAATGCATACCCCATCGCGATAGATGTCGGCGGACCGGCCCGGGTGACCGAATGGCTGCGTGGACGGCTGGAATTCCAGCACCGCGCCACTGGCTGCAGCCAAGGCCAGCAAATCGCCCTTCAGATCGTGGAAATCGACCTTGCGCGCAGGCTCACCCCATTGCAGCGCCAGTGCATCGCCGCAGACAGCCGCAGCCACCTGCTGCGACTCGACCGGCGCATCGCCATTGCCTGCAGCGAAGAACACCTTGCCCAGTTCGAACAAGCGCACCCGCCCAACCTGCCGCGCAACGTTACGCCCCAGGGTGGCCACCAGGCCAGGCAACAACCGCGGGCGCATCACCGCAAGCTCGGCGCTCAGCGGATTGGCCAGCGGCACCACGCCATCGGTCAGTTGCCAGCGCTCCAGCAATGCGGCATCGACGAAGGCGTAGTTGATGGTTTCCTGCAACTCGCGCGCCACCAGCTGGCGGCGCACGCTGAGCTCGTCCAGCTGCGTTTCGCTGGGCATGGCGATGCGGCTGGCGCCACCAGGCAAGGTGGTCGGCACACGGTCGTAGCCGTGGATGCGCGCCAGCTCTTCGATCAGGTCCTCTTCGATCGCGATGTCGAAGCGGCGGCTCGGCGCCGTCACTTGCCAGCCGTCTGTAACCGTCTCGACCTGCATGCCCAACGCGGTCAGGATCCGCACCACGTCCGCATCGTCGATCTGGATACCGAGCACGCGAGCGATGCGCGCACGTCGCAACAGAATCGACGCCGGTTGCGGCAGATGCTGCGGTAGCGCGGCGTCCACCACCGGCCCGGGCACGCCGCCGGCCAGCTCCAGCACCAGGCGCGTCGCGACTTCGATCGCCTGCGGTGCCAGCGCCGGATCCACGCCACGCTCGAAACGATGACCGGCATCGGTGTGCAGACCAAGCTTGCGGCCGCGGCCCATGATCGCGGCCGGATCGAAATATGCCGACTCCAGAAACACATTGCGCGTGGTGTCGGTGACGCGCGTGTCCAGCCCGCCCATCAAGCCGGCCAGTGCCACCGGGCGATCTGCGTCAGTGATGGTGAGGAAGCTGTCGTCCAGCGTGACCTCACGGCCATCGAGCAATGCCAGTTGCTCGCCAGCACGCGAGCGCCGCACGCCAACCGGCCCATGCAGCGTATCCAGGTCGAAGGCATGCATCGGCTGGCCGAGCTCCAGCATCACGTACTGGGTGATATCCACCAGCAACGACACCGGGCGCACGCCACTGCGACGCAGACGCTCGGCCATCCACACCGGCGTGGTCGCCGCAGGATCGATGCCTTCGATCACACGCCCGCAATAGCGCGGCGCCTCGCTGCCGGCATTGAGCTCGACCGCGAGCGTGCGCGTCGATACAGGCGACACGGCGGCCGCGTCAAAGGCGACGACTTCGCTGGCGCAGGCAGCCGCCACGTCGAAGGCGATACCGCGCACGCTGAAGCAGTCGGCGCGGTTGGGGGTGAGCTTGATTTCGATGCTGGCATCGGGCAAACCGAGATACTCGGCCAGGGCCTGGCCCACCGGCGCATCGTCAGGAAGTTCGAACAGGCCCGAGGCATCGCTGTCCAGGCCAAGCTCCTTGGCCGAGCACAACATGCCATTGGACGCCACACCGCGCAGCTTGGCCGCCTTGATCGTCAGCTCGCCGATCTGCGCACCGACCAGGGCCAGTGGCGCGACCAGGCCAGCGCGCGCATTGGGCGCACCGCAGACGATCTGCAGCAACTCGCCCTGCCCCGCGTCGACGCTGCACACCTGCAGGCGATCGGCCTCCGGATGGCGCACCGCCGCGATGATCCGCGCCACCACCACCTGGCCCAGCGCATCACCCAGCGGCGTGACCGCTTCGACTTCCAGGCCAATGGCCGTCAGCGTCGCGGCAAGCTCCTCGCGGCTCGCCTGGATCGGAACGTGGCTGCGTAGCCAATTTTCTGAGAATTTCATTAGGAGCCGGGAAAAGAGAATAGGGAATCGGGAATCGCAACAGCGGGAGGTCTTCGGGGATCTGGAAGGTGAGCCAGGAGCGCGCTTGGCTGCTCCGATTCTCTATTCCCGATTCCCGATTCCCTGCCCTCAAGCAAACTGCCTGAGAAACCGCACGTCGTTTTCGAAGAAGGCACGCAGGTCGTTGACGCCATAGCGCAGCATCGCAAAGCGCTCGACGCCCAGGCCGAAGGCGAAGCCGGTGTAGCGCTCCGGATCGATGCCGACGCTGCGCAGCACGTTCGGGTGCACCATGCCGCAGCCAAGCACTTCCAGCCACCGGGTGCTGCCATCGGGCTGCTGCCAGGCGATATCCACTTCCGCGCCAGGCTCAACGAACGGGAAATAGCTGGGGCGGAAACGCATCTCGAAGTCGCGCTCGAAGAACGCACGCACGAACTCGGACAAGGTGCCCTTGAGATCGGCGAAGTTGGAATGCTCGTCCACCAGCAGGCCTTCGACCTGATGGAACATCGGCGAGTGGGTCTGATCCGAATCGGAGCGATACACCTTGCCGGCCGCAATCATGCGCAGCGGCGGGCCACTCTTGCTGGCCACGGCGGCGTCCATGTAACGCACCTGCACACCGGAGGTATGCGTGCGCAGCAGGCGGCCATCGCCGAAGTAGAACGTGTCGTGCATGGCACGCGCCGGATGATGCGGCGGGAAGTTCAACGCTTCGAAGTTGTGCCAGTCGTCCTCGATCTCCGGGCCGTCGGACAACTCGTAACCCAGCCGCGCAAAGATCTCGACGATGCGCTCCAGGGTCCGGGTCACCGGATGCAGACCGCCGCGCTCACCGCGTCGGCCGGGCAGCGTCACATCGATGCGCTCCCCTTCCAGACGGGCATCTAGCGCAGCGGTTTCGAGCACCTGTTTGCGCTCGGCCAGCGCCGTGGTCAGCGCATCGCGCGCCAGATTGATCGCCTCACCAGCCGCCTTGCGCTGGTCGGCCGGCAACGTGCCGAGCTGCTTGAGCTGGGCGGTGATGCTGCCGTTCTTGCCCAGCAGCGCGACGCGCAGCGTTTCCAGCTGGTCCGGCGTCTGCGCGGCAGCAACATCGGCCAACGCCTGCGCGGTCAGGGATTGAATCTCACTCATTGCCTTCGTGCCTCACCTGCTCAGCCGAACGAACTCCCGGACTGCACCGGGCCGCCTTGCACACCTGGAAGCCGCACCGCGCGTTGCTGCGGTGGCCGCTCCCTGAAACGCAAAAGGGGAAGGACTCGCGCCCTTCCCCCTGCATATCTGCGTTTCCCTCACCGAAGCCCTGCACACAACGATGCAATGACTTGCGGTGATCTGCCCTCTTCAACAACCCCACATAGTGTGGGTTGCTGCTGTGGACTCTCTCTTCAAGCGTCCGCACACAGGTGCGAGGCCTGCAGAGGGACCTGCATTTACGCTGCCAGCGCGCCCTTTGCTTTCTCGGCCAGCGCGGCAAAGCCGGCGGCGTCGTGCACGGCGATATCAGCCAGCACCTTACGGTCCAGGGTGATACCAGCCTTGAGCATGCCATTCATGAAACGGCTGTAGCTCAAGCCGTTGATGCGGGCAGCCGCGTTGATGCGGGTGATCCACAGCGAACGGAAATTACGCTTCTTCTGCTTGCGGCCGATGTAGGCGTACTGCTGCGCCTTGATGACTGCCTGCTTGGCAACGCGGAACACCTTGCGGCGTGCGTTGTAGTAACCCTTTGCCAGGGTCAGAATCTTCTTGTGGCGGCGACGCGCCTGTACGCCACGCTTTACTCGTGCCATGGGTCAGTCCTCAGAGGTAGGGAAGCATACGGTCAAGACGGCCAGCGTCCTCGGCACGGACGTGATTCGTCTGCCGCAGGTTGCGCTTCCGCTTGGTCGCTTTCTTCGTGAGGATGTGGCTACGGTTTGCGTGGCCGCACTTGTACTTGCCGGAGGCGGTCTTGCGGAAACGCTTGGCCGCCGCCCGGTTGGTCTTGATCTTGGGCATTGCTATGTCCTTGATGGTGTTTTGTCACTGACACGGGCGGCAGCCTTGTGGCCACGCTTTCCATCCTTGCCCTTGCCTGCTTGTAAGCCCTTGATCGAACACGATCAGGACAGGTCCTGGTACCGCTTGCACAGCTCCCCGGCAAAACCTGGCCGCGCAGTATGCCCGTTGCCGGGAATTCTTGCAAATCGTCGCTGTCGCCGCCTGGGCGGACCCTCTCGGGCCCGCCGCGGCGCAGGATCAGATCTTCTTCTTGGGCGCGATCATCATGACCATCTGCCGCCCTTCCAGGCGCGGGCGGGACTCGATGACGATGTCTTCGCCCAGATCGGCCTCGATCCGTGCCGCCATCTCGCGGCCCAGTTCCTGGTGGCTCATTTCGCGGCCACGGAAACGGATGTTGACCTTGACCTTGTCACCCTCTTCCAGGAAACGGCGCATGTTGCGCAGCTTGATCTGGTAGTCGCCCTCGTCCGTGACCGGACGGAACTTGAGTTCCTTGATCTCGACCTGCTTGGTCTTCTTCTTGGCCTCGTTGGCCTTTTTCTGCTGCTCGAACTTGAACTTGCCGAAATCCATGATCTTGCAGACCGGCGGATCGGCCTGCGGCTGGATTTCGACCAGATCCAGGCCTTCTTCCTCGGCCTTGGCGAGCGCTTCGTCGCGCGACAACACGCCGACCATCTCACCGTCACTACCGATCACGCGAACGCGCGGCACACGGATTTCTTGGTTCTTGCGGTTCTGTTTGTTGTCAGGGGTACTGATATTGCAATCTCCCAGGGGAATCGAACCGGCGCATCCGGATCATCCAGACCGGCCGGGGTTGGCTCACGCTGCCTGCTCTGCCTGCAGGCGCTCGATGAAGGCCGAAACCGTCATGGTTCCGAGGTCCTCTCCCGAACGCGTCCGCACGGCGACCGCGCCATTTTCCTTCTCGCGGTCACCAACCACGAGCAAATATGGCACGCGTTGCAGCGTATGCTCGCGAATCTTATAACCGATCTTCTCGTTACGCAAATCGGCGCTGACACGGAAGCCTTGATTTGCAAGGGTTTTCCGAACCGAGTCCACATATTCAGCCTGAGCGTCGGTGATGTTGGCGACAACGACCTGGACCGGAGCCAGCCAGGCCGGGAACGCGCCGGCGTGGTGCTCGATCAAAATGCCGATGAAACGCTCCATCGAACCGACGATCGCCCGGTGCAGCATGACCGGATGCTTCTTCTGGCTGTGCTCGTCCACGTACTCGGCGCCGAGACGGCCGGGCATCATGAAGTCGACCTGCATCGTGCCCAGCTGCCAGGTACGTCCGATCGCATCCTTGAGGTGGTACTCGATCTTGGGGCCGTAGAAGGCGCCCTCGCCCGGCAACTCCTGCCACTCCACGCCGCACACGCCCAGCGCGCTGCGCAGCGCGGCCTCGGCCTTGTCCCAGGTCGCATCGTCGCCGAGGCGCTTTTCCGGGCGCAGCGCGATCTTGATCTGGATGTCGTCGAAACCGAAGGCTGTGTAGACCGCCAGGGCCTGCTGATGGAAGGCGGTGACTTCGGCTTCGATCTGCGATTCCAGGCAGAACACGTGCCCGTCGTCCTGGGTGAAGCCACGCACGCGCAGGATGCCGTGCAGCGCGCCGGACGGCTCGTTGCGGTGGCAGGCGCCGAACTCGCCGTAGCGAATCGGCAGGTCGCGGTAGCTGTGCAGACCCTGATTGAACACCTGCACGTGGCCGGGGCAGTTCATCGGCTTGACTGCGTAGGTGCGCTTCTCCGATTCGGTGAAGAACATCGCGTCCTGGTAGTTGTCCCAGTGGCCGGATTTCTGCCACAGCGACACGTCCAGGATCTGCGGGCAGCGCACCTCGCCATAGCCGCTGTCGCGGTAGACCTTGCGCATGTATTGCTCGACCACCTGCCATAGCGACCAGCCCTTCGGGTGCCAGAACACCAGGCCCGGGGCCTCTTCCTGCAGGTGGAACAGGTCCTGCGCCTTGCCGATCTTGCGGTGGTCGCGCTTGTCGGCTTCTTCCATGCGCAGGATGTAGGCGTCGAGCTGCTTCTTGTCTGCCCAGGCGGTGCCGTAGATGCGCTGCAACTGCTCGTTCTTGGCATCGCCACGCCAGTAGGCGCCGGAGATGCGGGTCAGCTTGAAGGCCTTGAGGAAGCGCGTGTTGGGCACGTGCGGGCCGCGGCACATGTCCACGTATTCCTGGTGGTAGTACAGGCCCATCGCGGTGATGTCGTCGGACATGTCCTCGATCAGGCGCAGCTTGTACTCCTCGCCGCGCTGGGCGAACACCTCGATCACCTCGGCGCGCGGGGTGACCTTCTTGATCACGTCGTAGTCCTGCGCGATCAGTTGCTGCATGCGCTGCTCGATCGCCGCCATATCTTCGGGCGTGAACGGGCGCTCGCTGTAGATGTCGTAGTAGAAGCCTTCGGCAATCACCGGGCCGATCACCATCTTGACGTCCGGGTACAGCTGCTTGACCGCATGGCCGACCAGGTGGGCGCAGGAGTGGCGGATGATCTCCACGCCTTCGGCGTCCTTGGCGGTGATGATGCGCAGGCTGGCGTCATGTTCGATGAGATCGCTGGCGTCGACCAGCTGGCCGTCCACCTGGCCGGCGATGGTGGCCTTGGCCAGGCCGGCGCCGATCGACTGGGCGACCTGCATGACGGACACGGGAGCATCGAATTCGCGGCGGCTGCCGTCGGGAAGCGTAATGGTGATCATGGGCAACGATAGGGTCTGGTCTGGCCGCAGCCGGTGGCTGCTGCAGTGAGAGATCCGTCCACGCAGGGACAGGCTCGAAAGGGTCAGGCGAAGAAGTCAGGCGCAAAAAAAGCGCCGCGCGGGCGCCTTGCGGTCTGGCGCCGGTCGGGATCAGCGGTGGGCAGGGCTAGTGCTCATGTCGCACGCTCGGCCGGCGCGGGGCGCGGGCCACCTTCTCGCAAGGGTGTCTGAGGCGAATGGTAAACCAATCAGCGGGCCGATGCGCGTGGCAGCACGGGCCCGGCGGGCGCATGGCATGATGCCGGCCACTTGTCCTGCCGTTGCCGATCATGACCATCAAGGGTAAAGCCACCTCGCTGGATATCGCCTACCTGGCCGGCGTCTCGCAACCGACCGTTTCGCGCGCCCTGCGCGGCAGCCCGATGGTGAACGAGGACACCCGTCAGCGGATCCTGCGGATTGCCCGCGAGCTGAACTACAAGGTCGACAAGAACGCCTCCTCGCTGCGGCTGCGCAACGCCGGCACGCTGGCGCTGCTGTTCTTCGAAGACCCCACCGCCGATGACTCGCTGATCAACCCGTTCTTCCACTCGATGCTGGGCTCGATCACCCGTGCCTGCGCGCTGCAGGGCTACGACTTGCTGGTGTCGTTTCAGCAGCTGTCCAAGGATTGGCAGGCCGATTACGAAGACAGCAACAAGGCCGACGGCATCATCCTGCTCGGCTACGGCGATTATCAGGAATCACGCCAGAGGCTGCAGCTGCTGGTCGAACAAGGCACGCACTTCGTACGCTGGGGCGCGGCGCTGCCGGGCCAACCGGGTATTTCGATTGGCAGCGATAACTATCAGGGCGGGCTGGACATCACCGAGCACCTGCTCGCGCAGGGCTGCCGGCGGATCGCATTTCTCGGCCACGCCTCCAACCATTACCCGGAGTTCGAGGAGCGTTATCGCGGACATGTCGCGGCGTTGGCGCTGCAGGGTGTGGCGGCGGATGCCGCGCTGCAGTTCGATGCGATCACCACCGAGCTGTCCGGTTACACCGCGTGCCTGGCGCTACTCGACAGCGGGCAGGCGTTCGACGCGGTGTGCGCGGCCAGCGATTTGATTGCGATCGGCGCGATGCGGGCGCTGCGCGAGCGCGGGCTGCGCGTGCCGCAGGACGTGGCCGTCAGCGGCTTCGACGACATCGCCCTGGCTGCCTCGGTGGCGCCAGCGCTGTCGACCGTGCAACAGGACACCAAGCAGGCCGGCGCCCTGTTGGTCGAAAGCCTGGTGGCGCTGATTCGTGGCGACGCTGCACAGAGCCGCACAATTCCAGTTCGGCTGGCGGTGCGCGAGTCGTCGACCAGCAGCGGCTTGCAGCCGCCGCTGGGGTGGAACCCGTCGACGGCTGCGGAGTCCAGCGATGGGCTGCGCGGGAAGGCGGCGAGCGGAAACGCGACGCGCTGAGATTCGGGAATCGGGAATCGTTGGAGCATGCGTCGCTGGCAACCCGGATGAACCGCGTTCGGTTGTTGCTCGCGGCCAGCTGACGTTCTATCGCAGCTCACTGATGCCTGTGTAGGAGCGCACTTGTGCGCGATGAGGCGTCACCGATAACGCCGCATCGCGCGCTAGCGCGCCCCTACTTGTTGCGTGCATCGCGCGCGGCCTGGTCCGCCATCTGTGCGTCCAGCTGCTTACGTAGGGCGACGTCGGTCACCGGCGCATCCGACAGCAGCACGCGTACGCCATGCGCCGGCACCTGCAGCGTCACGCGACCTTGCACCTGCACCTGCTCGCCACTGAAGGCGTCGCGCCAGCTGCCGGGCTGCAGCAAACGGGACACCGCAATGTCCGCCGCCGCGTCGCCCTTGTTGAGCAAGACCAACGCGGTCTGCGTCATGCCCGCATGCTGGTAAACGCGCAGGAACGCTGCCTGGTTGCCGCGCAACTGCAGATCCACCTGCACGCCGCGCTGCAGGGCCGGGGTATTGCGCCGCAAGGTCGCAATGCGCTGCAGTGGGCCGAAGATCGGACTCTGCGGTGCGTTGCGGACGCGCTCTTCGCCAAAATAATTGCGATTACCCGCGTGTTCGGCGCGCCCGCGCATGAAGCCGGCTTCCGAGCCGTAATAGATCACCGGAATGCCGCGCGCGGTGAACAACCAATTGTGCGCATCGATGAAGCCGGTATCGCTGGCATCCAGGCGCGCCATGTCGTGGTTGTCGTAGAAGCTCATCAACTCGTACGGGTTGGCATACGGGCCTTTGCGCAGATACAGCGGCGTGGCGAGCTGTTCGAAGCCAGCCTGTTTCTGGCCGAACACGGCGGATAGCTGCTGTTTGAGCGGAAAGTCCAGCACGCTGACGCCGGCGTTGCGCGCCCAGGTGTGGCCGGCGATCTTGGCCGGGTCGTAATCGAAGGCTTCGCCAAACATGAAAAAGCCCGGGCGTTTCTCACGGATCCGCGCCACGAAGGCATGCCAGAAGCGGTCCGGCATCCAGCCGATGGTGTCGATGCGAAACGCATCGGCGCCCTGCTCCATCCACTGCAGGTAGGCACCGGCCAGATAGTCCAGCACGGCCGGATTGTTTTCATTGAGGTCCGACAATTCCGCCAGGCCGCCGCCGGTGTTGTAGAACGCGTGCAACGGGTTGTGCGCCGGGTCCAGCTGTGCGGGTGCGAGGTTCTGATGATCGGCAACCAGGCGGCCCTGTGCGTCGTAGAGCTTGCCAAACCCGGGCTGCGCCACCGGCATGCTGTAGGCGGGCGAGCCGTGGTTGCCGACGATATCCAGCACCACCTTCAGGTCATTGGCGTGCATGGCGCGTGTGAACCCGGCGAAATCCAGGCCAGGGCTGGGGAGATGTTCGTCGAGCCTGTAAAAATTGACGCCCCAATAGCCGTGATAACCGGTCTTGCCGTGATCGCTGAGCGTGCTCTCGCAGGTGATGGGCTTGCCACCGGTGAACGCTTCGTCCGGGTTGTCGACAATCGGGGTGATCCACACCGCGCCAAAGCCGAGGCCGCGAATGTAGTCGCCATGATCGACGATGCCCTTGAAGTCGCCGCCGAGGTAACCGATGTTGTCGCCCACGCCGCCGTCGCACGGTGTGGGCACATCGAAGCTGCGATGTGCGCCGCCCTGGTCGCGGTGATCGTTGCCCAGGTCGCCATTGACGAAGCGATCGGTGACCACGAAATACACCGCATCGGCGGCGAACGGTTCCAGGGTGCCGTAGTAATCACCGGGTGCAGGCGCAGCGCAGGCTGCTCCCGAACAAAGCACCATGACTGCCATCAAGACGCTGCGCATCATTGCCCTCCCTGGGCGACGGGGACCCGCACCACGCACACACCGGCCACGATCAGGCTTAAGCCGCCGATCGCCAGCGCGTAGATCGGTTGCCCGCCCAGCCACACGCGGAGCACGAAGCCCAGGGCGCTGGCGGCAACCAATTGCGGAATCACGATAAAGAAATTGAAGATGCCCATATACACGCCCATCTTGGCGGCGGGCACGCTGTCGGAGAGCAGCGCATAGGGCAAGGACAGGATCGAGGCCCAGGCAAACCCAACGCCCAGCATCGACAGCAGCAGCCAGTGCGGGTCGCGGATGACCAGCATCGACAACAACCCCGCCGCACCCAGCCACAGGTTGCACAGGTGGCTACAGCGCAGCCCGATCGCACGTACCATCAGCGGGATGACGATGGCGGCGAGCGCGGCAAAGCCGTTGTAGGCGCCGAACAACACACCCACCCAGTTCGCCCCGTCGTTGTAGGCGGCCGACACGGTATCGCGTGCGCCGAAATGCACCTGCGTCACTGCCGCGGTGGTGTAGATCCACATCGCAAACAGGGCAAACCACGAAAAGAACTGCACCCACGCCAGGCGCCGCATCGTCTGCGGCATGTGGCGCAGATCGTGCATGATTGCCACCAGCATGCCGCCACGCGGCAGCACGCGCGCCAACGTCAGCAGTGCGCCGTACGCGACGCACAGGCCCGCCAGCACGTACAACATGCGATCGCCGTGCTGCCAGGCGATGGCAGCGGCCAGCAGCAACCCGCCCAGACACCACAGCACGCTGGCCTGCAGGCTGGGTTGATCGGTGGCGGCCAGTTGCGCGGCGGCCGGTGCCGGCGCCGGTTCAAATGCCGCCAGCTCGGCCGGGCTGTATTCGCGTGTGCGCAGCACCGTCCAGCTGATCGACAAGAACAACACCGCCGCACCTAGATAGAACGCGTAGCGCACGCTGTCGGGCAGCTCGCCAGCAGGTGCAGTGTTGTCTACGCCCCAGCGCGTCAGCAGCCAGGGCAGAAAGCTCGCCACGATCGCGCCGACGCCAATGAAAAAGCTCTGCATCGCGTAGCCGCTAGGGCGTTGCTCGGCCGGCAGCTGGTCACCGACCAAGGCGCGAAATGGCTCCATCGAAATGTTGATGGACGCATCCAGCACCCACAGCGTACCGGCTGCGATCCACAGCGCCGGCGCGTTGGGCATCACCAGCAACGCCAGCGTGGTGAACACCGCACCGATCATGAAGTACGGCCGGCGGCGGCCCCAGCCGGTCCAGGTGCGGTCGGAGAGATAGCCGATGATGGGCTGCACGATCAGCCCGGTCAGCGGCGCGGCAATCCACAGCCCAGGCACATCGTCGACCTGCGCGCCCAGCGTCTGGAAGATGCGGCTGGCATTGGCGTTTTGCAGCGCAAATCCGAACTGGATGCCGAGGAATCCAAAGCACATGTTCCAGATCTGCCAGAAACTCAGCGTTGGCTTGGCCTTCATGGCGCCGCCTCCACCGCGGCGACCGGCCCGACCAGCAAGGCGCTCACCGTGGCTTGATTCCGCACACCATCCTCACCGCCGCGCCCGCCGTTGTACGCGGCAAAATGCGCAAGTGCGCTCATGTTGAAGCCTTCCTCCAGACGCAGCGTGCAGCGCTGCAGTGCCGGCACATCGAACACCACGTGCGTGGACACCTGCTCACCCACGCTGTGCGGCATCACGATGGTGCGGGTCTGCGGCGGATGGCCCGGGCACTCCAGCCGCAGCCGTTTCACCGCCGCGGTGACGCCGGTATTGATCGGGCCGTTGTCATTGCGATACCGCAGTGCGATGCGATGACGCCCGGCACGTGCGGGTTGCCACGCCCACTGCGCAGCGCCGGGCAGCGCCTGCATCGGGCCAACGGTGACCGTGGGGCTATGCAGTGACTCCAGACCGTCAGCGCGACGGGTCAGGCTGAGGTCGTGCAGCAGGCCGTCGTCGCTCAGGTCAAACCGTGTGCTGGCCTTTACCGCGCGGCCATCCAGATACAGCGTGGTGCCGGCAGGAATGGCAACGCGCAGGCCATCGCCATGCGGTTGAACATGCGGCGCAGGCGGCATTTCCGGCGCGAATACCTGGGCGGGTCGCGGTGGTGCCTGCATCTCCGCGGCACGGCCAACCAGTTGCACACGCGTGGTCTGCCCTTGGTGTTCGATGCGCCCGGCGACCAGCAGATCGCCATCAACATCGCGGCCTTCGGGGCGTACCAATACGTAGCGCCGCGCACCCTGTTCAAGCACGATCTGGGCACGGTCGCCGAACAATAGCGGCACCAGCGAACGCGGCAGCTTGGGCGTCACACTGCCATCGGCAGCAACGCCGAACACGCCTTCCAGCACCGCCGACAGGTACCCGGCCACCGACCACAGCTGCCGTGGCGAATTGACCACCGGGCCGCTGCGTGCCCCCTCCTCCACATGCACGGCGAGCGACTGCATCTCGTAGTTTTCCATGTTGGAACCGGCCAACGCGCTTGCGCGCATCAGCGATTCCAGCTCGAGTGCAATCCGCGGTGCGTTGTCGAGCGTGCGTGCGGCGCGCAGCGCATAGGCACTGACAAACGGCCACACCGCGCGGTTGTGATAGATCGGCTGCATGCGTTCCTGCGGCCACACCACGGGCGTGCCACCGGCCACGGCCGGATAGCGGCGCATCGCCTCACGCGCGCGTTCGGGGGGAAACACATCGGCCAACACACCCAGCGACAGCCCCAGCATGTCCACCTTGGCGTAGCGCACCGGGTGCGCCGCACTGCCGAGGTAGCTGACGTACTGCTGCTGTGTTGCGTCCCAGAAACGTGTATCGATGGCCTGCCGTAGTTGCGCGGCCCAGCGCGCATATTCGCTGGCGCGCGCATCGCCACGCTGCCGCGCCAGCTGCTCGGCCAGGCGCAGGGCCTGGTAATGCAGCACATTGGTCGACAGCGCGAAGGATTCGGCGATGAAGCGCACATCCTCGCGCGTCCATGCAGGATAGGTCTGCTCGCGCCAGTCCAGGAACGAGGTTTCGCCGCGATAAAGACCCATATCCGCATCGAAGACCGCATCGCGGTCCTGTGCTACGGTGGCTTGCAACGCGGCCCAGACTTCGTCGGCAAACGCGCGATCATCGAGCAGGCCGCGTGCGGCCAGAAACCACACCACGCGGTCGCTGCTGATCGGCCAACTGCCACCGGAGCCGGTGTCCTGCGCAACAAACAGGCCCGGCGTGCGCCCATCGCGCGCCTGCGACAGCTTGAATCGCAGCGAGGTGCGGGTGCGCTCCGGTTCCAGCCGCGCCAGCGCGAGATCGGCGGCAAAGCTCACATCGCGCGTCCACACATACGGCCAGCGCTCGCCGGTTTCAAAGCACGCGCAGGCTACCGGCTTGCCGTGATTGAAAGCGGGATCGCGGATCGCCTCCACGCGGTCGTCGGCCAGCTCCTGTTGCGCCAGCGCGAACAACCCATCGAACAACGGGCTGGCGGTGTCTGTGCGCATCGGTTGTGCGGGGATGCGCCGTTCGCCCTGCGGCCAGCGCAACAAAAAGCCACCATCGTCCAACGCCTGCGCTTGCGCCCGGCGTCCTTGAAACTCCAGTTCATCGGCCGCTACCGGCGAACTTGCGGCGACGCCCAGCGTCGCTGCCATGCAGATCATCTTCAGCATCGAAGCGGCGAGACAGCTTGCGCCGTCGGCCTCCCTCCCTCGTTGCACGCGTTGTGATGCGTGGCAGTGCCTGCCACGGCCGCGGCCCCTCCCAGGTACCGTGGGCAACATGGTAGTGCCGCACTCCACGGTTCCGCACCCCTGCATACGTATTCATGGCCACACGCCGCATGCAGCACAACGCCTGCACGCAACGGCGCGGCATAGTCGGCGCTTGTGCAACGGTGACCTTGGGAGGGGATATGCCGCTGTCTTCGCGTCGAGCACGCTCGACATTGGGTGCCGCGTGGATCGCGCGCCTGCTGGTGATCGCCACACTGGGCGGCGCCGCTGCCACTGCCCAGGCCGAGGATGCGATCGACGTCGCCTCGCCCGGCAAGATTTTGCAGGTGACAGTGGAAGTGGATGGCGGCACACCGTATTACCGTGTGCAGCGGCTGGGCGAAGCGGTGGTGGAGCGCTCGCGGCTGGGATTTCAGCTGCGCGATGGGCGCCTGGATCGCGGCCTGCAGGTGCTGTCGCAGGCGCGCAGCAGCCACGATGACACCTGGGAACAAGCCTGGGGCGAAACCCGGCTGGTGCGCAACCACTACAACAAATTGCGCGTGAGCCTTGGCGAGCGCGAGGGCGCGCAACGGCGCTTCGATGTGATCGTTCGTGTGTACGACGACGGGCTCGGCCTGCGCTATCACTTCCCTGCGCAAGCCGGGCTGCGCGAAGCCATCATCGACGAAGAAGTCACCGAGTTCGCCATTGCGCAGCCTTCCGAAGCGTGGTGGATTCCCGCCGGCGAGCCCATCCACTACGAATACCTGTATCAGCGCACGCCACTGAACGAAGTGGCGCTGGCGCACACGCCGCTCACGCTGCGCAGCCGCAATGGGCTGCACGTGGCACTGCACGAAGCCGCGTTGGTGGACTACGCCGGCATGTGGTTGCGCCGCACTGAAGGGCAGCGGCTGCGTGCACACCTCTCGCCCGCCGCCGAGGGCTGGAAGGTACACCGCACCCTGCCCTTCGATACCCCATGGCGCACACTGCAGATTGCCGATCAGGCCACCGGCCTGGTCGAATCCAACCTCATTCTCAACCTCAACGAACCAAACGCCCTGGGCGATGTGAGCTGGGTCAAACCGTCCAAATATGTCGGCGTGTGGTGGTCGATGCATCTCAACCAGCAGACCTGGGCCACCGGCCCGAAACATGCTGCCACTACCGCCACGACCAAACGCTACATCGACTTCGCCGCCGCACACGGCTTTCGCGGTGTGCTGGTGGAAGGCTGGAATCCCGGCTGGGACGGCGAGTGGTTTGGCAATGGCGGCAGCTTCGATTTCACCAGAGCAACGCCAGATTTCGACCTGCCAGCGTTGAGCCACTACGCCGCCGGCAAGGGCGTGCATCTGATCGGCCATCATGAAACGGGGTGTGCGGTGGACCATTACGAAGATCAGATTGCCGAAGCGATGGATCTGTATGCCCGTTTCGGCGTGGATTCGGTCAAGACCGGCTATGTCTGCGACGACGGCCAGGTGGAGCGGCGCAATCCGGCCGGTGGCACGCCATTGCGCGAATGGCACGACGGTCAGTGGATGGCGCGCCATCACCTGCACGTGGTGCAGGAGGCGGCCGAGCGCCACCTTGCAGTCAATGCGCACGAACCGATCAAGGACACCGGCCTGCGCCGCACCTATCCCAACTGGATCTCGCGCGAAGGCGCGCGTGGCATGGAATACAACGCCTGGGGCCAGCCACCCAATCCGCCCGAACACGAAGTCAACCTGGTGTTCACTCGCCTGCTCGCCGGGCCCATGGATTACACGCCCGGCATCGTTAGCCTCAAGGGCCGCAATGGCCAGGCGATTCCCAGCACGCTGGCACGCCAGCTGGCTTTGTACGTGACGCTCTACAGCCCGATCCAGATGGCGGCCGATCTGCCCGAGCATTATCTGCAGCACCGCGATGCGTTCCGTTTCATTGAGGATGTGGCAGTGGACTGGGACCAGACCCGCGCGTTGAATGGCGAGGTGGGCGACTACGTCACCATTGCGCGCAAGGACCGGCATAGCCGCGACTGGTTCCTGGGCAGCATCACCGACGAACATGGCCGCCTGTTGCAAGTGCCACTGGGGTTTCTGGAACCGGGCGTGCGCTATCGCGCGCAGATCTACCGCGATGGCGACGACGCCGACTACGTGCACAACCCGTTCGCCTTTATCCGCGAGGAACGCCAGGTCAGCAGCATCGACACGCTGGAACTGCGGCTGGCACCCGGTGGTGGCCAGGCGATTCGCTTCGTGCCGATGGAGTCAGCACGCTGATGCAGCTGCTGCGCGGGCATGACTTGCCCGCGCAGTGCTGCCATCGGTTGCACCAAGCGCCTTGCTGGCCGGCGTTTGCAACCTGCAGCCTTCGCTGCAGCGCAGCGCAGCGCAGCGCAAGCACTCGCCACTCGATGACGCATCAGTGGAATCGATTTCAGCAGCGTAATCGCCGTTGAATACGTATGCAGGCCGCGTTTGCATGCAAGCGCGGTGTCTACCATACGTTGCAGTCGCGTAGTGCGTGATCGCCGTCCTGGCGCGCGATGCAGCACATCCAGGCAATTGCCGGATCAAAACATCAAAGAACAACATGTACCTGGGAGGGGAAAATGTTGAACCACAAGCGCACCGCGCTGAGTATCGCCATGGCAGTTGCCATGGCACCGACGTTGGCCGCCGCACAAACGGCAGCCCCGTCAGACGCACCCGCCAGCACCGAGCAGAACGCCGGTGCAGTGACCGAATTGGACAAGGTGCAGGTCACCGGCCTGCGCCGCGCGATCGAAGGCGCCATTTCGGTCAAGCGTGATTCCACCTCGATCGTGGAAGCCATCTCGGCCGAAGACATCGGCCGCCTGCCCGATGTGAGCATTGCCGAATCGCTGGCGCGCCTGCCTGGCCTGGCCGCGCAGCGCGTCGCCGGCCGCGCTCAGGTGATCAGCGTCCGTGGCCTGTCGCCGGATTTCTCCACCACCCTGCTCAACGGCCGGGAAGTGGTCAGCACCGGCGACAACCGCAGCGTGGAGTTCGACCAATACCCGTCCGAACTGGTCAGCGGCGTCACCGTGTACAAGACGCCTGACGCCGGTCTGGTTGGCCAGGGCCTGTCGGGTACCGTGGACATGCAGACCGCCCGCCCGCTCAGCTACAACGAGCGCGTGATCGCCATCGGTGGCCGCTACCAGCGCAATTCGCTGGGCAAGGCCGCCAACGTGGACCCGTACGGCAACCGCTTCAACGTCAGCTACATTGATCAGTTCGCCGACCGCACCATCGGCCTGACCATCGGCTACGCACATACGGACATGCCGATCCAGGAAAACCAGGTCGGCCTGTACGAGCCTTGGCAGCAAGTCAATTCCCAGCGGCAGCGCCCGGGCGTCGCAGACGGCGTGTATTTCTCTGACGGCATCAAGGCGTTGCGCCGCACCGGCAACCAGAAGCGCGATGGCGTAATGGCGACCCTGCAGTACCGCCCGTCCAACGCCTGGACCAGCACCCTGGATGCCTTCCACACCGAAGCCGAGCAGATCGATACCGCCAATCAGTTCGAGCTCAACCTCAGCAACTACAACGGCGGTTACACGCCGGGCCTGAACATCACCGACGTGCGCGTCAACGACCGCAACACGTTTCTCGGCGGTAACGCCAGCGGCGTGTACCCGCTGGTGCGCGGCATGTACAACAAGCGCGAAGACAAGATCGACGCATTCGGCTGGAACAACGAAATCACCGCAGGCGCGGTCAAGATCATCGCCGATCTCAACTACTCCAAGGCCACGCGCGACGAACTGAATCTGGAGAACAATCTCCAGCTCGCGCCGATGCCGCAGCTGGACACCGTTGGCGTGGCGGTGAACGGCAATGGCTTCTCGCAACTCAGCCCGGGCCTGAATTATTCCAACCCCGATGCGCTGTTCCTCACCAACACCATCTATGGCTCCGGCTACGGCAAGGTGCCGCGGGTGGAAGACGTGCTCAAGGGCGCGCGCCTGCAGGCCAGCTTCCCGATGCCCGAAGCACTGAGCTGGTTCTCCGATCTGGACGTGGGCGTGAACTACGCGCACCGCGAAAAGCAGAAGACCCAGCCCGAAGGCAACATCACGCTCGGCGCGCAGGGCGAAGCCACCGTGGCTGCCGACCTGCAGTACGCCCCGGTCAATCTGGGTTTTGCCGGCATCGGCGCCCTGCCCGCCTGGAACGTGCCGGCCACGGTCTCGCGCTACATGCTGTTCAACCCCAGCGATGACGCATCGTTCCTGGTCTCCAAGGCCTGGACGGTCGAAGAAAAGATCACCACCGCCTGGCTGCGCGCCAACCTGGATACTGAGTGGGGCGTGGTCGGCGTGCGCGGCAATATCGGTGTGCAGCTGCAGAGCGCCGATCAATCCTCGCAGGCCAATTACTGGGATGCCTCGCAGCCGGTCGGCAGCGAAGTGCGGCCCATCGACGACGGCAAGACCTACCGCGACTGGCTGCCCAGCCTGAACCTGGCGTTCCAGTTCCCGTATGAGCAGACCTTGCGCTTCGCGTTGGCCAAGCAGGTCGCACGCCCGCGCGTGGACCAACTGCGTGCGTCGCTGGAATTCGGCGTCGACACCTCCACCGGCCGGCCCGGTGCCAGCGGCGGCAACCCGATGCTCGACCCGTGGCGCGCCAACGCGCTGGACATCTCCTACGAGAAGTACTTCGCCGACCGCGCCTATGTAGCGGCCGCGTTCTTCTACAAGGACCTCAAGAGCTACATCTACACCCAGAGCCGCGACAACTACGACTTCTCCGCACTGGTGGCCGGCTACGTGCCACCGCCGGGCTCTGCACCGGTGCTGACCACCGGCACCTTCAGCGCCCCGTTCAACGGCAAGGGCGGCACCCTGCGCGGGCTGGAACTCACCGCCTCGCTGCCGCTGGACCTGGTGTTCGCCCCGCTGGAAGGCTTCGGCATCCAGGCCAGCGCCACCTTCAACGACAGCGACGTGCAGATCCGCGACCCGGAAAGCGCCTCCAGCGTCGGCGACGGCGCCATCAGCCTGCCCGGCCTCTCCAAGCGGGTGTACAACCTCACCGCCTATTACGAGCACAAGGGCTTCGAGGCACGCGTAAGCCAACGCCGGCGTTCGGACTTCATCGGCGAGATCGGCAACTTCAACGGCAACCGCACACTGCGCTACGTGGTCGGCGAGAACATCACCGACGCGCAGATCAGCTACAACTTTGCCGACACCAGCAGCCTGGCCGGCCTGACCCTGCTACTGCAGGCCAGCAACCTCAGCAACTCGCCGTACCGCACCTACGCAGAAACCAAGGACCGCCCGCTGGAATACATCGAATGGGGCCGCACCTTCGTGCTGGGTGTGAATTACAAGTTCTGAGTGGCTGGCATCACGTGCGTGGGACCAAGCGCCTGAAGCGCCAGCGCGATCTGGGCTGCGTATCGCAGCCCAGATCCGCCGGCCACATTGGAAGACGAACGACACAGCGCAAGCTGCAGCGATCACAAGCCGCAGCAATACAAGCCCCTCTCCCACCGGGAGAGGGGTTGGGTTGAGGGTACGGGACAGCCACTTCGGGACAGATCGCAAAGTAGCGCTCACGATCGACATTGCTTTTGACGAAGCAAGCAACGATCGGACAATCAAACGCGTCACGCCGAATGACATTTCCATTTCGCCCCCCGCATAAAAGACCCGTGGAGATCAAACCGGCGAGTCTTTCTTTGAAAGTCTTCGCAACTAATCAACATCATGAAATTGTGCAGGCCAACTTGCAGCGCATACACACCTGCACAATCCACACACCGAAAATCACCGGCATAAAACCGGCTTTCATACCGCGCGCCGCACACATGCGCTTTGCACCACGCTCACAAAGGCAGCAGGGTGTTTTTAAGGAAGAACCGTAGCGAGTCGCCGCCGGCCATAACACCGCGTGCAAGCAAAGCCAGCTGACGGATCGGAAGGCGCTTCAGAAACCTAGCCATTCCTGATGACGCCTGCTACTCAACAATGAGATGGAATGCCACGGCAGCGATTATCGAACGACCTACTAGCGCGCAAGACAATCGGCGTGCAACGAAAACAGAGCGGCATCGCAGAGAATGTCGCTCCGCTTGCAAAACCCTCTCAAGCCTAAGAGCGGCTAACAAAACGTAGCGAGCAGTTGTCAGGTGGGGCGGACGGCGCGGAGGAACTGGAGTGTACGTGGGTACATGCCGATTCCGAGCACCGGCCGCGCCCGCCTGGCGGCTGCGCAGTAGCTTTGATAGCTGCTCCAAGCCGAGAGGTTTCAGCTACGCTTACTCAGCCACGACCTACAGCAGCAACGACCGCATGCCCGGCCAGCCGTAGGTGTCCGCCCTCCATCGCCCCAAGCTCGACACCAGGTACATCGATCTGCTCCCACTCGCCGGTAGGCAAGGCCACGTCGGCAGGATCGGCGGACAGATTGAATGCCAACAGCACAACCTGGCCGGCGTGTTCGCGGCGGAACATCAGCACCGGTTCGGCCGTGTCGTAGAAAGCGATGGATCCCTCACGCAACGCCGGCATCTCCTTGCGCCAAGCTAGAAAAGCCCGTACTGCTCTCAACACGGAATGCGCATCGTCCTGTTGCACGCTCACAGCTGCGGCACGATGCGACGCAGCTAACGGCAGCCACGGCTTGCCACTAGTGAATCCGGCAGATGGCGCGTCGGTCCACGGCATCGGCGTACGGCAACCATCGCGGCCCTTGAAGGTCGGCCAGAAGGTAATCCCATACGGATCCTGCAGGTCCTCGAACGCCACCTCTGCCTCACTGAGCCCGAGCTCTTCGCCCTGATACAAGCAAATCGAGCCACGCAACGAACACAGCAGCGCCACCACCATCCGCGCGAACGCCGGCGTCGCCTGCGCCCCACCCCAGCGCGTTACCGCGCGCACTACGTCGTGATTGGAAATGGCCCAGCATGGCCAGCCTTCCAACATGGTGGCCTCGAGCCGGCTTACGGTGTCGCGGATGTAGGCAGCGCTGTAATCCTGCACCAGTAGCTCGAAGCTGTAGCCCATATGCAAGCGGCCCTTGGCGGTGTATTCGGCGGTGGTCGCCAGCGAATCTTCCGACGAAATCTCGCCCAGGCTCACCGCACCCGGGTAGCTGTCCAACAGCCCGCGCAGCCGCTCCAGAAACGGCAAATTTTCCGGCTGCGTGTTGTTGAAGTAATGATACTGGTAGGCGTAAGGATTGTCCGCGCTGAAGCCGCGCCCCACTCGCTTGTCTGCCGGCTTGGCCGGGTTATCGCGCAGTTGCGCGTCGTGAAAGCAGAAGTTGATCGCATCCAGACGGAACCCATCCACACCGCGATCGAGCCAGAACCGCACGTTATCGAGCGTGGCCTGCTGCACCTCGGCGTTATGGAAATTGAGATCGGGCTGGTCCACCAGAAAGTTGTGCAGGTAGTACTGCTCACGCCGCGGCTCCCACTGCCATGCGACCCCACCAAACAACGACAGCCAGTTGTTCGGCGGCGTTCCATCCTCGCGCGGATCGGCCCACACGTACCAATCAGCCTTCGGGTTGCTCCGGTCCTGTCGGCTCTCCTGAAACCACGCATGTGCGATCGAGGTATGGCTCAGCACCTGATCGATCATCACCTTCAACCCAAGGCCATGCGCCTTCTCGAGCAAGCGATCAAAATCGGCCAACGACCCGAACAACGGATCCACGGCGCGATAGTCCGCGATGTCATAGCCGAAATCAGCCATCGGCGACTTGAAAAACGGCGAAATCCAGATCGCATCTACGCCCAGCCCGGCGATGTAGTCGAGCTTGGCAATGATGCCCGGCAGATCGCCTACGCCATCCCCATTGGAATCCAGAAAACTACGTGGATAAATCTGATAGATGACGGCCCCGCGCCACCATGGTGTCTGCGACATATACGCCCCTCCCGGGCAAATGGGGGCGCGAGAAAGAGCGCCCAGCCAAGAGCGTTAGCGTAGCTGGGCAACTGAGGGAGAGCGTGTGCGTGCATACGTATTCATAGGCAAATATTTCTGCATGAATAGTTCGTCGCAGTTAAACACGCAGATAAAGCTATGCACATTCATGCACCCGACAGTCCGATAGGCTCACCCATCAACCAAGACAACTTCAATCCTCGTCTTCTTTAAGCACGTAGTTGCCTAAATGAAAACGAATGATTAGGAAAAACGCAGCTAACGGATATTTTTATACCACCAGTTATGCAGGATCTTCCACTGCTTTGTCCCTATTACGCTTGCCCGAGCCCTTGCGGTTGGCGTAAAAATCATTCAACCATTGCTCTGGAGTCAACTGATCCATACTCACCCCAAGCTGACCCGCCTTGCGCAAGAGGATTCCTTGCATGATTTCGATGTTATCGGTCGACGATGAAATCACCGATAGCGCGTCGTCCATGCCACGAAGGTTCAGCTGGCACACGGCTGATGCGTGCCCTTGTTTAACCAAAAAACACCGTGAACGCTCATCGAGCGATACAACAACTTGATACTCGGCATCAGTGAGTTTGAGCCCTTCCATATAGTCATCACGGCTCGCGCTTGGATTTGGTAAAAGTATCATTGTAGCGGTCTGCTCGATCAGCGCGGCGGCGATGTCGCTTGCCAACGCATCTTCTGGGCTCTGTGTAGCGAAAATTCCCAGTCCATTCTGCTTACGGATAGTCTTTTGTTTATTTTTAGCAAAATCCTTTAGCCCGCCCTTTCCGTCTAGGATCTTCCAGAACTCATCCATCACATAGATCAGCGGACGCCCGTCGATCAGCGCCTCAAGCCTATGCAGTAGGTAGTTAATTACCGGAACACGCACTTCAACATTATCGATCACATCGGTATAATCGAAACCGATGATAGAGGCACGCGTCAAATCGATGGTATCTACCGGGTTGTCAAACACCCATCCCAGCGAGTTTCCAGCCGTCCACCGACGCAAGCGTGCATAAAGTCCGTCGTCGCCCATGTTAGGTAGACTCTTGCGAAAGTTGCTCATGCTTCGCAGGTGCATCGGCGTGTCCAGCATACCCTCTACCGCGCGGTAAATATCTTCCTCTTCACGAGAGCTATATTCGGCCTTCCCCCCCAGCACCTTAATAAGCTCAGCAAGAAATTGTGTATTTGACTCGTTACGCTCACATTGAAACGGGTTAAAGCCCGTTGGCGCACCGTTCTCTAATGCCAAATAATTACCACCGCAAGCGCGCACAAAAATTTCGGCACCGCGATCTTTATCAAAAAAGAAAATCGTCGGAACGGGGTCAAACTTCTGAACTTGGCTTAACAAGAAATTGATGAGTGCGGTCTTACCCGTGCCTGATTTACCAATCACCATTGTATTGGCAATGGCTTTCTCGCCCAAGGAGTTTTCTGCAGGATGAGTAGCGTGAAAATTAAAATAGTACGGTTGGCCATTGGTTGTTTGCAGTGTAGTAACACAATCACCCCATGGATTGTTGTGCTGTTTTCCCTGAGCGAAGTTGTGCAGCGGGGAAAGTCCTAGGAAGTTAAGTGAACTCAGGTTGGCAATGCGAGTCCGGAAACGCCAATTGCCAGGCAATTGTGCATAGAATGAGGAGGTTATCGCCAGATCCTCCTTCGAAGAGACAAAGCCAGCGTTAGAAAGCTCCGCACGCGTAGTTGCGATCTGCCTGCCAAGCTTTTCCTGACTATCTGCATAGACGGCAAGAGTAAAGTGATACTCGCCCAATACGAAGTTTCCGGATGCCACATCGTCCATTGCCAAGTCTAGATCGCGGATCTGGCTAGAAGATTTGTCGCCAGAAGAAATCATCATGCCCTTGGTGCGCTCAAGCACTTTCAATGCATCATGGCGACCGACCGGGCTGAACGAGTGCGTAACCACATACTCGAAGTCCAAGTATTTAAGCCCATTAAGTATCCCGGGATACGTGCCATCCGCATATTCCTTAACATTAAGGATAGCGCCAAAATGATTTACACCATCAGGCGTGCGAATAACGAAATCACCAGTCTTATTTGCAAACATATGCTTACTTACTGGCAAATAAGCGGATACCGGTGCCTGCAGAACTGGCACAGGCTCGTCGATTCGATTCAACAGGTACCCGAGAAACTCAAGCGCTTCTGAAAAAACAATTCCGTTCTTTGCCTCATACATGCTCAAACGATAAGGCGAATAGTCTTTAAGAACCGCCTCCACATTTGTTGCAAGCTCTACTACCTTCGCAATAGCCTGTTCCTCCTCAACACGAATCTTCTCCGGATTGCCAGACTTTTCAACAAATCGGCGACCAGCGATCACGGGACGATAAATCATGCTGAAATACAACTCGTTTTGCATGATTTTCTGAGACGACAGCGCTGAATAATACTCATCGGACAATGTCTGATTGAACGATTGTTTGAAACGGCTCGTATTGCCGATCTTGCGACGACGGCGAACATCATGAACCCAAAACGCCACATTCGCGAAGTCTGGGGCACGCAACGTCTGCACTAGTCGATTGAAAGTATTATGCCTCTGTTCAAGCTCAAATTCGTCGCGCCCGACGAACGGCAGACCTGCCAAATGCCAGATTAACAGATAGTCACCACCAGTTGTCTTTAGAACTGAAGGCGCTACATGCGTCGAAATGGAGACAAATTCGCTAATCGGGCTATCTGGACTAAACATTTTCTCACCAAGTTGAGAATAAGCAACGCAATAAAACGGCAGACCAAACGCCAACCCCATGCAGCTTTCGCGCGCATGGGGTTGGTCAAGTGGCTAGTTATTCACCTAGGCCTTCCGGGAGGATTTTTGCGATATTCATTTGGATTAAATACCCACATCCCCGAATAACGCTGAACATTACGAACACGCATACGAAAAATCCAACGCAAACCCAGCAACCTGAAAATCATTTCATCACGCCTAGCCATTTGGCGCATGACAAAAATAATAACGGGAATAGTTAGAAGAAACCAGAGATTGATATACATTCCCAGCAACAAACCGCCGCCAGCGCCTATGAAGAATGGGATATAAGGCACCCCCAAAAACATCGCTGGACGAGTGCAGCCGCGGAATAGCACGTCTTTATGCATAATACTGGATTAATTGAATTAAGCCTGTAGTCACGTCACCCTTACACGTATTGCTTCCACGGTCACCAATAATCATGTTAGCCACTTGACCCGCGGCACCAATAAGCACACCACCTATAAGAATTGGTGAAACCTCTGAAATACGCTTATGAGCAAATGCAATCTGGTATCCTGCAACAATTACCGCAATCGTTACCACGGCAACCGAGCCCATCGTCAGAAGGCTATTAATATTGCCCAGAAAGCCACAAACCTTGGTGTCTGTATTTGCTAGATCGGGGGTCTGAGCGAACGCTCCGCTAGCGAGTATTAATGACGAGGTAAAGACAATCGCCTTTAATGCCTGCATTCCGATCATCTTTACATCTGCAGCCGTTTTTTTGTCGATTTCAAATTTCATTAATTATCTCCTTAAGAGCAGGGGGCTGGCAGCCAGTCCTTGGCGAATCATTCGTCCATCAAAAAACAAAAGCGGAGTCTATCTGGGGCATGGCGTGCATCGGTCGATCTGGTGCCACGCTGGCAGGCGGATGATTCCGCAAAGCTGGGGCCTGCTGCACAGCCGCAGGAACGGCAACTCCCCTTCCTTGCCCAGTTGCCTTAACAACGTATAGTTCATCATCCGCTGAATGCTCTGTGGTCAATTGGGAAGGCGGTACTTGAGTTGGCACAGCCATCGACAGCATAGGACTTTGCTGTGAATTTTCTGTGCGTCTGGGAATCGACAGATCCTGGATCCGACGTGCCACGATAGCATCAGCCAGCTCAGTGGCTGTCTGACGTAGAGGATTTTCAACACGGACCTTGATTGGGCGATTTGGCATCACTGCGATCGCCTCTGCACCCGAAGACGCCACAGACTGGCGAATAGAGGCATAAATTTTTTGAACATAACCATGCTTGAAACCGGTTTCGAAATTGCCGGAGTAGTAGCAACTGAACGATTTGCCCCAATTAGCACCGGATCGCGAGTGACACTCGGCTAGGATCTTGGACGCAGCCACCAGGTTGGGGCACTTGGCAAATGCCATCTCATAACTAGTGAGCCCGTATTTCTGCAGGTTGTAGCGATTTACCTGGCCAAGCCCTAAGGAGAAGTTGTACCCCTTCTGTTCCAGCATCTTTGCCGTGGCCACGGCTTCTTCCAGTCCACGCGGTTCGCGTACCAGCCTGCCGCCAACTACGCCGATAGCGTACGGATTGCGCGAAGACTCAACGCGAACGACGTGCTGCATGACCTCGCCGGGAACGGCGAGTCCAGTACACCCCATCAATTCCATGCCCGGTAGCATAGGTGTCTCCTTAAAACTGGATGTGAGTCCAACATTGGCGGCCGGTCAGCCCCCACGCAAGGTCCTTGTGGGATCGAAGTCGATCCCGGTAATAAAGCGGCGCCCAGCGTGCGCCTTGATGTGGACCACGATATCGATGGTCATGCGCAACAGCCGCTTGATCACCTCGAACTCCAAACCAGAACCTTCATTGGATGCCTTCACCATAAGCGCCAACTGGTCCCAGGTCTGCTCGACGCTGCCGGCGTGGCAGCTGGTGATCGAACCAGGATGGCCCGATGCGCAATTTCGGATGAAATAGAAAGATTCATCGCCACGTAACTCGGCCAAGATGATCCGATCCGGCTTCATGCGCAAGCAGGCCTCCATACAACTCTTGGCAGTCACATTACTAGCACTCTGCCCACCTTTCGAGTACAACAAATGCACCGAGTTAGGCTGACTAATGAATAGTTCTCGGGCATCCTCGATGGTTACAAGACGCTCTTCGTTCGGAATATGATTAACAAGGGCCTTCATGAAGGTGGTTTTGCCGCTACCGGTCGCACCGGCAACCACTACATTTTTCTTGTAAAGCACCGCTTTCTTAAAGAACTCGGAGTACTGCTTGTTACGACGCAACTCAAGCAGCTCGCGATCGTGCTCGCTGACATCGGCAACCTCCTCAAGCACCTGATCGAAGAATCCGTCGCTGGTGTACTGCTCAAGCGTCTTGGTATGTTTAGACGGCAGGCGAATCGTGATCGAGACCTTGCCAGCATCGCATGCCGGCGGAATAACAAACTGGGCACGTTGGCCGGTAGGAAAAGTCAACGACACCACAGGATCAGCGTCGGTGATGCGCTGCCCGGTATTACTTTCGTTAACGACCGCCGTGCAGAACTGTCTGGCTCTATCAAAAGTCAGCGACGGTACATCCATACGTTGCCAGCCGTTGATCGTTTCCAGATACAACTCACCAGGACGATTGATGCAGATTTCCGTGACTTCTGGAGAGTTCAGATAGTCCAAGATTCCCAGCACGGAATACTGGTAATCTAAGAAATCGTTAGAGATCCTAGCAGTCGGAGAATCGTCGATCGTCATGGCAGTCGGCATGCTCACTTCGGCAACACCGCCGAGAAATCGACATCTTTTGCTACGTAGACGTTCAAAACTGTTCCTTGATTGATCGTCAACGTCGCAGGGCGACGTCCGGACTTTTCAACCGCCTGTTCAGCAAGCTGCTGCATGCTACGTGCCGTATTGCTCTCAAACGGCTGCTGAGTAACGATCCCCGACCCCAGACCAATAGTCGTCGTTTCTGGACCGTATTCCGCTGCTGCATATTTGAACGCATCGCTCAGAAGGCTAATGAACAATGCCGAGGCGATCTTATTGCCCCAATGAGCGTTGTATTTGCCCGGATGGCCTGCGCTGCCAAGCGTATCGATGCCGGGACCGACCAAGGTAACATCCAGCCCTGTCGGCGTAGTCACCCGATCCCAGACAACTTGCAGACGCCTCGTAGTTGGTTCGCCTGCTCCGTATTGACCCAACATTTTAGAGCCCTTAGGCAAGAGCAAATTGTGGCCATTAATTGAATAAACCGGCTCAGTAACAATACAGGACGTATAGCCACCGAAATCAGAAAGTATACGCGTCTCTAGGACGCAGCGGATGTAGGTACCACGCACGAGTAGACCGTCAGGGTTACTGAGCGGTTTGGCTAATGTTATTTCCTCATCCTTTGGAACCGCAGCCTGCCCACCAAGTTGCCCTGGCACAGGCGCACTATCACCCCCGGCCGTATTTACGCCCGACTGCTCAGCTAAGATACGACGCTCCAATAAAGTGGGAGCACGAGGCCGCTCTGGAACAGAAACCGAGTTATCTAAATCATCCTCCGGCATAGGCGGCAGCGGCGGCAGGGTTGGTTGCGGTGTCAGTGCGATCGGCGCTGTTTCCACAGGGGCAGTCATGTTCTGGGGAAGTGCAGGCGCTACAACCGTCTCTGTGCGCGGCTTTTCCGCCACTGGGTCACCCGAACCTTGATTCGCCAGCCAAAAGATTGCCAGCAGCAGCAGACCCGCAATGAGTGCGAGAAAAACAAGCGCCTTCCGGTTTAAACGCTTAATTTCGTTAGATCGCAAAACAGGTTCGTTTGCATCTAGATCTGGTTCGGCAGCTGCCTGCTGGCGAGCGAAATAAGGATTGCTGCGCTCGTCGTGCTCGCTATGGCCACTCTGGTCACCTTGGCTTCCATGGGACAGTTCATCAGGACTGTTGGGGGTATTCGAGTTCACTTTTGCTTGTTCCTTCGCAGGCCGACGACATTATCGCCATGACGAACCACCAGAAAAGGGTAAGTTCCGTGCACGATCAGTGTATTACCTTCCACGGTAGTATTAACGAGAAAATCCTCGCTATGCTCTTTCTCGCGAGCAAAAACCGCGGGAAAGTTACCCGAAGGGAATCGCGTCAAATCCATGTTTACATAAGTGAACTTACCATCATCATAGACTCTACTTGGAATCAGCCATGATTTTTTAGTCCGTGTCGCATAGTCATAATCGTAGTAATAGCGCCTATCCTTTAGAATCTTAGCATTCAGCAATGGGCCGCTGCTGGCAGCGCCAGCATCTTCGACATTATTAAAACTAGCATCCTTCGGATAGGTAAACACGACTTTGTACTGCACACCTGCTTGCTTCGCTTGCTCAAGCCGCTGCCAGTCAGTAGCAACAACTTTGAGCTCCAGAATATAAGAGTGCGTAGCCGTGCGAATCATCATATTCGTATCGACGTCGACGTTCTTCGGCTTCAAATAAAATACATTCTCTCGGCGCGTGAGTTCCCACCCGCCCGTGAAACCAGTGCTGTAATCGAGAATCTTCTCGTTTGGACTAAGTTCAATTTGAGTTGTGATGCCCAAACCCGTCCGAACCTGATAAATACGATCAGGTGCATATTCGTAATCCTGAACGACCTGAGCAGCGGCCGGAAATACGCACAAACCAATTGGCAGTGCTACAGCCAATGCCGCCCTGTAGGGGTTAAAGGGTTTCATCGACCACTTGCTCCATTGACATTGTTTGGCATCCCTTGGGTTTGGATCGTGGGCTGAGCTTGAACTTGGCCCGCAGGCTGAGCTTGTCCCTGGCCAGGATATACCGCCTGCGGCTGTTGCGCGGACGCACTACCTGGCCCCGCAACCATCCCACCCTGCTGCACTGGCAGCCCGGTGGACGCAGCACTTGCCGCATTCGGGTCAATCATGCCCGGAGCCGGTTGCTGCTGATATACAGCCGCCGACGGTGCGACCTGTGGCTGCACACCAGTAGAGGAAGGCGCTGCGGGCAAAGCCGAATAGTCATTATCGACCCGATAATCAGTCACCCGAAATCCAAGTGGATTTTCAACCCTGAGACTATCACTCATCTCAAGATTATCTTGGTATACAAACCCCATGGTAGCAATCTTGTTGTCTAGCAACGCAGTAGCTGCAGAGGCTTTGTCGTAGGCATTTCGCTGGAAGCGCACAGTGGCACCGGTATACGATTTACCTCCGCCACCGATAAGAGTGATGCTAAGAATGTTGACACGGATAGCACGAGACCTTCCATAGACATTAAAAGGTCTAGTAGGATTATTTGCCGCGTGCAGCGCGCGATATTCACCAAGAACATTCGTTGCACCCATCGCAACGACGGTGTTCCAATCACGATCGCCAATCGTAGACGCATCAAACGACTCACGCGCAGTTATAAAACGGGCAACATTACTACGTGCCAGTGCCTCGCTGGTGCTAACTGTGCGACCACCAAAATTCGACTCCAACTTGGCGATTGTGCTGGTACCTGAATAGGCATCAGCCATCACCAAATACGGCACTTTCTCCTTAAGAGGCAGCATGTAGTAATAGCCGCCAGCAGTCATTACAGTAACTACCATTGAAAAGGTAGCAACGATCCATGCACGTTTCTCACTGCGACGCGCCAGGTCTGCAATGCTTACCTCGTAGTTCACCGCTTTCTGGACAGCCGCGCTGACTTGAGCGGAGCCGTCCTTTTCACTGACCTTCTTACGCAACATGTCTAGATCCGTCACCGTAGGGCCTTGTCAGGCCTGAAACCATTGCCGCAGCAAGCGCGAGTACCTTGGGGCTCGCGTTGCTCCAATAATCTGCGAGGTGCGTAAGCGCATCAGCCGCGCTCCTCAGAGCTTAGTCCCCGTGGAAACGGGGACCGGCTGAACTAATAACTTATTAGCGGATACCGACACTGACACCCCCTGCGCTGCATAGGCTGCGCTCAGTTCGGTAGCAGCCTGCTGGACGCTAGTCGTACTGATGTTTGAAACCGGCGCAATTAGGGTGTAGTCCGAAGGCAAGTTGTATGACAGTTGCATATTGGAATCCGCAGCCCACCGCTCAAGCATTGTCTTCAAGGTGCCGTCCATCGGCGTTGCCTGATAGGTGTACGAGGTATAGAGCGGGATTTCGGTGGGGGCCTCGTCAAAATGATTGACATGCTTCCAGCGCCCACCGAAATCAGGAGCAGGCTTGGTTGCGCATGCGCCCAGCACAGCAACCGCTACTAGGGCCAACGACAGCTTGGACACAGACATCGGATTCACTCAACCTCTCCAACTCATGAAATTCGGGCGTAGCCCAGGCAGCACAACGCCTCCGTACACCGTCAGGCGACGAAGGCAATTTTTTTAACAAGGCGAAACATGGCTACCCTGCACGCTGAAGCGCTGCACGACGGCCGAAAAAGGCATAACGAATTGAGAAGGTAGCCCCACCACTAAACCATCCATAGTCACTCCTTTGGTGTCGTCCGACACCTTCCCCACTGCACTTTTACGACTTGTAACGAAACATAACTTTGCCCTTAACGGGCACATGAGTCAAGCATTCCCTGCCATGCGTTGTAAGAGTTAGGTGATGCAAGTCAAAGTTTGATGGTCAAGGACGCCACGTCCACCTTAGGCAACAGCCGGGCCGTGAAGTACCGGTCTTCGTAGTAGCGGATCTTGTCGCACTTCACCGGGTGCGGGATTCCTTCGTATAGGAAGACTTCCTTCTCGTTGCCCATCGCCTTGAGCTCCTGCGGCAACATCAGCGCCCGGCGCTCCTCGGAAACGCTATGGGTCGTCTCACGCCCTCTGGTGACGTTCTTCTTCTTGATGGTGGTGTACCCCAGCATCTCGGAGTAGTCATTCGCGTCCTGCTGCTCGCGCGGGGCGTAGAGGATCTGCAAGGCGTGGTTGGTGATGATGGTGCGCGAGAGGTCCTTGCCGTAGGTGGCGTCCAGCTGCGCCATGCTCTGGATGATGGGCAGCAGCCGAATGTTGTAGCCGGCCATATAGGCCACGGCGGTGGAGATGATGTCCACCTTGCCGATCGAGGTGAACTCGTCCATCAGCAACAGGCACTGGTACTTGAGCTCAGGGTTGGACTTGGGCAGTTCGCGGGTGTTGAGGTTGATGATTTGGCTGAAAAGCAGATTGATGATCAGGCGGCTCTCGGCCAGCTTGTTGGGCTGGATGCCGATGTAGATGGTCATCTTCTTCTTGCGCAGATCCGTCAGCAGGAAATCGTCGGCGCTGGTAGCAGCGTCCAGGACGGGATTGATCCAGGCGTTGAGCGGCTCTTTCAGGGTGCCCATGATGGAGGCGAAGGTCTCATCCGCCTGTGACAGCATGTTGGCAAACGCCGACTTGGCGTTGCTGCTGAGGAACCTGCGTTCGGACAGCGACTTCAGATATTTCTTCAGGTCGGTGCCGTCGCCCGACGAGAGACGGTAGATTCCGCCCAACGTAGGCGCCCCTGCCCCGCCCGGGAAGCCCAGTGACAGCTCCTCGTCCCAGTTTTCGAACAGATAAAGAGAGAACGCCATGAACGCGTTGCGCGCCTGGCTGACCCAGAATTTCTGATCGTCGGAACCGTCCGGGTACAGCATCGCGGCGATGCTCATCAGATCCGAGACGCGGAAGGCCGGATCGGCCGACACGTAGGTGAGCGGGTTCCAGCGGTGCGTGCGGCGATCTTCCGCAAACGGATTGAAGAGAAAAACCTCGTGCCCCTGGCTGGCACGCCAGCCGCTGGTCAGATCGAAGTTTTCCTGCTTGATGTCCAGAACCACCACCGATTCCTGGTACTCGAGCAGATTCGGAATGACCACGCCCACGCCCTTACCGGAGCGCGTCGGCGCGGCGAGGATGACGAACTGCTGGCCACTGAGCCGGACCAACTTGCCATTGAACTTGCCGACTACGATGCCATTCGGGCTTGGCTTGAACAGCCCATGCCTGGAAAGGTCGGCAGCGCCCGCAAAGCGCGCGTCGCCATGCAGCGCCTTCTGCTTGGGCTTGACCAATAGCACCATGCCGATTGCCCAGACGATCCCCGGCAGGCCGAAACCGAACGCCCCAGCCAACTTGATCTTGGTCACATACGGCGCGACTTCCGGAAGACCCATGGCGCTGACGTAGCGATAGTAGGTGTCCCACGCGTACAGCTTGGTATCTAGCCGCAATAGCAGCAACGTCAGGTAGCCCGACAGGCAATACCCGATGAGCATCGTCACCACGGTGGCGATTGCGGCAATTTTGAGCTTGGACACGCGCCCTTCTCCCTGGCTTGCTTCTGTCAGCGTTTAGCGACGAATAGTTGACTTGTGATCCAGCGTGTCGGACTTGCGCCCACCACCTTCGCTTTCGACCAGTGAGTCGATCCAGACTTTGGCCTGATCCAGCGAGAGGTAGGGCGTCAAGCGCGTGCCCGCGTCCGTGACCACTGCGTAAGCCACGACGCTGTCAGCGGCATAGACCTCTTCACGCGTGATGGCCACGACGCGATAGCCCCCTCTGGTCAGCACGGTGTGCTGGTACTCGTCCATCGCCAGTCTTCCTTTCCGTCAGCGCGGTAGGCGATGCTAAAGCAAGACGTGCGTCTGAGAAAGCGATTTCAGCGCTGCCCATGTCCGGTCCGGCTCGCCATGACACAGCGGGTGCGAGGCGTTCACGGCCGCAACGCCAGCAAGTACGCTCTTTCACGCATTCTCTGGGGCCTGAGGCAGGCTCTAGGCCATTCTTGATCGCTTAGCGCGAGGCGTTGCCAGTTGGATAAGATACCGCCTTTCGCGGCGGGTTGGGCCCGAAGCCAGAGAGGACGGCTTGTCACCAGAATAAAAGCACCTGCAGAGATGCAGAACTTTACTGGTTCCAGGAGGTTACTTTGGGGTCAGTGGCAGCCATCGCTGCCGGGGTTGAACCACTCAAGTCGCTTGCCATCTGGACTTGGAGTGGTGGGCGGTACAGGGTTCGAACCTGTGACCCCTACCATGTCAAGGTAGTGCTCTACCGCTGAGCTAACCGCCCGTTTCCTGCGTCAGCATTGCGCTGTGCAGGGCGCGCATTCTAGCGCAGGGATTTGGCTGCCACAAGCCCTCCCTGCGCGATCGCGACGCAGGCATCTCACGCGAGGCTGGCCGCCTTGAGCTTCTGGATCTGGTCGCGGATCTGCGCCGCCGCCTCGAATTCCAGATCCTTGGCGTGCTGGTACATCTTCTGCTCGAGTGCCTTGAGCTTGCCGGCGATTTCGGCAGGTCCCATCGCGCGATAGTCGGCGGGCTCCTCGGCCACCTGGCGCGACTTCGAGCGCCCCTTGCCCGCCTTCTTCTCGGCCGCGTCTTCGCGCGCGCCTTCCATGATGTCGGAGATCGGCCGCGCGACCGACTTCGGGGTGATGCCGTGCTCAAGGTTGTACTCAACCTGCTTCTCGCGCCGACGGTCGGTCTCGTCGATGGCCGCCTGCATCGAACGCGTCATCTTGTCGGCATAGAGGATTGCCTTGCCGCGCAGGTTGCGCGCCGCGCGCCCGATGGTCTGGATCAACGAGCCAGTCGAGCGCAAGAAGCCCTCCTTGTCTGCGTCCAGGATCGCAACCAGGGATACCTCCGGCATGTCCAGGCCTTCGCGCAATAGATTGATGCCGACCAGCACGTCGAATTTGCCCAAGCGCAGGTCGCGGATGATCTCTACGCGCTCCACGGTGTCGATGTCCGAGTGCAGATAGCGCACGCGGATGCCGTGCTCACCGAGGTATTCTGTGAGGTTCTCGGCCATGCGCTTGGTCAAGGTGGTGACCAGGACGCGGTCGCCCAGCTTGATGCGCTCGTGCACCTCGGACATCAGATCGTCGACCTGTGTGCCTACCGGGCGGATCTCGACCACCGGGTCGATCAAGCCGGTGGGCCGCACCACCAGCTCGGTGATCTCGCCGGCAGATTCGCGCAGCTCGTACGGCCCCGGTGTTGCCGACACATAGATGCTACGCGGCGAACGCGCTTCCCATTCCTCAAAGCGCAACGGGCGATTGTCCAGCGCCGACGGCAGGCGGAAGCCGAATTCCACCAGCGTTTCCTTGCGCGAGCGGTCGCCCTTGTACATCGCGCCGATCTGCGGAATGGTCACGTGCGACTCGTCGATCACCAGCAGCGCATCCGGCGGCAAGTAGTCGAACAAGGTCGGTGGCGGCTCGCCAGGCGCCTTGCCGGTCAAGTGCCGCGAGTAGTTCTCGATGCCGTTACAGAAGCCCACCTCCGCCATCATCTCCAGATCGAACTGGGTGCGTTGCGCCAGGCGCTGCGCCTCCACCAGCTTGTTCTGCGAATACAACTGCTCCAAGCGCTCCTTCAACTCTTCCTTGATGGTGTCGACCGCGCTTAAGGTGCGCTCGCGCGTGGTGGCGTAGTGGGTCTTCGGATACACGGTGTAGCGCTGCAGCTTGCGCAGCGTCTCGCCAGTCAGCGGATCGAACAGCGTCAGTTGCTCGATATCGCCATCGAACAGTTCGATGCGCAAGGCCTCGGTGTCCGACTCGGCGGGAAACACGTCGAGCACCTCGCCGCGTACACGGAACGCACCGCGCGTGAGCTCGAACTCGTTGCGTGTGTACTGCAGATCGGTGAGATGGCGGATCAGCTGGCGCTGGTCGATGTGCTCGCCGATCGACAGGATCAGGCGCAGCGACAGATAGTCTTCCGGCGCGCCGAGGCCGTAGATCGCCGACACCGTGGCCACCACCAGCGAGTCGCGCCGTGACAGCAGCGTCTTGGTCGCCGACAGACGCATCTGCTCGATGTGCTCGTTGATCGAGCTGTCCTTCTCGATGAAGGTGTCCGACGACGGCACATACGCTTCAGGCTGGTAGTAATCGTAATAGCTGACGAAGTACTCCACCGCGTTGTTCGGGAAAAACGACTTGAACTCGCCGTACAACTGCGCCGCCAACGTCTTGTTCGGCGCCATCACCAGCGTCGGCTTCTGCACCTGCTGCACGACGTTGGCGATGGTGTAGGTCTTGCCCGAACCCGTCACCCCCAGCAGCGTCTGCTTGGCAAGCCCCGCCTCGAAGTTAGCCACCAACTTGTCGATGGCCGCAGGCTGGTCGCCGGCTGGGGAATACGGGGATACGAGCTCAAAGCGGTCGGTCATGGAACGTGCACCTTCAGACGACCGCTGAGTATAGCGATCGCGGATGATGGCAACGTTTGCGGTTTCCCTACCCAACGGCCAGCTGCCGGCTGATCGCGCCAAGGCACGTAGTAATGGAGCCTGTGTTCTCCATCCACCGAGGACGCAAACCACGTGAGCAGCCCCAGGAGTCAACTTGGCTGGACGCTTGTGGAGAGCCTGGTTACCGTCGCGTTGCTTGCCGTCATTACCGCTATTGCCTGGCCCTCCCTCGCCGACCTTCACCGGACGCACCAGGTACGTGCCGTCATGTTCGAGCTCGCTACGCATTTGGCAACTGCCAGATCCAGGTCAATTTCACAAGGAAATCCTGTAGCGATGTGCCCGAGCTCCACAGCCAACACCTGCACAACTGGCCGCGACTGGACCGCCGGCTGGCTGATCTACTCGGACCCCGACGGAAATCGAACACCAGACACAAGCGAGGACGTTATCGCATCAGCGGCGCCCGCCAGCAGCGCCGGGCTAAGCGTCCGGACTACCGCTGGCCGCACCCAGGTCCGCTACGGGCGCCTGGGCAGTTCTCTTGGAACCAACGTGACGTTCAACATCTGCCACGGCGACCAACTCGGCGGCCAAGTAATCATCAACATGGCTGGCAGAGTGCGTTCGCAAAGACCAGCAACTCCCCAGCAATGTCCGCTGTAAGAAAAAGTGTCGCCAGGGCTTGCGCATGCAACCAACCGTCCCTATAATTTGCCTCCCCGCCCGAATAGCTCAGCCGGTTAGAGCACTTGACTGTTAATCAGGGGGTCGTTGGTTCGAGTCCAACTTCGGGCGCCAAGAAAAAAAACCGTGCTCCGGCACGGTTTTTTTTTACATCCTCGTCAGGAATAAGCTCAGCAGCAGTCTAGACATACCCGTAACCGGCATTCCTAACGGTTACCAAGTCCCGCCCACCAGATTAGCTAGGTTCGACCACGCTAGCGCGGTGCGCGCTCCCGCGAGCTGAATCTGACTTGCCACAGCCATCTCGCTAACACTTATCTGACGTGTTGGCCTGCAGGTCTGTAAACGCACTTTCCCCCGCGCTCCCGTACGCCTCCTGCATTGATGCATTTTGCGGACGCCGACTCCTACGGAGCAGGGGGCGAGCTATGGAGCCGGCCCCGTCGCTGCACGAAGGCATTTAATGCCGGTGTCCCTTATACGTGCCCAGCGCGGTTACGCATGTCGAGCATGCAGGTCAGCAGTAGCAGCGCTAAGCGCGAAGATCACCAGCAATCGCTGATAGCCGTTGCGGTACCGCTTTCGCGACGCTCCCCTGACTGCAGAATCGACAAAGCAGCACACTTCGTATCCGCCCTAGCCTGCTGATTGATCGGCGTCGCTGTAATCGTAAACGTCCTACCATCTGCAGAGGGCACAAGCGCAACTGTGTAGCTGTTCGAGACACCGGAGTCACACTGCGGCAGCGCAGGCGGGCTGCTGGAGTCGTTGTAGGACATGTACGTTGTGTAATAACGCTCCATGTATTGCGCTCCGCTTTGTAGACAGCTCGTCGCTGCGGACCGCTTTGCCCGCACAACGGCTGCCTGATAGTTGTACATCGCAATACCTGCCAAGACTGCGATCACAGCGACCACAATCATCAGCTCGATCAAAGTAAAACCACTCACACGTTTCCGGCCACCCGATTCAATATTCATCACATTTCCTTGAGCAATTCGCGCCAAGACACCCGAGACGTACGGCGCGCCTCACGGATGCGTTGGCATTCCACGGTCGCGTTAGACAGATTGGTACATAACAAACCAGGAGGACCACCAGGACCTGCACCGCCGCCAGTCAGAATGTTACCGGTGCCTCCCATACCCCCAAGTCCAACGGAACCAGTCGCTACTGGCGTACCTGTGGAACCGCCACCGCCGCCTACCGATACAGTCTCATCGCTAAAAGACCCGTCGCCGTCGATGTCAAAGAATGACTCAGACAGGCTCGCCCCGGTAAACGCGTTCAAGGCGTTCTGGAATCCGGTGCCACCCGGCAGACACGGGTCACTGCTGGGAATGATGCTTGAAAAATTCAGTACATCGTTGACCACCTGAGGATCACTTACCACGCGCTCACCGATCGGAGTTCCCGGCGGCGTAGGCGGGTTGACAAGATCTATGTACCAACCGCTACGCCCGGCAGGAAGCACAGAGGGCGCTTCAAAGGCGCGCACCGTTCGGCCTGTATCCACATCAGTTTCAACCGCTGCAACGGTTCTTTGCTGCAATGCGCTTTTTGCGATTGAAGTTGTTCCGTCTTTCAGGCCATAAAAGGTCTGAACACTGCGGTCTGCGGTATCGCCGGTCTCCATGAAGCGGCCAGTACCGAAGAACACCCAGAGCTGGAATGTTGAAGGATCACGAGCAACGACAGGAGAGGACGTAATCGGCTGAACCTGACCAGTGGGACTTGTCGCGGTGAACATACGGAGCCGGTTACTCGCCGTACTCCACGCGGTACGCGTTGCCGAACTGATGTCAAATTTCCACATATTGCCAAGCATATCCCCAGCATAGACAAAATCAGCCGTCCCATTTCCATCCACGTCACGAATGGTTGGCGCCGACATGCCGTTAGGAGATGTGGCCGATCCAACACCCGTATCAATTTCTGCCAACAGCGCACCGTCACTAAGACGATAGATCAGCAGTGCTGCACGGTTGTTGGTGCTATTCACACCATTAGGCACAATCAAGCCCATATCGCCATTATTAAGCCTGGCAATAATCGGCTGCCCTAGAATCAACCCCATATTGTTGAGCGGCGTTTCTGTACGCTCCCATTGAACACGCGCCGCGCTGAAAGTCGTCGGATTAGTAACGTCCAGTGAATACAACCCCTTGCCGCCCCGGCCGAGCGTACCCACAAGAATGGTTGCCCCCGGAGTCTGATCACGACGCGACAAGATCACCGGGCCGTCCACGAAATAGCGATGCTCGTAATCTGGCTTACTCAGCGTATTCAGATCGGGAAAACTCACCGCAGCCGGGATATAAGCAAACTCCTCGGCACCATCGCTTGCATCGACAGCATGTAGCATGCCGTCATTGGCACCCACGTAAACTGTGTTCGTCTGGGCATCAAATACAGGGGAAGAACCGACGATATCACCCAGCGCCGAAGTTCGATTACGGAGCGTACCGCCATTGGCAAGCTCCTGATTCCGGGCACCCGCAATGTACGCAGCATTATCGGCGCCACTGACAGCCGGAGCGGCGGTGCGCGCCAACGAGAGCAACTGTGTCGCCGTTGGAAACGTTGCGCCCGTCAGGCCATTAAAGGTAAAAATCTTACGACCGGTCGTAGGAATACCTGCTGAGGCATTCCAGCTAGCAGTTGCGGATGTTCCTGCTGCAGTAACTGGAAATGCGCGCAGTTGGCCTGACCACACGCCAGAGACAAAGCTGGCCTGAAAAGCAAGCGTATCGCTGTCCACTCGTGTGGAATTTGCCGAGAGATTAGAAAATGCACCCGCACGCTCAATAATGGACGCTAGCGACGCTTTCAGTGCCTGGGTGAATTCGTTGGGATTGCTAGCAACAATAAAATCCCCTCGTCCGTTCACGGAAGCGTGCCACAGATCATCCACGTTGACGATCGTATTATTTCGTGGGGTTGGCCAGTTCAAAGTCCCCGCAGTTAACGCAGGAAGATCCGTTTCAGGATTTAAGGTACCTGAGGCACCAATGGAGATTGCATAAGTCACCATGTGCTGCCAAAAGCCAGGATCGCGACTAGAGGTTGGCACATTGTTGGCCAAATCGGCTCGCAAATCATTTTTCCAGAATCGCATCGCCACGTCGGCAAGCGTATCTGAGTCAGAGCTTGCATAGGGACGCTCTGGCCTATACGTGTAGGTGTCGCGCGTAGTACTAGTAATGGTCTGTCCTGCTACGTTGTCTTGCTCATTTGCAATGTCAGCGTAATTATCTTTTCCGTTCCAGTAACCATCTGTCGTCAGAATCGTAAAATTCTGCCGGCACGAAAATTGCGCACTCCCAACTTGAGGGCCGTAAGGTCCATTGGCAGCTGCGTTCCCATAGTAGAGGCCAGCATCCGTCAACGCGCCGTGCAACGGCGTCGCACCTGAGCCAGCGGCTCCGTAAAGCCGGTCGTACCACAGCGTCTTGTTGTTATTCGCTCCCGAGCCCCCGTTAGGATCGTCGAATAGCCCGTCATTTCGACCGATAGGAATGGGGTTGTCCTGCGTTATTAAATTACCGGTCTTATTTCTACGCCAGATGGTCCGAAAGCCCACGCGCGCCGAAGTATTCAGATCAGCAAAGGCCTGACCCGCACTAGCCTTCGCCACCTTCATTCTGGTTCGATAGTAGGAATACCAGATTGCAAAGTTGGCTCGCTCCGCAGCCTCACTGTTTCGAGCTGGATTTGGCAATGAAAAAGTACAATTTTTCCACTGCCAATCGAAACCACTGGAACTACAGTCGCGGCCGGCGAGACCTTGCTGACCCTGCACATTCCGGAGATACTCACTCCTTACAATGCGCCCATCTGTATGGATCTGATAGCGCCAATAACTGCTGACATTAGCCAACTGTGCAACCGAGGCATTCAGATCCTTGGGAACAAAAAAGGTACGTACTGCAGACTGAAGATTTCCAGCACCCGTCAAAAATGAGTCATCGGTATAGACATTTGAATAATTGACACCACCCGTCATCTGGCTGCCGTCGGGGTTTAACCAAGGCCTATAATCAAAAGCAGGATTATAGTAGATAGTATTTCTACTGTAAGCCAGCTCCGCGATATTAATCGGCGTCGTGCCCGGCAAAACATCAGGCATGGAGTCCTCGCTCATCGAGCCGGAATCATCCAAGATAAACAATATATTCGGTGAAACACGGCCGCTTGATTGCAGTGGCTCGTCAGGCAAATTGACTGCTCCTGCAGGAGCCGCGGCTAACGTTGCTGCCAATGCCATACAGGCGCAACGCAACTGTTCAGCCAGGGCGGAACGCCTGAAAGAAGGAGATGAACACGCATTCATGGCAGCAGCTCCCTACGGGACAATGAAGTTGGATTGAACAATGACGCTGGCACGACCGGCAGCTTCGCTTCGAGCCGTAACGCGGTAGACCGGGCGCAAGCAAATATCGCTACCGGTGTATCGAGGGTCGAGATTGCATTCCAGCCAGGTTTCAGACGTACCCATGTATTCGATGAAGAATTGGGGAGCTGATGCCACCGAGCCAACGCTCGTCGTTGCAGCGCGCCATCCACCGAAGCTCGTGTTTTTCCAGCGCTCCACTGCGGTTGCATCCGGCCGGGGGCACACACCATTCGTGCAGCCTCCACCCGCTGCCGCTGCCGCGATTGCAGTGTGCTCGGCATTGGTACGACTTGCTGCAAGCGCCTCACCCTCACGCAGTGCCGCTTCTGCCGCCTGAAAACTGAGGTTACGGTCCAGCAGGTTCGCGCTCATACGTTCTTCAAGCACAGTGCTCCGCAGAACTGCCAGTCCCAGCAATGTCATGATGAGCAATAGGATCAGCACGACGACCAGCGAAACGCCCCGCTGCCGTAGGCGACTAGAAATTGATGGCGCGCCGCTCATGGAGCCCTGTTCCTGAGAGTGATGACCTGACTTACGGTACGCGATAGCGCGGCATTATCGACGCCATCACGATCGGTTCCTGCCAAGGTCAGGGTGATTCTTACCGCGGTTACTTGGCTCCAACGACCAGTCACGCTCGCCGCATTCCCATAACTTGTGGTTCCGTCCACCAGATAGGTCACCGCCATATTTTGCACACCCTCTGCGACCTCTTGCGCCTGAACACTGGCGACACCACCGGTATTGATCAACGTGGATTGATAAAGCCCTCTGGTGCGCCCGTTGGTGCCGATGTACCAAGCCGAGGCATTGAGACGGGTGATGGATGCATTCGACCCAAAGGTAAACAGCGAGCCTCCCAGCCCCAGTCGGTTGGTTGCGTTTCCTGGCGAGCCGCTCGCACCATGCCCCACTGAAGCTGTCCCGGCAGAACCAGTCATCTGAAAAATTGCACCGAGCCGCATCACGCCGCCTGTTTCGGCGTTTGGACCACACACCATCAAGAGATCGCCCGGGATCAGCCCATGCGCCGCAGTGTTGACCGTAAACGTTGCAGACGCGGGTGCGTGCACAGTGACGACGGCCGTGGCATCACCGGACGACAACAGTGTCAGCGCATCGGTTCCCGCGATACGCTGCCCGGCCGTCGTTGTACCGAAGTTGATGCCCGCGATAGCGGTTGACCCGTCGTATCCCTGCAATGTGCCGCTGGTGGTTCCCACATTCCAGTTTGTCCACCAGCGCGAGGCCGGTGCACTCAGTACATTCACCATCGCCATGTTGTTACTGCTATTGCATGGGTTGCCACCTGCCTCACGGATATCGCGCGCCATCAGTTCAAACGCAATGCGCGCATTTTCCTGTACACGGCTGAGGCTATCTGTCGCAGCTGCGGTACGCCTGCTGGTCAGGAACAAGCCGATCGCGGCTAATGTCACGAGCAACCCAAGCACCAATGAAATCAGTAGTTCGACCAGCGTGAAACCGGCCGCTGATTTGCGGGAAGCATGCAATATGCTCATAGACGGGTCACCACACTGAACTGGCGTTGCGCCGTGTTGTCTGTTGTACCCAAGGATGTTGCACGACTGTCATCCCAACGCACGGCCACAGTACATCTGACACCGTTCGCCTCACATTGGATGGAACCGCAGGCGCTCGTGCCCATGCTGGACTTGAGTGCAGTGATCCAGTCACGCTGATCATTGGCCGCCAGGCTGCCCCCGGCAGGAACATTGCAGGTCATGCCGATGTTGTAAGCACCTGCCCGTGCAGCTACCAGATTGGCACGCATCGCGTCCAGAATTGCGTACGACTGCACGACCATCTGACTGCGTTCAAGCGAGCTACTATTGTTCTGCAGCGCTCGTGCTTGCATTGCAGCAATACCGAGCATCCCGATCCCGAGGATCACAACGGAAATCAATACCTCGATCAGGCTGACACCTAACTGACCTCGACGACTGCCTTTGACTGGCATACGCATCTCTCTCATATCCTTACAACAATGCAGGCACGTCGGCCGGCGCCTGACACTGCGGGTCGGTTCCGCGGGTGATCGCCACCCGACTTCCGCCAGCAATCGCGACAATTCGCTGGTTCTCTGGGGGCCGCGTGGTGGCCATACAAATCGAAACTGCTCCTGCCAAAAGTCGCGTTCCCGTCGAGTCGCGCGCAAGCCCATCGGGCCGAAACACGATTCGCGCGCCGGCAGAGGAAATAGCTTGGCTCACACTGACTTGCAGCTGGGGCCCGATCTCACTCACCCGCAAGACCTCTGTCCCACGCAAGACAATCACACGCGCCCAGGTGCCGCCGTTGGCGCACGAAGTACCGTCATTGGACCGACATAACGTCACGCTGGCGTTGTTACGCACGGCCTCAGAGCGAGCGAGCTGAAGAGAGGCAGACAACTCATTGGCGGCCGAAGACAGGCGACTACTATTGATGAGGGCGGTAAAACTAGGAAATGCAATCGCCATGACGATCGCCAGTACCACGATGGTGACCATCATCTCGATCAACGAAAAGCCGCGCTGCGAAAGAGGCGCAAAGCCCCGAAAACGGATCATGCGGCAGCCTCCCCAGGCAGCCAAATACACGTGGCTACCATAACCATCGCCCCCTCCACTTGCCAGAGGCTGCGCGACGAACGGGCGTAGCAACCGCACGAAAGGCATGCCCCAATTAATCAGCGGGACGTGCATGATAGGCAACAGTTCCTTCCGGCCCGCGTTATGACGCCAATCGCTATCGGCGAATCTTTCCTGCAAGCCCTGTGGGATGCACGCACGCTGACCGTTGTGGTCGTAGTCGCCGAGGCAATCGCCCTGGTGCTGAGCCTTGCACCAGGCGTACCACTGGGATGGATCAGTTTCGGGATCACATCCTTTGCAACTCAGTGGACTGCCTTGTTGACCCTGGCCGGACTGTACTCGCTCCGCCATCCATTAAGTCGCGCGCGACCACTTGCGATTGCAAACTCAGCTCTCGTCCTGCTTATGCTTTCCGCAACCTTGGTGCTGTTCGCCGCAATGGCTGTGGTTGGAAACGCCTGGTCGATGGACACGCGGCATTGGCTTGAACTGATTCTTCGAACAGAAGGTATCGCGTTGACGGTCGGTTTACTGGGTATCTGGGCATTCCATACCCATTGGCAGGCCCGCCAATACGCCATCCGTGCCAAACAGTTTGAACTGGAGGCATTGAAGGCCCGTATCCAGCCTCATTTTCTATTCAACACGCTCAATACGGGTGCGGCGCTCGTACGCCTTCATCCTGCCAAGGCCGAACAATTACTGATGGATCTGGCAGAGCTCTTTCGAGCAACGCTTGCCGGCCCGGATCGCGTCACTCTGGCGCAGGAGCTTACGCTTGCCAGGCATTACCTAGATATTGAGCAAGCACGCTTCGGTGATCGTCTCATCATCGTCTGGCGAATGCCCGACTCCATTCCGGAGCTGATGGTGCCCTGCCTTTCCATCCAGCCGCTAGTTGAAAATGCGATTCGCCACGGTGTCGAGCTCCGCTCGGAGACCTCGCAAGTTGTCATTGAGCTCCGTCAAACCGCGAAGATGGCTGTTGTGGAAGTCAGCAACCCACTCCCCCCCGATGGAAAGACCGCAAGAACTGGGCATCAGGTCGGCCTCGCCGCTGTTCGTGCCCGACTGCAGGATGGCGATCATCGGATGGAGCTTCATGCAGAACGAAGAGGCGACCTTTTTTGGGCCGCCCTTCATGTTCCGCTAGATGCAGCTTCGGGGGATCAGGTCACTACCCGATAACAAGGCCGGTAATCCCCCGAGATCTTCATCCGGCGCTGTTCCACGAAGCCGCGCAGCAGTTCGTCCAGGGCCTGCATGATGTCGGGGTCGCCGTGGATCTCGAACGGGCCGAACTCCTCGATGCGGCGCATGCCGTCTTCCTTGACGTTGCCGGCAACGATGCCGGAGAAGGCGCGGCGCAGGTCGGCCGCAAGCTCTGGCGCCGGGCGGCCGTGGTGCAGGTCCAGCGCAGCCATGGCTTCGTGGCTGGGCACGAACGGCTGCTGGTACTCAAGCGGGATGTGCACCGACCAGTTGAAGTAGTACGAGTCTTTCTGGTCCTTGCGGTGTGCGCGCACCTCGTGAATGCCTTCGGCCATGCGGCGCGCCACCGCGACCGGGTCGCCGACGATGATCTCGTAGCGCGATGCGACAGATTCACCGAGGGTCAGGCGGATAAACCGGTCGATCTGGGCGAAGTACGGCGCGGCGATGGTCGGCCCGGTCAGGATCAGCGGGAACGGCAGGTCGGCGTTCTCCTCCCTCAGCAGGATGCCGAGCAGGTACAGGATCTCCTCGGCGGTACCGACGCCCCCCGGGAAGACCAGGATGCCGTGACCAATGCGGACGAACGCCTCCAAGCGCTTTTCGATGTCCGGCATGATCACCAAGTGATTCACGATCGGGTTCGGTGACTCGGCGGCGATGATGCCCGGCTCGGTGACGCCGATATAGCGCGTGTGGTGCTTGCGCTGTTTGGCGTGCGCAATGGTGGCGCCCTTCATCGGGCCCTTCATCGCCCCCGGGCCGCAGCCGGTGCAGATGTCCAGGCCGCGCAGGCCGAGCTCGTAGCCCACCTGTTTGGTGTAGAGATATTCGTCGCGCGAGATGGAGTGACCACCCCAGCACACGACCAGATTCGGATCGGACGGCTGCAGGATGCGCGCGTTGCGCAGCTGCCCGAACACGGCATTGGTGATGCCTTCGCTGGTGTCCAGGTCCGCACGCTGCGCTTCGAGCTCGATGGCCATGTAGGCCAAGTCGCGCACCACGGCGAACAACAGCTCGGCCACGCCGCGGATGATCTCGCCATCCACGAAGGCCATGGCCGGCGCGTTGATCAGATCGATACGGATGCCGCGATCCTGCTGATTCACCTGGATGTCGAAATCCGGGTACAGATCACGCGCGGCACGCGGGTCGTCGGATGCGCTACCACTGGTCAGCACCGCCAGCGCACACCGGCGCAACAGCTCATGCATGCCGCCACTGGATGCATCACGCAACCGTGCCACTTCTGCCTTGGACAGCACGTCCAGGCCACCACGCGGATAGATCCGCGCATCCACCACCGGCAGCGCCCGTGCTGCCGTACTGCTGAGTTCCATAGCTTGCTCCTGTCGTCTGCGCAGGACTTTAGCGTACTCACCCGCCCAAAAGAAAACGGCCGGGAGAACCCGGCCGTTTTTGCAACATGCAACACGCTGGCCAGATTAGAACTGGTAGCGGAAGCCCAGCTGCAGGGCCCAGCGGGAGATGCCGCGATCGTCGTATACCGTGGCCTGATCCGGCGTGTTGAAGCGATACACGTACTTGCCACTGGCTGCATCAATGCCGCCGTATTCCACGACACCACGCATACCCGGGAAGCCATACTCCTCGACCTGGCCCCATTTCTTGTTGAGCAGGTTGCCGACATTCATGACGTCGAGCCACACAGAAGCCTTGTTGCCCTTGAAGAAGCCGGGAATCTCCTGCTCGATATGCAGATCGAACTGGTTGATCCAAGAATTACGTGCGCCATTACGTTCGGCAACCTGGCCACGACGGGCAGCCAGATACTCATTGCCTTCAATGTAGTTCCAGAATGCCTGCTCTTCTCCAGCAGAACCGAACAACACATCGCCGCGACCTGCCGGGATGTACAGCAAGTCGTTCAGGCGACCATCGCCATTGGCATCGTTGTCGAAGGCATAGCTGTACGGACGACCATTGCGGCCCTGGTAAATCAAGCCAAGCTTAGTCTCGTAGTCGCCGAAGAACGCATGCTTCCAGTTCAAGGTACCCAGGATGCTGTTCTTGATTTCATACGCTGCGGTCGAAGCAACGTTTTCGTTGGCCTGGAAAACCGCGTTGTTGCCCAACTGCGAGCCCGAGGTCGAGCTGGTCAGACCACTGACTTCATCGGCATCGGTATAGGTGTAATACAGACCCCAGGACCAGTCACCGCCATTGAAGGGCTTGCTCAGACCGACGGTGAAGCTTTCGCTGCCGCCCTTGTCGGTTGGACGCGCGATCAGCGCATCATTATACCGGCGATCACGGTTGCCGCGTGCATCCACTGAAACACCCGTTGGTTGCAGGCCGTTGACGTTCCAACTGGAAGGACGAAGACCGTTCGCATTCCAGTAAATATTGCGACCGTCCTGACCAACTGCACTCGCGGCACCGAGGTTCAGCTGCTGATAGTAAATGGCTTCGTTGACCTTGGTAACTACAGCTTCAGCAGATGCCACGATTCCGTACCACGGCAATTCGGTATCGAACGCGAGGTTCGCCTTCCACACCGAGGGCTGCCCCAGCTTGCCATCAACGAAATCTACAGATTGCGTGCTTCCAGCGACAGTCGTGCCACGCGGCTGATTATTGATATCCGGAGTAAAGCGGATGCCATTGTCGCGTACCAGTGCCGGGCTAGAGAAGTTGAAGTCCGTATAGGCCAGGCCGGTGTTGGAGTATGGATTCGACAGCCAAACCGTCGCCGCTGCGCCCTGGAAGAGGCCCAGGCCACCACGCACCTGAGTCGGGCGATCACTATCAAACGTATAGTTGAAACCGAAACGCGGCTCGAACAGCCCATTCCCGTCGATGGTCTGGTCGTTGCGGAAGCCGAATACAGAGGATGCCGTCGCATTGTAGGCAGGACTGTTTTTCACCATCGGCTCGTCGTAACGCAGACCAAAGGTCAGCGTCAGATTGTTATTGACTGCCCAGGTGTCCTGCACGAAGACGCCCACGTTGCGCATCCCCCACTTCGCAGCGATATCGTCGATATTTCCGCTGTTCGACTGCGAGTAGCGATAATTCTGGGCAATATTGTTACGGTAGTCCGAAATCGAGTTGAAGGTATAAGAACCGAATACACGCTGACCGAACAGATTGAAAAGATCGTTATCTTCGTAGTCGAAGCCAAACTTGACGGTGTGGTCATTCAAGAACAACGTGCCCGCGAAGAAGGCATTCCACGTTTCGGTACGCAGCTCGTTGGCCTGGGTGCTCTGCTCGGTGCCCAGGTTGACGGTGTTGTTACCGATACGCACAGCGACGGCCGGCAACTGCGAAGCGGCCGTACGCACCGCCGAGTAATCACGGTACGAGACCTTGGCTTCAGTCGAGAAGGTGTCGGTCCAATCACTGAACAACTGCGCAGTATAGGTTTTGAGGCTGAAATCGCGGACGTAATGGTACGAATTCAGCGACAGCGCCTGGTTACCAAAACCGTTGAGGTTCGCAGTGCTCTGCTCGGTCTCGCCGTAGCGGAAGGACGCACGGTGCTTGTCGGAAATATTCCAGTCGAGCTTGAAGCCCTTTTCTTCCGAATCCGAATCTAGTGCCGGCAGCGCAAGCGTACCCGGATCGAATCCGTAGACATTGCGCGAAATGTCGATAATTTCATCGACTTGCGCCTGCGAGATCGGAACGATATTGCTTTCGCCCGAGCCAGTCGGACCGTAACCAGAGGCTCCGGTAAACACGCCCTTGCCCTTGTACTTTTCGTAGTTGGCGAAGAAGAACAGCTTGTCCTTAATGATCGGGCCACCAAGGGTCAAACCGTAGGTGGTCTCGTCATCGAACAGCTGCGGGCGGATATCATTCTGGTTCTTGCCCGACCAATCGTTCTCGCGATAGGTGCCGTACACCGAACCGTGAAATTCGTTGGTACCGGACTTGGTGACCGCATTGATCACGCCGCCAGTGGCACCAGTGATGGTGACATCGTAGTTGGCGACGTCGACCGAAATTTCGTCGATGACGTCCATCGAGAACGGCTGACGTGGTGTCGGCAAACCATTGGACTCTAGGCCGAACGCATCGTTGGTGCTGATGCCATCGACGCGGATCAGGTTGAAGCGCGGGTTCTGGCCACCCACCGAAATTTCATTGCGCGCCTTGTCGGTCTGCGCCACGCGGGGATCCAGGCGCACGTAGTCCTGCAAGTTGCGGTTAATCGACGGCAGCGATTCAATCTGCTCGCGGGTCACGTTGGTGCCGGTGCCCATTTTATTGGCACTGAACAGCGCCGAGCCGTAGTCGCCGCCAATGGCCTGCACCGCGCCAAGCGTGGTCACGTCGCCACCCAGAGCCGCATCCACGCTGTTGACCTGATTCAAGTTCAGGAAAACGCCTTCTTCGGTCTTGGTGCCCTCACCCGACTTGGTGATGGTGATGGTGTAAGGGCCGCCCACACGCAGGCCGCGCGCGTTGTAGCGTCCGCTGGCATCGGTGGTGGCGCGGCTGACGGTGCCCGATTCGACGTGGGTGATCGTGACTTCGGCATTCGGCACCGGCTGACCGCCGCTGCTGGTGACCAGGCCAGCGACGCCGGCGGAGGTGCTCTGTGCGAACACGGGGGCGGCGGCGAGTGCAGCAACGAGACCAAGCGTGAGCTTGGACATGCGGAGACAACGGGGGTGGGTCATTTCGGTAGCCTCGATACAGGTTGGGCAGTGACAAAAAGGCGCAGTCAGCCCAACCGTTCCCGGGGGTGGGCTGCCGATGATCTGGGGTCCCTTGCCGCGCGGCTGGTTGCTGCCGCAACGGTTAACAACAGATTAACACGCTAAGGCCTGATTGTGACGGCGGCGTGACAAACTTCGCGCGCTGCAACATGAACTTCGCATGTGAAGGCGGAAACGCCAAGGCGCGCAAAGTCGCGTGCGATGTGAGATGGACGTCTCGAACTTGGCAATGGCATCGAACGTCATGCCATCAAGTCATCGCGTGGGGCCACCCCTCCCCTTGCGCAGCTGCGCCAAGATCAAGCCAGCTAGGCCACCGGAAGCCAGATCAACACCAGCAGCCGCCGGCGAAACCTCAGATCGACACCGGAAGCTTGAAATACGTGCCCAGGCCATCCAGGAACATCTGTACCGAAATGGCCACCAACAACATGCCCATCAGGCGCTCGATTGCGGTCAATGCGCGATGACCGAGCAGTTTGTACAGCAGCGGTGCGGAGGCCAGGATGGTGGATGCACCGATCCAGGCAATCATCAGCGCCAGGCTCCAATCCCATAACCGGGTGGGTTCGTTGCTGCCCATCAGCATCACTGCGGCCATGCCTGACGGGCCGGCCACCAGCGGGATTGCGAGCGGCACGATGAAGGGCTCGCCATCGGGAATCTCGCCCATCAGGCCTTCGGGGCGCGGGAAGATCATGCGGATGCCGATCAGGAACAGCACGATGCCGCCGGCGATCGCCACCGATTCCTGACGCAGATGCATCAACTCCAGCGCGTACTTGCCGCCCCACAGAAACGCCATCAGCACGAACAGGGCGATCAGCAACTCGCGCGCGAGCACGAAGCGTTGGCGCTTCGGCGGCAGCGGCTTGAGCACGCTGAGAAACACCGGGATGTTGCCGAGCGGGTCGAGGATCAGGAACAGCAGCAGCGCTGCCGACAGAATGGTCATGCGGGGGGGCTCCAGATCGCACCGCGGTGCGAGGCGCCCGCCATGGACAACAAGGTGACGCAGGCAGTGGCGTAGCGCGTGGGATCCAGCGCGTCGCTGTCTTCCTGATGCGTGAACGCACGTGCGCGCAAGGCGGTGCGCATCGGCCCTGGCTGCAGCCCGCTGACGCGGACCGGGCCGGCGGCCGTTTCATGATGCAGGCTGGCAAGCAAGCCACGTTGCGCATGCTGGGCAGCGCCGTACGCACCCCAGTAAGCCTGGCCGACACGCGCGGGATCATCCACGACGAACACCAGCGCCGCATCCTCTTGCTGGCGCAGCAGCGGCAGGCAGGCCTGGGTGAGCCAGGCACGTGCGGTCAGGTTGACATGGATGCTGCGTGCAAACTCCGCAGGCGCGGCCAGTTCAGCCGGCGTGAGCCCGGCGAACTCGGCGGCGCAATGCAGCACGCCACTGAGCCCGCCCAACTCGGACTGCAGACGCTGTGCGAGCGCGGCATAGTCATCCGGCGTCGCTCCGGCCAGATCCAGCGGGTACAGCAATGGTGCTGCGCCCTCCCCGGCCAGCGCGTCATAGACACGCTCGAGCGGGCGCAGCTTGCGGCCCAGCAACACCACGGTGGCACCTGCCTGTGCGCAGGCCTGCGCGGCCGCAGCGCCCAACCCGCCAGCGGCGCCGGTGACCAGCACGACCCGCCCGGCCAGCGCCGCTGCAGCGGCTGCCTGCGTGCTGCTCACGGCTGGTAGGCCTCACTCACGATGCGCTTGAGCTCGCCCGCTTCGAACAGCTCCATGGTGATGTCGCAGCCACCGATCAGCTCACCGTGGATGAAGAGCTGCGGGAAGGTCGGCCAGTTGGAATACCGCGGCAGATTGGCGCGGATTTCAGGTTCTTCGAGCACGTTCACGGTGCGCAACTGGTCGGCGCCTGCGGCCACCAGGGCCTGCACGGCGCGGCTGGAAAAACCGCACATCGGGAATTGCGGGGTGCCTTTCATGAACAGCACGATCGGGTGCTGCTCGACTTCGGCCTGGATCCGTTCCATCACCGGCATTGAACTCTCCTGACTGGGAGCGGCAGGCCCGACCGCCGGGTCGGATAGACTTCCGCAAAGGCGCGCATTGTAAGCCTTCAACGCGCCCTCTCGCCGGACTCCCTTCGCTGCCCCGAACACCATGCCGATCGAACACCTTGCTCTGCCCTACTCCCGCGCCGCCCTGGAGCCACATCTGTCGGCTGCGACAGTGGACGCCCACCATGGCGTGTGCCATCGCAGCGAGGTCGAACGGCTCAATGCGCGCATCGAAGGCAGCGAGTTCGCCGAGCTGATGCTGGAAGAGATCATCGCGCAGGCGCAGGGCACGTTGTTCCAGCTTGCCGCGCAAGTGTGGAACCATAATTTCTATTGGCAGTGCCTGCGCCCGCGCGGCGGCGGCGAACCCCTGGGCCGGCTGGCCGACAGCATCGCGGCATCGTTCGGCGACTTCGTGCATTTCAAGCAGGAATTCAACCGCATCGCGCTCGGCACGGTGGGTTCGGGCTGGGTGTGGCTAGTGCAGCGCCCGGATGGCAGATTGGCCGTGGTGGCCACTCCGAATGCCTCCACGCCGCTGACCGGCCCAGACACCGCGCTGCTCGCCTGCGATCTGTGGGAACACGCCTACTACCTGGATCACCAGCAGGACCGCGCGCAGTACCTGGATGCCTTCTGGAAACTGATCAATTGGGACTTTGTGGCCAGCCGTCTGCGCTGATGCGCTTTGGCGCATGCTGAGAAGTGCAGCGCCGGAGTGGCGTGTCTTGCGCCGCGTGCTGCTCGCGCAACCAGCCCTGGGGCACCAACGCGCCAGGCGATGCCACCGCGTTAGCGCTGACGCAACACGCAGCGCGCCCTTGAAGTTGCATTCACTCTTCAAGGACGCAGCATGCAGTTAAAACCCCAATCAAACTTAGCGGCGCTGCACAGCCTGCAGCGCCACGCGCACGCTAAGGCGCCAACCGCGCCACAACCGGCGCCATCTGCGCATCGCGCTGCAGGGCCTGACCAACGTCCCCCAGCAGTTGCGCCAATAGCGCCGGCGTATCCGCGCGCACCGTGGCATGCCCCACCTTGCGCCCATCACGCGCCTGCTTGCCGTAATCGTGCCAATGCCCGCCATGCACCGCCAGGAAGGCCGCTGCATCGGGCATGGCGCACAGCCAGTTCAGCATGCAGGCATGGCCACGCATGGCAGTGCTGCCGAGCGGCAAGCCCAGCACGGCCCGCACGTGGTTTTCGAACTGCGAAGTCTCGGCGCCTTCGATCGTCCAGTGCCCGGAGTTGTGCACGCGCGGGGCCATTTCGTTGGCCAGCAGGGTGCCTTCGCGCACGAACAGCTCCAATGCAAACACGCCGACATAGTCCAGGCGTTCGGCAAGGGCGCGCGCATGCGCTTCAGCCGCTTCCTGCAACCCGGCGTCCACGCTGGCAGGCGCCAGGCTGGCCGAGAGCACGCCATCCACATGCCAGTTTTCGGTCAATGGCCAGGCACGAAACTCGCCATCGCGGCCACGCACAGCGACCACGCTGACTTCGCGCTCGAACGGCACGAAGGCTTCCACGATCAGGCCAACCGTTGCCGCCTGCGCACCCAAGGCATCCCAGGCAGCATCGGCGTCGGCGAGCGTCTTGATCCGGAACTGCCCCTTGCCGTCGTAGCCGAAGCGTCGCGTCTTGAGCACGCACGGCGCCCCGATGCGCGCCAATGCGGCATCCAGGCCGGCACGGTCATCGATGGCGGCAAATTCGGGTACTGGAATACCCAGTTCGCGGAATAAGGTTTTTTCGCTGAGCCGGTCTTGCGCAATCGCCAGTGCGGCCGGGTTGGGGAACACCGGCACCTGCGTCGCCAACTGCTGCGCGCTGGCGGCCGGTACGTTCTCGAAATCGAAGGTGAGCACGTCCACCTGCGCGGCGAAGGCAGCCAGTGCGGCTGCGTCGTCGAATGCGCCCACCTGCAACGGCGCCACCTGCCCTGCGCAGGCGTCGGCTGCCGGATCGAACACGGCAAACCGCAGCCCCAGCGGCGCACCGGCCAACACCAGCATGCGCGCCAATTGGCCGCCGCCCAGAATGCCGACCGTGGTCATTGGCGCGGGTCGTCGCTAGCCATCACATCGTCGGTTTGCTTGGCGCGGAACTGCGCCAATGCCTGACCGATCTGCGGCTGCTCCGGCGCCAGCATCGCCGCTGCAAACAGGGCCGCATTGGCAGCGCCCGCAGTGCCGATCGCGAAGGTGGCCACCGGAATACCGGCTGGCATCTGCACGATCGACAGCAGCGAATCCATGCCGTTGAGCGCCTTGGACTGCACCGGCACGCCCAGCACCGGCACTGCGGTCTTGGCCGCCAGCATGCCGGGCAGATGCGCCGCACCGCCGGCGCCGGCGATGATCGCGCGCAGGCCGCGCTCGCCTGCCTGTTCGGCGTAGGTGAACAGCACATCCGGCGTGCGGTGTGCCGAGACCACCTTGACCTCGTACGGCACGCCCAGCGCATCGAGCTTCTGAGCTGCGTGTTGCATGGTGTCCCAGTCCGAACGGGAACCCATCACGATGCCGACCAGCGGCGCGGAGTGGTTGGAGGTCATGGCCCTGCCCTGCGGTAAAGACGTATTCTAGCCATCTTCCACGCAAGACAAGACTTCGATGGATCGCAAACTGCTCGACCTGCTGTGCTCCCCCGACACCCGCCAGCCGCTTTCGCTGCTCGATGGCAAGGGCCTGGAAGCACTCAACCGCGCCATCGCCGCCGGCACCTTGCAACGCGTCGACGGCGCCGTGCAGGACCAACCGCTGCGCGAGGCCCTGATCACCCGCGACCGCAAACAGATCTTCCGCGTCGACGATGGCATCCCGGTGCTGCTGGCCGAAGAAGCCATCAACCCGAGCCAGATCGCCGACTTCCCCGAGAAGTGAGTTCGGCCATGACCACCACCGCACCTGTCGCGCCAGCCGATGCGCTGGTGCAGGCAGACGTGGCGCGCGCGCTGGCCGAAGACATCGGCAGCGGCGATGTCACCGCCGCACTGCTGCCCGACGCGCCGGACACGGCCTATCTGCTGTGCAAGCAGGACGCGGTGATCGCCGGGCGGCCGTGGTTCGACGCCACGCACCGCGCGCTGGATCCGCAGGTGCAGATCGCATGGCGCATCCAGGAAGGCGATCGCGTCGGCGCCGGCACCGTACTGGCCACCCTGCACGGCCGCAGCCGCAGCCTGGTCAGCGCCGAACGCACCTCGCTCAACTTCCTGCAGACACTTTCTGGCACGGCCACCACCACCGCGGCCTACGTCGCAGCGGTGGCCGGCACCGGTACGCGCATCCTGGACACCCGCAAGACCCTGCCCGGCCTGCGCGCCGCACAGAAATACGCGGTGCGCTGCGGCGGCGGCGACAACCACCGCATCGGCCTGTTCGACACCGTGATGCTGAAAGAAAATCACATCCGCGCGGCGGGCTCGCTGAGCGCCGCCGTGCACGCCGCACGCGCGCAGCAACCACAGTTGCCGCTGGTGGTGGAGGTGGAAACGCTGGAGCAGCTGCACGAGGCACTGCTTGTTGGGTGCACACGCATCCTCATCGATGATTTCGACCCGGCAATGCGGCGCGCCGCCGTGCAGATCGTGGCCGCCTTGCCGCCACCGCAACGCATCCCGCTGGAAGTCTCCGGCAGTGTGGATCTGGCCGGCATTCGGGCCATTGCGCAGGACGGCGTGGATTGCATTTCCATTGGCGGCCTGACCAAGCATGTGCAGGCGGTGGATCTGTCGCTCAAGCTGGGGCCGGCGCCTTACTGATTTCACGCCTGTCCGCAGGCAGCTCTGTCAGCCTGCGCGCAGTGTTCTCTGCGGAATCGGTAATGACTGCAAAACCTTGGCCATGGATCTGCCTGCTGCTGGCAGGCTGGGGCGGCACTGCCGCCGCAGCGGAAGTGTGTGATATCCCTCCGCGCTTCGGCACCAGCCCGGCCGCCATCGCCATCGTGCGCAGCGCCTGCAACGAGCACCGGCTGTGGCAGCGCCCTTTTATCGACAGCAAAGGCAAGCTCGCCAGCCTGGGCGTGACCGAGGCGGAGTCCGCCTCGCTCGCCGACGACGGCATGATCGCCTGGCAACGTGTCGCCGGCTACTGGCGCGATAGCGGCACGCTCGCCTCGATGGGGGGCAGCGCGGGCGCGTCCAGCTGTGCCGCCCTCGACGGAAGCCGCTACACCGCCAGTGATTGCCGCGCATTCCTGGTCGACAACCCTTGGTCGGCCGCCTTCATTTCGTGGGTGATGACGCAAGCCGGCGTCAGTGGCTTCCGCCGCTCCGCGCGTCACCTGGACTACATCCGCAGCGCCTATCACGACGGGGCCACCGGCCCATACCAGTTCACCGACCCGGCCGTGGAAAAACCCGCACCTGGCGACATGCTGTGCCTGTTGCGCGGGCGCGATGTCTCGCTCGGCTATGCCGGCCTGCGGGCCGCACTGGGCGGCAGCGCACCGATGCCATGGAAGTCGCATTGCGACGTGGTGGTGGCGGCCAATGTCGGGGGCGATCGCACGCTCTACCTGATCGGCGGCAACGTCTTCAACACCGTGATGATGCGCAAGATGCCGCTGGATCGCGCCGGCCGCGTGGTACTGCCCACGCCGCAGACCGACGCCAGCCAGGGCGAGAGCGAAAACGAGGACAGCCTGGGCGCGGCGCGCGAGTGCACACCGGCACACGAGGAGTTGTGCGACTTCAACCGCCGCGACTGGGCCGCGCTGTTGAAGCTGCGCCCCGACGCAGCAGTGACCGCACCGCCGCCGACCGAACCATTACCCGCGCCTACCGCGCCACCGGCAACGCAGCCAATGCAGCCAGGCTTCCCGCGCGTGGTGCCGCCGCGTCCGGAAGGGCAGCCTGCTCCTGCACAGCCGCAGACGGAGTGAGGTAAGGCCGAAGGATCTGCGTTGTGCCGTGCTTTCTGAGATAGACAGGCGGCACTTGGGCTTTTCGCGTTAACGATACAGATCCGGTTCTGGATCCGATTCGGCATCGAACTAAAGAGTTGAGTCCCGCCTCGCCATCAAGCATGAGGGTACGAGCAGAGCACCGTACATGAAGCGCTGCCCGCCAAGCGTCAGCGGTGCTGCACTTGGCCTCCCAGCAGCTGGTGCCCTCCCAGCTGCTGGCTGGGCACGGCGCCATGCCCACGTAATTCCAGTGCGCCCTCACGCGCGTGCGAAGCACCTTCTCCCGACGAGAGTCAGAAGCAGCTTCTCGCGGATAGAGCCGCTCACTCGCTGATCGAACTGATGCGAGGCGCAATCCTCTGCCACCAGTGAGTGATCGAGTTGAAGCGAGAAGCGCAGCGATCCTGCTGCCTTCCACCTACCGCAATCCGTTCCATTGGACACGTCTCCCGGCGGGAGAAGCCACGGCATTAGTCAGCCAGGTTTCGGAGAAACGATTTCGTCCATTCGAGCAGATCCAACCAAAGCGATATGCACTGGGCTTTGCCGGGTGCGCACATGTACGCACTCCTTATGCGTGCACAACAACACCCCAAACAAAAAGCTGCACTGCACCGTACTTCGCCCAACAAAAAAGCGGGCCGAAGCCCGCTTTTTCTAACGCACATGCAGAGGCGATTACTCAGCCGATGCAGGCACGCCCTCGCCTTCTTCCACTGCCTTGATCGACAGACGGATGCGGCCCTGCTTGTCCACTTCCAGCACCTTGACGCGGACCAGATCGCCTTCCTTCAACTTGTCGCCGACCTTCTCCACGCGCTCGCTGGAAATCTGCGACACGTGCACCAGGCCGTCCTTGCCCGGCAGGATGGTCACGAACGCACCGAAGTCCATGATCTTGGCGACCTTGCCTTCGTAGATGCGGCCCGGCTCCACGTCCGAGGTGATCTGCTCGATGCGCGACTTCGCAGCTTGCGCGGCGATGGCGTTGACCGAAGCAATGATGATCGTGCCGTCGTCCTGGATATCGATCTGCGTCCCGGTTTCCTTGGTGATCGCCTGGATGGTCGAGCCACCCTTGCCGATCACTTCGCGGATCTTGTCCGGGTGGATCTTGATGGTCAGCAGGCGCGGCGCGTAGTCGCTCAGCTCCTGACGCGGGGTGGTCAGCGCCTTGGACATCTCGCCCAGGATGTGCAGACGGCCAGCCTTGGCCTGCTGCAGCGCCTGCTTCATGATCTCTTCGGTGATGCCTTCGATCTTGATGTCCATCTGCAGCGCGGACACGCCTTCAGCAGTACCGGCCACCTTGAAGTCCATGTCGCCCAGGTGATCTTCGTCACCCAGGATGTCGGACAGCACCACGAAGCGGTCGTCTTCCTTCACCAGGCCCATGGCGATACCCGCCACCGGTGCCTTGACCGGCACGCCGGCGTCCATCAGTGCGAGCGAGGAGCCGCACACCGAAGCCATCGACGAGGAACCGTTGGACTCGGTGATTTCCGAGACAACGCGAATGGTGTACGGGAATTCTTCCAGGCTCGGCATCACGGCCAGCACGCCGCGCTTGGCCAGACGGCCGTGGCCGATCTCGCGACGCTTCGGCGCGCCAAAACGGCCGCACTCGCCCACCGAATACGGAGGGAAGTTGTAATGGAACAGGAAGTTTTCCTTGTACTCGCCAGCGACCGCGTCGATCACCTGGCCATCGCGCGCGGTGCCCAGCGTGGTGACCACGATCGCCTGCGTCTCGCCGCGGGTGAACAGCGCCGAGCCATGGGTCCGCGGCAGCACGCCGGCCTGCACCGAGATCGGGCGCACGGTGTCCAGTGCACGGCCGTCGATACGCACCTTGGTCTCCAGCACCGAGTCACGCATGGTGTGGTATTCCAGTTCGCCGAATTCCTTCGACAGCTCGGCCGAGCTCCAGCCCTCGGACGCCACGCGGCCTGCCAGCGACTCGAGCACGTCCTTCTTGATCGCCGAAATGGCGTCGCGACGCTGCAGCTTGTCGCGCACCTGGAAGGCACCCGCCAGCTGGGTACCAACCGCTTCCTTCAACGCGCTGATCAGCGCGGTGTTCTTGGCCGGGGCCACCCAGGTGCTGGGCTTGGTGCCGGCTTCGACGGTCAGTTCGTTGATGATGTTGATGACCTTCTGCATCTCGCGATGACCGAAGGTAACCGCGCCCAGCATCACTTCTTCCGACAGCAGCGCCGCTTCCGACTCCACCATCAGCACGGCGTTCGCCGTACCGGCCACAACCAGCTCAAGCTGCGAATCCTTCAGCTCGGTGATGGTCGGGTTGAGAATGTATTCGCCGTTCTTGTAGCCCACCTTGGCGGCGCCGATCGGGCCGTTGAAGGGGGTACCGGCCAACGACAGCGCAGCCGACGCACCGATCAGCGCGGCGATATCGCCGTCGATGTCCGGGTTCATCGACATCACCGTAGCGATGATCTGCACTTCGTTCTTGTAGTCCTCCGGGAACAGCGGACGGATCGGACGATCGATCAGGCGCGAGATCAACGTTTCCTTCTCGGTCGCACGTCCTTCGCGCTTGAAGAAGCCGCCCGGGATGCGGCCGCCGGCATAGAACTTCTCCTGATAGTCAACCGTCAGGGGGAAGAAGTCCTGCCCTTCGCGCGCGGTCTTGGCGGCGACGGCGGTGACCAGCAGTACGGTGTCGTCCATCTTGACGATGACGGCACCGCTCGCCTGGCGAGCGACTTCGCCCGTCTCCAGGGTGACGGTGTGCTTGCCGTACTGGAAGGTTTTGGTGATTTTTGCCACGGAGGTTTTTTCCTTAGGTGTAACTGTCTTCGTTGGACCGTCGTCGACCCATGCCGAGAACGGGCGGCCGGGAGGCTCCGGCCCATGACGCATGTGACGCTTTACGGATTACAAATTGCGAACGACCAAAACGAAACCGCGGCGCATCGCTGCGCCGCGGCGGTAGGACTCGATTAGCGGCGCAGGCCGAGCTTCTCGATCAGCGACTTGTAGCGCTCGCCGTCCTTCTTCTTCAGGTAGTCGAGCAGGCTGCGGCGACGGTTGACCATCTGCAGCAGACCGCGACGGCTGTGGTGATCCTTCTTGTGGGTCTTGAAGTGACCGGTCAGCAGCTCGATGCGCGCGGTCAGCAGAGCGACCTGCACTTCCGGCGAACCGGTGTCCTGGGCGCTGCGCTTGTTGTCTTCAATAACTTTCTGGGTGTCGACAGACATGATGTGTTCTCGATAGATGCGTGGTCGACAGGAACGTGCATGACGCACCGTCGGACTCGCCGTTTGCTAGGAATGTGCGCGCTTGGCGCTGAGGGTGCCCCGATCGGGGCCGCAAAATTGTAACGTCGCGCGGCCCCGGGAACAAGTTGACTAAACCTTAACAAGCTGCAGCGGCGTTCAGACCGTTGAATAGGCGCTGCGGCGACAGGCGTCCGTCCGCGTCGACAAGGCCCAGCCCGGCGGGGCTGCCGTCCGCATCGAACACCGCAACCGGCCCTTCCGGGAATGCCGGATCGCGCAACCGCTGCCCCATGCGAAAGCGCGCCACCAAGGTGGCGTCGAGCGTGATCTGCGCAAAATCGCTTAGCCCAGCGGCCACCGGCAGCAGCAATTGCGCCGCATCGGCGCCGGATTCGACCAGCACGGTGAGCGCTTCCAGCGTGATCATCTCTGGCGTGCGGAACGGCTCCACCCACACGCGGCGCAGCGCGGCGATGTGCGCGCCACAGCCCAGCAGCTCGCCAAGGTCGCGTGCCAGGCTACGGATATAGGTGCCGGAGCCGCAGGTCACGCGCAGCCGCAACCGCGGCGACGCATAGCTGGTCAACGTGATGGCATGCACCTCGACCTCGCGCACCGGCGCCTCGATGACCTCGCCACGGCGCGCCTTGGCGTACAGCGGCTCGCCGCCCTGCTTGAGCGCCGAATAGATCGGCGCCTGCTGCTGGATGCGGCCGATGAACGGCGCCAGCGCCATCTGCAACGCAGCCTCGCTGAGCGCAGGCACCGGGCGCTCACGCAGCGGCTGCCCATCGGCATCGTCGGTATCGGTGGTGACGCCCAGCACGATGTCGGCGTCGTAGGCCTTGGCCGAACCCAGCAACAGGCCGGCAATCTTGGTGGCCTCGCCAAAGCACAGCGGCAGCAGGCCGGTGGCCAGCGGATCCAGGCTGCCGGTGTGGCCGCCCTTCTCGGCACGCAGCAACCGGCGGGCGGCCTGCAGGGCGTTGTTCGAACTGAGTCCGGCCGGCTTGTCGAGCAGCAAAATGCCGTGCAGCGGACGGAAGGTGATGCGGGGTCTCACGGATCAACGCTCGCTCGGGCGCGATGCGGCCCGCATGGTCAAGGCCGCACGGAGCGGCGGCCGTGTGCTGCCGGCGCTCAGCGCGGCTCGGCATCCTGCGCATCGGGCGCGGCCTCGGGGCCGATATCGTCCAGGTCGCGCAACAGGTTATCGATGCGCTCGCCGCGGTCCACCGAATCGTCGTAGTGGAAGTGCAACTCGGGCACGTGGCGCAGCTTCATCGCGCGTGCCAGCTGCGTGCGCAACTGCCCGGCGATTTCCTTGAGCCCCTTCACCGCCTCGGCGGAACGCTCTTGCTGCAGCGCGGTGACGAACACCTTGGCGTGCGCCAGATCGCGGCTGATTTCGACATCGGACACGCTGACCGACGGCAGGCCGTGATCGCGCACCGCGGCGTGCACGATGGTGCCGAGGTCGCGGCGTACCTGCGCCGAAACGCGGTCGGTACGGTGGAATGATTTGGTTGGCATGGTCATGGACCTGGTTGATGCATCGGGCCGAACGGCACCGGAGCCAAAAAAAGACGTGGGCGGCCAGGCCGCCCGCGTCATGCAGCGTCGGGGCCGCGCGGCCCCGGCGATGGTGTTACAGCGTACGCGCCACTTCGATGCGCTCGAAGCACTCGATCTGGTCGCCCGCCTTGACGTCGTTGTAGGCCTTCACGCCAATACCGCACTCGGTACCGTTGCGCACTTCGTCGACGTTTTCCTTGAAGCGACGCAGCGATTCCAGCTCGCCCTCGAACACCACGACGCTGTCGCGGAGCACGCGGATCGGCTTGCTGCGCTTCACCACACCTTCGATGATCATGCAGCCTGCAACCGCACCGAACTTCGAGCTGCGGAACACGTCGCGGACCTGCGCGATACCGATGATCTCTTCGCGGATTTCCACGCCGAGCAGACCGGACGCCACCTGCTTCACCTGGTCGATCACGTCATAGATGATCGAGAAGTACCGCAGATCGATACCGTTGGACTCGACGATCTTGCGTGCCGATGCATCCGCACGCACGTTGAAGCCGATGATCGTGGCCTTGGAGGCCGCTGCCGAATTCGCATCCGACTCGGTGATGCCGCCCACGCCGGAGTGGATCACGTTGATGCGGATGTCGTCATTGGACAACGCCACCAGCGACTGCTTGAGCGCTTCCACCGAACCCTGCACGTCGGCCTTGATCACCAGGTTCAACACCTGCTGGCCTTCGCCCTTGCCCATCTGGGCCAGGATGTCTTCCATGCGGTTGGTGGCCGAGGCGACCAGACGCGATTCGCGGCGCTTGGTTTCGCGCTGCTGCGCCACGTCCTTGGCCAGACGCTCGTCGTCGACGACCACGAAGTCGTCGCCGGCTTCCGGCACGCCGGACAAGCCGAGCACCTGCACCGGAATCGACGGGCCCGCCGAGGCCGGCTGGTGGCCGGTTTCGTCGAACAGCGCACGCACGCGGCCGTATTGAATGCCGCACACCAGGTAGTCGCCACGCTTCAGCGCACCCTGCTGCACCAGCACCGTCGCGACCGGGCCGCGGCCCTTGTCCAGCGACGATTCAATCACGGTACCGCTGGCGCGGCCATCGGCCACTGCCTTGAGTTCCAGCACTTCTGCCTGCAGCGAAATTGCATCCAGCAGCGTGTCCACACCGGTACCGACCTTGGCCGACACTTCGATGAATTGGGTATCGCCACCGAAGTCTTCGGCCACCACGTTTTCAGCCAGCAACTCGTTCTTGACCCGCAGCGGATCCGCGCCGGCCTTGTCGATCTTGTTGACTGCCACGATCAACGGAACGCCTGCCGCCTTGGCATGCGCCACCGCTTCCTTGGTCTGCGGCATCACGCCGTCATCGGCTGCAACGACCAGCACCACGATGTCGGTGATCTTGGCGCCGCGCGCACGCATCGAGGTAAACGCGGCATGGCCGGGCGTATCCAGGAAGCTGATGACGCCACGGCCGGTTTCGACGTGGTACGCACCGATGTGCTGGGTGATGCCGCCGGCTTCGCCAGAGGCGATCTTGGTCCGACGGATGTAATCCAGCAGCGAGGTCTTGCCGTGATCGACGTGACCCATGATGGTGACCACCGGCGGACGCGAGGTGGTTTCGCCCTGGGCGTCTTCGGCATGCGCCAGCAGCGCATCTTCGAAGTCGGCATTGTCCGCACGCACGGCCTTGTGGCCGAGTTCTTCGGTCACCAGCGCCGCGGTGTCGTGATCGATGCTCTGGGTGATGGTCGCCATGACGCCCATCTTGAACAGCGCCTTGACCACGTCGCCGCCCTTGAGCGCGAGCTTCTGCGCCAGATCGGCCACGGTGATGGTCTCGCCGATCGCCACTTCACGCACCACCGGTGCGGTCGGACGCTCGAACCCGTGCGGGCCACTGTTGCTCTGATTGCTACCGCGACCACCATCGTTGCGACGCGACGACGACGAACCCGGACGGCCGGTCGGCTTGCCACGCACATTGGAACGGCGCGCACGATCGGCCGCAGACAGATGCAGCTGACCGGCAAAGCGCTTGGTCGCATCGTCGTCTTCGACGCCAGCCACCATGACGTGCGAACCGCGCGTCTTGTGCTTGGCGGCATTGTTGCGATCGTCCGGACGTGCCGGCGTCGCCGGACGCGAGGCGGGCGAGGCGCCAGCCGGACGGGCCGGACGCGGTGCCGACGACGGCGAAGACGGTGCACGCGCGGCAGGCGCCGCCGAGGGCGTCGGGGCAGCAGCAACCGGGGCCGGCGCACTGGCAGCCGCAGCGGCTTCCTCGGCAGCCTTGCGCTCGGCTTCTACACGGTCTTTTGCGGCCTGCTCTTCGTCGCGCTTGCGCTGAATGGCTTCATCGCGCGCACGATCGCTTTCGGCCAGACGCTGCTGCTCGTCCAGGTTGCGCTGACGCGAGGCGGCGAGCTTGGCCAGGATGTCGGCGCGCTCTTCGTCCGGCGTCATTGGCGCGGCACGGCCGCTGCCTTCGTTCTCGGACTTCACGTACGTACGCTTCTGCCGCACTTCCACGTTGACCGTGGTCTTGGTGCGGCCGGCGTTGACCGTGACTTCCTGCAGCTTGCGCCGATTGAGCGTGATCTTCTTGGCTGCTTCGCTCGCCGCTTCGGCGGGCGTGTCGGCTTTGCCATGCGTGCGACGCAGAAAGCCAAGCAGTTTCATCTTCTCGGTGCTGGTCACGACCTGGTCGGGACCGCTGAACTTCATTCCGGCCTCGGCCAGTTGAACCAGCAGTTTATCGACCGGCGTATTGACCAGTTCGGCAAGCTTGCGGATGGTGGTTTGCTGCGACATTCGGATCCTATGATCTGGTTGGCGCCCCCTCGCCCAGAGCAAGGGAAACGCTGATTCTAAGCCCTGATGGGGTCAGGGCGCGGTTCATTGCCGGCTCATTCGCCGCGCTCCAAACGGGCGATCTCCTCGGCGCGGGCCGCCAGGATCAGCGCCGCGGCGCGCTCCTGGGTCATGCCCTCGATGCCGAAGTCGACGATCTCGTCCGCTGCCAGGTCGGACAAGTCCTCGCTGGTGCGCACGCCGTGCTCGGCCAGAGCAAAGGCCGTTTCCTCGTCCATCCCCTCCAACGCCAGCAGGTCCTCGGTGGGCTGAGTCCCTTCCAGTCCCTCTTCCTCGGCCAGCGCGGCATTGAGCAGCGCGTCGCGGGCACGGGCGCGCAGTTCCTCGACGATGTCTTCGTCGAAACCCTCCACCGCCAGCAGCTCGCCAACCGGCACGTAGGCGATTTCTTCGACCGTGTTGAAGCCTTCGGACACCAGGATCGCGGAGATTTCCTCGTCCACTTCCAGGCGATCCATGAACAGCTGGCGCGCCGATGCCTGTTCAGCCTCGGACTTGGCGGCCACCTGATCGGCGGTCATCACGTTGAGCTGCCAACCGGTCAGGCGGCTGGCCAGACGCACGTTCTGGCCGCCCTTGCCGATCGCCTGTGCCAGGCGGTCTTCCGCCACGGCCAGGTCCATCGAATGCTTGTCTTCATCGACGATGATCGACTGCACTTCGGCAGGCGCCATCGCGTTGATCACGAAGTTGGCCGGGTTCTCGTTCCACAACACGATATCCACGCGCTCGCCATTGAGCTCGTTGGACACCGCCTGCACGCGCGAACCGCGCATGCCGATGCAGGCACCGATCGGATCGGTGCGGGTATCGTGCGCAATCACCGCGATCTTGGCGCGGTCACCCGGGTCACGTGCGCAGGCCTTGATCTCGACCAGGCCCTGGCCCACTTCCGGCACTTCCAGCTTGAACAGCTCGATCATGAATTCCGGTGCGGCGCGGCTGATGAACAGCTGCGGGCCACGCGGCTCGGAGCGCACTTCGGCCAGATAACCGCGCACACGGTCGCCCGGGCGCAGCACATCGCGCGGAATGCCCTTGTCCTTCGGAATGAAGGCTTCGGCATTACCGCCCAGGTCCACAAAGATATTGCCGCGCTCGGCACGCTTGACCACGCCGGTGATCAACTCACCCACGCGATCCTTCCACGCATCGACCACCTGCTGCCGCTCGGCTTCGCGCACACGCTGCACGATGACCTGCTTGGCGGCCTGCGCGGCGATACGGCCGAAGTCCGGGTTTTCGATCTGCTCTTCGACGTAGTCACCCACATCGACGCCGTCGGCTTCCTCGATGGCATCCATCAGGCGCACCTGGCGGTCGGGCGATTCCATCACCACGTCGTCGGCCACCACTTCCCAACGGCGGAAGGTTTCGTAATTGCCATCCTTGTGGTCGATGGTCACGCGCGTCAGCACGTCCTGGTCGGGATAGCGCTTCTTCGCCGCGGAAGCCAAAGCGGCCTCGATCGCGTCGAAGATCACCTCACGCGGCACGCCTTTTTCGTTGGCGACCGCATCCACTACCAGCAAAAGTTCCTTGCTCATTTAGTCACTCCGCGCGCGGCTTGCCAGCCGCCGGCTCGTTGGATGGTTTCTTCTTGTCGTGCCCGGGTTTTTTCGGGCCGGGCTTATTCGGTTTCTGCGGTGCCAGGCCCAGTGCGACCCAGTCCGGCAGGATGCGCGCCTTGTCGATATTGTCGAAGCCGATCTGCACGTCCTTGCCATCGACCGAGAACACGACCGCAGCAGCCTCGGCATCGATGCGCACGATCGGGCCCTGAAAGCGGCGCCGACCATCCTGCGCCAGCTTCAACACGATCTTGGCGGACTCGCCGACATGGCGGGCGAACTGATCCAGCGTGAACAAGGGACGATCCACACCTGGCGAGGAGACTTCCAGCGTGTAGTTGCCGCTGATCGGATCTTCGACGTCCAACTGGGCAGACACTTCGCGGCTCACGCGCTCGCAGTCATCGACGTTGATGATGCGATCGGGCTGCTCGGCGAGCGGCACATCGATATACAGGCGCAACGTTGCGCCACCCGGGGCCGGAAGATATTCGACACCCAGCAGTTCCAGACCCAAGGACTCAACCGTTGGACCCAGCAGGTTGGCGATTTCGGTCGCTTTTTCGCTCACAGACTGCCCTGATCAGATGATTGCCAGTAGAACCCCCGGCAACCGGCAGCAAACTTTCCGGTTCCGGAAAAAACAAGGGGCCCGATGGGCCCCTTGCGTGAAAAAAGCCCGACCTCTCAGGGTCGGCATAAGGACGGGAACATGCGTCCTTACGATCCAAGAAGCTGATGGGTTGCCCGAGGGCAATCCATCAAAACTTGGTAGCGGGGGCAGGATTTGAACCTGCGACCTTCGGGTTATGAGCCCGACGAGCTGCCAGACTGCTCCACCCCGCAGCAGAAGCGGAATTATGAAGAACTTGGGAGAAAATTGCAAGCCCTAGTTTTTCATCTGTTGAAGACCTTGGAGGCTCTCAACGTCGCGGCACATGATAACCGCGATGACACAAAAACGAAACAGCGATCACGACTTTATTTCAGTGCCCTGCCAGGTTAGTCAGGACACGTGCCCGCACACAGCGGGCACTAGCTATGCGATTAGGCGAGGCCCGCAAACGCGCGCTGGCACCACACCATGATCGGGTTCCAGGCCAGGCCCAGTGCGAGCAACGCGAGCGCATTGACACCCAGCACCGTCCCCAGCACGCGATCCTTGTTGGCCGGCAGCGGCTCGCCGACTGGTTCGTCGAAGTACATGACCTTGATGACGCGCAGGTAGTAATACGCACCGATCACCGCGCACAGCACGCCGACCATCGCGAGCCACAACATGTCGCCCTTCACCGCCGCGCCGAGCACGGCCAGCTTGGTCCAGAAACCGAGGAACGGCGGAATACCGGCCAACGACGCCATGATGCAGAGCACCAGGCCAGCCATCCACGGGTTGCGTGCGTTCAGGCCCTTGAAGTCGTCGATGTGCTCAGCTTCGAAGCCGTTGCGCGACAGCGCAATGATCGCGCCGAACGACGCCGTGGACATGATGGTGTAGCTCACCGCGTAGAACATCGCTGCGGCATAGCCCTCTTCGCCGCCACCGGCCACGCCCATCAGCAGGAAGCCGATATGCGAGACAGTTGAATAGGCCAGCATGCGCTTGAGGTTGCTCTGCGCGATGGCCATCAGGTTACCGATCACCAGCGACAGCGCAGACAGGCCACCGATCAGCAGATGCCACTGCGGCGACAGCGGGCCCATGCCCATTTCGAGCAGGCGATACGCCATGCCGAAGGCGGCCAGCTTGGGCGCAGAGCTGATGAACAGCGCGATCGGCGCGGGCGCACCCTGATAGACGTCGGGCAGCCACATGTGGAAGGGCGCAGCACCCAGTTTGAAAGCCACGCCGGCGATCATGAAGATCGTGCCGGTCAGCAACAGCGTGCGCTCGCCCGAGCCTTCGATTGCGTCGTGGATGCCGGCCAGGCTCAGCGTCCCCGTGGCGCCATACACCAGCGACATGCCGTACAGCAGCAGACCGGAGGCCAGCGAACCCAGCACGAAGTACTTCATCGCCGCTTCGGTCGCCAGGCCGTTGTCCCGGTTGGACGCCACCAGCGCATACGAGCACAGCGCCAGCAACTCCAGGCCCAGGTAGACCATCAGCAGGCTGCCGGCGGACGTGAGCAACATCATGCCGGCAGTCGCAAACAGCACCAGCACCGGAATCTCGCCCTGGTACAGATTGCGCTCGCGCAGGTAGCTCCAGCCGTAAACCAGGCTCAGGCCACTGACCAGCACGATCACCGTCTTCATGACATCGGCGGCGGTGTCGCGCACGAACATGCCGTGGAAGGCTTCGCCCTGCCCGCCCGTGCCGGTTGCCAGCATCACCAGCACCACGGCCAGGACTGCGACAGAGAACAGGTGGGTCCAGACCTTGTGCCGCTGGCTCACGAACAGATCGATCATCAACAGTGCGAAGGCACCGCCGATCAGCACCAGCTCCGGTGCGAGCGGAGCCAGGTCAGCGGTGGTCAACGGCGCGAGCGTTGGCGTGGTCATCATCAAATCCTGAAAATCAATACGGACGGCAAGCGGTTAGAGCTTGGTCGTTGCAATCTGGGTCGCCAGCTTGGCGATCGACGGTTCCATCAGGTCGGTCAGCGGCTTCGGATACAGGCCAAGCGCCAGTACACCGGCAGCAAACACGCCCAACACGAAGGCCTCGCGACCGTTGATGTCCTTCAGCTCCGCCACATGCGCATTGGCCACTTCGCCGAAGAACACGCGCTTGTAGAGCCACAGCGTGTAGGCCGCAGTGATCACCAGCGTGGTTGCCGCAGCAAAAGCCACCAACGGATGCTTCTGGAAGCTGGCCAGGATGACCATGAATTCGCCAACGAAACCGCTCGTGCCCGGCAGGCCGGCGTTCGCCATGAAGAACAACATGGCAAAGGTGGCAAACCACGGCATGACATTCACCACGCCGCCGTAATCGGCAATGCGGCGGGTATGCATGCGGTCGTACAGCACGCCGATGCAGGAGAACATCGCGCCGGACACGAAGCCGTGCGAAATCATCTGCACCATCGCGCCCTGCAGGCCAAGACGGGCCGCATCGGTGCTGCCGTACTCGCGCACCAGGGTGAACGCGATGAAGGTACCGAGGGTGACGAAGCCCATGTGCGCGATGGACGAATACGCCACCAGCTTCTTCATGTCGTCCTGCACCAGCGCCACCAGACCGACGTAAATCACCGCGATCAGCGACAGCGCGATCACCAGCCAGGCCCATTGGTTGCTGGCGTCAGGCAGGATCGGCAGGTTGAAGCGCAGGAAGCCGTAGCCGCCGATCTTCAGCGCGATCGCCGCCAGGATCACCGAGCCAGCGGTCGGCGCCTCAACGTGCGCATCCGGCAGCCAGGTGTGCACCGGAAACATCGGCACCTTGACCGCGAAAGCGATCATGAACGCGAAGAAGATCCAGGTCTGCTCCTTGGCGGTCAGCTGCAGCGCGTACAGGTCGGCCAGCTGGAAGCTGCCACCCTTCAGGTACAGGTAGATCAGGCCCACCAGCATCAGCACCGAGCCGAGGAAGGTGTACAGGAAGAACTTCATGGCCGCGTAGATGCGACGCGGGCCGCCCCAGACACCGATGATCAGGAACATCGGGATCAGCATGGCTTCGAAGAACACGTAGAACAGCATCGCGTCAGTGGCCGCAAAGATGCCGACCGTGACGCCTTCCAGGATCAGGAAGGCCGCGACGTACTGGTTGACGCGCTTGTCGATCGAGCGCCAGGCGCCGATCAACGCAAGCACGGTCACCAGCGTGGTCAACACGATCAACGCGACCGCAATGCCGTCCACGCCCAGGTTGTAGCCGATGTTGTAGGCCGGGATCCAGGCATGTTGCTCGATGAACTGCATGGCATCGTTCGCCGTGTCATACCCGAGCAGCGGCAGACTCAGCACGAAGGTCGCCACGGCCACCGCAAGAGACGCCCAGCGGGCGGTCTCGGCGTTGCGCAATGCGAGGATCAGGGCGCCACCGATAATCGGCAGCCAGATCAGGAGAGACAGTAAAGGCCAGTTCGACACGTTTTCTTATTCCGTACAGGTCAACGCCAGAAATGCATCAGTACCGCCAACAAGGCGATCAAACCGATGATCATTGCGAAGGCGTAGTGATAGAGGAAACCGGATTGCGTGCGACGCAGCAGATGTGCAGCCAGGTCGATCAGTCGGGCAGAACCATTGACCGCCACGCCATCCACCACGTGGGTGTCGATTGCGCGGGAAGCCTTTCCAAGGACCACGCCACCACCGGCGAAGCCATTGATCCACAGCTTGTCAAAGCCGTACTTGTTTTCGAGCAGCCACACGATCGGCGCAAACGCCTTGCGTGACTTGGTGGCCAGCTCTGGCTTCCAGAGATAGAACAGCGCGGCCAGCAGCAGGCCGGCGACGGTCAGGAAGAACGGTGCCGCCATCATGCCGTGCAGCGCGAACGCCACCGGACCATGGAACTCTTCGGCCAGTGCGCCGACGGTATCGCGTGCCGGGTCGTAGAAGTCGACGATGCCGGTGAAGAACGACACGGCCTGCCCCTTCATCGCATGCGCCGCGTGGTGGCCCTGCCAGTCGGTACCGAACAGCATCGGGCCAATGGTGAAGAAGCCGATCGCCACCGACGGAATCGCCAGCAAGATGAGCGGCAGCGTGACCACCCACTTGGACTCATGCGGCTCGTGGGCACCATGGTGGCCATGACCATGATCGTCGTGCCCATGCGCATCGTGTGCATCATGACCGTGGCTGTCGTACGCATGCACCTGCGCCTCGGCATCGGTATGGGCGCTGTCGTGATGGGCGTGCACGTCATGTGCATGCGCATCGCGGAAGCGTTCCTTGCCGTGGAAGGTCAGAAACAGCAGGCGGAAGCTGTAGAAGCTGGTGACGAGCACGCCGCCGAGCACTGCCCAGTAGCCGTAGGTGGCGATCCAGCTGTGCGACTCATGCGCGTGGTGCGCGGCCGCCTCGATGATGGTGTCCTTGGAGTAGAAACCCGAGAAGAACGGCGTACCGACCAGCGCCAGGGTACCGATCACGCTGGTCCAGTAGGTCACCTTCATGTACTTGCGCAGCCCGCCCATCTTGCGCATGTCCTGCTCGTGGTGCATGCCGATGATCACCGAGCCGGCCGCAAGGAACAGCAGCGCCTTGAAGAAGGCATGCGTCATCAGGTGGAACACGGCGGCCGAATAGGCAGAGACGCCTAGCGCGACGGTCATGTAGCCCAGCTGCGACAGCGTGGAATACGCCACCACGCGCTTGATGTCGTTCTGCACGATGCCGATCAGGCCGGTGAAGAAGGCCGTAGTCGCACCGATGAACAGGATGAAGTTCAGCGCGGTTTCGGACAGCTCGAACAGCGGCGACATGCGCGCCACCATGAAGATGCCCGCGGTCACCATCGTCGCGGCATGGATCAGTGCCGAAATCGGGGTCGGGCCTTCCATGGAGTCCGGCAGCCACACATGCAGCGGCACCTGCGCCGACTTGCCCATCGCACCAATGAACAGGCAGATGCAGATCAGCGTCATCACGCTCCACTCGTGGCCGGCGAACAGCTGCACCTTGGCACCAGCCATGGTGGTCGCGTTGGCAAACACGGTGGAGTAGTCGAGCGAGCCGAACCACAGCAGCACCCCGGCAATACCGAGGATGAAACCGAAGTCGCCCACGCGATTGACCAGGAACGCCTTCATGTTGGCGAACACTGCGGTCGGGCGCTTGAACCAGAAGCCGATCAACAGGTAGGACACCAGGCCCACCGCTTCCCAACCGAAGAACAGCTGCAGGAAGTTGTTGCTCATCACCAGCGTCAGCATGGAGAAGGTGAACAACGAGATGTAGCTGAAGAAGCGTTGGTAACCCGGATCTTCTTCCATGTAGCCGATGGTGTAGATGTGCACCAGCAGTGACACGAAGGTCACCACCACCATCATCATCGCGGTCAGGCGGTCGACCATGAAGCCGACATGCGCCGAGTAGTTACCGACGTCGAAGAAGGTGTACAGATTCTGGTTGAACGGGCTGGCGCCCTGCTCCACCAATTGGTACAGCGTCAGGCAGGACAACACGCAGCTGACCGCCACACCGAGGATGGTGACGTACTGCGCGCCCTTGCGCCCTACCTGGCGACCGAAGAGGCCGGCGATGATGCTGCCGACCAGCGGTGCAAGCACCACTGCGATCAGCAGACTCTTGGAGAGAGTGATTTCCATCTACAGGTCAGCCCTTCAACGTATCGACTTCGGCCACATTGATCGTGCGGCGCGTACGGAACAGTGTCACCAGGATCGCAAGGCCGATGGCGGCCTCCGCGGCGGCAACGGTCAGGATGAAGAACACGAACAACTGACCTGCGGTATCGCCGAGCTCGCGCGAGAAAGCGATGAAGTTGACGTTGACCGACAACAGCATCAGCTCGATCGACATCAACAGCACGATGACGTTCTTGCGATTGAGGAAGATGCCGGCCAGCGAGATGCAGAACAGCACCGCGCCCAAGCCCAGCAGGTGGCCCAAGGTAATCAAGACTTCGCCTCCTGTCCGTCGGTCGCATCCAGGGTCGGCGCAACCTGTACCGGCTTTTCAACCGCCATTTTGACCATGCGCAGACGGTCGGTGGACCGCACCCGCGACTGCTCGCTTGCGTTCTGCATCTTGATGCCGGTGCGCTTGCGCAAGGTCAGCATCACCGCCGCCACCACGGCAACAGTCAGGATCACCGCGGCGAACTCGAACGGCAGCAGGAACTCGGTGTACAGGCTCTTTGCCAGCCAGGTCAGGTTGGACGTATCGGCGGCTTGCGCGGCAGCGTTGTCGACCGGGAACGGGGTTGCCAAGCGTCCCTTGACCCCGATCAGCGTGACCATCTGGGCCAGCATGGCAACCGCCACAATGACGCCGACCGGCATGTACTTGACCCAGCCTTCGCGCAACCGGCTAGTGTCGATGTCCAGCATCATCACCACGAACAGGAACAGCACCATCACCGCGCCGACGTAGACCAGCACCAGGGTTACGCCCAGGAACTCGGCGCCCACCAGCAGCCAGATGCAGGCCATCGAGAAGAAGGTGAGGATCAGGCACAACACGGCATACACCGGGTTGCGCACGCTGATCACCGCACCGGCGGAGACGACCGCGACGGCGGAGAAGGCGTAGAAAGCAATAGTGACCCAGTCCATCATGACCTCAACGGAAGGCGGCATCGGCAGCGCGACGCTCGGCGATCTCGGCTTCAAGCCGGTCTCCGATCGCCAGCAGCTGCGGCTTGTTGACAATATTCTCGCCACGCTTCTCGAAGTGGTACTCGAGGATGTGCGTTTCGACGATCGAGTCCACCGGGCAGCTTTCTTCGCAGAAGCCGCAGAAGATGCACTTGAACAGGTCGATGTCGTAGCGCGTGGTGCGACGGGTGCCGTCCTCGCGCTTGGCCGAGTCGATGGTGATCGCTAGTGCCGGGCAAACCGCTTCGCACAGCTTGCAGGCAATGCAGCGCTCTTCGCCATTGGGGTAGCGACGCAGCGCGTGCAAACCACGGAAGCGCGGCGACTGCGGGAACTTCTCCATCGGATACAGCACGGTGTACTTGGGCTTGAACGTGTATTTCAACGTCAGCCACAGCCCTCCGAGCAGTTCGAGCAGCAGCAGGCTCTTGAAGTAATGGGTGATCTTGTTCATCAATTACACGCCCTTCTGGATCACGCCGTAGAACACCATCAATGCCGTCACCGCGATCCACACGATCGTGAGCGGAATGAACACCTTCCAGCCCAGACGCATGATCTGGTCGTAGCGGTAACGCGGGAAGCTTGCGCGGAACCAGATGTAAGCACTCGCAAAGAAGAACACCTTCATCAGCAGCCACGGCCAGCCACCGGTCCACAGCCAATTGACCCACGGCGAGATATCTGCCGCGACCCAGCCCTGGATCGGGCTCAGCCAGCCACCGAGGAAGAAGATCGAGATCAGGAAGCTGACCAGGATCATGTTGGCGTATTCGGCCAGGAAGAACAGCGCGAACGCGCCGCCCGAGTACTCCACCATGTGACCGGCGACGATTTCAGATTCGCCTTCCACCACGTCGAACGGCGCGCGGTTGGTTTCGGCGACGCCCGAGACCCAGTACACGATGAACAACGGGAACAGCGGAATCAGGAACCAGTCGAAGAAGCCTGAGCTACCCGCCTGCGCAAACACGATCTGGCTGAGGTTGACGCTGCCCGAGGCGATCATCACGCCGACCAGTGCAAAGCCCATCGCAATTTCGTAGCTGACCACCTGCGCGGCTGAGCGCATCGCACCCAGGAACGCATACTTGGAGTTGGACGCCCAGCCAGCCAGGATGATGCCGTAGACGCCCAGCGAGGTCATCGCCAGCAAATACAGCAGACCTACGTTGGCATTGGACAACACCAGCTTCGCATCGAACGGCACCACCGACCAGGCCGCAAACGCCGGCGCCAGGGTGAGCAGCGGCGCGATGATGAACATCGCCTTGTGCGAGCTGCTGGGCTGCAGGATTTCCTTGAACAGCAATTTGAAGACGTCGGCGAAGGCCTGGAAAATGCCCATGCCCACGTACATCGGCCCGTGGCGCACGTGCATCCAGCCGATCAGCTTGCGCTCCCAGACCACGTAGAAGGCGACCGTCACGATCACCGGCACGGCGATCAGCAGGATCTTCAGCACAGTCCACAGCAACACGCCGCCATCGCCCAGTCCGAGGAACCACTGGTGCAGGGGGTCGACCACGTTCAACAGCAACTCGTTCATGCAGCCACCACCGTTACCCGACCGGCACCCAACGGCGCGGTTGCGCCATGGCCGGATTCGATCCACACCGTGCCCGGTGCGACACGCTTGTCCAGCACCACCGGCAAGGCTGCCCTGCCCGCGTCGGTGCCAACCTTGACGACTTGCCCGGCAGCGACCTGCAGCTGCGCGGCCTGCTCCGGATGCATCGCCACACACGGGGCGATGTTGAGCGGGTGCGACTGCAGTGCGGCAGCGCGGCGTACCACCGCATCGGTGCGGTAGATCGCGGCAGTTGCGGCAACTTCCAGACCTTCGCTCGCAGCAGCCGGCTGCGCCGACGTCGCTGCAGTCACGCTGCGCTGCTGCATGCCGGCGCGCAGACCCACCAGGTCGATGAACTCGAACCCAGCCAGACCCAGCTCACCACCCAGTGCGCGCAGCACGCGCCAGCCCTCACGCGCCTCGACCGGCAACCGACCCGCAGCACGTGCGGTCTGCACGCGGCCATCGAGATTGGTCAGCGACGCATCGATTTCCGGCAAGGCGCCGATCGGCAAAATCACATCGGCCACGTCGCGTGTGGATGCACAGGCGAACTGGCTGAAAGCCACGACTTTCGCGCCGGCCAGCGCGCTGCGCGCAGCGGCCGCATCGGCAAAATCCAGACCGGGTTCGATGCCGTACACCACATACGCCTGACGCGGCTCGGCAAACATGCCGGCGACTGTCCGCGCAGTCGGCAACACACCCTGCGAGACCAGGCCGAGCGCATTGGCGCCCTGCGGGATCCGGCACAGCGACGCACCGGTTGCCGCAGCAAAGGCACGTGCCGCTGCACGCAGCGTGGCCGCCTGCGGATGATTTTCTGCCAATGCGCCGACCACGATCACGGCGCGGCTTGCGCCCTTGACCGCATCACGCAGCGTGGCGTCGTCCAGCGCACCAGCCAGCTGCGATGGCGAGACCACCGTCCGGCTGGCCTGGGTGAAGGCGAAATCGAAATCGACCGGATTGACCGAATGGATCTGGGTGCGGTTCTGGATGCTCGCCTTGCGCAGGCGGGCATGCAGCAGCGGCAGCTCATGGCGCACGTTGGTGCCGAACAGCACCACGACATCGGCCTCTTCGATCTCGGCCAGCGGCGTGGCAAAGGCTTCGGCAACAGCGGCGTCGGAGAAATCGCGGTTGAGCAGGCGGTGATCCAGGTTGCCGCTGCCCAGGCCCTCAGCCAGACGCGCCAGCAAGGCGCCTTCTTCGTTCGAGGTGGCCGGGTGCACGAGCACGCCGAGCTGATCACCGGCGTTGTCGCGCAGGATCTGCGTCGCAGCGGCCAGGCCTTCGGCCCAGCTCACTTCAGTCCATTCACCATTGACCTTCTTGAGCGGCTTCACCGCACGGTCTTCGGCATACAGACCCTGATGCGAATAACGGTCACGATCGGACAGCCAGCACTCGTTGACGGCCTCGTTCTCGCGCGGCACGGTGCGCAGCACTTCGCCGCGACGCACGTGCAGGAACAGGTTGGAGCCCATCGCATCGTGATAGCCGAGCGACTCGCGTGCCATCAGTTCCCACGGACGCGCACGGAACTGGAACACTTTGTTGGTCAGCGCGCCCACCGGGCAAACGTCGATGACGTTGCCGGAAATTTCAGTGGTCAGCGGCTTGCCGTCGTAGGTGCCGATCTGCAGGTTCTCACCGCGATACATGCCGCCCAACTCGTAGGTTCCGGCGATATCAGCGGTGAAGCGCACGCAGCGCGTGCACTGGATGCAGCGGGTCATCTCGGTCGCCACCAGCGGGCCGATGTCTTCGTCCGGCACCACCCGCTTGCGCTCATTGAAGCGGCTCACCGAACGGCCGTAGCCAAGCGAGACGTCCTGCAATTCGCACTCGCCGCCCTGATCGCAGATCGGGCAGTCCAGCGGGTGGTTGATCAGCAGGAATTCCATCACGCTGCGCTGGTACTTCAGCGCTTTTTCGCTGCGCGTGGTGACCTTCATGCCGTCCATCACCGGCGTGGCGCAGGCAGGCGACGGCTTGGGCGACTTTTCAACGTCGACCAGGCACATGCGGCAGTTGGCCGCGATCGGCAGCTTCTCGTGGTAACAGAAGCGCGGGATCGGGATGCCGGCCTTGTCGGCGGCCTGGATGATCATCGAGCCCTTCGGCACCACCAGCGACTGGCCGTCGATCTCGACGGTGACATGGTCCGGTGGCACGTTCGGGTTCACTGGTTGGGCGCTCATGCGGCCACTCCGACATGCGTGTCGACGATCGAACGACCGTTGACGATGTAGTACTCGAACTCGTCCCAGAACTGGCGCAGGAAGCCCTGAATCGGCCATGCCGCCGCTTCGCCGAACGCGCAGATGGTGTGACCTTCGATCTGGCCGGCCACGGTGCGCAGCTGGTGGAGGTCTTCCATCGTGGCCTTGCCGGCGACGATGCGCTCCAGCACGCGGTGCATCCAGCCGGTGCCTTCGCGGCACGGGGTGCACTGGCCGCAGGATTCCTTGTGGAAGAACTGCGAGATGCGGCAGGCAAACCGCACGCAGCACACGCTGTCATCCAGCACCACGATCGCGCCCGATCCCAGACCGGTGCCGAGCGCGCGCAGGGTGTCGTAATCCATCTGCAGGCCAGCGACCTGGTCGGCCTTCAGCACCGGCATCGACACGCCGCCAGGCACCACGCCCTTGAGCTTGCGGCCCGGACGCAGGCCACCGGCCATTTCCAGCAGTTCGTCGAAGGTGGTGCCGAGCGGCACTTCGAAATTGCCGCCCTTCTGCACGCAGCCAGACACCGAGAAGATCTTCGGGCCGCCGTTCTTGGTCTTGCTCAACCCCAGGAACCACTCCGGGCCGTTGCGAATGATCGCCGGCACCGACGCGTAGGTCTCGGTGTTGTTGATGGTGGTGGGCTTGCCGTACAGGCCGAAGTTCGCCGGGAACGGCGGCTTGTAGCGCGGCTGGCCCTTCTTGCCTTCCAGCGATTCCATCAGCGCGGTTTCTTCGCCGCAGATGTACGCGCCAGCGCCCAGCGCACCGTAGATATCGATATCCACGCCGCTGCCGAGAATGTTCTTGCCCAGCCAGCCGTTGGCATAGGCATCAGCCAGTGCCAGCTCGAAATTTTCGAACGGCTCGTGGTGGAACTCACCACGCAGATAGTTGTAGCCCACGGTCGAGCCGGTGGCGTAGCAGGCGATTGCCATGCCCTCCACCACCGAATGCGGGTTGTAACGCAGGATGTCGCGGTCCTTGCAGGTCCCCGGCTCGGATTCGTCCGAGTTGCACAGGATGTACTTCTGCATGGTGCCCTTGGGCATGAAGGACCACTTCAGACCGGTCGGGAAGCCCGCGCCACCGCGGCCGCGCAGGTTGGATGCCTTCACCATTTCGATGACGTCGGCCGGCGGGATCTTCTCTTCGAGGATCTTGCGCAGCGCGGCGTAGCCACCGGTCTTCAGATAGCTTTCGTACGACCACGGGGTGTCGTAGTGCAGGGTCGTGTAGACGACCTGATGCGGCAGCGGCGCCGGACCGACCGGGCCTGAGGGTGCGTGATGATGTGCCATGCCTTACTCCAGCCCGTCCAGCAGCGCGTCGACCTTTTCTTTCGTCAGGTGCTCGTGGTAATGGCCGTTGATGACCATCATCGGCGCTGCAGAGCAGGCCGCCAGACATTCTTCTTCGCGCTTGAGGTAGACGCGCCCATCGGCGGTCGACTGACCCAACTTGCAGCCCAGCTTCTTTTCCGCGTGCGCCAGCAGATCCTCGGCGCCGTTGAGCCAGCAGCTGATGTTGGTGCAGAACGCCACGTTGTGGCGGCCGACCTTCTCGGTCTCGAACATCGAGTAGAAGCTGGCCACTTCGTAGGCCCACACCGGCGGCAGCTCCAGATACTTGGCCACGCCCACGATCAGCTCGTCGGTCAACCAACCCTGGTTCTGTTCCTGCGCGGCATGCAGACCCTGCAACACGGCCGAACGCTTGCGGTCGGGCGGGAACTTGCTCAGCCAATGATCGATGTGCGCGCGCGTCTTGTCGCTCAGCACTACCTGCGGATCGACGTCGCGCGCCGCTTCGAAATTACCCGTCGCCTTCATCGGTCAACCTCACCGAAAACCAAATCGTAAGTACCGATCATCGCCACGACGTCGGCCAGCAAATACCCGCGCACCACCGCGTCCATCGAGGACAGATGCGCAAAGCCCGGTGCGCGCAGATGCACGCGGAACGGCTTGTTGGCGCCATCGGACATCAAGTAGCAGCCGAACTCGCCCTTGGGGGCTTCAACGGCGCAATAAGTCTCGCCGGCGGGAACGCAGTAGCCTTCGCTGAACAGCTTGAAGTGATGGATCAGCGCTTCCATATCGTCCTTCATGCCTTCGCGGCTTGGCGGAGCGACCTTGAAATTGGTGACCATGACCGGGCCAGGATTGGCCTTCAGCCACTTCACGCACTGCTTGATGATGCGGTTGGACTCGCGCATCTCGGCCACGCGCACCAGGTAACGGTCGTAGCAGTCGCCGTTGGTGCCGACCGGCACGTCGAAGTCCACCGCGTCGTACTTGGCGTACGGCTGCTTCTTGCGCAGATCCCATTCGATGCCCGAACCACGCAGCATCGGACCGGTCATGCCCCAGGCGCGCGCCAGATCCGGGCTGATGATGCCAACGTCCACGGTGCGCTGCTTCCAGATGCGATTCTCGGTAAGCAACGTTTCGTATTCGTCCACACGGGAGGGGAACGTGTCGGTGAAGTTCTCGAGGAAGTCCAGCATCGAGCCTTCGCGCGCGGCGTTGAGCTTGGTCAGCGCCCCGCCCTTGTGCCAACGCGATTCCTTGTACTTGGGCATGCGGTCAGGCAGATCACGGTAGACGCCGCCCGGACGGTAATAGGCGGCGTGCATGCGCGCGCCACTGACTGCCTCGTAGACGTCCATCAATTCTTCGCGCTCGCGGAAGGCGTACAGCATCACCGCCATCGCGCCGAGGTCAAGCGCGTTGGAACCCACCCACATCAGGTGGTTCTTGATGCGGGTGATCTCGTCGAACATGGTGCGGATGTACTGCGCGCGCTCCGGCGCTTCGATCCCCATCAGGGATTCGATGGCACGCACGTAGGCGTGCTCGTTGCACATCATCGACACGTAATCCAGGCGGTCCATGTACGGAACCGACTGGTTGAACGGTTTGGACTCGGCCAGCTTCTCGGTGCCACGGTGCAGCAGGCCGATATGCGGGTCGGCACGCACCACGGTTTCGCCGTCCATTTCCAGGATCAGGCGCAATACGCCGTGCGCCGCAGGATGCTGCGGGCCGAAGTTCATCGTGTAATTGCGGATTTCCTGCTTGCTTTCCACAGGATTGCTCGCGAAGGCATCGGTTGCCTGGCGGTATTCACTCACTTGGCAGTCTCCGACTTGCCCACTTCACCAGCGGCAGTCTCATAACGCGCGTCGTCGCGGATCACGCGTGGCACGCCGACACGCGGCTCCACCGAGGTCACCGGCTCGTACACCACGCGCTTGCGCTCGTCGTCGTAACGCACTTCGACGTTGCCGATCAGCGGGAAGTCCTTGCGGAACGGATGGCCGACAAATCCGTAGTCGGTCAGGATGCGGCGCAGGTCCGGATGGCCATCGAACACGATGCCGAACAGATCGAACGCTTCGCGCTCGAACCAGTTCACACCGGGCCAGATGTCGGTCAACGACGCCACCACCGGCACCTGCTCGTCGGGTGCATAGCACCGCACGCGCAAACGCTGGTTGTGCTGGTAGGAAATCAGCTGGGCCACCACCGCGAAGCGCTGCGTCGGCAGCTGCTGCGGTTGGGCACCGTTGGAACTTTCTTGACTGGGGAATTCGCCCCAGGCAAAGCGACCCAGCGCCTTGCCCTCGACACCACGGCTGAAACCCTGGGACGACACGTCGGCGGTGTCCCACTCGTCGCTGCCGTAGCCGAGATAATCGACGCCACACAGGTCGCTGAGCTGCTCGAAACCGAGCTCGTCGCGCAAGGCAAGACAGGTGGCGTGCCACTGTGCCGCAGCGACTTCCAGCGTCACTTCGCCGCGCGGCTGGACCACGGAGATCTGCGCACCGGCGAAACGCGCCGCTAGTCGGTCAGTGAAGGAAGATGCTTGCTCTGCCATGGGGGCTTGGCTGCTCTCGGTAGGAGAAGACGGGTGTCAGCGTGCGATTGTCTGGGTGCGCCAGATTTTCTTCTGCAGCTGCAAGATGCCGTAGACCAGCGCCTCGGCGGTCGGCGGGCAGCCCGGGACATAGATGTCCACCGGCACGATGCGATCGCAACCGCGCACCACCGAATACGAATAGTGATAGTAGCCGCCGCCGTTGGCGCAGCTGCCCATCGAGATGACCCACTTCGGGTCGGGCATCTGGTCGTAGACCTTGCGCAATGCCGGCGCCATCTTGTTGACCAGAGTGCCGGCGACGATCATCACGTCGGACTGGCGCGGCGACGGGCGGAACACCACGCCGTAGCGGTCCAGGTCCAGGCGCGCCGCACCGGCGTGCATCATCTCGACTGCACAGCAGGCCAGACCAAAGGTCATCGGCCACATCGAACCGGTACGCGCCCAGTTCAACAGTGCATCGACGCTGGTGGTCACGTAGCCCTTTTCGAGCAACGGGTTTTCGCCTTCCGGGCGCAGGATGTCTTCGACCCGGCCTTCCGGCATCGGGTTGGTCATCAGACGATCCAGGGTCTGAATCACTCCCATTCCAGCGCTCCCTTCTTCCACACGTAGATAAAACCGAGGAACAACATGCCGACGAACAGGCCCATGGTGACCAGCGAGCGTGCGCCGATCTCCATGAACACCTGTGTCCACGGCACGATGAAGATGATTTCCAGATCGAACACGATGAACTGGATCGCGATGAGGTAGTAGCGCACATCGAACTTCATGCGCGCGTCTTCGAATGCCTCGAAGCCACACTCGTACGGCGAAAGCTTGCGCGCGTCCGGGCTGCGCGGAGCGAGGAACCGACCAATCAACATCAGCACGATGCCGATGCCAGTGGCGACAACCAGAAACAGCAGACTCGGCAAATATTCGGCCAGCACAGCGATTCTCTCTTGCCTCTGCCCGCACGCGCCGCGTGCCGGCATGGGGTATAGGCAGACCCCGCGCCGGCATTGCCGCGATGCGCAGGAACTGCAGCCAAACAATGGTGCCCAAGAGGGGACTCGAACCCCTACGACCTAAGTCGCTACCACCTCAAGGTAGTGCGTCTACCAATTCCGCCACCTGGGCATACGTTGCGCCGCTGGGCATCCCAGTGCGCAGCGTATTGTAACCGCCTTCAGTCTTTTTGTGCTGGTTCCGGCGTCTTTTCTTCGCGTGCGGCAGGCGCCGGCTGCGTCGGTGCGGACTGCACAGGTGTTGCGGCAGGTGCAGTGGCCGGCTCGGCCGCAGCAGGCAACGGCTGCGAGGGAGCGGTGGGCACTGCGCCAGCGGCAGGCGCCTGCGGCAACGGCTGGGTCAACTCACCCGCGGCGGCCGGAGCCGGCGTGGCCGACTGCGACATCACGCCCAGGTTCTGGTCGGTGGGACGGGCGCCATGGGTGGCGTACCAGGCCATGAACAGGCTGATGCTGAAGAACACCACCGCCAGCCACTTGGTCGACTTGGACAGGAAGTTCGACGCACCCTGCGAGCCGAACACCGTGCCCGACGCGCCCGCGCCGAAGCCCGAGCCCGCCGCCGCACCGGCGCCACGCTGCATCAGGATCAGCGCAATCATCGCCAGCGCGACCAGCACGTAGACCACATTGAGGATCAACATCAGCATTTCGAAATCCGTCCCCGGACAAAACTTAATGGGTTAACAAGCGGCCGCCGCACGCGCGATGGCCAGGAAGTCTTCGGCAACCAGTGATGCGCCGCCGACCAGCCCACCGTCGACGTCGGGCTGGGAAAACAGCTCGCTGGCGTTGTCGGGCTTGACACTCCCCCCGTACAGGATGGGCAGTGAATCGGCAATTCTAGCATCCGCCTTCGCGACTTCGCCACGAATGAAGGCGTGCACGGCCTGGGCCTGGTCCGGCGTGGCGGTGCGCCCGGTCCCGATGGCCCAGATCGGCTCGTAGGCCACTACGGCGCGGGCGAATCCGGTGCTGCCAACCAGGCTCAGGACCGGCTCCAACTGGGCACGTAGGATTGCCTCAGTCTGACCTGCCTCGCGCTGTTCCAGCGATTCGCCAACGCACAGCACCGGGATCAGCCCGGCATGCATGGCGGCGGCAAACTTGCGCGCGACCAGCTCGCTGCTTTCCTGGTGATACTGACGGCGCTCCGAATGCCCGACCAGGCCGTATTCGGCACCGACATCCACCAGCATCGAGGCGGACACTTCACCGGTGTAGGCGCCCTTCTCGTTGCTACTGACGTCCTGTGCACCGAATGCCAGGTGGTGGGCCTCGAAGTCCTCGATCAGATCACCGAGATACGGCAAGGGCGGCAGGATGACGACATCGACACCCGCCAGGGGCATGTGCGCGGCCACCTGCGCCACCAGTTCGGTGGCGAAGGCACGCGTGCCATGCAGCTTCCAATTTCCAGCAACGATCTTTCGACGCATCAGGTGCAGGTTCCTGAGTTGAAGACAGGCGTGAGAATAGCCCATGGCCTGTCGGTACCCGGCAGACTTGTGTCCGATGCGTGTCCCATTTCGCCCCAACCAGGAACCTGCCATGTCCGTTTCGCCTGTCTTCGCCCTGATCACCGGCGCTTCCAGCGGGATCGGTCGCGAGATTGCCCGTGCCTACGCAGCGCGCGGGATGCCACTGATCCTGACGGCGCGGCGGGTGGACCGGCTGGAGGCGCTGGCGGCGGAATTGGGCGCGCAGGTGCGGGTGGAAATCCTGCCGGAGGATCTGGGCGACCCGGCCGCCCCTGCCCGGCTGGTCGCCGAAATCCAGCGCCAAGGCTGGACCGTGGGCACCCTGGTCAACAACGCCGGCTACGGCGTGCCAGGGCGGTATCTGCAGAACGACTGGCAGACGCATGCGCGGTTTCTGCAGGTGATGGTGACGGCGGTGTGCGAACTGACCTGGCGGCTGTTGCCGATGATCCGCGCCAGTGGCCAGGGCCGGATCCTCAACGTCGCCTCGTTCGCCGCACTGACGCCCAGCGCCGATGGCCAGACGCTGTATGCGGCCGCCAAGAGTTTCATGCTGCGCTTCAGCGAATCGCTGGCGCTGGAGAACGCCGATTGCGCGGTGAAGGTGTGCGCGCTCTGCCCGGGCTTTGCCTGGTCGGAATTCCACGATGTCACCGGCACCCGCGCGGCGATGTCCACCCTGCCCGGCTGGGCGTGGCTGCAGGCCGATGCCGTGGCGGCGTACGGCATCGCCGCGCTGGAACGCGGGCAGGTGCTGGCGATACCGGGGTGGCGCTACCACCTGGTGAACCTTGCGCTGCACGTGTTGCCGCACGCGCTGCTGCTGCGGCTGATGGCACGTGGCTCGCACCGGGTGCGTCCTTTGGAGTGAGGCGTCCGTGCGCATGGCGCCTGCTGCAAGCGGATGCGGACAGACCTATCACGCCCCTGGTTGAACACATGCTCTGCGTACTGCAACGTGCGCAGCGTTAGTGTCAGTGATTGACGATTTCGCCATGCATCGCGGCCAGCCGTGTGAGCAGGCGATTCTGGGTTCGGCGCGGAATGTTGCGCTGATCCATTGCCCAGTTGAGATCTTCGACCAGGGCATTGAAGTCGCCCTCGCGGATGGCCATATGCTGGTGCGCCTGTGCCATGGACTTGGCAGTGTCCGGGCACGGGCCATCGGCGACATGGCAGAACTTCTGCACCAGCCGCTCGTTGAGCATGACGATATTGACGCGTGCAAAGTGCTCGACGATGCGCGGGTCGTCGGCGATGCGCGAAAGCATGGTTTCCACCAGGGCCTCGATGCCGGGCTGACCGCCCAATTCTTCGTACAGCGTCTGCCGCGGTTGCGTGGTGGCACAGCCGCTCAACATCAGCACGCACAGCAGCGAATAGCGCAGCCATCGGGTCATCACAACGCCACCTGCAGGGAAAGATACGGTCCGCGCTGACGCTTCAAGGTGGCAACCTCGCCCAGATCGGCCCAGGCGGCGGTCAGCGACACGTGCTTGGTCGGGAACCAGGCGACGAAGCCGTCGGCCCAGGCTTGCTCGCGGGCGAAACCGAGATTGTTCGGCTTGTCGCGATATTCCAGCCCCACCACCCACGACGGGCTCAGCACCACGCCAGCGCTGACTTCACCGACCAGCCGATAGCTGTTGCGACGGTCGCCGCCGAAGCCCAGCAACCCGGTTTGATTGGCACGGGTAGCGCGCACGGTACCGTTGAGCAGCAACTGGTAGCCGCCAACGCCTTGCAGCAATAGCCGCGTGGCGCTGAGATAGACATCGGTGCCGTGGTCGTCGCGTGCACCGATCGCCAGCGGCAAGGTGCCGTCGCGCAGCCGCTTGTACTGCACACCCAGACTCAGCTGCGGCGCGCGCCCGTAGACCAGGTCACCATGCAGTCGCACTTTCGCGCCGAATACATCCTGGCCAAGCGCATTCCACGGCAACCCCAGCCGGTCCTGCAAGGTGCCCAGGTCCAGACGCTGGCGCGACACCGAAAGCTCGAGCCGATTGCCAACGGTCAATGCGGCGCCCTGCACATCCAGACGGTAATCGCCGCTATCGACGTGGGTGGCGAACGCCACGATGCCGAGTTCATCACGCGTGCCGTACCCCGACAACGTGGCCCAGGGCACGATGCCACCGCCACTGCTGCCTTCGAGCATCGAGACGCCGCCGGTGGCCAGCAACCGGCCCTCGCCCGCCATGCACAGCAGTGGGCTCAGGGCCATTGCGGCGAGTAGCGTCGCAGCGACTGCCGTGCGTGGAGAACGCTTCATCGTTGACCTCCCGCCTGCGCCGCGGGCGAGCGACCGAGCTGGCGCATGCACCATGCCAGCAGCGGCTTTTCTTCCAGTGGCGGCGAATACAGATAGCCCTGCACCATGTCGCAGCCGTAGCCGCGCAGCAGCGCCAGCGCAGTGTCGTTTTCCACGCCCTCGGCAATCACGCTCAGGCCGAGGTTGTGCCCCAGATCGATCGTGCTGCGCACGATGAAGGCATCGTCGGTGCCTTCGGCCAGCTGCATGACAAAGCTCTTGTCGATCTTCAATTCGTTCACCGGCATGCGCTTGAGCTGGGCCAGCGAGGAATAGCCGGTGCCGAAGTCGTCGACCGATAGCCGCACGCCCACATTGCGGAGTTGATGCAACATATGCAGCGCAAATTCGACATCGCGCATCAATGCGCTTTCGGTCAGTTCCAGCGTGACCGAGGTGGCCGGCACCGCATGCCGCTGCAGGCAGCCGCGCACGAAGTCCGGCAGGCCGGGGTCGGACAGATCCAGGGCCGACAGGTTGATCGCCATGCCCAGTTCAAGCCCTTGCGCTCGCCATTGCGATTGGCAGTGCAACGCCTCGTCAAGCACGAAGCGGGTGAGCGGATGGATGACGCCGGAATGCTCGGCCAACGGAATGAATTCGTCCGGACCGATCGGCCCCAGCACCGGGTGATGCCAGCGCACGAGTACCTCGACCTGCTCCACCTGATCGGTACGCAGGCTGATCTTGGGCTGGAAACGCAAGGTCAGCTCGTTGCCACCGATGGCCTGGCGCAGATCGCCGGTGAGACGCAGCCGGCGCAGATGCTGCTCGTCCTGGCCAAGCCGGTACACGCTGGCGCCACTGGCAGTGTCGCCGACCTGGCCACGCGCGATGTCGGCGCGACGCAGCAGCGTGTCCGGGTCGGCGCCATGTTCGGGAATCAATGCAATGCCGATGCTGGCTTCGAGCTGGATGCGCGCCTGCGGCAACGCCAGCGGGCTGCGCAACTGCAGCAGCAGGCGTTGGGCTTCTTCCTGCACGGTGGCCGGGTCGGCATGCGCCACCACCACCATGAATTCGTCGCTGCCAAGGCGCCCGACGATATTGGGCGCCTGCACCACCTCGGCAAGCCTGCGCCCGGCTTCGACCAAGACCTGATCTGCGAAGTCGTGGCCCAGGCTGTCGTTGAGTTCCTTGAAGCGCTCCAGGTCCAGGATCAGCACCGCTGCGGTGCCGCCCGAGGCCACGGTCTGATCCACCACCTGCTGCAGCTGCTCCAGCAGCCAGATGCGGTTGGGCAAGCCAGTGAGTGCGTCGTGGCGTGCCTGGTGCAGGATGTGCTGCTCGCGCGTGGCGATCTGCTGCTGCATGCGCCCGAAGCTGTCGGCCAGCTCCGCCAATTCGCGCCCGGGCGGCAGTTGCACGGTGGTGTGGTAATCACCGCGCTGGATGCGGCGTGCTGCCTGCACCAGCAGCGCCACCGGCTTACTGACGCTGCGCGCGAGAAAAATCGATACGCCCAGTGCGGCGGCGGTGGCCAGGCCAGCCAGCAGCAAAATCCGTAATTTGAGTGTGCGGTACGGCGCCACCGCGCGGTCCAACGAGGCCTGCAAGGCAACCCGCACGCGGGTATCGCCCTGGATGGACTGCAACTTCACCAGGTAACGCGAGTCCGCCAAGGTCAGCGGGATTGCAGCGCCCTGCGCGTGTTCGGTGGTGCGCAATTGCTGGGCGAATTCCGTGCGTTCGGCTGGTTCCAGCGTGGACGCCAGCACGCGCGGCGGCGCACTGTCGATGAAAAAGGTGGCATCCAGACCCGTGGTGCTGCGGAAATCCTGCGCAAGGCTGTCGCCGGATTCGTTGCCGATCGCAATCCAGCCCACCCGGCTCGGCGCCAGTACCTGCACCACCGCCAGACGCACGATGCGTTGATCCAAGGCCACCACACCGACCGCACGCCCGTCGTGCTGGGCCTGTTGCAGCAAGGCCTGCACGGCACGCAGCTGTTCGGCCTGCGGCAGATCCGCTAGCCCGGTCAGAAAATCGCCTTCAGGCGACAGCAGCACCGCCGTCTGCGCATCCATGCGCGCGGCGTGGTTGCGCAACGCCGACTGCATCGTGGGCACATCGCCGCTGGCAACGGCTGCGCGGAAGCCGAAATCGTCCGCCAGCACCGAGGCCGATTGCAGCAGTTGTTCATCGCGGCGCTGGTTGATGCGTTGCCATACTCGCTCGCCAATCAGCAGCTCTTCACCGAGTTGCGCCTTGACGCTGCGCTCGGTGGCCACCTGCACGGCAATGAAGGTCAACGCCTGGGTGCCGAGCACCACCAGCACCAGCAGCGCGGCGATGCGCGTATGCAGTCGCATCGCCTTCATGGAGACGGCTTTTTCGGGTCGGCGGCGCGACGGAACTTGTCCTGCAGCGCGCGCACGCGATCATCCGGCGGCGCCACCGCTGGCGCTGTGCCGGTGGTCTGCACGGTGACACGGCGCTGCAGCGCATCGCGGCTCAGCACCAGTGGCTCGGACAGCGCAGCGCCCTTGATGCGCGGATGCCAGACGCGCAGGGTGTAGCTGCCCGCGGGCGCATCGATCTGGACACGGCCATCGCTGCCGCTCTTGCCGAAATACGGGGTGTCCAGCACCACGATATACCCCAGCATCCAGTCATGGATGTTGCAGCCCACCGTCACCAGCCCGGCCTGATCGAAGCGTACCGGCGCAGCCGTGGTGCCCTGGAACAGCGGCAACTCGAACTTCTTGGCAGGCGAAAACGAATACACCTGATGCCGGATTTGATCATTGTTTGGGAAGCGCACCAGGCTACCCGTGCGTACCGCGAGCACCGCGGGAACGAACTGCGAATTCACCTGATCCATCGACACCGTTTTCGAGGTGCCGGTCGCCGGCACCGGACGTGCGGTTTCCAGGCTCACCACTGCATCAACCAGCACGCCAGCGGCGTCCTGGACAATCACCGTCACCGGTGTTGCCAAGGCCACACCCGCAAGGCACCCGGTCAACGCCAGCGCCGATGTTCCAACAACGTTGATTACTTTTCGCGTCCACATGCGCCCGCACCTCATCGCAGTCCTGCAGCGGGCGCCAGGCAAATCCGACGTCGCGCTAGCGGCCAGACTGGGATATCGGCAGAGGTGAACGCAAGCTTTAACCGGACGCGAGCGAACGTTCATCAAGCAAACTGTGGCGAGCGTCATCCGCCATGTTGCGAGCGCGGCCATACGCCGCGCTTGGGTCCGTTCGGCTTACTTCAGCTTGATCTCGCGCAGGCGCTCTTCCAAAAACCCGTGTGCGGTGATCGGTTCAGGATAGCGGCTGGGATTGTCGGCGCTGATGCAGGACGGCAACACGTCGATCACGAAATCCGGGTTCGGATGCAGGAAGAATGGCACCGAATAGCGCGGCTTGCGCGCCTCCTCGCCCGGCGGATTGACCACGCGGTGGATGGTGGACGGATACACATGGTTGGTCAGGCGCTGCAGCATGTCGCCGATATTGACCACGATGGTGTCGGCGTCCGCAGTGAACGGCACCCACTCGCCTTCGTTGGAACGCACTTCCAGGCCGGCGGCACTGGCGCCCACCAGCAAGGTGATGAAATTGATGTCGCCGTGCGCGCCGGCGCGCACATTCGGGATGTCGTCGCTGGTGATCGGCGGGTAATGGATCGGGCGCAGGATCGAATTGCCGTGATCGGTCTTGTCGGCGAAGTAGTCCTGCGGCAGGCCGATGTGCAGCGCCAGCGCCGACAACACGCGCGAGCCCAGCTTATCCAACTGCTGATACAGGTGGTAGCCACGTTCGCGGAAGCCCGGCACTTCGGTCGGCCACAGATTGGGCGCCATCACCGCGCGGTACGGCGAATCGTCCGGGATCTCGCGGCCGATGTGCCAGAACTCCTTCAAATCGAAATGCTTGGAGTCCTTGGCGGTCTCAACGCCGAACGCCGTATAGCCGCGCGCGCCACCACTGCCGGGCACGTGATAGCTGCGCTTGACCTCGTCGGGCAGCGCGAAAAATGCCTTGAACACCTCGTAGGCGGCATCGATGTCCGACTGCGCAATGCCGTGATTGCGGATGCCGGCAAAGCCCCATTGCCGATAGGCGGCACCGAGCTCGGCGACAAACGCCTCGCGGTCGCTGTCGAAACGGGTGATGTCCAGCGTGGGGATGCGCGCGCTCATACAGATGTCTTGCTCAAGAATGAAAGAAGACCTGCCGCTCAGGACAGCAGGCGATACAGCACATAAAACGTCGCGGCCTTGGCGAAGACCACGCAGATGCCAATGATGAGCGACTCACGCCGCGTCACGCACCGCTCCGGCGAGGCGATCGAGCGTGTCCTGCATCAACCCCGCTTCGTCGGCCTCCACAGTCACGCGTACCACCGGCTCGGTGCCGGACGGGCGCAGGAAGGCGCGGCCACGCCCCTGCACCGCCGCCTGCGCTTGCTGCAGCGCCTGCTGCACGCTGGCGGCTTCCACAATGGCCTTGGCTGCACCGCCGCCCAGACGCACGTTGACGGTCTGTTGAGGCACCTTGCTCAGGCTGCTCAGCGCCTCACGCAGGCTGTGCCCGTCGCGTCCCAGCGCTTCGAGCACCTGCAAGGCGCTGACGATGCCATCACCGGTGGTGGCCCGGTCCAGACACAACAGATGGCCGGAGGTTTCGCCGCCCAGCGTGCCACTGCCCTCGACCAGGGCCTGGTGCACGTAGCGGTCGCCGACCTTGGCGCGCTGGAACGGGATCTGCAACGCCGCCAGGGCTTTCTCCAGCCCGTAATTGGTCATCAAGGTGCCGACCACCGTGCCGGTGAGCCGGCCGCTGGCCTGCCACGAGCGCGCGAGCACGTACAGCAGATCGTCGCCATCGACCGGGTTGCCCTGGTCGTCGGCCATCAGCACGCGGTCGCCGTCGCCATCGAAGGCGATGCCCAACTGCGCGCCGGTCTCGCGCACCTTGGCGGCGAGATTGTCGATATGCGTGGAGCCGACACCGTCGTTGATATTGAGCCCGTCCGGCGCCGCACCGATCACCACCACCTCGGCGCCGAGCTCGCGGAACAGCATCGGCGCGATGTGGTACGTGGCGCCGTGCGCGCAGTCGAGCACCATCTTCAACCCATGCAGGGTGAAGCCACGCGGGACGCTGGCCTTGCAGAATTCGATGTAGCGGCCGATCGCATCGCGGGTACGGATCGCCTTGCCCAGGCGCTCGGATTCCACGGTGTGGAATGGCGCATCCAGGGCCGCTTCGATCGCCGCTTCGGTGGCGTCATCAAGCTTCTCGCCCTCGGCGGAAAAGAACTTGATGCCGTTGTCGTAATGCGGGTTGTGCGATGCGCTGATCACCACGCCGGCGTTTGCGCGCAAGGTGCTGGTCAAAAACGCAATGGCCGGAGTCGGCATCGGCCCGATCAGCTGCACGTCGGCACCAGCGGCCACCAGGCCGGCTTCCAGCGCTGCTTCAAACATGTAGCCGGAAATGCGGGTGTCCTTGCCAATCAGCACCAACGGGCGCTTGCTGCGCCCAGCGGTGAGCACACGCCCAAGCGCATTGCCCAGGCGCAACACGAAATCGGCTGAGATCACGCCCTGCCCGACCCGACCGCGGATGCCGTCGGTGCCGAAATACTTGCGACTGCTCATGCGGCGTCTGCGTCCTGCGGATGCGGCTGACGCATCATCATGGTGGTCAGCTCGGCGATGCGGTCGCGCATGTCGCGGCGGTCGCAGATCTGGTCGATGGCGCCGTGATCGAGCAGGAACTCCGAGCGCTGGAAACCTTCGGGCAGCGTCTCGCGCACGGTCTGCTCGATCACGCGCGGGCCGGCAAAACCGATCAGCGCATGCGGTTCGGCGATGTTGATATCGCCCAGCATCGCGAACGAGGCCGACACGCCACCGGTGGTGGGATGGGTCAGCACCGAGATATACGGCAGGCCGGCTTCGCGCAAGCGACCGAGCGCCGCGGAGGTCTTGGCCATCTGCATCAGCGAGAACAGGCCTTCCTGCATGCGCGCGCCGCCACTTGCGGAGAAGCACACGAACGGGCAGCCCACTTCCAGCGCCACTTCGGCCGCACGCGCAAAGCGCTCGCCGACCACCGAGCCCATCGAGCCGCCCATGAAGGCGAAATCGAACGCGGCGGCCACCAGCGGGTTGCCCTTGAGCATGCCGCGCATGGCGATCAGGGCGTCGTATTCGCCACTGCTTTTCTGGCTGGCCTTGATGCGCTCGCCGTACTTCTTCTGATCCTTGAACTTGAGCACGTCCACCGGGCCCAGTTGGGCCGCGATTTCGGTGGTCGGGCTGTCCACGTCGAACAGCGCGGCCAGACGGGCGCGGGCGCGGATCGCCATGTGGTGGTCACACTTCGGACACACCTCCAGGTTCTCCTCAAGCTCCGGGCCGTACAGCGCGCTGCCGCAGTTGCTGCACTTCTCCCACAGGCCCTCGGGGACGCTGCGCTTCTTGGCGGGGGTGTTCTCGGTGCGGATGCCGGAGGGCATCAATTTGCTGAGCCAGCTCATGCGTGTATGACAATCCATGCAAGGCGGCCGTGCAGGCCGCAGAGGGGCGACAGTCTATCCCAGCGCCCCATGGCGGTGCAGTGGGCGGCCGCGCGGGGTGGCGCCGAGCGGCCTGGGCCAAAACGCCAGGCGATCATGCGGGAACGTATTGCCGGCATGATCGCCGCCGTTGGGCACCTACATATTCCACCGGCAGGCGCCCGGCAGCGGCGCCTTAGCCGGCGTCCAGCGCCTGCCGCAGCGGCTGCAGGAAGTCTTCGGCCCGTTCACGCGCACTGCGTACGTCCGATGCGTCGGCCAGGGCCGCCACCAGCGCACTGCCGACGACCACGCCATCCGCATCCACCGCCATCGCGGCAGCACTGGCGGCGTCCTTGATGCCGAAGCCGGCCACCACCGGTGCGCCGGCACGGGCGCGCAGCTGGCGCAGGCGGTCGCTGGCGGCGTGCGTGTCCAGCCGGTCGGCCGCGCCAGTCACGCCAGAGAAGCTGACGTAATACAAATAGCCCTGCGCAGTGCTGCACAGCATGTCCAGCCGAGCCTCGCCAGTGGTGGGCGACGCCAAGGCGATCAGCGCCAGACCAACCTCGCTGAAAATGGCGCGGGTGTCGTCGGCCTCCTCGGGCGGCAGGTCGACCAGCAGCACGCCATCGATGCCGGCGGCCACCGCGGTTTCGGCAAAGCGCCTGGTGCCGTGGATTTCGATCGGGTTGAGGTAGCCCATCAGCACCACCGGGGTGGTAGCGTCCTCGCGCCGGAATTCCTGCACGGCTTCGATCACATAGGCCAGTCCGGCACCGCGGCCCAGCGCACGCTCAGAGCTGCGCTGGATGGTGGGGCCATCGGCCATCGGGTCGGAGAACGGCACGCCGAGCTCGATGATGTTCGCCCCGGCGCGCACCAGCGCATGCATCACCGGCACGGTGGCTTCCAGCGACGGGTCGCCGGCGGTGATGAAGGGAATCAGCGCCTTGCGGCCGGAGTGGCGCAGCGCGTCGAAGCACGCAGCGATACGGTCGGGTGCGCGGCTCATGCGCATCCCTCCACCAGTTGCACGGCGTCCCAGCTTCCCCAGTACATCGATGTCACGCTGCCTTCTCCAGTTTCGTAGCGAACGGCGAGCCCACGCGCGGGGTCATGCCATGTCAGATAAAGATCCTTGCCGTCGTCACCGCCATAGTGATGCGGCTCGACGCTGTAGCCCGCGGGCAGGCGTGCACGCACACTGGCCTCGCTGTCGCCGATGCGAATGCCGAAGGGGCCCACGACCCCGGCATCGGTGACGTCGAAGCGGACAACGCGCCCGTCCTCGACCATCATTGCCACGCCCGTGGGCAGCAGCCCTGCTTCCACGTAGTCGCACTGTCCGATCGGGCCGGCATTCATCGGCTTCCAGGCGGCGCGCGGCGCCAGCTCGGCGAAGCGCTGGCCAACCCGCACCGCGCCGCTACGATCCAGCGCGGGCGCCGATGCTGCGGCGGCTGCGAGTGCAGACAGGCACAGCAGCGCCATGCCACCGCCGAGGTTGCGCGCGTGCGCTGCGATCACAGCACCATGCCTTCGCGTGCGGCGATGGTGTGCACGTCCTTGTCGCCACGGCCGGACAGGTTGCACAGCACCAGCGCGTCCTTGGGCATTTCGCGCGCAAGCTTGATCGACTGCGCGACCGCATGACTGGATTCCAGCGCGGCCAGGATGCCTTCGGTATGCGCCAGCAAGTGGAACGCGGCCAGCGCTTCGTCGTCGGTGATGCCCTGGTACACGGCACGGCCGCTGTCGGAGAGGAAGGCATGCTCCGGTCCCACGCCGGGGTAGTCCAGGCCCGCCGAGACAGAATGGGTCTCGATGATCTGGCCATCGTCATCGCAGATCACATACGTGCGATTGCCGTGCAGCACGCCGGGGCGACCGGCGGCGATCGATGCCGCGTGGCGGCCGCTGGCAATGCCATCACCCGCCGCTTCGGCGCCGTAGATCTTGACGCCGGGGTCGTTCAAGAACGCGTGGAACAGGCCGATGGCGTTGCTGCCGCCGCCCACGCAGGCGCTGATCGCATCCGGCAGGCGGCCGTAGTCTTCCAGCATCTGCGCACGCGCTTCGCGGCCGACGATGGCGTTGAAATCGCGCACCATGCGCGGATACGGATCCGGGCCGGCGACGGTGCCAATGATGTAGAAGGTGTCCTGCACGTTGCTGACCCAGTCGCGCATCGCTTCATTCAGCGCGTCCTTGAGCGTGGCCGAGCCCGAGGTGACCGGGATGACCTTCGCACCGAGCAACTGCATGCGGTAGACGTTGATCTTCTGCCGCTCGATATCGGTGGCGCCCATGTAGACCACGCATTCCAGGCCTAGCCGCGCCGCGACGGTGGCACTGGCCACGCCATGCTGGCCGGCGCCGGTCTCGGCGATGATGCGGGTCTTGCCCATGCGGCTGGCCAGCAGCGCCTGGCCGATGGTGTTGTTGATCTTGTGCGCGCCGGTGTGGTTCAGGTCTTCGCGCTTGAGCAGGATCTGCGCCCCGCCCACTTCGCGGCTCAGCCGCTCGGCGTGGTAGATCGGGCTGGGGCGGCCGACGTAATGCTTGAGATCCTTGTCGTACTCGGCAATGAAGGCCGGATCCTGGCGCGCCAGATCGTAGGCGGCAGACAGTTCCTGCAGGGGCGCGATCAAGGTTTCCGCGACGAAACGGCCGCCAAACTTGCCGAAATGGCCGGCGGCATCCGGATACGCATGAAAGTCACTGATGGGCTGGGCCGACATGGGAGCTATTCCTCCGCAACACTGCGGAAATACGGGAAAGGCGCACTCTAACGCAGGCGGCGCGACGGATAAATCGATAAGATCGCCGTAACCTGTGACCTGTACTCACATATGCCTGCTTCCCTGCCCCCGCTTGCCGCCTTGCGTGCCTTTGAGGCCGCGGCGCGCCTGCAAAGTGTCAGCCGCGCTGCCGACGCCCTGCACGTGACCCACGGTGCCATCAGCCGGCATGTGCGTTCTCTGGAACAGCTGTTGGGCACCGCCCTGTTCACCCGACAGGGCCGCGGGCTGGTGCTGACCGCCGCCGGCACGCGCCTGCGCGATGCCACCAGCGAGGGCTTTGCGTTGATCGCCGACACCTGGGCGGACCTGGCCAGCCCGCGCAACGAGGCGCCGTTGGTGCTGGGCTGCTCCGGCAGCCTGCTGGCGCGCTGGGTGATTCCTCGGCTGGGCCGGCTGCAGCGCGATCTGCCCGATCTGCGCGTGCATCTGTCGGCGAACGAGCAACCGCCCGGGCCGGACCTAGACGGCCTGGACGCTGCGCTACTGCTCGACACCCCGCCCTGGCCGGGCGACTGGCAGGTGCACGAGCTGGGCGTGGAGTGGATCGGGCCGGTGCTCAGCCCGCAAAGCCCGCTGGCGACCCAGCTGGCCGGGCAGCCGCCGGACGCACTGCTGGCGCACCCGCTGCTGCATACGCGTTCACGCCCGCAAGCCTGGCCGGACTGGGCGCAGGCGCATGGCATCCCGGCCGACAGCTTGCGCTTCGGCACTGAGTTCGAGCACCTGATGTATCTGCTGGAAGCCGCTGCGGCCGGACTGGGCGTGGCGATCGCGCCGCAATCGCTGGTCGCCGCTGACTTAGCGGCCGGGCGGCTGGTGGCGCCGTGGGGCTTTACCCCGACCCGAGGCCGCTGGGGCCTGTGCGCGGCGCGGCGCAACCCCGATCCGCGGATCGCACAGCTTGCCGGCTGGTTGCGTGGCGAGCTTGCGGCGGATCAGCCCTAATCACGGGCGAGGCGCTACATCGAGCAGCGGCATCTTCGCGCTACCACGCACGAAAAAGGCCCCGGGAACCGGAGCCTGGAGAGTTCTCAGCTGCCCGAAGCGTCTGATGACGCTCCGGGTTTATTGCGCGACGCGCCTGTGCAGGTCACCTCGCCAACGCCTGCATCTGATCTGGCGAACGTCGGCATCAGCGCGGCACCACCATCATCGGGGCTCATACCGCAGCACACTGCAGCGCGCTTAAGACACCACCGTTACGACATCTCGTGACAGTCAGCGCGGCGCACTTCTTCGACGAACTTGCGCATCTTGTGGCCGTCCTTGATGCCCGGCGCAAGCTCCACGCCGCTGGACACGTCCACGCCCCACGGCAGGGTCGCCACGATCGCGTCGAAGACGTTGTCGGCGGTGATGCCGCCAGCCAGCAGGAACGGGCGATGCAGGCCGGTGGGCAGGCGCGACCAGTCGAAGGTCTTGCCGGTCCCGCCGCCCTCGCCCGGCGCATGGCTGTCAAACAGAAAGCCGGCCGTATTGGGATAGGCCAACTGCAGCGTCCGCGCGTTGGCGTCTTCGCCGTTCACGCCGGAAGCGCCCATCGGCACCGCCTTGAGATACGGCAGATTGAAGCTGCGGCAGAAGGCGTCGTCTTCTTCGCCATGGAACTGCAGCAAGGTGGGACGCACGGTACGCACCACTTCGCGGACTTCTTCCTTGGAGTTGTTGCGGAACAACGCCACCACATCGACCATCGGCGCGGTGGCCTGGCGCATGGCGCGCGCTTCGGCCGGGGCCACGCGGCGCGGGCTGCCATGGGCGAAGATGAAACCCACCGCGTCCACACCCAGCTCGCCGGCGAGCCGGATGTCGCCGGCGCGGGTCATGCCACAGAACTTGATGCGGGTGCGGTACAGCGATCGATTCATTGGGTCACCTCGGCGGGCAGATGCCACTCTGCGGGATACAGCGGCCCGATGAACACCAGGCCTTGCGGCGGTGCCGTCGGGCCGGCCACAGTGCGGTCGCGTCCGGCGAGCAATGTCGCGATCCAGTCGATCGGCTGTTCACCGGTCCCGACCAAAATCAGCGAGCCAACAATATTCCGCACCATGTGATGAAGGAATGCATTGGCCTGCACCTGCACCTCCACCACCTCGCCCAGCCGCTGCACGGTGATGGCCTGCAGATTGCGCCGCGCATGCAGGGCCTGGCATTGCACGCTGCGAAATGCGCCGAAGTCGTTCTCGCCCAGCAATGCCTGCGCGGCGGTGTGCATGGCCTGCGCATCCAGCGGCCGGCGCTCCCAGCTCAGGGTCTGCCGGTACAGCGCCGGGCGGATCTGCCGGTTGAGCAGGCGATAGCGATAACGCCGCGCCCGCGCGGAAAACCGCGCATGGAAGTCCTCGGCTGCCGGCACGCACCAGCGCACCGCCACCGAGGGCGGCAGCCGCGCGGTGGTGCCCAGCATCCAGCCGCGCGGTTCGCGGCGGGCATCGCTGTCGAAATGCACCACCTGGCATTCGCCATGCACGCCGGCATCGGTGCGGCCGGCACAGACCACCTGGATCGGCGCATCGGCCACCGACGACAATGCCGCCTGCAGGGTTGCCTGCACACTTGGCCCGCCGTGCTCGCCCAGTTGCTGCCAGCCCTGGAACTCGCTGCCGTCATATTCCACGCCCAGCGCGTAACGCATCAGTGTCTGCCTCTTGGTGTACCGGTCATGCGCAGCCGACTAGACGGTGCGCTCGGACCACACGGCCAGCGTGGTGCCGCCGGGCTCGCGAAAATGAAACCGGCTGCCACCGGGGAAGCCGAAGACCGGCTTGACGATCTGCCCGCCGGCGGCGGCCACCTGCTCCAGCACCGGGGCCAGGTCATCGGCATACAGCACTACCAATGGGCCGGTGTCGGCGGGCGGCGCCGCCGCTGCGCGATAGAAGCCGCCATCCAGCCGGCCATCGTTGAAGGCCAGATAGTCCGGACCATAGGCCTGGAACTGCCAGCCGAACACCTGCGCAAAGAACGCGCGGCTGGCCTCCAGGTCGGCGGAGGCGAACTCGATGTAATCAATGCGGCGCTCGCGTGCGCCAAGCGTGTCCATGGCCGGGCTCATGCCAGACGGTCGAGCAGGTCGGCCGCTTCGGCACGGGTGGCCGCATCGCCGGTGGCGGCGACTTCCAGCAACAGTCCGCGTGCGGTGTCCTTGTCGCCCAGGTCCATGTAAGCCACCGCCAGCTCGAGACGATCACGGCCGGCCGAGGCGAATTCACGCGGCGCAGCAGCACTGAACGTCTCGGCATGCGGCGCATCGGCGACCGGCACCGGCGGGGCGGGGTCGAAGTCCAGGCTGTCCTGCTGCGCGGCTGGTGAAGGCGGTGCGTGTGCGGCAGTCATTGGCGCTGGTGCGGGTTCGCGTGCCGGCTCCGCTGCCGGGGCAGGCCTGGCGTCGGCCAGATCGTTTGACGGCGCGGCAGGCGTCGCGCGCAAGGCGCGCCAATCGTCACTGGACACCACCGGGGCAGTTGCGTGCGGCACCGGCTCGGCCAGCTGCGGTTCGCGCCGCAGCACGTCCGACAGCGGCGGCTGCGCGCCACCGGCGCGTTCGTCTTCGTGCAGATCAATTTGCTCGAACTCGGTCTCCTGCACCACGTCTCGCTCGCTGGGCGCGGTGGCGGCGGCATCCGCATCCGGCTCGGCGGCAGCAGCTGCAGCGCCAGGCGGAATGAAATCGAAATTGCGGCGCGGCAACGGCGGCAGCGGCGATGGCTTGCGGCGGCGTGCGGCCAGCCAGGCCACCACTGCGGCCACGATCAACACCAGCCCGCCGATCAACCACAGCGGGAATCCGCTGCCCTGCGCGGATGCCGCCGAGGTTTCGGCCAGGCGCCGCTGGGCGGCGGCCAGGTCGGTGTCCTTCATGGCGATCAACGCCTGTTGCTGCTGCTTGAGCTTTTCCAGGTCGGCCACGCGGGTGCGCAGCTCCTGCAGCTCGGCATCGCGGGTGGCGATGTCTTCCTTGGCCTGTTGCAACTGTTCGTTGGCCGCCATCTCGCCCTCGCCTTCGCCACTGGTGCCGGACGTGGTGCCGGCCTTGTTGGTATCCGTCGCCACTGCGGGGGCGATCTCTAGCCGTGCGCCACCAGCGGCGCCTGCAGCGGCGGCTGCCGCCGGCGCAGGGCTGGCGGCCGGTGTGGTGCCCGCCTCGGCCGGTTGCGGCATGGGCGCACGCGCCTGCCGCCACTGCGTGGCCTGTTCGCGCACCAGCGCCGCGGCCTCGGCGGCGCCCACTTCGGCCAGCGCGTCCTGCTGCGGCGTGCGCAACACCGCGCCCTGCTTGAGCCGGTTGATGTTGCCGTTGATGAAGGCATCGGGATTGGTGCGCAACAACGCCAGCATGGTCTGGTCCAGCGAATGCCCGCTGGAACGCGCCACCCCGGCAGCGATCTCCGACAAGGTCTGGCCCGGGCGCACGGCCGGCAGCTGGTCGCCCGCTGTGCTGGCCGATGGCGCCGGCGCAGCGGCAGCAGGCCGTGTGGCCGGCCTTTCCACTGCATTGTCCTGGCGACTTGGTCGCGCGCCGGAAGCGGCGGCCGGTTCGCGCGCAATGGTGTTGCTGGCACCGGCTTGTGGCGCCTCGATGCCCGGCTCGGCAATCGCCGCTGCGGTATTGGGCGCATCGACCAGCGCCGAATACTCGCGCACCAGGCGGCCCTGGCCCCACTCCACTTCGATCAGGAAGTTGATGGCCGGCTGATCGACCGCCTGCGTGCTGGTCACGCGAATCACCGCGCGGCCGCGGGCGTCCTGCGCAAACTGGAACTGCAGGTTGCTGACCAGGCCTTGCGGCCGCTCCAGGCCGACCCGCGCAAAGATGGTTGGCGATGCCAGCGCCACACGCGCGTTGTCCAGTTCGCCAGGCTCGTTGGAGATGACCGGGATCTCGGCCACCAACGGCTGCCCGGGCTTGGACAGCACCCGGATATCGCCCAACCCCAACGCCATGGCCGCACCACTGCATAACGCCAGCAGCAGCGCGCCCACCCCTTGTATCGGGCGCATCGCGCCCCGGCCCCTATGTTTCATGCGCATCAATATAGCCGCTGAATGAGCGAAAGAGTCGGCTTCATCATGCAGAGTGCGTGCACTGGCGTAATGCCGCAACGCGCCATGCGTGCAGGCGCGCCTGTGTGGCCATGAACACGCTGGCAGGAGCAGATGCAAATTTGCACGCGGGTGGCAACGGCGGTGCGTTGCAAGCCAGCTGCGCTGGCGCGTTGTCCAAGCATAGTTACGACCAAGGCGTTGGTCGACGTCACGTGGCACGAAACAAGCGTAGGAGCGCACTTGTGCGCGATGGGGCATTACCGGGCAAACCCATCGCGCGCAAGCGCGCTCCTACGCCGCTGAGCGCTCAGGCCTTGCTGCGCACGGCGCGGTGGCAGACGTCACGGCGAGGCTCGCGTCCGGCATCCCCACGAATGAACGTAGGAGCGCACTTGTGCGCGATGGGGCGTTACTGGGAAGCCTCATCGCGCGCGAGCGCACTCCTACGCTGCTGCGCAGGCTCAGCCTTCCTGTGCGACCAATTCGGCCAGCTGCACGGCATTGAGTGCGGCGCCCTTGCGGATATTGTCGGAGACGATCCACAGATTCAGGCCGCGCGGGTGCGAGAGATCCTCGCGGATGCGGCCAACGAATACCGCGTCCTGGCCGGAGGCATGCGTCACCGGGGTCGGGTAGCCGCCGGCCTTGTGCTCGTCCACCACTTCCACGCCCGGCGAGGCTGCCAGCAATGCGCGGGCTTCGGCCACGGTGATCTTTTCGCGGGTCTCGATGGCCACCGCTTCCGAATGCCCGTAGAACACCGGCACGCGCACCGCGGTGGGATTCACCTGGATGTTTTCGTCACCGAGGATCTTGCGGGTCTCCCAGACCAGCTTCATCTCTTCCTTGGTGTAGCCGTTGTCCTGGAAATCGTCGATGTGCGGAATCAGGTTGAAAGCGATCTGCACCGGGAAGCGCTGCGGGTCGATCTGCTGGAAGCTCAGCAATTCGCTAGTCTGCTTGCCCAGTTCCTCCATCGCCGAACGGCCGCCGCCGGACACCGACTGATAGGTCGCCACGTTGATGCGCTCGATGCCGTACTTGCGGTGGATCGGGCCCAGCGCCACCAGCATCTGCATGGTCGAGCAATTGGGGTTGGCAATGATCCCGCGCGGGCGCTGCTTCAGCGCTTCGGGGTTGACCTCGGACACCACCAGCGGCACATCGTCGTCGTAGCGGAACGCCGAGGAATTATCGATCACCACCGCACCGGCCGCAGCGAACTTGGGGCCATATTCCTTGGAGACACTGCCGCCTGCGGAAAACAGCGCGATGTCCACGCCGGTGGGGTCGAAGTCAGCCAGGTCCAGCACATCGACCTTGCCGCCGTTGAACTCGACCTGCCCGCCCGCCGAGCGCGCCGATGCCAGTGCGTACAAGGTGGCGACCGGGAACTGACGTTCGGCCAGGATGCTCAACATGGTTTCGCCGACAGCGCCGGTGGCGCCCACGACGGCGACGTTGAAACGACGGGTTTCGTTGCTCATGAGAATGTCTTTATCGAAAGGGGAAAGAAAGGGAGCACTGCGGGCTGGGTTCGGGGAACCTCCAAAGCTGGCCGCGGAGGTTCCCTATCGTTTGGTCGTAGCGATTTTGGTTGCGCCCACGATCGCGCCACCGCGTTTGGCAGCCGCCACCGCATCGGCGTTGAGTGCGCTCGGCGGATGCCCGGCGTTGGCGCCCACGCCCAGCGCGGCGATCAGGTTGTCCACCGCCAGCTGCACCATGGCGCGGCGCGTGGCCAGGCTGGCACTGCCGATATGTGGGGTGAGCACCACGTTGTGCAGCGCCAGCAGCTCCGGGCGCACCCGCGGCTCGCCCTCGTAGACATCGAGACCGGCACCGGCCAGGCGGCCATTGGCCAACGCATCGGCCAGCGCGATCTCATCAACGATCCCGCCGCGCGCGATGTTCACCAGCGTGGCGGTGGGCCGCATCTTCGCCAGCGCGGCGGCATCGATGATGTGGTGCGAGGCCTGGGTGTAGGGCAGCACCAGTACCAGGTGATCGGCCTGCGCCAGCAAGGTATCGAGGTCGACATACTGCGCACCCACCGCCTGTTCGGTCTCGGCCGGCAGCTGGCTGCGGTTGTGGTACAGCACGCGCATGCCGAAGCCATGCGCGCCGCGCCGGGCGATGCCCTGCCCGATCCGGCCCATGCCCAGAATGCCCAGCGTGCTGCCATGGATATCGGCGCCGAGCATGGTCTTGAACGACCACTGCCCCCACTGCCCGTCACGCAGCCAGCGTTCGGCCTCAGTGACGCGGCGTGCGGTGGCCATCAGCAGGGCAAACCCCAGGTCGGCGGTGGTTTCGCTCAACACATCCGGCGTGTTGCTGGCCAGGATGCCCGCCGCGCTCAGCGCATCGATGTCGAGATTGTTGTAGCCCACCCCGACATTGGCGATGGCGCGCAGCTGCGGTGCTGCGGCGATTTCCGCTGCGCCGATGCGCTCGTTGAGCGTGACCAGCGCGCCATCCAGCGGGGCCAGCCGCGCGGCCAGGTCGGCCGACGAATACGCCGTGACCTGCGTGGTGGTGACCAGTTCGAAATGCGCGCCCAGCTGTTCGACCACATCGTCGAACAACGGCTGGCTGACCCAGACCTTGGGGCGCGCGGTCTCAGACATCGGCCTGACCGGGAATCAGCGGCGCCACCTCGCCCACGTCGCCGCATTGGGCGCGGTGGCGCAAGGCCTGGTCCATCAACACCAGCGCCATCATGGCCTCGGCGATCGGCGTGGCACGGATGCCCACGCACGGGTCGTGGCGCCCGGTGGTGATGACATCCACCACGGCACCGTCGGCATCCACGGTGGCGCCGGGCAGCCGCAGGCTGGAGGTCGGCTTGAGCACCATCGAGGCGGTGACCGCCTGCCCGGTGGAAATACCGCCGAGAACGCCGCCAGCGTGATTGCTGAGGAAGCCTTCCGGGGTGATCAGATCGCGGTGTTCGGTGCCCTTCTGCGCGGCACTGGCGAAGCCATCGCCAATCTCCACGCCCTTGACCGCATTGATGCTCATCAGCGCGGCGGCCAGTTCGGAATCCAGCTTGCCGTAGATCGGCTCGCCCCAGCCCGGCGGCACGCCACCGGCCACCACGTCCACGCGCGCACCGACCGAGTCACCGGACTTGCGCAGCGCATCCATATAGATTTCCAGCTCCGGCACCTGCGCCGCATGCGGCCAGAAGAACGGGTTGTCCTCCACCGCATCCCAATCGAAACCGGTCGGGCGGATCTCGCCCAGCTGCGACAGGAAACCGCGCACCAGCACGCCGTAGCGCTGCTTGAGCCACTTCTTGGCGATCACGCCGGCGGCCACGCGCATGGTGGTTTCGCGTGCAGACGAGCGCCCGCCGCCGCGCGGGTCGCGGATGCCGTATTTCTGCCAATAGGTGTAGTCGGCATGCCCGGGGCGGAACTGCTGGGCGATGTTGGTGTAGTCCTTGCTGCGCTGATCGGTGTTGCGGATCAGCAGCCCGATCGGCGTGCCGGTGGTGCGGCCCTCGTAGACGCCGGACAGGATTTCGATCTCGTCGGCCTCGCGGCGCGCGGAGGTATGCCGGCTCTTGCCGGTGGCACGCCGCTGCAGGTCGTGGGTGAACTCTTCCGGCGCGATCTCCAGGCCGGGAGGGCAACCGTCGATGATGCAGCCGATCGCCGGCCCATGTGATTCGCCGAAAGTGGTGACCGTGAACAAGCGGCCAAAACTGTTACTGCCCATGACGGCATCCTTTCAACATCTCTGCAGGCTGCAGCGCGTGCAGCATGCGCGGCAGGTGACGTGCGGCGACCAGCATCGGCGCCACTGCCAGCACACCACTTGCCACGAGCAGGAACACGCCCAGCCGGGCATGGCCGCTGAGCAACCAGTTGGCCAGCAAATGCACCGCCACGCCCATCCCGACCAGCAGGCCAAACGCCACGATCCAGCTGCGGCGCCGATGCGTACGCAATGTGGCATCCGAGCTGGTGGTCACGACCCAGGCACAGACAAGCCCGAAAAATGCCATGGACCCCAAGGTGATTTCTGCAGCGGCACTGGCCCAACGCTGAAGTGCCGGGCCGCCGTACATCGGGTCGAACAACCGAAACACCACATCGAGCAGTCCGAACGGAATGCACATGCCGAGCACGGACACCGGCACCAGCAGCACGACATCGCTCAGATGTGGCCGGTGCGTGCGTGCCTCAGCGCGCACTGGCCAGCTCGGTGATGCGTGCGCTGTGTGCGATCAGCTCGCGGCATTCGACGGCGAAGATGCCCATCTGGCCGACCTTGAACTCGACCCAGGCGAAATCCACTTCCGGCAGCAGCTTGATCAGGTGCTGCTCGGACTCGCCCACTTCACAGATCAGCAGGCCGTCTTCGCTGAGGTGCTGCGGCGCATCGCGCAGGATCTTCAGCACCAGGTCCAGGCCATCGTCGCCCGCACGCAGGCCGAGTTCCGGCTCATAGGAATATTCCTGCGGCAGCGCGTCGGTTTCGTCGTTGGTGACATACGGCGGGTTGGTCACGATCAGGTCGTACTGCCGCCCGGCCAGGCCGGTGAACAGATCGGATTTGAGCAGGCTGACATTGTCGGCATGCAGGCGCGTCTTGTTCTCGGCGGCCAGCACCAGCGCGTCATCGCTGATGTCCACGCCGTCCACGTCCCAATGCGGGTTGTAGTGGCCCATCGCGATGGCGATGCAGCCGGAGCCGGTGCACAGGTCCAGCGCGCGGGTCACTTCGCGGCCGCCCAGCCAGGGCTCGAAGCCAGCTTCGATCAGCTCGGCGATCGGTGAACGCGGCACCAGTGCGCGCGCATCGCTCTTGAAACTCAGCCCGGCAAACCAGGCCTCGCCGGTGAGATATGCCGCCGGCACGCGCTCGTCGACGCGGCGCTGGAACAGTGCCAGCACGCGCTCTTTTTCTGCGCGCAGCAGGCGTGCCTGGCCGTAGGCCGGGCCCAGATCGTGCGGCAGGTGCAGGCTGTGCAGAACCAGCTGCGTGGCTTCGTCCAGCGCGTTGTCGTAGCTGTGGCCGAAGGTGAGACCGGCCTCGTTGAAACGGCTGGTGCCGTAGCGGATCAGGTCGATGATGGTGTGCAGTTCGTCGGCCGCGGCGGCAGTCATGGCAACAACTAAGAAGTGTTCGGCCCCCGATTATAGAGGTCGGATCGGTATCATGAGCGTCCGTTGCACTGGAAACCGCCATGTTCAATCGCAATACCGGCATCGTGCTGCTGGTGGCGCTGGCCGCCGGGCTAGGCCTGTTGCTGGGCCAGAAGTTCCTTGGCGGCACCCCGCGCTCGCCCTGGCCGCCCACCCAGACCATCACCTTCTACCCACAGCCGCGCCCGCTGCCGCAGTTCAGCCTGCGCCAGTCCGATGGCACCCAGCTGGTGCCCGGCGAATTGAACGGCCATTGGACGCTGGTGTTCCTGGGCTTCACCTTTTGCCCGGATGTCTGCCCCACCACACTGACCGATCTGGCGGTGGCCCAGCGGCAGTGGGAGAGCGTTCCCGAGAGCCTGCGCCCACGCGTGCTGTTCGTGTCGGTGGACCCGCAGCGCGACCCGCCCGCACGCCTGGGCGAATACGCGCACGCCTTCCACAAGGACACGCTGGCGGCCACGGCCGATGAGCCGTCGCTGGAGCGCTTCGCCACCGCGCTGGGGTTCGTGTTCCAGAAAGTGCCGGGCAAGAATTTCGCGCAGAACCCCAACGACTACAGCATGGATCACTCGGCCGGCATCGCCGTGCTCGATCCGCAGGGCCGGCTGGCTGGCCTGATCCGTCCCCCGCTCGACCCGAAGGCGATTGCCGCCGACCTCCAACAGCTGACCAAGGTAACCGCTCCGTGAGTCTTGTCACTTCCCTGACCTACGTGCTGCCGCATCGGCTGCTGTCCTCGCTGGCGCGCGCCCTGGCGTATTCCAAGACGCCGGCGACCAAGCAGTGGTTGATCGACACGGTCACGCGCAAGTTTGGCGTGGATCTGAGCGAAGCCCAGGAGCCGGATCCGCACGCCTACCCCACCTTCAATGCGTTTTTCACCCGCGCGCTGAAGCCCGGCGCGCGTGTGCCCGACGCCGACCCGCAGGCACTGTTGATGCCGGCGGACGGGCGCATCAGCCAACTCGGGCCGATCGAGAACGGGCGCATCTTTCAGGCCAAGGGCCAATCGTTCACGGCCGCGGAACTGCTCGGCGATGAGTCCGCCGCAGTGCCATTCCACAATGGCCTGTTCGCCACGGTGTATCTGTCGCCGAAGGACTATCACCGCGTGCACATGCCGTGGAGCGGCACCTTGCGCGAAACCGTGCACGTGCCTGGCCGGCTTTTCAGTGTTGGCCCCGATGCAGTGCGCAACGTGCCGCGGCTGTTCGCCCGCAACGAACGCCTGGTGTGCCATTTCGATACCGACTTCGGCCCGATGGCCTCGGTGATGGTGGGTGCGCTGCTGGTGTCCGGCGTGGAAACCGTCTGGAGCGGTGTGGAGATCCCGCGCTACGGTGACCGCATCACGCGCAAGGATTACCGCGGCAAGGGGATCACGCTGGAGCGCTTTGCGGAGATGGCGCGCTTCAATTATGGATCGACGGTCATCGTCTTGCTGCCGCCGGGCGTTGCCGCGCTTGAAGGCGGGCTGGCTGCGGAATCGTCGGTGCGGCTGGGACAGGCGCTGGCACGACGCCAGGTGGCCTGACGCGCAGCGGCGCGACAGGCGTTTAAACACTTCACTCGCGCGGCGCGGCCTACGGTCATCGTGCTGCTGTCGTCAGACATCGCCGCTCTCTGACACGCGCACGTGCCGCAGACTGCTACGCGACTGGGCCAGACGTAACGCGCCAGGCGTTTCAGCGCTTCGTTTGGCGACGCTGTTGCTCCAACGCGATGTCTTGGAACCTGGCCAAACGCGCACACGCCGCTCCACTGACAGACAATCGCGGCACCGCTACGCCAACGCAGTACGCTGCCATGGCGCACTGGACACTTCCCACCTAGGACCCTGCATGACCACACGGATGTTGCGATGGCCACTGGCCGTCGCCCTCGCCACGGTGCTGGCCGGTTGTGGCCAGCAGAGCGAGCAACAGCAGCTGGATGCGCTGCGTTCCGGCCTGCAATACCGGGGCTACCGGCAGTTCAGTGAGCATGGGTTGCCGGTCGCCTTTGCCGCCTACCAGCGCGGCGGTAGCCTGCTGGATACGCCGCCGGAACCACTCACTGCCGACGACATCTGCATGCTCCACGCGATGCTGTCCTACACCGCGCTGGCCGCCAACAAACTGTTGCCCGCGATCGCCGAAGCGGACCTGCTGGAGCGCGATTGCGGGTCGCAGGGCGCGCTGATCGCCACGGCACTGCGCTCGGTGGCGTTCGAACGCAAGCACTGGCCGCAGCTTGCGCAGCGCTCCAGCGACAGCCTGTGGAAACACGACGCCAATCCCGACGACACCCTCACCACCTTGCTCATGTTGCACGTGGTGATGGCCTACGCGGCCATCCAGGACAAGCGCTGGGACGCGGCGGTGCTGCATGCGGATGCGATCGGCCTGGCGGTGCGTGCACCCTGGCTGGGCGAGCTGGCGCGCGTGGGCCAGGATTTTGCCGAGCACCGGTTGCTGGACGGCCTGCGCCGGCTCAAACGCCTGAGCGAAAACCCGAATGTGCCGCCGGACGTGCGCGCCGAACTGCAGGCGTTGATCACCCGCATCGAAGCGGAGAGTGGCGACCTGGACTCGAGCTGGGTGATCGCCCGCATCCTCACCCGCTTCATGTGGCAGGCGATCGAACAGAACGCGGCGCCGGCCACCAGGGATCTGATGCATTTTGCCGAGCAGCAGACCAGCAAACTGGGGCCAGACGCGTTACGTCAGGGCTGGCGCGCACGCTGGACACGCTGGTGGGCGAAGGCACAGACCTTCTGGCAGGACGACGCGCCCGCGTCTGACAAGGATGCGGATGCGGCTCCAGCAGCGCCCGCACCCGCCACACAGTGACTGCGTCCCCGCCGGTATCCGCGGCAGCGCGCGGCCGACCGCGTGCTGGCCGATGCCTACGCCATCAGCCGCGTCAGCAAACCGCGGCTCTCAGCGATCGCAACCAGCCAGCTTGATCGATTGCCCCGGCTTGAGCGCGTACGACGGCGCCTTCAGGCCGTTGGCCTTGGCCAGCTCCTTGATCTCGCACTGGTATTTCTGCGCGACCCGGCCCAGGGTGTCGCCCTTGGCAACGGTGTAGCTGCGCACCTGCTTGGCCTTGGGCTTGGCGACCGCCGGCTGGCCGGTGGCCACCGTGGTCGGCACGCCGGCCATCGGGCTCACATCGCCCACCGCCACGCTGGGCACGTACTCCGGCGCGCTGGTGCGCACGATCGCGCTATTGAGGTCGGCGGTGATCAACGCGCGGGCCAGGTCGGCGCGCGGGCCGCTCACGCAATAACGCGTGTACAGGCTGGCGATGCGGTTGGTGGCGTTGATGGTGGTCCCGGCCGGGATCCAGCCATCGGGCTCGTAGCGCGGGTTGAGATTGCGCAGCGCGCGCATATAGCCGTCGCGCGTGCCCATGCTGCCCAGGCAGATGGTGAGTTCGTAAATGGTGGTCGACTTGGCCAACTTGATGGTGGCCGACTGTGCATTGAGCTTGGGAAAGTCCACACCGTACTGGCGTGGGTGCAGGAAGATCCAGGCCGCGGCGATCACCATCGGCACGTAGTCCTTGGTTTCAGCCGGGAACTGGTTGTAGACGTCCTGCTCCCAGAACCCGCGGCCACCGGACTGGGCGAAGACGCGTGCCGCGCGCCCTTCGCCACCGTTGTAGGCCGCAAGCGCCAGTTCGATGCTGCGGTTGAGCCCCACCATGCGCTCGTTGAGATACGCGGCGCTGGCCTCGGCGGCACTGCGCGCATCGAAGCGCGTATCGAAACCGGTACCGTCCGGGCCCAGCCCGAAGCGGCGCCCGGTGGCCGGCATGAACTGCATCAGCCCTGCGGCGCCCGCACGCGAACTGGCGTGCACCTTGCCGTTGGATTCCTTGGCCATGATGCCGAACAGCAGCGCCTCCGGCAGCGCGCGTTTCTGCCATTCCGGCCACATCACCGCACGCAGGTTGGCGTAGTTCTCATAGCTGGTCAGCAGCGATGGACGCATGTCGGTCAGCCAGCGACGGATGCCGGCCTGCACCGCCGGGTTGTACTGCACCATCTTGTCGAAGTCGTGCTGCTGGTCGTTGAGCAGACTGGCCGTGCGGGCCGCAGCGGGGACGTCGGTCGCCAGCGGGCCGATGTGGTCCGGGTCGGCCTGCAGCAGGGTGTCGTCGTCTTCCGGCTCGTCGGACGCCGGCGCTTCCGCATCCGCGCGCGCCTTGAGCAAGCGCTTGTAGGTCGACAGCTGATTGGCCACCAGGCAGCCACGCTGCTTGATGCAGGCATCGATGACGTCTTCCATGTCCTCCAGTGCGGCGTCGCCTTCGGCGGTGCCCTTGGGGTCGGAGTTGTTCACCAGCACCAGGGCGTCGCGGTAGCGCTTCTCGGCGGCGGCCATGCGCGCATCCAGCGCGGCGACCTTTTCGGTATCGCGCTTGGACAAGGCATGGGCGGTAGGAGCGAGGGACAACAACGCCAGCACGGCCAACACAGGCCATGGGCGCAAACCAAAATGAGCGAGCGGCATCGTCGGCAGTACAGCGGAAAGGCAGGCAGGGTAGCCGCCGGGGTCACACCGGGGCAAGGCGGCCGGCCCGGCAGGGTCAGTGCACCGTTAGGTTGGCTACCGCTTCAACCGCAAGCCGGCAGCCCGCCACCCGCACCGGGCCTACCGCTGGCAAACGCCATTGGCGAATGGGCGAGTACCCCATGCCGGCCAGGTTTGACGGATAGAATCCGGCCTTTCCTACCGGATCTGCGCAATGGCCTCGTTCCTGCTCGGCAAAGGCATTACCGACGGTATTCCGGTGGTTCTGGAGGGCCGCTTCGGCAACCGGCACGGCCTGGTGGCCGGGGCTACCGGCACCGGCAAGACCGTCACCTTGATGACCCTGGCCGAAGGTTTCTCGCGTCTGGGCGTGCCGGTGTTCCTGGCCGATGTCAAAGGCGACGTGGGCGGCCTGGCGGTGGCCGGCGATGGCGCACCCGGCGTGCTGCAGCGCGCAACGGAGATCGGCATCGGCGATTACGCGCCCGCCGCCAACCCGGTGGTGTTCTGGGACCTGTACGGGCAGTTGGGCCACCCGGTGCGCACGACCGTGAGCGAAATGGGCCCCACCCTGCTGGCGCGCATTCTGGAGCTCAATGACACCCAGTCCGGCGTGCTGGACATCGTGTTCAAGCTGGCCGACGACCGCGGCCTGCTGTTGCTGGACCTGGACGACCTGCGCGCGCTGCTGGCGTTGGTGGTGAAAGAACGCAAGGAGCTCTCGACCAGCTATGGCCTGGTGTCGGCGCAGTCGGTGGCGGCGATCCAGCGCGCCTTGCTGCGGCTGTCGCAGGATGGCGGCGAACAGTTCTTCGGCGAGCCCGCGCTGGAATTTGCCGACCTGATGCGGGTGGCACCGGATGGCCGCGGGGTGATCGGCATCCTGGCCGCCAACCAGCTGGTGCTTAAGCCGCGGCTGTATTCCACCTTCCTGCTCTGGCTGCTGTCGGAACTGTTCGAGCGCCTGCCGGAAGTGGGCGACCTGGAGCAGCCCAAGCTGGTGTTCGTGTTCGACGAGGCGCACTTGCTGTTCGACGATGCGCCGCCTGCGCTGGTGCAGCGCATCGAACAGGTGGTGCGCCTGATCCGCTCCAAGGGCGTGGGCGTGTATTTCTGCTCGCAGTTCCCCGACGATATCCCCGACAACATCCTCGGCCAGCTCGGCAACCGCGTGCAGCATGCATTGCGTGCATACACGCCGCGCGACCAGAAGGCGGTCAAGACCGCCGCGCAGACGTTTGTCGCCAACCCGAAGCTCGACGTGGCCACCGCCATTTCCAGCCTGGGCACCGGCGAGGCACTGGTGTCTCCACTGCAAGGCAAGGGCGTGCCGGCACCGGTGCAGCAGACCCTGATTGCGCCGCCGCGCTGCCGCATGGGCGCCCTTGCCGACAACGAGCGGGCGCAGGTGCGTGCCGCCAGCCCGGTGGGCACGCGCTACGACGCGGCGATCAATCGCGAATCGGCGGCCGAATTGCTGGCGCGGCGGGTCGAACAGGTGGCCGAGCAGACCAACGCCCCACCGGCGCGCACGCGCGAAGACGACGACGCGCAGGACAGCGGCTTCGGCCAGGCGATCAAGGACGCGGTATTCGGCACCAAGCGCCGCCAGGGCATGCTCGAAGCCATGGCCAAGCAGACCTCGCGCACGGTGGGTAACAAGATCGGGCAACAGATCGTGCGCGGTATTTTCGGCAGTATTTTTGGTGGGAAGCGCTGAGTGCAGCAACGCAACCGACGCACCCAGTAGGAGCGCGCTCGCGCGCGATGAGGCCTTAACCGCAGCGCACCGCGCGCAAGCGCACGCGCCACACCGCATTCGCACGACAAGGAGCCACAAGATGCATGGATCTGCAGCGTCTATCGCGACGTTTCTCCTGCTTTCCAGCACGGGCGCGGCGTTCTCTGCGCCACAAACACAGCAAGCAGATCCACACGCTGCGTGGCCACCGAGCAGGCAACACCTGCTTGCGGGGCACTATGTTGGCAAGCTGCATCCAGACACTGCGCCGTGCCAGGCCGTTCGCGCGGAACTCTGGCTTGAAGCGGCACAGGGAGACAAAAGCAGTCGTCGCTACACGCTCAAGACCACGTGCATCGCTCCCGAAAGCCAACGCAGCAATGTCGTTGTCACCGAACGCGGTCCCTGGTGGCTCGACATCGTCGGCAGCGAGTGTCTGATGCTCTCCCGCGACGATGCGTCCGATCTTTCGCTCAATCCAAATCTGTACGGCTTTCGGATCAACACAGAACCTACCGCGAGCGACCAGAAACCCAGCTACTCCTTGGCCCAGGATGGGCACAACTGCCACAGCGGCGACTGGCCGGAACATCGCGACAAGGTTTTGAAACGCGTCCGCTAACACGGACCCGGCTTTAAAAGCTCAGCACGCGATGCCGGCTTAGATCGGAAAAACGTAGCAAGCAACCGCCCGGTGAGTGCGGGCGGCACGGAGAGCCCTAAGGGCACCGGCGGGCATAAACATTGCGGGAACGGCCCTGCCTGGCGGCCACACAGTCGTTTTGCTAGCGGCACTTAATGACGCGCCTGAGGCAGGCCGCACCTTAATCAAGCACACCATGCAACTTGGCGTACTGCAGCAACATGATGGTCTTGGCATCGGCGATCTCGCCGGTAGCAATCATCGCCAGCGCAGCGTCGAGCGACAGTTCCAGCACCTCGATCTCTTCGCCGTCTTCTTCGACCCCGCCGCCGGCGCTCACCTTGTCGCCGTCGATATATTCACCGACGAAGAAATACAGACGTTCGGTCACCGAGCCCGGGCTCATGAAGGCCTCGAAGACCTTACGCACGTTCTCGATGCGGTAGCCGGTTTCCTCTTCGGTTTCCTTGCGGATACAGGCCTCGGGATCGTCCTGATCCAGCAGGCCGGCGCAGGCTTCGATCAGCATGCCGTCGGGGTTGCCGTTGAGCAGGGTCGGCAGCCGGAACTGGCGGGTGAGCATCACCGTTTGCCTGGCGCGGCTGTACAGCAGAATGGTGGCGCCATTTCCGCGATCGTAGGCCTCCCGCGACAAGGTCTGCCACCGGCCATCCTTGCGCTGGAAATCGAAGGTGACCTTGCGCAGGACATACCAGTTGTCCGAGAGCACATCGATGGACCGAACACGAACCTGCGGGTTGCCGGTGGCGGTTGGAAGCAAGACGACACTCCTTGTGACATGACCGATCAACAGCGCAACACCGTGCCACGCCATCCGGCCGTGCCTTGCGCGAGGCTGCGCAGTTTACCCGGCGCAAGGCACGGGATGCGCCTTGCTGCATGAGGGCTGCCCTGTTTCGCGACGTGATGCCGACGAGCGTGTTGACGCATGACGTAGATGCGCCTGGCGCAGTCGCACGCCAGCGACGCGGTGCGCAAGCTGATCCCCGCGCTGCATCCCGCAACAATCGGTGCACGCCTTCACTGGACGAAACACAGCACTCCCATGCGTCACCGTCATGCGCATTCGACGCCCATGCTCATGCAGATATCGCGCGCCCCCAACAGTGACAACAACCCAACACGGAGCGCACGCACGACTAGCCAATCAGCATGGGACCGCCCTCCCCGCTCTCTCCCGTCGCCCCCCAACTCAGCAACCGAGCTCTTCCACTTCGGTGCGACCACCACATCCAATTGCGCGCGGGCACGCGCCGCCGCACAATCGCGCCACATCACACGCCTGGGGAGCGTCATGGAAGACCGTTTTCGCGCACGCAAGGTGGCGGCGCAGGCTGCGCCCGCACCGTTCTGGACCCGTATTCCGGCCATCGCCACCTATCCGCTGCGTGGCTCTGCGCTATACGCGCTGATCGCGCTGACCTTGTGCAGCGCGCTGCTGGTCTTGCCGGGCATCCTGAAGCTTGTTGTCCTGGGCGTGCTCGGCATGGCCACCTATACCTACGCTTTCGACATCCTGCGGCACAGCGCCAACGGCGAGCACGATGCGCCGCGGCTGGGCTACAACAGCTTCGACAGCGCAGTGCTGCGGCTGATTCTGCTGGCCTTCGCACTGGGTATTGTGATCGTCGCCGCTGGCGTGATCGCCGGCAAACCTGGCTTGACCGTTGCGTACCTGGCCGTCCAGCTGTTGCTGCCCGGCATGATGATCGCCCTGGCCATCGACGGCAGCCTGCGCCGCGCACTCAATCCGGCGGTCTCTATCGACATGGCGCTACGCATCGGCTGGCCGTACCTGGCCGCCTATGGCTTGCTCTACGTCATCCAGGGTAGCGGCACGGCGGCGATCTTCGTGGCATTGAAGTACCTGCCGCCGGTGGTGCGCGAGCTGACCATCGTGGTGGCCTCGATCTGGAGCCTGTTCGCCAGCTTCCATCTGATGGGCTATCTGGTCTACCAGTACCACGAGGAACTCGGCTACGAGCCCAGCGGCGGCGTTGCCCTGCAGCGCGAAGACCCCGACCAACGCCTGCTCGACGAAGCAGAGCAGTTCGTGCGCGATGGGCATTCGGACGAAGCATTTCAGGCCTTGCGCGGCGCGGTGCGCTCGCGTGCGGTGAGCCTGGCGGTGCATGAGTTGTACCAGCGCCTGCTGCGCCAGCACCACCTTAACGACGAACTGCGCGACCACACCCGCCAGTACATCAATCGCCTGCTGCAGGAAAAACAGGAGCGACGCGCACTGGCCCTGCAACGCGAAGCGCTGGACACCGACCCCAACTTTGCACCGCTATTGCCCGAGCAGGCGACGCTGCTGGCCGAGCGCGCGAAGATGGCCGGGCAATACCAATTGGCGACCGATGGCCTGCTGGCCGCCATCGGCGCGTGGCCGCGCGAGCGCATGCTGCCGGCCTGGTCGCTGGACGCCGGCTTGCTGTTGGCCGAGCGCTTCGCGCGCGACGATGACGCGCGCATGGTGCTGCAGAACGCGCTGGACCACTGTGACGATGAAGCCCAGCGCGCCAAGCTGGCAGCGGCACTGAAAGCGGTGGCGATTCAACCCGCGTAAGTGGCGGCTGCGCGGTCTTTTCCGCAGCCGCTCTCACCCATTGTCCAGCAGGAACCGCGCCTTGTTGGCCTGGCCCTGCTCGGGGAATTGCTCCAGTAACTGACGCAGCACGCGCGTGCGCTGCTCGCCCGCCTGCAACTCGCCATGCCGCAACGCCAGCACGAACCACTGCTGGGCAAGCTCCGCGCGCGGCGTGCTCAGCGCACTGTCTTTCAACAGCCGTTCCGCGTCGGCCAGCAGGCCATTGCGCAGGCAATTGCCGATCAACGCCATCCGTGCCGATGGATCGCAGTCGAGGTGGTCCTTGGCCAATTCGGCCGCCACCGTCAGCTGCAGGCGCGTCTGTTCGGCGCTGTGCGCGTGCAGCCGCAGCAGCGTGTCCGCGTGCTGCTGAAGTTCCTTGAGACGGCCCGCGTTACGGGCCACGCGATAGCGCGCCAGGGCAATCTCCGCGCTGCGTGGCTGCTCGCTTGCCAGCTCTGCCAGCAGGCGCTCGGCCTCGGCATTTTCCATGCGCCCCAGATGCCGCTGTGCACGCTCCCAGCGGTCGTCCGCCTGCGCCACCGCGTCGTCCTCCATGAAAGCCGGGCGGGTCTGCCGCACCAGCACCAGCAGCGCACCGAGCAGCGCGCCACTCACCAGCCCACCGGCATGCGCATCGAATCCAATGCCTTGATTGTCACGCCAGAGCAGGTTGTAGAGCTCCCAGCCCAACCACAGCGGCAGCAACAGAATCGCCGGACCCCGCACATAGTTAAACACCACGAAAAACCAGTAGAAAAAGCGCACCCGCCGGCGGCCCCAGACCACGCAGAACGCGCCCATCAGCGCCGCGATTGCGCCAGAGGCGCCCAGCCCGCCACCGGGTTGGCCCCACCGCCACCACAGGCTCACTGCGCTCGCACCAAACCCGCCGAGCAGGTACAGCAGCAGGAACCAGCCGCTGCCGATCGCCCCTTCCAGCAACGTGCCCAGCGCCAGCAGGAACACCATGTTGCCCAGCAGATGGTCCAGGTCGCCGTGCAGGAAGGTGGCCGACAGCATGCGCTGCGGCGACCATTCCGAACTGCGCTGGATGTGGCGCAAGGTGAACACCTTGGACAGCCGCGCATCGTAGGGCGCACGCAACGCGTACCAGTCGCGTCGTTGCGCATCGTCGTCGAACAGGCGTCCGCTGCGCAGGGCATCGGTAAACGCCACATCGTTCATGGTCAGCTGCGCCAGGTAGGCCACCCGTTGCCGCACCGGCACCTTGTCCCATTGCGCCTGGCGCGCCGCACGCACCTTCGCATCGTCGCTCTGTGCCAGGTAGCGCGCATGCGCCTTGCCCTCCAGCGCGCCCAGGCCGGACTCCACGTAATAGCGCACCGCATTGGCGATGAGGCCGTCGTCCTTGCGCTGGTACCCCACATGGATCACGACATTGAGCAGCACCAGCAGCAGCGTGACCCAGGGAATGTTCTGGCGCGACCAGGGTTTATGCAGCGGCATGATCAGCATGGCAGGCGTCCGTGTCCCAAGGCGCAAAGCTTCGCCGGGCGGATGCGGATGCGCAAGCGCGCCATGCGCGCTAGCATCGCGCCCCCATCCTGCCCCGTTGGTCGCCCATGAGCCGCTGGCGCCCCCCTGCCGAAAAAAGCACTGCGTTGATCACGCCGGAAGGCCATGCGCGGCTAAAGGCCGAACTGGACGAGCTGTGGCGCCTGCGTCGGCCCGAGGTGGTGCGCGCGCTCGCGGCGGCCGCAGCCGAGGGCGACCGCTCGGAAAACGCCGAGTACACCTATCGCAAGAAACAGCTGGGCGAGATCGATCGCCGTGTGCGTTACCTCAGCAAGCGGCTGGAAGCGCTGCGCGTAGTGGATACCGCACCGACGGATCCGCAGGCGGTGTTCTTTGGCGCACAGGTTGAGCTGGAAGATGCCGACAGCGGCGAGCTGCTGCGTTACCGCATCGTGGGGCCAGACGAGACCGACGCCGGGCGCGGCTGGATCAGCATCGATTCGCCATTGGCGCGCGCGTTGCTGAAAAAGCGCGTGGACGATGAGTTCGAGGCACAACTCCCGTCGGGCAAGCACACCTTTGTGGTGGTGGCGGTGGAGTACACGGCAGCTTAGGTGGCGTGGGCGTGCGTGAGGCAATCCGGGTGGTTTGGATCCTTGCCTGCTGGTGCCGATGCGCGCGGTTGGAGGCGTGTGGTTGTGGGGTAACGCCTCATCGCGCGCTGGCGCGCTCCTACGCGGCTGGCCGTGTGCGGTGGCAATGCAGCGCACCTTGAACAGTCCAGCTGCGCTGCGGAAGCCTCGTCGCGCGCGAACCCGCTCCTATGAGGCGGGTGCGTCGATTGCGTGCTGGCGTGCTGGATATTTCGGCGCACACCAGTTTCATTGCACACACCAAACGGCCAGCGACGCTTGCCACTCGCTGGCCCGCCGCTGCGGCTAGACCATCTGCAGGTTCAATGCGCGGGGCGGCTGCACCGCAAGATCAGACGGCAGCGCATCACCGAACAGGTCGTGCTCATCGCTGTCGGTGATCTCCACATCGACCAGGTCGCCCACCTTCAACTTGAGCTCGCCGCCGTTCTGGATGTGCACCAGGCCGTCGATCTCCGGCGCGTCCGCGCGCGAACGGGCCACCGCGATATCGTCTTCGATCAGGTCGACCAGGCACTGCTGCACCGTGCCGATCTTGGCTTCCAGCCGCGCCGCGGAGATCTCCGCCTGCCTGGCCATGAAACGCGCCAGACGCTCCTGCTTCAGTTCTTCCGGCACCGGGTCCGGCAACGCGTTGGCGCTGGCGCCCTCCACCGGCGAATACGCAAACGCCCCCACGCGGTCCAGCTGGGCCTGGTCCAGAAACTCCAGCAGCGCTTCGAACTCGGCATCGGTCTCGCCGGGGAAGCCGACGATGAAGGTCGAGCGCACCGTGATCTCCGGGCACATCGCCTTCCAGCGCTGCACGCGCTCCAGGGTCTTTTCCACTGCGCCCGGCCGCTTCATCAGCTTGAGGATGCGCGGGCTGGCGTGCTGGAACGGGATGTCCAGGTACGGCAGCAGCTTGCCTTCGGCCATCAGCGGAATCACATCGTCCACGTGCGGATACGGGTAAACGTAATGCAGCCGCGTCCACACGCCCAGCTCCGACAAACCTTCGCACAGCGCCTTCATGCGGGTCTGGTACATGCGATCGCGCCACGGGCGCTCGGCATACTTCAGGTCCACGCCGTAGGCCGAGGTGTCCTGCGAGACCACCAGCAGCTCCTTGACGCCGCCGCGCACCAGCCGCTCGGCCTCGCGCAGCACCTCGTCGACCGGGCGCGAGGCCAGATCGCCGCGCATGGACGGAATGATGCAAAAGCTGCAACGGTGATTGCAGCCTTCGGAAATCTTCAGGTACGCGTAGTGGCGCGGCGTGAGCTTGATGCCGTAGTCCGGCACCAGATCCACAAACGGGTCGTGACGCGGCGGCAGCGCGGCGTGCACCGCTTCCATCACGCTCTGGTAGTCCTGCGGGCCGGAGACCGCCAGCACCTGCGGGTAGGCCTCGCGGATCTGCTCCGGGCGCTTGCCCAGGCAGCCGGTGACGATCACCTTGCCGTTGGCGTTCATCGCCTCGCCGATCGCATCCAGCGACTCGGTCACCGCCGAATCGATGAAGCCGCAGGTATTGACCACTACCACGTCGGCCGCGTCGTAGCTGGGCACGATGTCGTAGCCCTCCACGCGTAGCTGGGTGAGGATGCGTTCGGAATCGACGAGCGCCTTCGGGCAGCCAAGGCTGACGAAGCCGACTTTGGGGTTCAGCTGGGACATGGAAGCAGGAGCCTGGGAAACGGAGCGGCCTGGGGCCTGGGCAAGGCCAATTATAGCGGCGTGCGGGCAGCGCTCTGAACCGCCGTACCTCGCCAGCCCGGCCGGCTTTGCGAAACCCTCACTTTTCACGATGCCGGTCCGGTCGATAATGCGCGCCTCCCTCGCTGCACATCAGGAATTCCCATGGGTCACTGGACCACGCTCGACACCTCCGACGGCCAGGTTGCCGCCTGGCACGCCACCCCCGCCACCAGCCCGCGCGGCGGCCTGGTGGTGATCCAGGAGATCTTCGGCGTCAACGAACATATCCGCGCGGTGGCCGATGACTACGCCGCACGCGGCTACGAGGTGCTGGCGCCGGCCTTTTTCGACCTGGAAGAAAAGGACGTGCAGCTGCCCTACGACCAGGAAAGCCTCAAGCGCGGCCTGGCGCTGGCCAACGCGGTGGGCCTGGAACGCGCGGTGGAGGTGGTGAAATCTGCCGCCACCCTGCTGACCCGTGCCGGCAAGGTGGGCACAGTGGGCTATTGCTGGGGCGGCTCGGTGGCGCTGCTGTCGGCGATCCGTCTGGGGCTGCCCTCGGTGAGCTATTACGGCGGCCGCAATACGCAGCTGCTGGACGAAACGCCCAAGGCGCCGGTGATGTTCCACTTCGGGGAGCAGGACAGCAGCATTCCGCCCGAAGCGATCCAGGCGCACCGCGAAAAGCTGCCGCAGATGGAGACCTTCGTCTACCCGACCGGGCACGCCTTCAATCGCAGCATCGACCCGACCCACTACGACGCCGACAGCGCCGAGCGGGCGCTGGAGCGCACCCTGGGCTTCTTCGACGCCCACCTGGGATGAGCGCCCCCGTCTCGAATGCGCCGGCCACGGGCGCCTTTGAACTGGATGCGCGGCTGGCCGCCGACAGCGTCTTCGTCGCCGAGGGCCCGCTGTCGCAGGTGCGGCTGATGGACGACACCCGCTTCCCCTGGCTGGTACTGGTACCGCGGGTGGCCGAGGTCAGCGAATGGATCGATCTGGATGGCGGCCAGCAGCGCCTGTTGCTGGCGGAGATCAACCAGCTCTCGCAGCTGCTGCGGGTCGAGCCGCAGGTGAGCAAGCTCAATATCGGCGCGCTGGGCAACATCGTGCGCCAGCTGCATGTGCACCTGGTCGGCCGCCATCCCGGCGATGCGGCCTGGCCCGGGCCGGTGTGGGGCAGCGGCAGCGCGCAACGGTTTGCGCCCGATGCACTGCAGGAGCGTGTCGCGGCGTGGGCGCAACGGCTACGATAGGCGCCCGTTCCCATCTGTTGCCCGCATGAAATCCAACGTCGTTGCCGCGCTGATCCTGATCCTCGTCGGCCTGCTGTTTCTGGCCAACAACCTGGGCTGGACCAATCTCAGCCTGGGCAAGCTGATAGCCACCTGGTGGCCGGCCGCGCTGGTCGCTTGCGGCGTGGGGATGTTGTTCGGGCGGGGCAAGTAGCCGGGAATTGGGAATGGGGTGAGCAGTCGATCAGCCCCGCGCGTAATCAGAGCGCCAAGATCCCTTCTCCCATCGGGAGAAGGTGCCCCGAAGGGGCGGATGAGGGTACGCGCGAAGCCTCATGCGCATTTCGACTGCACCGTAGAAAAAACAGGGGTTCCGCACCCCTGAAGACGTCGACGACCTGATTGCCAGCGATCAACCGAAGGCGACATGGTTACCAATGCAGTCATGACCTTGCGGTCTTCGACATGACCTTTGTCATCCGCAATTGTTGACTTCCGGCACCTGATCGGCGCGCGCATCGCGCGCAGCATGGCCTCACACCTACCGAGGACATCGCCATGCGCTACCGCCTGATTCCTGCACTGTTTCTGATCACGCTGGGCAGCTTATTCCTGCTGGATAACCTCGGGCTGGCCCGTTTCGATCTTGGCAACCTGGTGTCGACCTGGTGGCCAGCGTTTCTGATCGCCGCTGGCGTGCGCCAACTGCTGCGCTACTGGCAGCGCACGGCCGTGACCTGCTGAGGCAGGGTCACGGCCGCATCACTGCATCACGTGCGCGGCAGGGTCACGCCGGTCTGGCCCTGGTACTTGCCGCCTCGGTCCTTGTACGAGGTTTCGCACACCTCATCGGACTGGAAAAACAGCATTTGCGCCACGCCTTCGTTGGCGTAGATGCGCGCCGGCAGCGGCGTGGTGTTGCTGAATTCCAACGTGACGTGGCCTTCCCATTCCGGCTCCAGCGGCGTCACGTTGACGATGATGCCGCAGCGCGCGTAGGTGCTCTTGCCCAGGCACACCACCAGCGTGTCGCGCGGAATGCGGAAGTATTCGACCGTGCGTGCCAGCGCAAAGCTGTTCGGCGGGATGATGCAGACATCGGACTCGATGTCGACGAAGCTGCCCGGGTCGAAATGCTTCGGGTCGACGATCGTCGAGTTGATGTTGGTGAAGATCTTGAACTCGCGCGAGCAGCGCACGTCGTAGCCGTAGCTGGAGGTGCCGAAGCTGACGATGCGCTGGCCGGCGGCGTCGTGCTTGATCTGGCCGGGTTCGAACGGCTCGATCATGGCGTGCTGTTCGGCCATGCGCTTGATCCAGCGGTCGCTCTTGATGCTCATGCGGTGTTCCTTAAGACGGAAGGCGGCGGGCCGAGCGGCCCGCGCGAAGGGCGGCAAAGTCTAGCGTGCGTGGTCACACCTCGCTTGGCGGTTACAGCAGCGAGGCAGAAATCGGGATGCTGGCGCGCGGGCGCTTGCCCAGCTCCTCCGACAGCCGCGCAGCCGCCGCCAGATAGGCCTGCGCGGCTGCCGATTGCGGCGCGGCGATCACGATCGGCTGGCCCGCATCGCCCTGCTCGCGGATGCCGATATCCAGCGGCAGCGACCCCAGCAGCGGCACGCCGTACTGCGCGGCCATGCGCTCGCCGCCGCCTTCGCCGAACAGATGTTCGCGATGCCCGCAGTTGGAGCAGGTGTGCACCGCCATGTTCTCGACGATGCCCAGCACCGGCACTTCGACCTTCTCGAACATCTTCAAGGCCTTGCGCGCATCCAGCGTGGCGATGTCCTGCGGCGTGGTGACGATCACCGCACCGGCCACCGGGATCTTCTGCGACAAGGTGAGCTGGATGTCGCCGGTGCCTGGCGGCAGATCGATCAGCAGGTAGTCCAGGTCGTCCCACAGCGTGTCGTTGAAGAGCTGGGTCAACGCCGAGGTGGCCATCGGGCCGCGCCAGATCATCGGTGTGTCCTGGTCGACCAGCAGGCCGATCGACATCGCCTCGATGCCGAACGCGCGCAATGGCTCGATCGACTTGTTGTCCGGGCTGTCGGGCTTGCCGCTCAACCCCAGCATCGCCGGCACGCTCGGCCCGTAGATGTCCGCGTCGAGCACACCAACCCGCGCGCCCTGCTGGTGGAGCGCCAGCGCCAGATTGACCGCAGTAGTGGACTTGCCCACCCCGCCCTTACCCGAGCCCACCGCAATCACGTTGCGGATGCGCGCGTGCGGCGCGAGGGCGCCCTGCACCGCGTGCGCGGCGATCCTGCGCTCGGTACTCATGCCCGGCGCCTCGGCTGCGCAGTTGGCGCTGCGCGTGTGATTTTTCTGCTCATTGCCTTACCCAACTGAAGTCGACGACGCCCAGCGGCAACAACGGCCGGCGCGATCCGCCATGGACCGCCAAGTGTACCGGCGCAGCCGCTGTTGCTTGAGCGATTTGTGTTGCCTTGCCCTGCTGAGCCGGCTGCCTCAACCGTGTCAATGCGCGACATATTTCACAAAGGTGGACACACGATTAAGGAATTGTTACGTTCAAAAATCAGTTCAGCCGGCGCTCAGCGAGCGCGGCCGTCGCATCAACCCAGCGAGGATCCGCAAGGCATGTCGAGTCGTTCTCTGCACCGTACCCGTCGTCACCGTTTGAGCGCGGCGTTGCTCGCCGTGCTGGTCGTTCCCGCAGGCCACGCGCTTGCGCAGTCCGAAAATGGCGTTGCCCCGGACACCACCGATCTGGACAAGGTGACCGTCACCGGCTCGCGCATCGCGCGTACCGGCTTTGTCACCCCATCGCCGGTCACCGCGATCACCGCAGAAGAAATCCGCGCCACCGGTGCCACCACCATCAGCGACCTGATGGCACGCATGCCGGCGTTGGCGCCGAGCTACACGCTGGGCAACTCCACCCGCTTCATCGGCACCGCGGGCCTGGGCCTGCTCGACCTGCGCGGCATGGGCGTGGATCGCACGCTGGTGCTGGTCAACGGTCGTCGCCATGTGGGTTCCAGCCCGGGCTCCACCGCGGTCGACGTCAACACCATTCCGGTGGAATGGGTCGAGCGCGTGGAAGTCATCACCGGCGGCGCCTCGGCGGTGTACGGGGCTGACGCGGTGGCGGGCGTAGTGAACTTCATCCTCAAGAAATCGTTCACCGGCTTTGAAACGCGCGCGCAAACCGGCCTGGCCGACGAAGGCAACTACAACCGCTCCTTCGCCAGTTTCTCGGCAGGCGCCGACTTTGCCGGTGGGCGCGGCAACATCGCCGTTTCCGGCGAATACAGCAAGCAGGACCGCTTTGGCCGCGGCAACCGCGCCATCGGCCGCGAATACCTGGTGACGGTGCCCAACCCCGCCTACGACCCGACCCGTCCGCCCAGCGAACGCAACCCGCAGAACGTGCTCAGCGGCCCCGGTGGCAACCATTCCACCAGCTACGGCGGCACCTTCAACCTGGGCACCTTCGATTTCCGCAACCCAGCCAGCTACGGCAACCGCTACCTGTTCAATGAAGACGGCACGTTCCGCCGTAATCGTTATGACGGCACCGTGGTGAGCAACACCTCGTGCGTGGATTGCGACTTTGCCGACCTCAACGCCGTGGCCGATCTGCAACCCGGTTTCGATCGCAAGAGCGTCAACACGATGGTCAACTTCGAGCTCAGCGAGAACCATCGCCTGGTCTTCGAAGGCAAGTACAGCGAGACCGATTCGGAATTCTTCGGCCAGCCCGCCTTCGACAGCTCGCTGCGCGTGCGTCGGCAGAACCCGTATGTCAGTCCCGAACTCGGTGCGCTGATGGATTCACGCGGTGCCACGCAGATCCTGATGAATCGCTTCAACGTCGATGCCGGTCGGCGCGGCGAAAACATCGAACGCAAGACCTACCGTGCAGTGCTCGGCGCCGAAGGTAACTTCACCGACAACTGGACCTACGATGTGTCGGCCAACTACGGCAAGACCACGGTTGACCGCCAGAACCTCAACAACCGCATCAACGAGCGCTGGCAGGCCGGTATCGATGCGGCACGTGATGCCAGCGGCAATATCGTGTGCCGTACCACGCTCGATCCGAATGCCATCAACCCCAACACCAATCGTGTGTATTCGGCGCTGGCCCGCGAAGGCTGCGTGCCCTTCAGCGTGTTCGGCAACGGCGCGGTGAGCCCGGAAGCAGCAGCGTGGTTCAACACCACCGCCCGCTCGCAGGCCAAGATCCAGCAGACGGTCTTCAGCGCATCGGTGGCCAACAGCAACCTGCTGTCGCTGCCGGCCGGTGACATCGGCATCGCCGGTGGCGTGGAATACCGCAAGGAACAGAGCGAAGAAATCACCGATCCGCTGGCCGCATCGGGCGTGACCTTCCTCAATGCCATCCCGAACAGCGGCGGCGAGTACACCGTGCGGGAAGTGTTCGTGGAGAGCACCATTCCGCTACTGGCAGGTTTGCCCGGCGTGGATCGTCTCGCACTGGATCTGGCCGGCCGCTACTCGGACTACAGCAGCATCGGCTCGACCAAGACCTGGAACATCGGCCTGGACTGGACCATCATCCCGTCGCTGCGTCTGCGCGGCACGCTGGCCCAGGCGGTGCGCGCACCCAGCATCGGTGAGCTGTACGACTCGCAGAGCGAAAACTTCGCCACCATCAATGACCCCTGCAATTACCTCTCCAGCAACAGCAATCGTCCCGGCACCGCCGGCGATGTGGCGCTACGCCAGGCTAATTGCAGCGCCTTGGGCGTTCCGGTGGGCTGGATCGATACCTACACCGCCAACCGCCCCGGCGTGAGCGGCGGCAATCCGGAACTGAAGCCGGAACGCGCGCGCAGCCTGTCGTACGGGCTGGTGTGGCAGCCGGAGTTCTTCGAAGGTTTCGGCATGTCGGTTGACTACTGGCGCATCGACCTGCAGGACGCGATTGGCTCGGTGACGGCCGAAACCAATGCCACGCGTTGCGTGGACAACCCGGGTGGGATCAACAACAGCTTCTGCGGCTTCGTGCAGCGCGCACCGCTGGGTGGCTTCACTGACCCGCAAGGCCGGATCTATCCCGAACACAGCATCATCGGGTGGCAGGCGCTCAACGAAAACCTGGCGCGCTCGCGGCGTGTCGGCGTGGATCTGGAAATGGACTACCGCTTCCAGCTGGGCGAAGGCAACACCGTGTTGCGCCTGGTCGGCACGCGCCTGATCCAGTCGCGCGAGTGGGTGTTCCAGGATTTCCCGGAAGAGTACGACGAGTACGTGACCTACGTGACCGACCCGCGCTGGCGCGCGCAGTTCCAGACCAAGTACAACTGGAACGAATGGCGCGCCTCGTGGGACATGAACTACGTGGACGGCAACCTGCGCGTGACCCCGGAGAGCTACAACAGCAACCCGGGCTCGGCCAGCCCGATCCGCAACGGCTCGTACACGTACCACAACTTCCAGTTCGGCTATCAGTTCCCCGGCTCGAAGATCGATGTGTATCTCGGCATCGACAACGCCTTCGACAAGGACCCGCCGCGTAACTACTTCGGTTCGGACTTTACTTCCGCGCTGTACGACAACGTGGGCCGGTTCTTCTACCTGGGGACGACTGTGAAGTTCTAAGTGCTGGCATTAGCCGCAGCACCGGAAGGCCCCGCTTGTCGGGGCCTTTTTAGTTTCTTTCGAAACCTATTGCAGTGCTTATTGGTTTTTACTGAAACCAATAACTGATGGATCTCACATTAATCGGCTGTTATCTGAAGAGATTACGAAGATGAATTCACAGACGCCAATCGTCATGCATTGTGCAAACTGGCACCGAATTGTGCTGACTTCCGCACTTTCAACGCGGATGTCCGTCATTTCATTAATGAACCGTTGATAGCTATTGCAACGGCGGGCACAGATTCATTACGTTCGGGTTAAGGCCATCTGACTCTTCGGTGACCGCCACTTCCCCGATTTCCCAGTTCAAAGGTTAGGAATGAGCAATCAATTTCGTCGCCAGGTCCTCAAGCGCACCGCTCTCGCTGTCGTGCTCGGTGCGTGCCTAGCCAACGGCGCGGTGTATGCGCAGAGCACCACCGGCAGCATCTACGGCAGCGCGCCCAGCGAAGCCGGCAGCACCATCGTTGTGCAAAGCGATACAGGCCTCAGCCGCACCATCACCATCGATGCGAATGGCCGCTACAACCTAGGTTCGTTGCCGGTGGGCGCCTACACCGTCACGCTGAAGCGCGGTGATCAGGTCGTCGATACCCGCAAGAACGTGCAGTTGCGCGTCGGTTCCGGCACAGAAGTGTCGTTTGCGGATGCCGGCAGCTCAAGTACTGCCGACGCCACGACGCTCGGCGCGATCACGGTGACCGCCGCCAATGCGCCGAAGATCGATGTCAGCTCGACCACATCGCGTTCGGTGATTACCTCCGAACAGCTGGCGACCCTGCCGTTGGGACGGAGTGCGGAAGCGATCGCATTGCTCGCTCCCGGCGCAGTGTCGGGCGCTGGTGCATTCAATAACGGTTCCCGCTCGGTAGTGTCGTTCGGCGGCTCGGGCGTCACCGAAAATGCCTACTACATCAACGGTTTCAATGTCAGCAATCCGCTCAGCAACCTCGGTGGCGTCAGCCTGCCATACGGTGCGATCGACCAGCAGGAAACCTACACCGGTGGTTACAGCGCAAAATACGGTCGCTCGACCGGCGGCGTGATCAATCAGCTTGGTAAGCGCGGCACCAATGAGTGGCACTTCGGTGTCCAGTCTGTCTGGGAACCCGACTCGCTGGCGAGCTCGCGGGGAGATGTGTGGTTTCCGAATGCCACGCTGCCTGCTGGATACAAATACGACACACCTGACCAGCCGGGCACGCTGTATCGGGCTGGCAAGGACAATACGCAGACGCGTACCGTCTACAGCGCCTACGCGGGCGGCCCTCTGATCGAAGATCGCCTGTTTATCTTTGTGGCAGGCGAGTCCGAGAAGGTTGACGGTGTCAGCACCAATGCGAGTAGTGACTCCATCCAGGCCCGCAACAATTACGAGTACAGCACGCCGAAGTTCTACGGAAAATTGGACTGGAATATCAACGATAACAACATCGTTGAGTACACCCGAATTCAGAACACCGACCGGCGCAGTGGTTCCTACACCAGCTTCGACTACGACGGCCTAGTCCGTGGAGGCCCGACTGGGACGTTTCCTGACACATTTAAAATCAAAGACACCTACGACATCTTCAAGTACACCGGCTACATCACCGACGACTTGACCTTGAACGCGACGTGGGGCCGCAGCACGCAGCACAATCAGCAGTTCAATCCCTTCATTTCTGACTTGCCGTTTCTCGGAAGTGTGACGAGCCAGAATCCGGCCATCACCGGTGGCACGCCGATTCGCAACAATCAGGCGACCAATCGGGCGAAGGCTGACGATCCAATCAACAAGACCCGCAGCCTGAGGCTGGAGCTGAACTATCGGCTGGGTGACCACGACCTGACCGCAGGCGTGGACAACATGTATTTCAACGCCTACGACGAAGGCGTCCGCACCACGGGCCCTGGCTACCAGTGGATCTACGGACGAGCGGCCGATGAGCAGACCGCCGTGCGGCCCGGTCTCGGGGTCGGTGCCACGGGGCCTGGGTCGGACGGTTACTACGCACAGCAGCGCATTTTCACGACCACAACCAGCATGGCCGTTGAGCAAAAGGCGTATTACCTTGAGGATCGTTGGCAGGTCAACGACAAGTGGCTGTTAACACTCGGTATCCGTAACGACCAGTTCACCAACTACAACAGTGATCATGTCGAATATGTCGACAGTGGTGACCAGTGGGCGCCCCGTTTTGGCGCAAGCTGGGATGTCTTTGGCGATTCCTCTCTGAAGGTGTTTGCCAATCTGGGTCGTTATTATCTTGCCCTTCCCAACAGCGTTGCAGTTCGTGGTGCCTCGGCTTCGACCTATACAGATGAGTACTTCACCTATACGGGCATCGACGCCAATGGCGAACCAACCGGCCTAGCGCCCATCGGTCCCGGCCCGGTCTCCTCCAATGGCGAATACGGGCAGGCACCTGATCCGAATGCCTTCGCGCCCACCGACCTGAAATCGCAATACCAGGACGAATTCATCCTTGGCTTCGAGAAGACCTTGGGCGAAAGCTGGAACTCGGGCGCCAAGTTCACATATCGCAAGCTGCAGAGCGCGATTGACGACGTCTGCGACACCGCAAGGATTGCCGACAAGCTCGTCGCCACGGGTGGAAATCCAGATGCAGTCGATATTCCTGGCTGCGTCATGTTCAATCCCGGCAAAACCAACACCTATAGCTTGGCCAATGCCGACGGCTCCGGTTACACGCAGGTGCAAATGTCGCAGCAGGACTGGGGTTTCACCGATAAGGCCAAGCGTAGTTATGTCTCGGTCGACCTGTTCCTGGAACACCCGTTCGACGAAAAATGGTATGGCCGCGTCGATTACACCTGGTCGCACAGCTACGGCAACACCGAAGGTCAGGTGAAGTCGGATCTTGGTCAGGCGGACGTGTCCAAGACACAGGACTGGGATGCTGCGGCACTGATGTATTACGCCGGCGGAAGCCTCGCCAATGATCGTCGCCACCAACTCAAGGCCTTTGGTGCTTATCAGATCAGCCCGGAGTGGATGGCATCGGCAACGCTGCGCGTGATGTCCGGTACGCCAAGAACATGCCTTGGGTACTTTGAGAATGGCCAGGATCCGATCAGCTATGGCTCCGCCTATCATTACTGCGGCGGTCAGCCTTCCAATCCTGGCGACGCAGGCCGCACGCCCTGGATCAAGAATGTGGATCTTGGCGTGACCTATCGTCCGTCGTTTGCAGACCACAAGCTGGCCGTTGGTCTGCAGATCTTCAATGTGCTGAACGATCGCAGCGCGAACCGTGTTGATGGCGTCTATGAGACCGACCCGGGCCTTGTATCCAATACGTATGGCATCGGTTTGCAGGACTACAGCTACAACACGCCGCGCTACCTACGTCTCTCCGCGTCTTACGACTTCTGATAGCGCAACAAACCCGGAGCGTCATCGACGCTCCGGGCAGTTGAGACCTCTCCAAGGCTCCGGTTTCCGGAGCCTTCTTTTTTGGGGTGCTGCAACTCGCAACCTATCAATGCCCCAAAATCACCCGCGCCGCATTATGTCCAGGCGCTCCCGTCACCCCACCGCCGGGATGCGCGCCCGATCCACATAGGTAGAGCCCGGGGACGGCGCCGCGGTAGCCGCCCTGCCCCAACATCGGGCGTGCGGAAAACAGCTGATTGAGACTGAGTGCGCCGTGGAAGATATCGCCGCCTATCAGGCCGAAGATGCGTTCCAGGTCGAGCGGAGACAGCACCTGGCGGCCGAGCACCGATGCGGCGAATCCGGGGGCGTACTGCTCCACCGTCGCGATCATCAGATCGGCCACTTCCTCACGGTGGTCATCCCAGTGCCGTCCGTCTGGCAACACCGGGGCCACGTGCTGACAGAACAGGCTGGCCACATGCTGGCCGGCAGGCGCCAGACTGGCATCCAGGGTGCTGGGAATCAGTAATTCCACCACCGGCGCGCGCGACCAGCCGAACGCGCGCGCGTCCTGCCAGGCACGGTCCATGTAGTCCAGGCTGGGCGCGAGAATGATGCCGGCGGTGAGGTGCTCGCCTGCCCCCGGCAATGCGCTGAAATCGGGGAGGCGCGCGAGCGCCACATTCATCCGAAACGTGCCTGATCCGCAGCGGTAATGCGCCATGCGTTCGCGGGTGTCCATTGGCACATCCTGCGATTGCATCAGGCGCTCATACAGCAGCTTTGGGTTGACGTTGGCCACCACCGCACGCGCGCGCAGTGTTTCGCCACCGGTGGTGACGACGCCCACCGCACGCCCTTCCTCCACCAGCACCTGGACGACCGCACAGCCTGTGCGGATCTGCGCACCCGCTGCACGCGCGCTGGCCGCCATGGCTTGGGTGATCGCGCCCATGCCGCCGATGGCGTGGCCCCAGGCGCCCTTGACGCCGTTGCTCTGCCCGAACACGTGATGCAACAACACGTACGCCGTGCCTGGCGCGTAAGGGCTGGCGTAGTTGCCGACAATGCCGTCGAAGCCGAAGAGCGCCTTGATCGGCGCGCTTTCGAACCAGCGATCCAGGTACTCGGCTGCGGAAATGGTGAACAGGTCGAGCAGGTCCTGCCGCAACGCGAGCGGTAATTCCTTTAGCTGCAGCCCCACCTTGCCGGCGCGCCACAGCTGCGGCAGCGCGCGCAGCCAGCCACCCTCGGTGACATCGGGCGGCGGCTCTAAGGCCAACGCACGCAAGACATCGGCCAGCTGTTCCAGGCGCGCCTCGTAAGCTGGCAGTGCAGCGGCGTCGCGTGCGGAAAATTTGGCTACTTCCATCGCGGTGCGGCCCGCGCCGGCCAACAGATACTCGCCATTGGGCAGTGGCAGGAAGTTGTTGATACGGCGCGCAACCACCTGCAAGCCGTGCTGCTCCAGGGCGAGATCGGCAATGACCTTGGGCTGCAGCAACGAGACCGTGTAGGCCGCCACCGAGTTGCGAAACCCGGGATGAAACTCTTCGGTGACCGCCGCGCCGCCAACCACATCGCGCGCCTCCAGTACCAGCACCCGTTTGCCCGCCTTGGCCAGGTAGGCGGCGCACACCAGGCCGTTGTGGCCGGCGCCGATGATCAGTGCATCCAACGGTGCGGAAGCGGTAGGCATGCGCGTGTATATAGCACCGCGCGCGCAGCTGGACCATTCAGGCGCTCATCGCGATCAAGGGGTTCCACGAAGTCACGGGAATCGATGGTCAGGCCAAGGAGCACAACACGCGCCAACGCCGCAACGCAGGACGCGGAACCACCGAATGCCGGCCGTGTGCACCGCCCTTGTGCACCACGGCTGCACCGAAGGTCACAAAGGGCCAGCCCCTCTGGACATTGCCTACCCATGACCTTCGACACCATGCGTGCTGTCATACAGAAAGGTAGAGTGCCGCCACGGCTCCGCTGTGACGGGGCTTCCCAATTGACTGTTGCTCCTGGAGCCTTTGTGATTCGTACCCCTCATCTATTGACGCTGTCCCTGGCCGTCGCCGCCGCGCTGAGCGGCTGCGAGAAGCCCGAAGACGCCGCACCGGCCACCGCGCCTGATGCCGCTGCCAGCGCGGCCGCCGCACCCAAGACGCTGACCCTGGACCAGAGCAAGCTGCCGGCGGTGAATCAGTTCACTGCGGCCGATCTGGATCCCAACGGCAATGCCTGTACCGATCTGAACGCCTACGCCAACGCCAAGTTCCTGGCTGCCAACCCGGTGCCGGGCGACCGCACCAGCTGGGGCGCGTTCGAAATGCTCGACGAGCGCTCCAACGCGATCCAGCAGCAGCTGGCCGAACAGGCCGCTGCAGACACCGGTGCCACCGGCGTCGAAAAGATCGTCGGCGACCTGTGGTCCACCGGCATGGACGAAGCCAAGATCAACGCCCAGGGCATCGAGCCGCTGAAGCCGGACCTGGCCGCCATCGACGCCATCAGCGACCAGGCCAAGCTGGTCGACTATCTGCGCAGCAGCGCGGCCAAGGGCAACAACGAGCTCTTCAGCTTCGGCGCGGAAGCGGACTTCAAGAAGTCCAGCCAGAACATCGCCTATGCGATGCAGGGTGGCCTGGGTCTGCCGGACCCGGAGTACTACACCAGCGCCGGCAACAAGGCCAAGCTGGACGCCTACCAGGCGCACGTCGCCAAGGTGCTGGAACTGTCTGGCGTTGCCGCCGCCGATGCCACCGCGCAGGCCAAGCAGGTCGTCGCGTTCGAAACCCGCCTGGCCAAGGTCTCCAAGACCAGCACGCAGATGTCGCGCGATGCCTCGCTCGCCTATAACCCGATCTCGCCGGCCGATGCCGACAAGCTGACCCCGAACTGGTCGTGGACCGAGTTCTTCAAGTCGCAGGGCGTGGCTACGCCGGAGATGTTCTCGCTGGCAATCCCGGCCTTCCATCAGGAAGTGAGCAAGATGATCGCCGACACCGACCCGGCCATCTGGCGCGCTTACCTGCGCTTCCACACCGTCGACGGTGCCTCGCCGTACCTGAGCCAGCCGTTCGTGGATGAGAGCTTCGCGTTCTACAACAAGACCATGCGCGGCCAGAAGGAAATCAAGCCGCGCTGGAAGCGCGTGCTGGCCACCATCAACAGCCAGGCCGGCGAAACGCTGGGCCAGATGTACGTCAAGGTCGCCTTCCCGGGCGATTCCAAGGCCAAGATGGAAACCCTGGTGACCAATCTGCGCACCGCACTGAAGGCGCGCATCGAAAAGCTCGACTGGATGAGCCCGGAGACCAAGACCAAGGCGATCGCCAAGTGGGAAAGCTTCACGCCCAAGATCGGCTACCCGGAAAAGTGGCGTGAATGGAACGGCCTGAGCACCAGCCGTGATAGCTACCTGGGCAACGTGATGGCGGCATCCGAGTTCAACTACAAGTGGAATCTGTCCAAGATCGGCAAGCCGGTGGACAAGACCGAATGGGGCATGAGCCCGCAGACCGTCAACGCGTACTACAACCCGCTGCAGAACGAGATCGTGTTCCCGGCCGCCATCCTGCAGCCGCCGTTCTTCGACCCCAATGCGCCGGAGGAAATGAACTACGGCGGCATCGGTGCGGTGATCGGGCATGAGATGACCCACGGCTACGACGACCAGGGCAGCCGCTTCGGTGCCGATGGCAACTTCATCGCCGATCCGGGTTGGTGGACGCAGAAGGATCTGGACGCGTTCAAAGCACGCACCGGCAAGCTGGTGGCGCAGTTCGACGGCTACCGCACGCCGGCAGGCGACAAGGTCAAGGGCGACCTGACCCTGGGCGAGAACATCGCCGACCTGGGCGGCCTCAACACCGCCTATGACGCAATGAAGACCGCCACCGCCGGCAAGGACGACCCCAAGAGCGACGGCATCACCCGCGACCAGCGCTTCTTCCTCAACTGGGCCACGGTGTGGCGTCGTAACTTTACCCCGGAAGAATTGGTGGTGCGCCTGAAGACCGACCCGCACGCGCCGGCCAACTTCCGCGCCATCGGCGCGCCGTCGAACATGCCGGCATTTGCCGCCGCATTCTCGTGCAAGGCGGGCGATGCGATGGTGCGTCAAGGCGATCAGCAGGTTGTGATCTGGTAATCGCGCAACCGTGTTAAGAGAAAGCGGCGATCTTCGGGTCGCCGCTTTTTTTGTGCGTGCTGTGGCGCCGTTGGCGGGCGTGCAACCTCGTTATTCCGCGCTGGCAGTGCAAATGCCTCAATTGAAAGTCGGCACGTCACTTCGGCAACCAATCTCGCTGCAACGCTCTCGGGAGTGCTTTACCAGGCACGCTCAAGACAAGCGCTTGTACAGCACTGACATTGATTGCCATTGCAGCATCCAGTCACTGGATGCGCTTCAACCAATCTCGCTGCAACGCTCTCGGGAGTGCTTTACCAGGCACGCTCAAGACAAGCGCTTGTACAGCACTGACATTGATTGCCATTGCAGCATCCAGTCACTGGATGCGCTTCGTGAACCGCTATCGCCTGACCAAGCTCAACAAACCTCAATCCCGGCGTTCGCAAGGCCGCGTCCGCTTATGCTCGGCATCCATCTCCTCGCCGATGCCAGACATGCCCTTGCTCAAGACCTCCACCCTTGCCCTGGCCCTGCTGGTGGCCCTGCCCGGCTGCAAGCGCGCCTCCGATGCAGAGAGCGCCCCTGCATCGGCCGCCACTGCAGCGCCTGCCGCGCCGCCCGCCACGGCAGCGGACACACCCGCATTCGACATCAGCGAGCTGGGCCCTGCAGCCAGCGCGTGCCAAAACCTGGACGAGTTCGTCAATGGCGCCTGGGCCAAGGCCAATCCGATTCCGGCCGACCACACCAGCTGGGGCATCGACGAACTCCTGACTGAAAAAAGCCTGCTGATCCAACGCGAGCTGCTTGAAGCCGCGGCGAAACAGGCCGGTACACAAGCCCCATCGCTGGAACAAAAAATCGGCGCGCTGTATGCGTCCGGCATGGACGAGGCCGCAATCGAAGCCGCCGGTGCCAAGCCGATCCAGCCGCAGCTGGATAAGATCGCCGCATTGCACTCCGGCAAAGATGTCGCTGCCTACATCATCAGCCGGCATGGCGAAGGCGACGCACAGGTCTTTGCGTTCGGTGCCGGTGCAGATTTCCACAATGCCGACCAGCAGATTGCGTTTACACAGGAAGGTGGCCTTGGCCTGCCAACCAAGGACTACTACACGGGTGCGGAGCACGCGCCGATCCGCGCAGCCTACCTTGCCTACATCGCCAAATCGTTCGAACTCACCGGCACCCCTGCCGCGCTGGCCACGACACAGGCAAACGACGTGCTTGCGCTCGAAACGCGCCTGGCTGCCGCATCGCTGGCCCCCGTGGACGCGCGTGAACCAAAGAACCAATACCGCCTGGTCACCCTCGCCGAGGCGGACAAGCTCACTCCGCACTTTCCGTGGGAGGATTTTTTCGCCACCCAAGGCGTACCGGTCGGCAGCGGCTTCTCGCTCGCGCAGCCACGGTTTTTTGCCGCGTTCGATCAGGCATTGGCCAGCGCGCCCATTGCGCAGTGGCAGGCCTACCTACGCTTCCATGCGATCGATGACGCATCCACGCGCTTGAGCAAGGCATTTGCCGATAATCGCTTTGCGTTCTATGGCAAGACGCTGTCCGGGCAGCCAGAGCAGCTGCCGCGCTGGAAGCGCGTGCTGCGTTCGGTCAACGGCGCAATGGGCGAAGGCGTTGGGCAGCTCTATGTGGCCAAGGTGTTCACGCCAGATGCCAAGCAACGCGCCAGCGAACTGGTCGACAACGTTCGCGCGGCGCTCAAGACACGTATCGAACAGGTCGACTGGATGAGTGCTGAGACCAAGGCCAAAGCCTTGGCCAAGTGGCAGACCTTCCTGCCCAAGATCGGCTATCCGGACACCTGGCGTGACTGGTCGGGGTTGCAGATCACACCCGGCGACTATTACGGCAACCTGCAGGCGGCGGACACGTTCAATTATCGCTACGACATTGCGCAGATCGGCAAACCCACCGATCGCGGCCGTTGGTCGATGACGCCGCAGACGGTCAACGCGTATTACGACCCGATGACCAATTCGATCAACTTTCCTGCGGCGATCCTGCAGCCTCCGTATTTCGATGCCACTGCCGACGATGCGTTGAACTACGGCGGTATCGGCGCGGTGATCGGTCACGAGGCCACCCATGGGTTCGACGATCAGGGCAGCCAGTTCGATGGTGCAGGCAACAACGTCAACTGGTGGACGGCAGACGATCGGCGCAAGTTCGACCAACGCAGCAACCAGTTGGTCAAACAGTTCGATGCGTATGCGCCCCTGCCCAGCCATCCGACCCTGCACGTCAACGGCAAACTCACCCTTGGCGAGAACATCGCCGACCTGGGCGGCACCAACGTTGCCTATGACGCGTTGCAGACCGCCTTGCAGCAGCATCCGGAACGGGCCAAGGCCATCGACGGCTACAGCCCCGACCAGCGCTTTTTCCTTGCCTTCGCCCGCAGCTGGCGTCAACGCGTCCGTGATCAACAACAGATGGTCTATCTGGCGTCGGACCCGCACGCGCCAGCCAAGCTACGCGCCATCGCATCACCGTCGAACATGCCGCAGTTCGCCACCGCCTTCGCCTGCAAGCCGGGCGATGCAATGGTGCGCCCGGAGAAAGACCGCGTGGTGATCTGGTAATTCGATGCAGGCACCGTCTGCAATCGCTTCCAGTACCAACGCATCACGCACAGGCCCGCACCCGCGGGCCTGTCGCGTTCATGCCAGCGAGCGCTCGCACGGACGAACGGCCGCTGCCGCCTGCCTGCGCGAGGCGCAGCCTTGCTAAACTCCGCCGACTTCAATCTGGCCACCCTTCGTCTCGATGCCCACCATTCGTCCGCTTGCCCTCGCTCTTGGCTTCAGCCTGATCACGCTGTTGTCCGCCCCCGACGCCGACGCCGCTCGCAAGAAGAAGGCAGCCCCCAAGGCCCCGGCTGTGCCGGCCGCCTGCACCGATTTCTACGATTACGCCAATGCCGGTTGGCTCAAGAGCAACCCGGTGCCGCAGGCTGGCGCGGTCACCGCGCTGGGCCAGCTGTCCGACCGCGCCCTGCAGCAGCAGCGCGAGCTGCTGGATGCGGCGATGAACAGCCCGCAGGGCAATGTGCAGAAGCTGCTGGGCGATTTCTGGGCCAGCGGCCTGGATGAGGCCGCCGTGGAAAAGGATGGCTCCAATCCCATCGCCCCGTTGCTGTCGCGCATCGATGCGATCAAGAAGGCCAAGGATGTGCCCGCTTCGATCGCCGCGCTGCACCAGGTCGGTATCCCGGTCGGCTTCAACTTCGGCCCGGACGTGGACCTGAAGGCGCTCGACCGCCACATCGGTTACTTCATGCAGGGCGGCATGGGCATGCCGGATCCGGCGTTCTACACCCGCACCGACGCCGATACCCAGGCGCTGATGGGCCGCTACCGCGCCTACGTCAAGCAGATCCTGGCGCTGACCGGCACCCCGGCCGACAAGCTCGATGCCGATGCGGCCTCGGTGTTGCAGATCGAAACCGCACTGGCGCGCAGCGCGCAGTCCGTGCAGGGCATCAACAACCCGTTCAACAACTACGCGCCGATCGCCACCAAGGAGCTGACCAAGCAGTACAAGAACCTGCGCCTGGGCGACTTCCTCGAGGCCCAGGGCGTCAAGGACGACCTGGTGTCGATGGCCGACCCGGCGATGTTCAAGCAGCTCGACAGCATGATCGTCAGCATCAAGCCCGAGCAGTGGAAGGCCTACCTGCGCTGGCGCGTGGGCGATGCCATGGCGCCGTACCTGTCCAAGAGCTTCCATGACGCCGAATACCAGTTCCGCGGCCGCTTGCTGCGCGGCGACGCGTTGCCGCCGCAGCGCTGGCAGCAGGTGCTCGATGCCATCAACGTGGCCGCCGGCCCGATGCTCGGCCGCGAGTACGTGAGCCGTTACCTCAGCAGCGACACCCGCCGCCAGGCCGAAGCCATCGCCGACCAGATCCGCGATGCGCAGCTGGCCGCGCTGGAGCGCACCGGCTGGGGCAATGGCGAGGTCATCGCCGAAGCCAAGGCCAAGCTGAGCGCAATGAAGATCGAAGTGGGCGCACCGCGCCGCGACCTCGACTACACCGTGCAGCCGATGGGCCGTGGCAGCTTCGGCGGCAACATGCTGATCGCCTCCACCTGGCGTCACCGGGAAGAAATGAAGCGCATCGGCAAGGGCAACGCCGACCGCCGTTGGGACGTGCTGCCGCAGCAGCCGGCCCTGGCCTACGACATCGCACAGAACCGCCTGATCATCACCGCTGCGGTGCTGCAGCCGCCGGTCTTGAGCACCGGCGCCACGCCGGCCGCGCAATACGGTGCCTACGGCGCGCTGGTGGCGCATGAAATGACGCGTGCCATCGATGCCAAGGGCGCACTGGTCGATGCCAAGGGCGAACTGCGCAGCTGGTGGACGCCCGCCGAAAAGAGCAGCTGGACGCTGCTGACCGGCAAGGTGGCCAACCAGTACGGTGCCTACGCCTACCCGGGTGTGCCCAATACCAAGGTCAATGGCGCGCAGACCGCCGAAGAAAACCTGGCCGATCTGGCCGGCGTGGAGCTGGCATGGCAGGCCTTCAGCAAGGCGCAGCCGGCGGCAACGCAGGCCGACAAGCAGGCCTTCTTCACCGCCTGGGCCGGCCTGTGGGCGCAGCAGCTGTCACCGAACGAAGCGGTGCAGCGGGCCAGTGCGGACATCCGTGCACCTGGCCAGTGGCGCACCAACGGCCCGCTGTCCAACTTGCCGGAGTTCGGCGCCACCTTCAGCTGCAAGCCGGGCCAGCCGATGCAGCGTGTGGATGCAGACCAGTTGAAGATCTGGCGCTGAGTTAGCGCGAAGCATCATCGGCAGCAATGAAGAGAGCGCGGAATCCGCGCTCTTTTTTTGTCTGGCGTTTGAACCGTCGCGTTGCTCACCACCGCCAAGCACGCTTTGTAGGAGCGGCCTTGGCCGCGATGGGGCCTTACCGATGACAGGCCATCGCGGCCAAGGCCGCTCCTACAGGTTCACAGCGCACCTGCCATAGCGTCGCTTGATTCAGCGCACCACACGCAGCGGCGGCTTGCGCCCCTTGCCGCGCTTGCCACCAAACGGCGGCTGGCCGCGCCAGTGGCGGATCAACAACCACCCGAACAGCATGCCGCCCAGGTGCGCAAAGTGGGCAACGCCCGGCTGCCAGCCGGTGGCACCAAGCAGCAGCTCGATCGCACCGAACACGATCACGAAGGTCCGTGCCTTCATCGGGATCGGCGGAAACAGCAGCATCACCCGCTGGTTCGGGAACAGCATGCCGTAGGCGAGCAACAAGCCGAACACCCCGCCAGACGCGCCCAGCACCGGTGCCCCGCTCTGGGTGAACCAGGCCATCAGCAGCTGGCACACGCCGGCGCCGGCCACACACACGAGGTAATACGTCAGGAATCGCTTCTGGCCCCAGGTCTGTTCCAGCGGCGCGCCGAACATGAAGAGCGCCAGCATGTTGAAGAACAGATGGTTGAACCCGCCATGCAGAAACGCATAGGTCAGCAGTTGCCACGGCATGAAGCTGGCGCCCGGCGAGAACGCATCGAAGCCATTGGAGAGCGGCCACAACATCAGCGGCGACAGGGCTGCATCGGACGGCAGCAGGCCGGCACCCAGGTCACCCAGCGCCCATTGCAGGATGAACATGCCGAGATTGGCGATCAGCAGGGCTTTGGTGACGGGCGGCAGTTGGGGCAGCATGGCGGCATCCTTCGGGACTGCCGCTCATCATAACGGCAGGCTTATGAAGGACCCCACACGGCCGCATCCAGCCGTTGCGCTGCAGTGGCACGCCGTACCCTGCCCCGCTCCACCAGCACGCCTTCGGAACGCAATCGCTGGCATTGCGCTTGGTAGCCGGCAGAGCCCTCCGGCAGCGCGATGCGCCCGTCGCTGCGCAGCACCCGATGCCAGGGCAACGCTGCATCCTGGTTGCTGCTCAACAGCTTAGCCACCAGGCGCGCACGCCCTGGCAGACCCGCACGCATCGCCACTTCCCCGTAGCCTGCAACCTCGCCCGCGGGAATGGCGCGGATCACGTCCAGAATCCGCAGCCGAACCTGCTCGGCAGTGCGCGTGGTGGAGACGTCACCGGCGTGCGAGCCGGCGAGACGAGTCTTGGAGGGGCGAGGTGACGGCATGCGCGGATGATGCCATCCGGAGGCAATGCGCGTCAGGCCAGCTGCGCGCTCGTGTGATAAGGCACCACACACCATCGGACAACAACGCCTTGCTGGCTGCTGAGAGACGTGCAGCTTTGCCCAGAGCAACAACGTGCCGGGCCTGACCTCTGCGCTGATTGCCACGCTGCGACCCGCAAACGCATGCCGCCAGCATGCAGCGCTCAATGCATCAACACAATTTCTTCCGATGAGGTGGGATGAATCGCCACGGTCTCGTCGAAGTCGCGCTTGGTGGCGCCCATTTTGACCGCCACCGCAAAGCCCTGCAGCATCTCGTCGGCGCTTTCGCCGAGCAGGTGCACGCCGACCACGCGCTCTTCCTCGCCCACGCACACCAGCTTGAACACGCTGCGCTGCGGCGCATCGGCCAATGCGTGCAGCATCGGGCGGAAGTTGCTGCGGTACACGCGCACCGCACCGTCGTAGCGCTCACGCGCCTGCTCTTCGGTGAGGCCCACCGCACCCAGCGGCGGGTGCGAAAACACCACGCTGGGCACGTTGTCGTAATCCATGCGCGCATCCGGCTGACCACCGAACAGGCGATCCATCAACTTGCGCCCGGCCGCGATCGCCACCGGCGTCAGCCCGACCTTGCCGCCCACATCGCCAACCGCATGGATGTTGGGCACGTTGGTGGTCTGGCCGTCGTCCACGACGATTTCGCCCTTCTTGCCGAGTTCCACGCCAAGCGCTTCCAGGCCAAGCCCGGCGGTGTTGGCACGGCGGCCAATTGCAAAGAAAACCTGGTCAAAGACATCGTTGCCCAGCTCGCCCGGATGTGCGCTGTGGCCACGCATGCGCAGCTTGCCCGCCTCATCGCGCTGCACACCGGTGGTGCGGAAACCGAAGTGCAGGCGCACACCGAGATGGCGCAGGTTATCGGCCAGCTGCAACGTGAGTTCGGCGTCGAAGCGTTCCAGCAACCGCTCGCCCTGCACGAACAGATGCACGCGGCTGCCAAGCGCCTGCAACAGCCCCGCAATCTCCACCGCGATATAGCCGCCGCCCACGATGGCCACGTGGTCCGGCGCATGGCAGAGGTTGAAGAAGTCGTCGGACACATGACCATGCTCGGCGCCCTCCACGTGCGGGCGCAATGGATGCGCACCTGTGGCAATGACGATGTGCTCGGCAGTGACGGGCACGCCGTCGGCGCCCATCAAGGTATGCCGGTCCTGCAACACGCCACGCTGCGGGATCAGCACCACACCATCATCGTCGAGGCGGCGCCGGTAACTGGCGTGGATGTTGCCGATGTAGCCCTGCCGGTGGGTGACCAATTCCTGCCAGGTCAAGGTTGGGCGCACCACATCAAACCCGAGTGCACCGGCCAGTTCGATCTTGCTCGCCAGATCGGCCGCCAACCACATCGCCTTCTTCGGCACGCAACCGAGATTGACGCAGGTTCCGCCGAGCTCGCCCGGCTCCATGATCGCCACGCGCGCGCCATGCTTGGCTGCGCGGAACGCTGCGGCAAGACCACCGGAGCCACCGCCCAGCACCACCACGTCGTAGTCGTAACGTGCGCTCATGCAAAACGCTCTGCGCGGTAGGGATGCGGGTCCAGCGCGGGTGCGCGCCCGGTGATCAGGTCGGCCATCAGTTGTCCACTTGCAGTACTCATGCTGATGCCGAGCATGCCATGGCCGGCCGCGAGCCAGACGTGAGGACTGCGCGGCACCGCGCCCAACACCGGCACATCGTCCCAGGTCATCGGGCGCCATCCATACCAGCGTTCGATTTCGACAGGGCCTTTCGGCGCATGCAGGAATTGCGCTGCCGCGCGCTCCAGCGCGGCCAGGCGGGTCGCGTTGAGCTGGCTGTTGTGGCCGGAGAATTCCATGGTGCTGCCGATCCGCAGGCGGTCGCGCCATGGCACCACGAACACCCAACGGTCCTTCAGCACCACCGGGCGTTTTGGCATCTGCGCCGGCGCGCTATAGGTGATCGAATAGCCCTTGCCGGCCTGCACCGGCAGCCGTAGCGCCAGTTGTGCAGCAAGTTGCGGCGACCACGGCCCGGTGGCGATCACCACCTCGCGCGCATGCAGTTGTCCGTGCGCGGTGTGCAGGCACACGCCCTGCGCATCCGGACGCACGGCGTGCACACGGCAGTGTTCCTGGATCACGCCGCCACGTGCGCGCAGCACGCGTGCCAGCTCGGCGGTGTAGCGTTCGGGGCGCAGATGCGCATCGCCGGGGAAGTGGATCGCGCCGGCAATACCCTGGCGAAAGGCGGGGTCGTCCCGCACATAGTCTTCGCCATCGATAGCGTGTGCCTGGATGCCCCACTGCGCCAACGCTGCGCATTCGGCACGGTAATGTTCGAACCTGCGCGCATCGCCGAATACATAGTCCAAGCCATCGCTGCGGAATTCGCAGTCCAGCCCGTCGCGTTCGATCCAGTGGGCAAGCCGCAGGCGTGCATCGTGTAGCAGCGCAGCGCGCGCCTGCACGCTGGCCCGCCAATCGCGCTGGTTGCAGCGCCGTGCAAAGCGCCATAACCAACGCCACAGCGTGGGATCCAGCCGCGGCGGGATATACAGCGGCGCATCCGGCGTCAACATCCATTTCAGCGCCTGGCCAAGCATGCCCGGCGCTGCCAGCGGCGGTGCATGGCTGGGCGTGATGGTGCCGCAGTTGCCATACGACGTTGCCCCGCCGATCGCGCCGGCATCAAGCACCTGCACCTGGCGGCCGGCACCGACCAACGCACGCGCAGTGGCCAGCCCGATCGCACCGGCACCGATCACCACCACATCCACGCGTGCGTTGCTCATGCGTCAGCCCGCAGCGCCAGCATGACGCCGCAGTGGCGGCACCTGCAGGTAGGTCACGCAGCGCCACAGCCACTCCACCGGGCCGAAGCGGAACCAGCGCAACCATAGGTGGCTCAGTGCCACCTGCACTGCGAAAACCAGCAGCGCAAATGGCGGTTGCCAGGCACGTGGCAACTGTTCGAAATAGCTCAGGCCATAGCCGTAGAAGATGCTCGTACACAGCAGCGACTGCAGCAGATAGTTGCTCAAGGCCATGCGCCCGGCCGGTGCCAGCCAGCGCAGCTGCGCTGCAAAACGCATCACCCAGGCCGCATAGCCCAGGCACATCATCGCCCCGCCCAGCAGTGCCAGCGCGAACGCCAACGACAGCCGCAGATCCAGCCGGGCCGGATCCATCCACGGCTCTAGCCGGTAGCTCACCAGCATCAACGCCAGACCCAGTGGCAACACGCCGTAACGCAGCCAACCGAACAGACGCACAAAGCGCTCGGGCGCGGCAATCGCGCCGCTGCGCACAAACCAGCCACCCAGCAGGAACATCCCGAGCATGGCCGGGCCGTTGATGGTCAGCGCGCTCAAGGCCTCGCGCAGATCGTGCCAACGCTGCACGGTGGCCTGCACATAGGTGCCGCTGCCCAGCGCACTGCGCTGCGCCTGCACGTTGGCCACCGCCTGCTGCGCCACCTCGCGCATCGCCACGTTCCACTCGGCCGCGGCGGCGGGATCCGCCTGGGCCAGCGCGCCCACCGCGCCATAGAGCAGGATCAACCCCGGCGCACACAGGTACACGAACACCGCAAACCACGGCAGCGTGGCCGTGGGCACGGAGCGGGTGGCCAGCAACAGCAGCGCCAGCAGCGCATAGGTCACCAGCACATCGCCCGACCACAGCAGCACCGCATGGGCAAGACCGATCACCAGCAGGCCGGCACTGCGGCGCAGATACATGCCCAGGAACGGGCGCTGCGCCTGCTGGGCGCGTTGCGCCATCACCGCAAACCCCATGCCGAACAACAGCGAGAACAAGGTGTAGAACTTGCCCTGCACAAACACATAAGTCAGCGCATCGACCACGCGGTCCAGGCCATGCCAGTGCGGATCGACGCCGGTCACCGCCAGGTCCAGCGGGCCGACGAAGCCTTCGATGTTCATCAGCAAGATGCCCAGCAGCGCGAAACCGCGCAGCACATCCAGCACCGCAATCCGCTCGGTCGCGGCAATTGGCAACAATACAGAACGCTCGGTCATCGAAACCTGGGTAACGGCAGGCGGCACAGCAGGTCGCACAATGCAAACGGCCCGCCGAAGAGGCGGGCCGTCAGGATGCACAGCGGTGACTCAGTGGTGGTGACCGCCGTCGCCGTGCACATGGCCGTGGTCACGCTCTTCCTGGGTAGCTTCGCGCACTTCGATGATTTCCACGTCAAAGTGCAGGTCCTTGCCGGCCATCGGGTGGTTGAGATCCACATCGACCACGCTCATGCCGACCTTCTGCACCGTCACCGCACGCGGGCCGAAGTTGGTCTGCAGCACCACCTGCGTGCCCGGCACCAGCTTGGTGGCGCCGAAGTGCTTCTTGGGCACGCGCTGGCTCAGGCCTTCGCGGTATTCGCCGTAAGCCTCGGTGGCCTTGACGTCGACGCCGAAGCTCTCGCCGGCTTCCTTGTCCATCATGGCCGCTTCCAGGCCCGGGATGATGTTGCCGTGGCCGATCAGGATCGCCAACGGGTCGCGCTCCTTGGAACTTTCGATCGGCTCCTGGCCGAGCTCGGAAACGGTGTAATGGAAGCGGACGACGCTGTCTTTTTCGATCTTCATGCCTGGCTCTGAATGGGGCTGCCCGGTGGCAGACGGTTGAGGACGGCTTGTGGGCCGTCGAGTGCGCCGCCATCATGGCGACCTTCGTAACCGCCCATTATCCCGGCTCAATGCCTATCACGCCAGTTGCTGCCGTTCGTCCCCGCACCGCCGCGGCCTGCCTGATGCTGGGTCTGTCGCTGCTGGCCGCCTGCTCGCAGGCACCGGTGCGCCGCCCGGCGCCAGCACCGGCCACCGCACGCGTCTGGCCCCAGGTACCGCCGGCAAACCCCGCTGCCGCCAACAACATCCTCATGCGCGCCCTGGGCCTGGTCGGCACGCCGTACCGGTATGGCGGCAACACTCCGGAGAGCGGCTTCGACTGCAGCGGGCTTGTCACCTATGTCTACAAGGACGTGCTGGCGCTCTCATTGCCCAGGACCTCGCGTGACCTGGCCGCCGTGCAGGGTCCTAAGATTCCAGCGGAAAAACTGTCAACTGGCGATCTGGTCTTTTTTGGCTCCAGCGGAAGCGTGACCCACGTCGGCATTTACGTCGGTGAAGGCCGCTTCGTGCACGCCCCAAGCAGCGGCGGTACCGTCCGCTTGGATTTCCTCGATGGGGCTTACTGGCGTGACCATTATTCAGGTTCAAAGCGGGTTTTACACTGAAATGTGATGTACGTCACAAGTCATAAAACGGAAAGTTAACGTTTTTTGAACGTAACGAACCCTTCACCAAGGCATCATCCCGCATCGACAGCAGAATTGTGATTCCCGCGTGACGAACGACGAACAGCTCAACCCTGGCGCCGCACCGCATCCGCCCCGGAAACCGCTCCGCCTGTTGTGCGCCACCGCGCTCTGGCTCGCAGCACTTCCCGCCTTGGCACAGACCGCCCCCAGCCCCTCTTCCGTTCCGCCGACGACCGCATCTGAAAGCGCCGTCGCCGCTGAGAAAGCCGCCACCCGCAGCCGCGCTGATGCCGCTGCCACTGCAACGCTGGCCGCCCTGCTTCCGCACCTGGCTGCCAACGACGCCATTCCCCTGATGGACCGCTCGGCGATGTTCGCTGGCGACCTCAGCCGCCTGCTCGCCAACTACGACGTTTCGCAGAGCGCCGCCAACGCGGCACAGAACGCCGTGGCCGACAGCAAAGTGCAGGTGATCCTGCAGCGCGCAATGGCCCTGCTGGGCACGCCGTACGTCTGGGGTGGCGAGTCCACCGAAGGCTTCGACTGCAGCGGCCTGGTTGGTTACGTGTTCAAGACTGCGCTGGGCATCGAACTGCCGCGCGTCTCCCGCGATATCGCTCGCGATGAAACCGCCGAGCTGATCAAGGACCCGCACGCGCTCAAGGCCGGCGACCTGGTGTTCTTCGGCCGCCGCGGCCGCATCGATCATGTCGGCCTGGTGGTCGGCGACGGCAAGTTCCTGCACGCGCCGAGCCGCGGCAAGGACGTGCGCGTGGACTCGCTGGCCAGCGGTTACTGGAGCGAAAAGTTCATCCAGGCGCGCCGCGTACTCTGATCGCAACGTTCGTTCTGCACATCAAAGCCGCGGCGGTTGCTGCGGCTTTTTTGTTTTCGGCCGGCCGCGCACGGCCTGAGCCATCGGTGCAACGCGCTGCCCTGACCGCCGATGGCCGGAGCCGCTGCAATCCAGGTGTCAGCGCGAATGGCTGCAAGCCTCTAGACCAGCCCCGTCTCCGACCGCGCCACCGCCACCGCCAAGGCCATTTGCACAGCGATAGGCGGCGGCGCCTGCCATACGGGTTTGATCTGGCCCACTTCGCCAACAATCAACGTTTGCTTGCCAACACAGAGCAACGAGTGCAATACGTGCTTGATGAGCTGTGAGGCTTGCGCGTCGCATTGCTTGTAGAGCGACGCGAGGGCGCAGCTGCTTACGCGGCCGACACCGACAAACAATGCGTGGGAAGCACCTGCGGCAACATGCGGTGCAAGCCCCACGAGGCGGCGGCCCGCTCCCACATCATCAAATACCGCTTAGCGGCCAGTATCGGCCTGGTAATGCGCCATCGTGTCTTCGATGCCCTTGCTCAGTTCCATCACCTTGAGCGCGTATTCGGCCAGGCGTTGGTCTTCCGGTGTGGACGGCCGCCATGACGGTACTTCCACCGGAGTGACGCCGTCTGGATCCATCGCCACGAACACGATGATGCAGTGGGTGCACAGCCGCGAGTCGCCGCCCATCGGGCTGCGCGCGCGTACGTCGATGGCGAAATGCATGCTGCTGCGGCCGGTGTAGACCAGCTTGGCCGACACTGCGACCAGATCGCCAATGCGCACCGGCGCCACGAACCGGATGCCGCCCACCGCCACGGTGACGCAGTAATGCCCGCTCCAGCCACTGGCCGCCGCAAAACCCACCTGGTCGATCCACTTCATGACCACGCCGCCGTGCACCTTGCCGCCGAAGTTGACGTCGCTGGGCTCGGCCAGGAAACGAAATGTCAGATCACGTTGTTGGCCAATCACCGGTGTCTCTCGCCAAAGGATGAGCTTGAAGTGTGCCATGTGTGCGCGCAGGCGGGCATCGCCGTCGTGTTCAACGCACCACGTCCCGCCTGGATTCCGCTGAGTGGTATCGACCGCAAGCTGCGTCTCTACGTACCAGCAGGCCAGCGCATTGCGAGCGAATCCGTCATTCCTCCAGCAGGAGGCTGGACAAAGACCACTTGCAACGACGAATGCGCGCCGCGGATGCCCTTCCCGTTCTCGCCACCACGCAGGATCGATAGGCGTCTGCACATGCACGCACACGCGAAACTCCTTACGCTCGGCATTCCGGCACAGGCGTGCCTGCTGCAGGACGCACCGCGATGCCCGAACGGCACATCCACGACCTCCTGCAGACACGTCAGCGCCTGGAACGCGACGGCTGGCCACGGCTGCAGATGAGCGCCATCGTGATGATCACCGCCAGTGGCGGGCTGCTGAGCTCGCACCTGCTGCGCAATGGCGGCATCGACGCGATGGTGCTGCGCTATCCGCTAGCCACACTCGCCGCCTATGGCGTGTTCCTGCTACTGATGTGGGCCTGGGTGCGTTGGCGCAACGACATGGATGACGCGTACGAGGAGCTGCTGGATCACAGCATCGACCTCGACGGCGGTAGCACGCCAACAACGCCCGGCTGGAACGGCGGTGGCGGCTCCAGTGGTGCGGGCCGTTCCGGCACAGGAGCCGCACCGGCCGGCTCCGGGCTTTTGGAGGGCGATGTACTTCCGGACCTCATCGATGGCGATGCGGGATTGCCTGTCCTGGCAATCGTGGCGCTACTGGCTGCGTCCGTAGCCGCCCTGGTGGCTGCTGTCTGGGTGATGTGGTCGGCACCGGTGCTGATGGCCGAACTCCTGGTGGACGCGGCATTGGCCGGCGGGCTGTACCGGCGGATGCGCGGCATCCAGGCTCAGGGCTGGTGGTGGCTGTGCGTCCGCCACACGATCTGGCCGCTGCTGGGCGTGCTCGTCTTCTTCATCGTGGTGGGCGCGGTTGCCCAGCACCAGGCGCCGGGGGCCACCACGCTGATGGAGGCCGTGCGAGCCCACTGACCCCGATCGATTGCCTGGCCGTCAGTTGTCCTGCTTGCGCAGACACAACCACGGAAAATGCGGCTGCCGCCGTTTGAACAGGCGCCCCAGCCGCGCGCTCGCGCGCCGGGGATCGAACAACCACTGCACGGCGAAGCGGTCGAAGCTGGCGTAGGTGTGCTGGTGATAGTGCGCGGCCAGCGCCGGACATCCCAGGTCGGTGAAGTAACGCAGGCTGCGTGCGGCGCTTTCCCGGCCGCGCTGCGGCGTGGCGTACAGCGGGCTGTCGAGGATGTGCAGCTCACCGCCTTCGCGCAGGCAACCGAGCAGGCGGCTGACGAGCGCGGCGGGATCGCTGAAATACTGCACGCAGGCGGGCAACACGATCACATCGAATACATCGCACGGCAACATTAGCGTGTGGATGTCGGCAGCGACGAATGTCAGCCGCGCGTCATGGCCGAAGACGCGCGCGGCCTGGGTCAATTCGGTGCGGTTGACGTCGACACCGCAGACCTCGCGCTGCAGGGCCTGCGCAAGCAGATGCGACAACCAGCCATTGCCGCAGCCCAGTTCGAGAATGGCGCCATGCCCGGTGTGCGCTTGTAGATGCTGCACCAGCAGGCTGCTGGACAGCGCGCGCACCTGCCATTCAAGCGTATTGCCCAGCGCGCCACCGGGGCGCGGCAGGCTGCGCACCTGCGCGTCGGTGTACAGCCGGCCTTCCTTGCGCCGGATCTGCAGGTACTGCTGCTCAAACGGATCGTCGGGCAGGCCGTCCTGCACCAGCACACCGTCGATGACGTGCAACGGCGCAAGCGCCTGCAATTGCCCGCGCACGGTGGGGAAACCGTCTTCCATCACCGGCTCAGCGCAGCGGCGCCGCGCGATCGGCGGGCGGATCCTCAAGCCCCACGTTGGTGGACGCAGACTCGTAGATCGTCTTGTCCAGCAGACCGGTCTCCTTGGCCACCAGCACCGGCACCAGCATCTGCCCGGTGACGTTGGTCATGGTGCGCATCATGTCGAGGATGCGGTCGATCGCGTACAGATAGCCGATCACTTCCAGCGGCAGGTTGGCCGCGCTGAGCACCACCGTGGCCATCACCACCGCGGTGCCCGGCACGCCAGCGGTGCCGAAGCTGCCCAGCACCGAGGCGATCAGCACCACGAAATACTGGTTGGCGGTCAACGGCACGCCGGTGTATTGCGCGATGAACACGGCGCACAACGCCGGGAAGATCGCGCCACAGCCGTCCATCTTGATGCTCGCGCCCAGCGGCACGGCGAAGGCGGCGTAGTCCTTGTTCACGCCGAGGTTGTGGGTGATCGAGCGCATCGCCACCGGCATCGCGGCGAAGCTTGACGAGCTCACGAACGCCACCTGCATCCCAGGCGCCGCACCGCGGAAGAACTTCCATGGGTTCAGCCCGTGCAGCAGCAACAGGCTGCTGTAGACCACCACGATGTGAAGCGCACAGGCCACATACAGCGCCAGCACGAAATTGCCGAACGGCAGCAGCTTCGCAAAGCCGTAGCTGCCCACCAGGCCCGCAATCAGGCCGAAGGTGCCCAGCGGGGTCATCTCCAGCACGAAGCGGGTGACCTGAATCATGATGTCGCTCAGCTGCCCGGTGAGCTTGCGCGCCTCGGCCACGCGGTCACCCAGCTTGACCATCGCAAAGCCCAGCAGCGCGGCAAAGAAGATCACCGGCAGGATCGAGCCACGCCCGGCGGCCAGCACGGTTTCGCCGGCGGCATTGGTCTTGGTGCCGATGCCTGTCAGCGCGTAGAACGGGTTGGAGGGCACCACATCCAGCAGCACCTTGATCGGGCTGGGCACATCGCGCGGCTTCCACGCCGAGTCCACGCTCAGGCTGAAATGGCCGGCGCCGGGCTGCATGATCGTGCCCACCGCCAGGCCCACGCCCACTGCCAGCGCGGCGGTGATGACGAACCACAGGAAGGTGCGCCCGCCCAACGCCGCAACGGATTTTTGCCCGTGCAAGGACGAGATTGCGTTGATCACCGCAAAGAACACCAGCGGCACCGCGATCATCTTGATCAGGGTGACGTACAGATCACCCAGCGGCCCAAACCACACCTCGGCGGCCGGGCCCATGGCTGCGCCCGCGATCGCGCCCAGCACGAAGCCGGCCACCACGCGTTGCCAGAACGGAATGCGCAACCAGGCCGAGACCAATGTCATGCTTGAAATCATCCGGGGGGAGTGCATGCACCTTATCGCAGGGCCGCCCTGCCCGCGAGGCCACGACTAGAACAGCGGCGTGTCATCAGTGCGACGGATGCATCCCGGCATAATGGGCATTGATTCAGTCACGAGTTCGATGCCGATGCGTTACCGCCTGCCTGCCCTCGCCGCCCTGACCACGCTGTGCGTGGCCGCCTGCGCTTCCACTGCCGGATCCACCACCGCGGCGCCCGCCTCGGTCAAGGTGGACGTGCCACCGGTAACGCATCCGGCCGGCGAAACCCCGCAATGGTGGTACCGCTCTGGCGCGGCGCGTGCCGCCGGCAACGGCGCGATGGCCGGCAAGGCGCGCAACGTGATCCTTTTCCTGGGCGATGGCATGAGCCTGACCACGGTGGCCGCCGCACGCATCCTGGACGGTCAGCGCAAGGGCGGCCCGGGCGAAGAGAATCTGCTGTCGTGGGAGCAATTCCCCGCCACCGCCTTCAGCAAGACCTACAACACCGATTCGCAGACCCCCGACTCGGCCGGCACCATGACCGCGATCACCACCGGGGTGAAGTCGCACATGGGCGCGATCGGGGTCAGCAGCGGCAACCGCAGCGACTGTGCCGACAGCCTGGGCAAGGGCCTGCTGAGCTGGCTGCAACTGGCCGACAGCGCCGGCATGGCCACCGGTGTGGTCACCACCACCCGCCTGACCCACGCCACGCCGGCGGCGACCTACGCGCATTCGCCGGAGCGCAACTGGGAGAACGACACCGACCTGCCCGAGGCCGCCCGCACCGCCGGCTGCCAGGACATCGCCCAGCAATTGCTCTCCACCGCACGCTTCGGGCGTGGCCCGCAGGTGGTGCTCGGCGGCGGCCGCAGCCAGTTCCAGACCGTGCAGGAGCGCGACCCCGAGTACGACGACAAGGTCGGCCTGCGTCTGGACGGGCGCGACCTGGTCGCCGAGTGGAAGCAGTCCCACCCACAGGGCGCCTACGTGTGGAACGAACAGCAATTGCAGGCCGCCGCTGGCGCACCGGCGCTGCTGGGCCTGTTCGAGCCCGACCACATGCAGTTCGACCATGACCGCAACCGCACGCCGCAAGGCGAGCCCAGCCTGACCGAGATGACCCGCACCGCGATCCAGTCGCTGTCGCGCGACCCGAACGGCTTCGTGCTGATGGTCGAAGGCGGCCGTATCGACCATGCCAATCACTATGGCAATGCCTACCGTGCGCTGGATGAAACGGTGTCGCTGTCGGATGCGGTGCGCACCGCCGTGCAGACGGCGCCGCCGGACACGCTGATCATCGTCACCGCCGACCATTCGCACACGCTCAACTTTGTCGGCTATCCGGTGCGCGGCAACCCGATCCTGGGCAAGGTGCGCGGTACCGGCGGCGAAGAAGGCGACCGCACCCAGCTGGCCACCGATCTGGCCGGCCAGCCCTACACCACCCTCAGCTACGCCAATGGCCCCGGCCATACCGGCGCGACCAACGCACAGCCGGCCGGCCCGAAGAAATTCCCGCACGAGCCCAGCAGCAGCGAGCCGGCAAGCGGCCGCCCCGACCTGACCCACGTGGATACCGAGGCGCCCAGCTACATGCAGGAATCGCTGGTGCCGACCAAGTCCGAAAGCCACGGCGGCGAAGACGTCGGCATCTGGGCCACCGGCCCGGGCAGCGCGGCGTTCCGCGGCACGCTGGAAGAGAACGTGATCTACCACGTCATCGTCCAGGCCACCCCGCGTCTGCGCGAGCGCCTGTGCAAGGCCGGCACCTGCGACAGCGCCGGGGTGCCGGTGAACCTGCCCGCACCCGCCACCTTCGAGCGCGCGACCCAGCGCTGATGGCCGAGCGCACCGCGCACAACCGGTGCGGTGCGCGGCCGGCAGCGATCGGCGTCATGACGGGCATGGCCTGACGTGGACGTGATGCAGGCGGCCGGGTTGATCCCCGCCACCCCACCGGCACCGCTGCTGGTGGCCTACAGCGGCGGCATGGATTCGGCCGTGTTGCTGCACGCTTTGGCCGCCATCCCCGGCTACCGCGAGGCCGGCCTGCGCGCAGTGCATGTCCACCATGGCCTGCATGCGGATGCAGATGCCTGGGCGCTGCACTGCCAACAGCAGTGCGCGGCCTTGGGGGTTGCCCTGCAGGTCGTACGCGTGCAGGTGGCACGCGACAGCGGCAGCGGGCTGGAAGCGGCCGCACGCGCCGCGCGGCATGCGGCCTTTGCAGCGACCCTGGCAGCGGGCGAGTGGCTGGCACTGGCGCATCACCGTGACGACCAGGCCGAAACCTTCCTGCTGCGCGCGCTGCGCGCTTCCGGCCCTGACGGACTGGCGGCGATGCGTCCGCAGCGCCCGTTCGGCCCGGGCACGCTGTGGCGCCCGTTGCTCTACCACGCACGTGCCGACCTGGCGGCCTATGCGCAGGCGCATGCAGTGCGCTGGATCGACGATCCCAGCAACGCCGATCCGCAGCACGACCGCAATTTCCTGCGCACGCAGGTCCTGCCGGCGCTGCAGCAGCGCTGGCCGCTGGCGGCCGATGCACTGGCCCGCAGCGCGCAGCTGTGCGGCGATGCCAGCACCCTGCTGCACGACGACGACGCCAATCTGCTGCCCACCGTCTGCAACAGCGCCGGCGCCCTGGAGCTGCAGCCGTTGCGCAGCCATTCCCCCGCGCGCCGCGCACGCCTGTTGCGCGCCTGGGTGGCCGCCGCGCACGCGCCGCCGCTGCCGGCGCAAGGCGTGCACGCGCTTGAACGCGAGATCGCCACCGCGCAGCCGGATCGGCAGACCTGCTTTGCCTGGCAACAGACAGAAATTCGCCGCTGGCGCCAGCAGCTGTACCTGCTCAGTGCGCGCGCGACGTGGCCAGCGCAGTGGCAGGCCGAGTGGAACGGCGACAGCACACTGTTATTGCCCGACGGTGCGCAACTGCAACTGCGCGGCACGCCCGGACTGCGCTTCGAGCAGCCACTGCAGGTGCGCGCGCGCCAGGGGGGCGAGCGCATCGTGCTGCCGGGCCGGACCCATTCGCATCAACTCAAACATCTGCTGCAGCAATCAGACCTGCCGCCGTGGGAGCGCGCGCGCCTGCCCTTGTTGTGGGCCGGCGAGACATTGCTGGCCGCCGGTGATCAGATCGTGTCTGCCACGCTGGACCAGTGGTTGCGTGTGCACGCCGCGCGCCTGCACTGGCGCAGCGCTGCACCCGCGAATTGACCCGCCTGCGCGCGCGCCGCACACTTTGTCGATGGCCAAGAAGTCTTTGAACGAATCCTCCCCCGTCGCCCGCTTCGAACAGTCGCTGGAAGAACTCGAGCAACTGGTGCAGAAGATGGAAGTGGGCGAGATGAGCCTGGAGCAGTCGCTCACCGCCTACGAGCGCGGCATCGGGCTGTACCGCGATTGTCAGCAGGCGCTGGAACAGGCGGAACTGCGCGTGCGTCTGGTGACCGACCCCGCACGCCCCGAACAGGCAGAAGCATTCGAGCCTCCGTCGCTGGATGGCGGCTGAGTGAGCGCGGCGTTGTTTGAGCGCTGGGTTGCTCGCACCGAACGGCAGCTGGATGCTTGCCTTCCCAGCCCCGCCCTCGCCCCGCAGCGTCTGCACGCGGCCATGCGCCACGCCGTGCTCGGTGGCGGCAAGCGCATGCGTCCGCTGCTGGTCTATGCAAGCGGTGCCTTGTTCGGCGCCGAAGAAGGCAGCCTGGATGCGCCGGCGGTGGCGGTGGAACTGATCCACGCGTATTCGCTGGTGCACGATGACCTGCCGGCCATGGACGATGACGCGCTGCGTCGCGGCCGCCCCACGGTGCACATCGCCTTCGACGAAGCCACCGCAATCCTTGCCGGCGATGCCTTGCAGGCACGCGCATTCGAGCTGCTGGCCGAGGCGCCGGCAGACGCGGCACTGCGGGTGGGCTGGTTGCAGAGCCTGGCATCGGCCGCCGGTGCGGCCGGCATGTGTGGCGGGCAAGCGCTGGATATCGACGCCACCGGCCAAGTGCAGGCGCTGGACGCACTGCAGCGCATGCATGCGCTCAAGACCGGTGCGCTGATCCGTGCCGCGGTGCGCATGGGCGTGCTGACTGGCGGCGCGGGCGTTGCCGACCAGCAGCGCCTGGATGCGTTTGCCGACGCGCTGGGGCTCGCGTTCCAGGTGCGTGACGACATCCTGGATGTGGAATCAAGCTCCGCCCAGCTCGGCAAGACTGCCGGCAAGGATGCGGCGCAGTCCAAGTCCACCTACCCCGCCTTGCTGGGCATGGACGGCGCCAAGACCAAGCTGGCGGAACTGGCCAGCCACATGCACGAACTGTTGGAGCCCTACGGCGAACCCGGCGCTACCTTGGCCAGCCTCGGCCGCTTCGCGGTCGACCGCGCCCACTAGGCGGGGCTAACCAGGCCTCACGCGCGGCTGCCGAGCGCGTGTGATTGCGCGTGGATGCCGAGCATCTGCGGACTCCAACGCATCGCTCCGCACCACATCACCGCCCCGCCAGACGCCAACGCAATCACAGCGGCTGCCGCATGCATCACCTCCCCGGTGTTCGCGTTACGCGACACGTTTGCGCATTCCGTGCGCCACCGCACGGTCGATCACGCGGGTCCATTCAGGCAACAGGCGCGCCTGGTCACAAAACGGCACATTGGTCGCCACAGTTTGTGTCAGCCGGCGACACACAGGCACCACGATTCCATGATCGCCGGCACGCTTTATTGCTGAATAATCTACACCAGTGATGTATCCGGATGCATAACCCATGCACCACATCCAGAAATATCGCTAATTGAACGACTTGTCGCGTTCGCTCGCTCTGCCTAGGTTTGGCCTGCCCGCGCTTGCGGGCATCCCCCGACCAAGGAGAGTCACTGGTGAAGAATGTTTTTCTTACATCGTTTGCAGCAGGCACGCTGGCCGTCGTCGGCGTGCTCGGTTCGGCGCAGGCACAGTCCGTGCGCGGACCGGTTCCGTTGACCATCGAACTGGCGCCAGTGGCCGACCAGGCTGGGCGACATGAAGGCAAGATCGCGGTCACCGTTACCAACAACGGCAGCCAGGTCGCCCGCGTTCCGACCTATCAGCTGCCGCTGAAGTCGCTGGACAACGGCATCCTGGAGGTAAGCCGCGACGGCAAGCCGGTGGACTACACCGGGCGCCTGGTCAAGCGCGGCCTGCCCAAGGCAGCCGACTTCACCATCCTGCAGCCGGGCCAGAGCGTCCAGGGCGAGGTGGATCTGGCCGGTGCCTATGACCTGTCCACCAGCGGCAACTACACCATCCAGGTGCGCTCGTCGCTGCAGTACGCCTCGCTCTCCGATGGCAGCCTGATGAAGGCCGCAAACGGCCTGCCGGCAGTGGCCACCAGCACCCCGCTCACCGTCTGGCTGGACGGCGCCCGGCGTGGCGTACAGCGCCAGCTCGCAATCGGCCCGACCGCCGTGGTCAACGGCATCAACTATCTCAACTGCAGCACCACCCGCACCAACCAAGCCGCCAGTGGCGTCGCTGCCGCGCGTAATTACTCGCAGAACGCGCGTACCTACCTCAACGGCGGCAGCACCGGGGCGCGCTACACCACCTGGTTCGGCACCTACAACGCCGCGCGCTACAGCCGGGTCAGCTCCAACTTCGTCAACATCGACAACGCGCTGGACCAGAACAATGGCCAGCTGACGATCAACTGCAGCTGCGAAGCGGATCTGGCGGACGCCTTCGCTTACGTCTATCCGAACCAGCCGTACGAGATCCATGTCTGCAACGCGTTCTGGAGCGCGTCGACAACCGGCACCGACTCCAAGGCCGGAACGCTGGTGCACGAGACCAGCCACTTCACCGTGGTGGCCGGCACCCAGGACCGCGTTTATGGCCAGTCCGGCGCACGCAGCCTGGCGATCAGCAACCCGGCCCAGGCGATCACCAATGCCGACAGCCACGAGTACTTTGCCGAGAACACCCCGGCGCAGAACTGATTGCGTGACTTTCTAAAAACGCCAAAGGCCCGGCATGACTGCCGGGCCTTTGTTTTACGCGTAATCAAGAATTACTTGATCAGGCGCAGCGTGAACGGATAGCGGTAGCTCTCGCCGCTGTTGGCCTTGACCGCCGCCAGGATGCAGAGCACCAGGTTGGCGACCCACACCAGCGTCGGCACGAAGAACAGGATGCCGAACGACACGATGGTCAGGATCACCGCAGCCACGTAGGCAATGATCACGGTGATCTGGAAGTTCAGCGCTTCCTTGGCCTGATCGGTGGCAAACGGCTTGGACGGGCTGGCGTCCTTGCTGATCAGCCAGATCACCAGCGCGCCGATGAAGGACGTCAGGATGCCCAGCAGGTGCGCGGCCAGTGCCAACGTGCGCTCTTCCGAGGGCGTGCCGGTGCTGATCGGCGGCGGTGGTGGCGCGGCGTGTGTGTCGAACTCGCTCATCATGTCTCCCCATGCATGGTTGTGGTGTGCGGCGGACTATAGCAACCAATCCGCGCGCCACCAGTGCGGGAAGCCATGGGTCCGCCAGCGCCGGGACGCTGGCAGGCATAGGCATCGGGCGGACGACTCAGCTGTCGCCGGCCACGGTCATGCGATTGATCAGCACCGAGCCGATCTTGACGTGCGAGCGCGGGTCGACATCGCTGCCCACCGCTTCGATCCCGGCAAACATGTCGCGCAGGTTGCCGGCAATGGTCAGCCCGTCGACTGGATAGGCAATCTCGCCGTTCTCGACCCAGAACCCGCCGGCACCGCGCGAATAGTCGCCGGTCACCGCGTTGACGCCGTTGCCCATCAGCTCGGTGACCAGCAGGCCGCGCGACATGCCGGCAACCATCGATGCCAGGTCGCCGGCATTGGCGGTCACCTGCAGGTTGTGCACCCCGCCGGCATTGGCGGTGGTCTGCAGCCCGAGCTTGCGCGCCGAATAGCTGCCCAGCACATAACGCTGCAGCACGCCGCCGTCGACCAAGGCCGAGCGGCGCGTGGCCACGCCTTCCCCGTCGAACGCGGCCGAGCGCAGGCCGCGACGCAAGTGCGGCAATTCCTCGATACCGAACCAGTCGGGAAACAGCTGCGTGCCGACGCTGTCGAGCAGGAAGCTGGCGCGGCGGTACAACGCACCGCCGGACACTGCACCGAGCAAGTGCCCGACGAGCGAGCGTGCCACTTCCGGCGCGAACAGCACTGGCAACTGGCCGGTCGGCAGCGAGCGCGGCTGCAACCGTGCCACGGTGCGCGCGGCGGCATGCCGGCCGATCGCGTCCGGTGCTTCCAGGTCTTCGCGCGCCAGCGCACTGCTGTACCAGCCATCGCGCTGCATGCCGTCGCCCTGCCCGGCAATCAGCGCGCAGCTGATCGAATGGTGGGTGCCACGCTCGCGCCCGATGAATCCGTGCGAGTTGGCATACACCGACAGGCTGAGCCCGGTGCTGGCCGAGGCGCCATCGGAGTTACTGATCCGCGCATCGGCCTGCCGGCCGGCGTTTTCGCAGGCCAGCGCCAGGTCCACGGCGGTGTCGGCGTCCAGCGCCCACGGGTGCCAGCTGTCCAGCTCGGGGAAGTCGTGCGCCATCAGCTCCGCATCGGCCAGGCCGGCAGCGGGGTCGTCTTCGGTGTAGCGGGCAATGGCGCAGGCCTGCGCAACGGTGGCCTCCAGGCTGGATTCCTGCAGGTCGGCGGTGCTCGCACTGCCCTTGCGCTTGCCGAAGTACACCGTCACCGCAATACCGCGGTCGCGCGTGGACTCGACGGTTTCCACCTCGCCCAGCCGCACGTTCACGTCCAGACCGCGTTCTTCGCTGCAGCTCACTTCGGCCTGGGTCGCGCCGGCGGCGCGGGCACGCTCGAGCAGCCGCTGGGAGATCTCGGTGAGTGCCTCCAGGCGCTGCAGGCTGTCGTCGGTCACACGGGTTTCGGAGGAGAGTGCGTTCAATGCTTTATCCTTTGGATGCGGATCCGTCCGCGAAAGCCCGGCCATCGTGGCCGGACTGTCTGAATTTGGATGCGGATCCTTCCGCAGAACGCTCGGCCATCCATGGCCGCAGTGTCTGAATTTGGTGCGGAGTCTTCCGCCGGAGTCCAGCCGTTCATGGCCGGAAATTTAACTAAACACGTTTTGGGATGTAGTGGCATGCGCGGACGCGATGAAGATACCGGTGAATTTCGTGGCGCCAGCCGCAGCCAGCAACGGCGCGAGGCGTTGGAAATTTTCGACCTGGGCGAAAAGCTGGTGGCGCTCACCCCGGCGCAGCTGGCCAAGTTGCCGGTGCCCGAGTCGTTGATCCCGCACATCGAAGAGAGCAAGCGCATCACCTCGCATATCGCGCACAAGCGCCAGCTGGCGTTTCTGGCCAAGCACATGCGCCGCGAGGACGACGAAACCCTGGATGCGATCCGCGATGCGCTGGATGCCAACAGCGATACCGCGCGCCGCGAAGTGGCGGCGATTCACCGCGTCGAACGCTGGCGCGAGCGCCTGCTCGCCGAAGGCGACGTCGCGCTGGCCGAACTGCTGGAAGCCTACCCGGCCGCCGATCGCCAGCAACTGCGTCAGCTGGTGCGCAACGCGATCCACGAACGGGCCAAGAACAAGCCGCCTCGCGCTTACCGTGAGCTGTTCCAGGTATTGCGTGATCTGTCCCAGAAGCCGGGATTGGAGAGTGGGGATGCGGGATTGGAAGACGAAGAATCGGCGTCGTATGGCGACGAAGAAGGCGACGAATAGGGATCGGCCCGATCCATAGAGCCAGGCAACGGCCATCCCTGCCGTTGCAATTCCCCATTCCCGATTCCCGATACCCCTCTGCTGAACCGGCAAACCGCAACCGCCCGACGCACTGCTCTGCGCCCTTGCCGTTGCGATTCCCCATTCCCGATTCCCGATGCCCCTCCGCTGAACCGGCAAACCGCAACCGCCCGACGCACTGCTCCGCGCCCCTGCCGTTGCAATTCCCCACTCCCGATTCCCGATTCCCCTCCGCTGAACCGGCAAACCGCAAACGCTCGACGCACTGCTCTGCGCCCCTGCCGTTGCGATTCCCCACTCCCGATTCCCGAATCCCCGCATCTCAGGCCTGCGTTCCGCCCACGGTGATGCCGTCGATCAGCAGCGACGGCTGACCCACGCCGACCGGCACGCTCTGCCCGTCCTTGCCGCAGACGCCCACACCTTCGTCCAGGGCCAGATCGTTGCCGATCATGCGCACCTTCTGCATGGTTTCCGGGCCGTTGCCGATCAGGGTGGCGCCCTTCACCGGCGCGGTGACCTTGCCGTCTTCGATCAGGTACGCCTCGGTTGCGGAGAACACGTACTTGCCGCTGGTGATGTCGACCTGGCCGCCACCGAAGTTGACCGCATAGATGCCCTTCTTGACCGAGCGGATCATCTCTTGCGGGTCGTGCTCGCCGGCGCGCATGTAGGTATTGGTCATGCGCGGCATGGTCAGGTGCGCGAAGGATTCGCGGCGGCCATTGCCGGTGGGCGCCACGCCCATCAGGCGCGCGTTATGGGTGTCCTGCATGTAACCGACCAGCACGCCGTCCTCGATCAGCGTGGTGCACTGGCTGGGCGTGCCTTCGTCATCGATATTGAGCGAGCCGCGGCGTCCATCCAGGGTGCCGTCATCGACGATGGTCACGCCCTTGGAGGCCACGCGCTCGCCAATGCGGCCGGCGTAGACGCTGGTGCCCTTGCGATTGAAGTCGCCTTCCAGACCATGGCCCACCGCTTCGTGCAGCAGCACGCCCGGCCAGCCCGGCCCCAGCACCACCGGCATCACGCCGGCCGGCGCGGGAATCGCATCCAGATTGACCAGCGCCTGGCGCAATGCTTCACGCGCAAAACCTTCCGGGCGCCCATCGGCGAACAGTTCGGCGTAGCCGTAACGGCCACCGCCACCGGAATAGCCGGACTCGCGGCGGCCGCCGTGTTCGACGATCACCTGCACGTTCAAGCGCACCAGCGGGCGCACGTCGGCGGCCAGCACACCGTCGCTGCGCGCGATCAGTACCGTGTCCACGCCGCCGGACAAACTCACCATCACCTGCTTGACGCGCGCGTCCGCAGCGCGCAGGTACTGGTCGATGCGGCGCAGCAGGTCCACCTTGGTGGCGCTGTCCATGTCGTCGATCGGGTCGGTGGCCGGATACAGCGCACGGCCGTTGCCGCGCACCAGCGTGCGGGTGGATTGCGCGCCGCCATCACGTGAGATTGCGCGCGCCGACTGGGCCGCTTCCAGCAAGGCTTCGCGCTGGATGTCGTCGGAATAGGCAAAGCCGGTTTTTTCGCCGGAGATGGCGCGCACGCCCACGCCTTGTTCGATGGAATGCGCACCGTCCTTGACGATGCCGTCTTCCACACTCCAGCTCTCGCGTCGCGAATGCTGGAAGTACAGGTCGCCGAAGTCGATGCCGGGGCCCAGCAGGGCGCCGAAGGTGCGGTCGAGGTGGCCGGTATCCAGGCCGGAGGGAAGCAGCAGCCGGGATTCGGCCAGAGTCAGGGCGGTGTCGGTCATGCGGTCAGGATGGGGGTCGCGCGCCGGGGAGACAAGTCGCGCGGCTGAACGTGGCACGCGGCTATCATCGCCAGCCCGCCGCCAGCCACCGCGCACGCATGAAGCTCATTGCCCACGTTCTGGACGGACACACGCTGGATATCCGCCCCGCGCCGCACGAACGCGCCTGGATGGATGCCACCGACCAACGCTACGCCTACCGGTGCCTGCCGCTGGCCATCGCCAATGCGCATGGCTGGGAACTGCTGTGCCAGGCTGGTTTCGAGGCGGCCTGGGATGGCGGCGATGGGCTGGGCGCGGTGGTGATCACCGCCGATGCCGGCACCGCCGCGCCGGCGATCAGCCATTTCGGCTACGGCATGCTCACCTTCCACGTGCCCTGCCTGTTTCGGACCGACGCGGGTGTGAACCTGTTCGTCAGCGGGCCGTTGAACTGCCCCAAGGATGGCATCGGTGCGCTGAGCGGCATCGTGGAAACCGACTGGAGCCCGTACACCTTCACCATGAACTGGCGTTTTACCCGGCCGGGGCGGGTGCGCTTCGAGGCGGGCGAGCCGTTTTGCCATCTGTTCCCGCTGCAGCGGCAGTTGATCGAACAGGTGCAGCCGCAGTGGCAGCCGTTGTCCGAAACGCCGGCGCTGGCGCAGCAGCATGCCGACTGGACCGACAGCCGCAGCCGTTTCCTGGAAGCCTTGCCGGACGCGCAATCGGCGGCGGCGCGCGAGAAATGGCAGCGCGGCTACTTTCGTGGCGTGACTGCGCCTGCGCAGACGCCGGTGGCCGGGCACCGCACGCGGCTGCGTCTGCCGCTATTCACGCGTGCCAGCGCGCCGCCTGACCCACCCGCCGAGTGATCGACTGACTGCCTAGCGCGGCGCCTTGTCCGGCGCCGGCCTGGCGGGCGCACGCTCGCGCGCATCGCGGTCCACCACGTCCACCTGCGGCTCTTTCCACGGCCCGGTGACGTGATAGGTCTTGGCGCCAATCGCGCCCAGCGGTTTGCCGAGCACCGCATTGGCGGCCGCGCCGACCGCCGCACCCACCGGGCCACCGGCCACCGCGCCCACCACCGTGAGTAGATTGCCGGCCTTGGGATTCACGTCCACGGTCTGGTCGAAGGTCTGCGCACGCAGGTCGGTCTGCCCGCGGATGGCGATGTCGGCAGCCGGGCCTTCGATCCGGATTGCATCGGTGCGCGCAAAGCCATCGCCAAAGCGCACTTCGCCGGCAAGCTTGTTGAACGCCAGGCCCTTGGAGAAGAAGTCGCGGAAGTCGAACATCAACCGGCGCGGCAGCTGCGCCACACTGAGCAGGCCAAGCACACGGCCGGCGCCGGGGTCCACTTCCAGCAACTGGCCGTTGCGGGCGTCCACGGTGAGATTGCCCTCTAGCGAGCCGAGCGCGAACCCGGTCGGCGAGCCCTGCCAGCCGGCGTTGAGTTCCAGCTGGCCTTCGCCGCCGCGCAGCTGCCCGCCCAGGGTGAGGTTCTGCAGCAGATTGCCCAGGTTGCGGCTGTCCACGCGCGCAGACAGCCGCGTGCTGGCGGCCTCGCCCTTGCCGCGCCAGGCGCCGGTCAGGCCGATGTTCTGGTCATCCGAGCGCAGTTGCAGCTCGTCTACCTGCATGCCGTCGGTCAGCCGGCTGCTGCGCAAGGTGGCCGCGCCCAGGGTCATCTTGCCCACGCGCAGGTCGTCGATATCCAGCGATAGCGGTGGGATCGACACCGGGTCGAACTCGGCCACCGCGCGCCGCGCCGGCTCCGGCAACGCGCCGGCGAGCGGGTCGCCGGGCTCGGGCGCGGCCGGTTCCGGCGCAGCGGCCACCGGCTGCCAGCGCACCGTGCTGAGCTTGCCCTGCACTGCGGCGCCATCGGTATTCGGCACGGTGAGCTGGCCGGCCAGCGACGGCCCATCCAACGTCACCGCCACCGCATCGCGGGTGGGGCGCAGGCGCAGGCGGGTCTGCGGAAAGACGCCGCCAATCATCAACAATTTATCGGCCTGCACATCCACCTGCAGCAGCGGCAGCTTTTCGCTTGGCTGCGCCGGTTGGCCGGGTAGCGGCGGCATGTCGGGCTCGGCACTGCCGCGCGCCAGGCTGATCCAGTCGATGGCATCCAGCGAGGCGGTGCGGCCATTGACCACCAGGCCATTGGCCGGCGGCCGCTCGGTCACGGTGTCGGTGCCCATCACCACGCGCACGCCGGTCTGGGTGCCCTGGCTGCTGGCCTTGACCGCCACCAGCTGGCCGAACGCCACGTCGATATCGCCATTGCCGACCGGCAACGCCACCTTGACCCGCGTGTCCAGCGGCTGCGTGGCCGGCTTGTCCAGCGGTGCGGGCAGATCCAGCGTGGTGCCGACCAACTGCGAGCGCAGCGTGAGCTGTGCAGGCACATCGGGCTGCCCCGGACGCGCCAGCGGCACATCCACGCCCACCTGCCATGGCGCGCTGCCATGCACATACGGACGCAGCCATTCCATCTGCGGCGCGCGGTCGAACAACTCCTTCGCATCGAGCGTGGCCCCGAAGCGCGCCTCGAACGCCTGCGCCGGGTCCTGCACGAAGCCGCCGGCACGCAACGCCAGCTCGCCGGTGCGGCCTTGGTGCTGCACGCTCAGATGCTCGGCGCCGAAGCCGCTGTCGCGGTACTCGGCCTGCCCGCTGACCTGATCGAAGGCCAGGTTCCAGCGCGCGTCGGCCAGCTTGGCGCCCTGCAGCGCAACGGTGCCCTGCAGATGCCCGCCCACGCCCTTGGTGCGTAACGGGCGCAGCAGATCGAAGGTGACCGCGGCCGGGCCGGAGGTGGTGAGGTTGCGCAAGGTGTCGCCATAGCGGCGCTCCAGCGGGCTGCTGCGCAACATGCCCAGCAACTGCGCAGTGTCAGCCTGAGTGGAGGCGCGCACATAGAGCTCGGAGGTGGCGAAATTGGGGATACCGGCCCCGAACTGCGCCACCGGTGTGCCGGCCAGCGCGCCGCTGCCTTGCAGCGAGAAACCATTGCCGATGAAGCGCAGGTCGGCCTGCACCTGGGTCATCGCCGGCCAGTCCGGCTGGAAGCGGATTTCGCCATCGCGAATCTGCCCGAAGGCTTCGAAGCGGCCATCGTTGTTGTCGAACGGCCAGTCGTCCAGGTCGCCGCTGACCAGGCCGGTGCCGCCGGTAATCACGCCCCCGGCTACCGCCATGTCGAGCCAGTCGATGGCGGCCTTGCTCATCTTCGAACGGATCCAGAACTTGCGTGCCACCGGCAGGGCGGCGTCATCCAGCTGCGCCGCCAGGGAGATGCGTGGCCGGGTGCCATCGTTCTGAAACCACATCCCGCCGCGCAGGTTGGCGCCGTAGTCCTTGGCCTGCACCCGCAGCGCCGGCGTGGCGACCTGCCAGCCGTCGCCCTCGCGCCAGCCGACGATGCTGCCAGCCAGTTGCACCTCGTGCACCACACCAAAGCCGGTAGGCCAGTCGAAGCGCAGCGTGGCGTCCGGCGCGGTTTGCAGCGCGATCGCCTGCGCATCGCCGTCGAAGTGCCCGCGCAGGCCGCTGATGCCCGGCGATTTCCCGACTGGCTGGAATGCCAGCTCCTCCACCTGCCCCTGCGCGCGCACCGCGCCGCCCTGCTCGCCCGCCAGCTGCAGCTTGCTCACGCGCAACTGCGGCCTGGACAACGCCAACCAGCGGCGCAGGCCCGGCGACAGCTGGTCGCTCAGCGCAGCGGCGGCGATCAGCCCGGACACATCCAGTGCATCGCCCAGCACCGCATAACGGCGCCCGGCGGCGATGCTCAGGCCGTCGAGATGCTGCAGCGTGTTCGCGCTGCCCAGCCGCAGCTGTGGTGCATCCAGCCGCCAGCCACCCGCCACGGTCTGCCAGCGCGCACGCGCCTGCAGGCGTTCCCACTTGAGCGTGCGGCGCGCCGATTCGCCAGCCAACGGCGCTCCCGACAATTGCACCTGGGTGAGGTCGGCCACCACGGTGACCGCAGACACGCGGCGGGCACGCAGCTGCGCCCAGGCCTGCAGCCGTCCGCTGCCGCCATCCACACGCACACCGCCGGCCTGCAGCAGCGACGCCCATGCGGCCAGGTCCGCCGGCGCGGCTTGCGCATACGCGCTGCCATCGCCACTGTCGCGGTCGAACTCCAGCACCGAGGTCAGCGGCGCGCGTGCCGGGTCGATCCAGCTGCGGCTGCCGACGCGCAAGGTCGCGCCCTGCACGCGCAGCCGCAGATCGATCCGTGGCAGCGTGGTGTCCAGCCCGATCGACGGCGCATCGATATGCAGCCGCGCCTCCGACACCTGGATTTCGCCCAACCGGCGCAAGGCGTCCAGGGGATCGGCGTGCCGGCCACTGGGCAGCCCCTGCACCGACCACACCCCGTCATCGCCACGCTGCAGGGTCAAAGCGAGCCCGCGCAGGCGCACCTCGGTCAGCGCATGGCCCGGCAGCAGGCCGGCGTACATCGCCAGCACCACTTCGGCCTGGCCCACACGCACGTCACCGTTGGGGCCGATACGCAGCCCATCCAGACGCAACAACGGGCCGCGGCGGGTCCATTCGGTCTGCAGGCGGTCGAAGCGGATCGGCTGGCCGGCACGCTCGCTCAGCCACGCGGCAATCTGTTGCGGATGCTGCTCGGCCAACGGCAGCACCTGGCTGGCCGCGCCCACCAGCACGGCGAGCGCCACCAGCGCGAGCGCGCTGGCGGTGAGCGCATAACGGCGAAACAGGCGGAGACGGCGGCGCAGCGGGGTCGGCATTAACGGCGGGGAATCGGGAGTCGGGAGTCGGGAATCGTAAGAGCACGCAGCGCCCCGTACGCACGATCATCCGTTCGCGCACGCCCCCATTCTAAGGCCGTTAACAGTATCCCGCAGAGAGCCTTTCGCTCTTCCCCCATTCCCGATTCCCGACTCTCCATTCCCTGCCTCACAGCAGCACCACGTCAAACTGCTCCTGCAGGTACTGGTCGTCGGACTGGAAGCGGATGCTCTTGCCGAGGAATTCCTCCAGCTCGGCCACCGCCGCGGATTCTTCGTCGGTGATGCGCGCCACCACCTTGGACGAGGCGATCACCAGCAGCCGCGCCGCATCGAACTGACGCACCGCGCGGGTGATCTCGCGGAAGATTTCGTAGGTCACCGTTTCGGCGGTCTTGATGGTGCCGCGCCCGCCGCATTGGCCGCAGGTTTCCGACAGCTGCCGCTCCAGGCTTTCCACGGTGCGCTTGCGGGTCATCTCCACCAGGCCCAGCGGCGAGAACTCGTACACGGTGGTCTTGGCGTGGTCGCGGGCCAATGCTTTTTCCAGCGTGCGCAACACCTGGCGGCGATGCTCGGGATCATCCATGTCGATGAAATCGATGATGATGATGCCGCCCAGGTTGCGCAGCCGCAGTTGCCGGGCCACCGCCTGCGCCGCCTCCAGATTGGTGCGGAACACGGTTTCTTCCAGATTGCGCTGGCCGACGAACGAGCCGGTGTTGACGTCGATGGTGGTCATCGCTTCAGTCTGGTCGATGACCAGGTAGCCGCCGGACTTGAGCGGCACCTGCTTGTCCAGCGCGCGGCCGATTTCGTCTTCCACGCCATACAGGTCGAAGATCGGGCGGTCGCCGGTGTACAGCTCCAGCCGCTCGGCCAGCACCGGCATGTACTTGGCCACGAAGGCCTGCAGCTGCACGAACGTCTCGTTGGAGTCGACCTTGACCTTCTCCACGTCCTTGCGGATCAGGTCGCGCACCGCACGCAGGGGCAGGCTCAGGTCTTCGTAAATGATGCTGCACGCCGACGCCTCGCGGCCGCGCCGCTCGACCACGTTCCAGACCCGCGACAGATAGGCGATGTCTTCGGCCAGGGCTTCGGCCGGCTGGCCCTCGGCATTGGTGCGGATGATGTAGCCGAAGCCGCCATGCTGGGCCGAGACCTCGCTGACGATGGTCTTCAGGCGCAGGCGCTCGGCCTCGTCTTCGATCCGCGCCGAGACACCCACCACCTTGGACTGCGGCAACAGCACCAGATACCGCGAGGGAATGCTGATTTGCGTGGTCAGCCGCGCGCCCTTGGTACCGATCGGGTCCTTGACCACCTGCACCACGATGTCCTGGCCGTCGCGCAACAACTCCACGATCGGCACCGAGGCGGCCGGCGGCGGCGGGATCGGGGTTTCTTCGGTATCCACCACGCTCGCTGGCGCCGGGGCCGGCCGCACCACGTCGTTGGCATGCAGGAACGCGGCGCGCTCCAGGCCCACTTCCACGAACGCAGCCTGCATGCCGGGCATCACCCGTTGCACCTTGCCCTTGTAGATATTGCCCACCACTCCGCGGCGCCAACCGCGTTCGATATGCAGCTCTTGCAACATGCCGTTCTCGATCACGGCCACGCGGGTTTCGCGGGGGGTAACGTTGACCAGGATCTCTTCCGACATCTAATGCGCTCCGAAGGCTGTGAGCAATTGCGAGGTCTGAAACAGCGGCAATCCCATCACGCCGGAATAGCTGCCAGACAAATGGGTTATGAAGCGCTCCGCACGCCCCTGGATCGCGTACGCGCCGGCCTTGCCCATGGGCTCGCCAGACGCCGCATAAGCGGCAATCCGGGTCGCATCGAGCGCATCGAAGGTGACCTCCGACACCACCAGCGCCTGCAGCGCTGGCCGCTGTGCTCCGACCAGCACCACCGCGGTGAGCACCTGGTGGGTGCGCCCGGCCAGCACCGTGAGCATGGCGATCGCATCATCGACATCGACCGGCTTGCCGAACACGCGCTCGCCGAGCACCACTTCGGTATCGGAGCCGAGCACGATGGCCTGTGCATCGTAGGCCTGTACCAGTGCCAGCCCCGCGCGCGCCTTGTCCAAGGCCACGCGGTGCACATAGTGCTCGGGCGATTCGCCCGGCGCGCGCACTTCGGGCACGTCCAGTTCCAGGGTCTGGAACGGCACGTCGAGGCGTTGCAGGAGTTCGTGTCGGCGCGGCGATCGGGAGGCGAGATAGAGCATCCACCCAGCATACCTGTTGGCCGTCCCTGCACGCTTGCCTGTCGCGCCATCGCCGCGCACGATCGACTCACAGCATATTCATCGGCCCCACAACACGCTGCGCGCACAGACAAGGAGACTCCATGCGTACCACCCTCAAGCCGTTGTTGCTGGCCCTGTCCATCGCTGCCGGAACCGCCATGACCGCCCACGCCCAGACCGCTCCGAGCTACACCATTCCCAACGATGGCACCTTGCTCAATGTGTCGGCCGAAGCAGAAGCCAAGCGCGTGCCGGACATCGCCACGGTGTCGGCCGGCGTGGTGACCCAGGCGGTGGATGGCAATGCCGCGATGCGCCAGAACGCAGAGCAGATGAGTAAGGTCATGACCGCGGTCAAGTCCGCCGGCATCGCCGACAAGGACGTGCAGACCAGCGGCATCAATCTCAATCCGCAGTACAGCTACAAAGAAAACGAAGCGCCGAAGATCATCGGCTACCAGGCCAGCAACACCGTCAGCCTGAAGGTGCGCGACATCGCCAAGCTGGGCAAGGTGCTCGATGCCCTGGTTGCGCAAGGCGCCAACGACATCAGCGGCCCCAGCTTCTCGATCGACCAGCCCGAACCGGTCTACGACGAAGCCCGCGTGGCCGCGCTCAAGAAGGCGCAGGCCCGCGCCGAAACCTACGCCAAGTCGCTGGGGCTCAAGGTACGCCGCATCGTCAGCATCTCCGAAGGCCGCAGCGGCGGCGGCGTGGTGCGCCCGATGATGATGGCCGCCTCGATGCGCTCGGCCAAGGCCGAGATGGACACCCAGGTGGCTCCGGGCGAAAGCACCCTGTCGATCACCCTGGATGTGACGTTCGAACTGGGGCGCTGATGCGCTAGCACCGCAATAGCGCACTCGAAAAAGCTGCCCGTCATGGGCAGTTTTTTTGCCCGTTGATCCGCCAGCGTCGTAGCTTGGCGGCGTTCGCCGGTGAACGCATGGGCCATTGGAGCTGCCAAGTGCTGCATTTTTTAATTGTGATTTGAAGGCCGTTCTTCAGCATCAACCGCACAAAGGCAGCTTGAGCGCTATAGCGCACTCAGGCATGGCGCCGACTGCCCACGCACCATTCCACCCACGATCGACCGGGCTGCTTGCAGCCGACGCTACGCGTCGCTTGTGCAGCCGTGCGCGCTGCGGTAAACCTACGCTACCGGATGGTGTAGTGCGTCCGGGCCGCGCTGGTCCTTTCCGCAGTTCCGTTTTGGAGGTGGATGATGGTTCGCACGCAATCGCAGGTTTCTTCCCGTCCCCTTGGCATCGACACATCGCGCGTCCTGGCGATGAGCACGGCCGTGGCGCTGCATCTGCTGGCCGGTGGCTTGTTGTTGATCCCGTTGTCGCACCACCAGGTCATGCAACCGCCCACGCCGAAGGAGCGCTGGCTGATGCCGATCACCGTGCCGGCGACGCCGCCGCCGCCGCTCGTGTTTCCGGTCGAGGTGAAGTTCAAGGCGCCCAGCACCCGTACTCCTCTCATTGCCGATCCGGTGGTGAAGCAGCCATCGGTGACGCAGACAGCGGTGGTCGACACCGCGCACGTGGCGTTGGAGGCAGTGTCGGATACGGCGCCGACTATCAGCGCCCCGGCTGCCCCCCCTTCAAGCGGGCCGGTGGACGCCGGGCAGTTGCACTATCTCAGCGCGCCCGCACCGAGTTACCCGGTGGCCGCGCTGCGCGCCGGGCAACAAGGCACGGTGATGCTGCGCGTGCTGGTGGGTACCGACGGCCGCCCGGCCGAAGTCAGCGTGCAAACCAGCAGCGGTCACCGCGCGCTCGATCTGGCCGCGCGTAGCCAGGTACTGCGCAGCTGGCGCTTCCAGCCGGCAATGCAGAACGGCCAGGCGGTACAGGCCTACGGGTTGGTGCCGGTGAGCTTTTCGTTGAATTGAAGCGTTGACCGACGCGGCGGCCTGCACCTGCAGCCGCCGCACTGCTGCCAATCTCCACATACCGACCCTCCTGCCGAGCAGGCATGCGCGCTCGGCAGCAAGCGTAACCACCGACGCTGCCGTCTTGGTGGTCTTGTGCGTCATCCAGGGAACGCAGGCGATGACCTGCCACATCAACAGGTTTGAAGCAACCAACACGGGACCGGCTAGTGACCAGGCGTCATCCCGGCCGGCACGATCAGAATGGCAACGACGCGGAGGTACGTCCCGGACGCCACTACCGAACGCCTCCCTCTGGACACAGCGCAATCGGCGACCAGGCACTCGATGAAGTTAGCTGCACAGTGCTCGCCATGACGCCATGACGCGCGATGGTGAGGACGCCCTGCCTGCTTGAAACCGCGACGACGCGTGTACAAGCAGGCCGCAACTGCCGAGTGCATCAAGCTGGACGCTGCACAATCTGCGCTCAGTTGCGCTGATCAGGCCAGCTGCACAGCACGTGCCATGAAAGCGCTACGCGCGATGGTAAGGATGATTGGCCAGCATCGCGGCCGCGCGGTAGAGCTGCTCGGCGACGATCAGGCGCACCAGCATGTGCGGCAACGTTAGCGGGCCGATCGACCAGCTCTCGTTGGCGCTCTTCACCACGTCGGCGGCATGGCCCTCGGGCCCGCCGATCAAAAAGGCCAGATCGCGGCCCTGCCCGCGCCAATGTTCCATGCGCTGGGCCAGCTGTTCGGAACTGAGCGGGCGCCCGGGCACATCGAGCGCGACCACATGCGCATTCTTGGGAAGCGCCGCCAGCACGCGGCGCCCTTCGTCGTCGATGGCGCGTTGCGCGTCGCGGCCCTTGCCGCGCAGGCCGGGTTCGATCTCGACCAGCTCCAGCGGCATCCAGTGCGAGAGACGTTTCTGATATTCGGCAAAGCCCTGCGCCACCCAGGCCGGTGCGCGCTCGCCGGTGGCGATGAGTCGGCATTTCATCCGTACATGATATCCGCGTCACAGCCTGGGCTGTCCGTGGCGATTTGTCGTTGTGTGTCATGGCGTGGTTACAGGCGGCAATTAGTGTCGCCCGACCACCCAGCCCGCAGGAGTCGTTCGATGCATGTTTTCGATCCCGCCCGTCGCCAGGTCCTCAAAGGCAGCGCCGCCGTGATGGCCGCCGGTGCCCTTGGCAGCCTGAGCGCATTGCAATCGCGCCAGGCCCAGGCCGCTACCACGCCCTCCATGCGCCTGGCGCCGGTGCCCAGCCGTTACGGCCCGCTCGCGCCGGTCGCCGACCAGAGCACCGGCCTGCCCTTGCTGCAGCTGCCGCGCGGCTTCAGCTACCGCTCGTTCGGTTGGAGCGGCGACCGCATGGACGATGGCCAACCCTGCCCCGACCGGCATGACGGCATGGCCGTGGTCAGCCTGCGTCGGCCCGGCTGGCGCCCCGGCACCGATGGCCTGCGCGGCCTGGAATACGTGCTGATCCGCAATCACGAGCGTGGCGCGGCCACACCATTCCGTGCGCCGGCGATGTACGACACCGGCATCGTCAGCGGCACCGCGCAGGCCGGCGGCGGCACCACCACGCTGAGTTATGGGCGGCGCGGCTGGGGCAGCCTGGAACCGAGCCTGGGCGGCACCCTGGTCAATTGCGCCGGCGGTCCGACGCCCTGGGGCACCTGGCTGAGCTGCGAAGAGATCAAGACCAATGCGGTCTCCAGCACCGGGCGCAAGCACGGCTACGTGTTCGAAGTGGACCCGGACAGCCACCGCACCACCGGCCGGCCGCTGGTCGGGCTGGGCCGCTTCAGCCATGAGGCGGTGGCGATCGACCCGCGCACCGGCATCGTCTATCTCACCGAAGACGACCGCAACAAGGCCGGGTTGTACCGCTTCATTCCCAACGACCGCCGCGGCCGCAACGGCTCGCTGGAGAACGGCGGCCGGCTGCAGGCCGCACGCGTGCGTGGCAAGCGCAACGCCGACCTCACCGTGGCCAGCATCGGTCAGCAGTTCCAGTTGGAATGGGTCGACATCGAAGAGCCGGATCTGGACAGCATCGCTGCACCAGCGGGCTTTGCCGACATCGGCGCCAACGACACCCTGAGCGGACCGTTCGCGCAGGCCTGGGCCGATGGCGCGCTGCGCATGAGTCGCGGCGAAGGCATCTGGTACAGCTACGGCAAGCTGTTCATCGTCGACACCAGCACCGGCGTGGATGCACAGGGCCGGCGCGGCTACGGCAATGGCGCGGTGTGGGTGCTGGACCTGTTTACCCAGCGGCTCAGCGCGCTGTTCGTCAGTGGCAACCAGCTGGCGGCGCATAACCCGGACAACGTCACCGTCAGCGCGCGCGGTGGCGTGGTGCTGTGCGAAGACGGCGGCGAGAGCCCGGACGAATACGGCCCGGGCGCACGCCTGCTGGGCCTGACCCGCAACGGTGAGTCGTTCTATCTAGCCAAGAACAACGTGCAGCTGACCTCGCAGCAGATCGCCGATGCCGGCAAAACCATTGCCGAGGGCGACTACCGCGACACCGAGTTCTGCGGCGCCTGCTGGGATCCGCTGGCGCAGACGTTGTTCGTCAACATCCAGACCCCGGGGATCACCCTGGCCATCACCGGCCCATGGGAGCGCGGGCCGCTGTAAGCCGCCCGACCACGCGCAAACACGAACGGCGCCCGAGGGCGCCGTTCGTTGCTGTGACGCAGGTGCGCAGACTTAAGCCTGCTCGTCGTCCGCTGCCTCTTCCAGATCGGACGGACGCTGGTCGCCAACAGTCCACAAGCGCTCCAGCGCATAGAACTCGCGCACGCGCGGCAGCATCACATGCACCACCACATCGCCCAGGTCCACCAGCACCCACTCGGCCTCGCGCTCGCCTTCCACGCCCAGCGGCATCACGTCCAGACGCTTGGCGAACTTCACCACTTCTTCGGCAATCGACTTCACGTGGCGGGTCGAGGTGCCCGATGCCACCACCATGTAATCGCAGACGCTGGACTTGCCGCGCACGTCGATCTCGACCACGTCCTTGGCTTTCAGCTCCTCGACGGCCTCACGCACGGTGGCCAACAGGGCCGGCACGGACGGCGGCGGGTTCGGAATGGAGGTCTTGATGACTTGGGCTTGGCTGGTCAAAGCAGGCAACTCGATAGATTTGGGTGAATTATAGGCAAGTCCGGCCGCTCGCGTGTTCAGCTAGCCGGCCGAACGCAGCCATACAGGCCTTCTTCGGCGATAAATGCGGCAACCGCCGGCGGCACCAGCTCCTGCCATTGGCCACCGGCGGCGATGCGGCTGCGCACCGCGCTGGCCGATTCGCCGCGCAACGGATGCGGCAGCCGCCATAGCCGACCGGCCGGCGCGTTGAGCAGGTCGCGCGCGTCGGTGGCCCACCGGCCCTGCACCGCCTGCGCCAGCACCGGCGCATCGGCCAGGTCCAGCGCGGTGCCGGGGCGCGCAGCGATCACCAGATGCGCCAGCCCGAAGAGTTCGGTCCACTCATGCCAGCCGGGCAGGCCCACAAAGGCATCGGCACCCAGCAGCCAGGCGATGGGCGTGGCGGTCCCGAGCTGGGCGCGCACCTCGTGCAGGGTGTCCACCGTGTAGGACGGCGCCCCGCCCTGCGCGGCGCGGCGCACCTCGCGGGTATCCAGCAGCAGCCCGGGGAGATCGGCCAGGGCCAGTTCCAGCATGCGGGTGCGCTGCGCGGCGGTGGCACCGGGCGCGGGGCGATGTGGCGGGTCTGCGGCCGGCACCAGATGCACCTGCGCGCCGAGCGCATCGCGTGCGGCGCAGGCAATGGCCAGGTGGCCGAGATGGATCGGGTCGAAGGTGCCGCCGTAGTAGAGGTGGAGCTTGGGGCGGGAATCGGCAATCGGCAATCGGGAGTCGGTATGGGACCGGGATTCGGGATTGGGGATCTGGGATTCGGGAAGAAGCGGCTCTGACGCGGCGGCCTGCGCGTTGGTGGCGGGTGACGTTGGAGCGACGCCGGTGGGAGGTACCGGCCGTGCGCCTTGCGCTGCGGTTGGAGGCTCTCGCTCTGCGGAGCCGGCGCCCCGCTCAGCAGTTCCGGCCTGCCCCGCTGTCACGCCAGCAATCTCACCGCGCGGGCTTCGGCGACAGCGACCAGCAGGCGTTCCAGCGCCACCCAGGGGTCACCCTCGGCGCGCCCCTTGGCCATGCGATCGACCAGCCCGGCCTCGGCGACGAAGCGTTCCCACCGGCGCGGCTCGGGATGCCGTTGCAAGGCGCGCTTGAACGGTGCCTGGCGGGATTCCCAGATGCCCTGGGCCTTCATTTCGGCGCCCAGGTTGCCGCCGCCGGCCTGCACCTTGGCCAGGGAGGCGGTGCGCAGCAATTCCTTGATCAGGATGGGCATCAGCGCCGCGACTGCCTCGCCTTCAGCGCGCAGGCCGGCGAGCATGCGCACCACCGCGGCCGGCTGCCCGGAGAAGGTGGTTTCGGCCAGGCGGAAGACGTCGTAACGGGCAGCATCGGCCACCAGCGATTCCATCGCCTCCAGATCCAGCACCTTGCCATCGGCCAGCAAGGCGAGCTTGTCGATCTCCTGTGCGGCGGCCAGCAGGTTGCCTTCCACCCGCTCGCTCAGCCGCTGCACCGCGGCCGCATCGGCACGCAGGCCCTGGCTGCGCAGGCGGCGCTCGATCCAGTCCGATAACTCATGCGGTTTGATCGCCCAGGCCACGGCGATGGTGCCGATCCGCCCGACCGCATCGGCCCATTTGCCCTGGTGCGCCTTGCTCCAGTCGTTGGCGGTGATCAGCAGCACCACGTCCGGCGGCGGGTTGGCGCAGAACCGGGTGATGACCTCGGCGCCGTCCTTGCCCGGCTTGCCGCTGGGCATGCGTACTTCGACCAGGCGGCGCGGGCTGAACAGGCTGGGCGCATTGAAGCTGGCGTCCAGCTGGTTCCAGTCGAACTCACGCCCGTCGGCGTCGAACACTTCGCGCTCGCTGATGCCTTCGGCGCGCGCGCGGGCACGCACCGCGTCGGCGGCCTCCAGCACACGCAGGGTTTCCGGGCCGGCAATCAGATAGACCGGCTGCAACGGCTGGCTGGACTGGCCGGCCAGCTGCTCTGGGCGTAGTTCCATGGACGAAGGCGCGCGAGCGCTTAGTTGTTGTTCGACGGCTGCGGTGCGGGCGGCAGCGACGCCGGCACGCTCGACTCCGGCGTGCCGGACGGCTGCACCGGCGGCGTGGTGCTGGGCTGCAGCGGCGCGGTGGGCGTGCTTTCCAGCGATTCGCCGCGCTCCACGCGGGCGCGCACCACGCTGTCGATACGGCGCAGGATCGAGGCAGACATGTCCTTGCGCAGCTCGTCGGCCAGGATCTCGCGCTCGGTCGCGGTACCGGTGGCATCCACCGGCGGCGACACGTAATCACGCGACAGCTCGATCACCTGCTGCGGCACCAGGACTGCGCCGTTGGCGGTGGTCACGGTGAAGATCGCCGCATAGCGTAGGCTGTATTCCTGCGCACGGCCCTGGCTGTCGATGGCGATCGGCAGATCGCCCCAGCGCTCGGACAACACCTGCACCTGCGCAAAGCCGCTCTTGGCGCCGTCGTCGGCCAGGGTGGCGCCGGCGGCCTTCAGGCCACGGCGCAGCAGTTTGGCCAGTTCGCTGTACTGCACCGCCGACTGCACCTTGACCGCAGGCGTATCCGGCGGCAGCGCCAACGAATTGCGCAGGTGAAAGCCGCAGGCGGTGAGGCTCGAGACAAGCACGAGGGAGGCGGCGAAGGCAGTAGGAAATCGGATCATGGGCACAGTCTGGAGGAGCGCCCCGGCGGCGGCAACAGGCGGCTAGCCTGCCCGAGACGGCGTGAACGGGGCTTGAGAGGGCGCCGCACTACATTGCGGCGCCCGGAAATGAAAAACGCGTCGCCACGCGCCAATGAACTGAATCACCGGGAACACGGCAACAGATCTGACAAACGTCGCCACGCGTCATTGCGATGATTGCCGTGAACCGCCCGAGCAATCCCCCCGCGCGCGTCACCACGCACCAGTGGAGTTCCTCACGCGAAACGCGGCACCACCCGCAACGGCGCATTGCGACTTACCAATTACCAATGCAATGCATCGCCAGCAACACAGGTAAAACCTAAGCTACCGTCGCCAGGCGCCGATCCGGCAAATCGCCCGGACCGGGCCTGGCAACCCGGCACTGCGCAGCACTCAGCCCGCCACGATATTCACGATCTTGCCGGGCACGATGATGATCTTGCGCACGCTCAGGCCTTCCAGGAACTTGGCCGCGTTCGGCTCGGCCAGCGCCAGTGCTTCGATCTGCTCGCGCGCTGCGTCGGCGGCCACCTCGATGGTGCCACGCAACTTGCCGTTGACCTGGATCGCCAGCGTCAGCGCATCACGCACCAGCGCCGCCGCGTCGACCTGCGGGAACGGCACGTTTTCCAGCAGCGTTTCGCCACGTCCCAGCACCTGCCACAGCGCATGGCTGGCGTGCGGGGTGATCGGGTTGAGCAGCAGCACCATCGCTTCCAGCGCTTCCTGGCGCACGGCGCGCCCCTGCGCACTGGCGTCGTCGAACTTGGCCAGCGCGTTGGACAACTCCATCACCGCGGCAATGGCGGTGTTGAAGCTGTGGCGGCGGCCGTAGTCGTCGTCCACCTTGCCGATGGTCTCGTGGGTCTTGCGGCGGATCGCCTTCTGCTCGGCACTCAGGCTGGCCACATCCAATGCAGCGGCAGCGCCCTCGCCCACATGCCTGTGCACCTGCACCCACAGCCGGCGCATGAAGCGCGCCATGCCGTCGACACCGGCCTCGTTCCATTCCAGCGACTGCTCGGGCGGTGCGGCGAACATCGAGAACAGGCGCACGGTGTCGGCGCCGTACTTGGCCACCATGGCCTGCGGGTCCACGCCATTGTTCTTGGACTTGGACATCTTCTCGGTGCCACCGATATGGACCGGCTGGCCGTCGGCGATCAGGCTGGCGCCAACCACGCGCCCGCGCTCATCGCGCTGGATTTCCACATCGGCCGGGTTGATCCAGTCCTTGCCGCCGTTGTCGGCGTCGCGATAGAACGTCTCGGCGATGACCATGCCCTGGGTGAGCAGGTTGGTCACCGGCTCGTCGCTATCCACCAGCCGCGCGTCACGCATGAGCTTGTGATAGAAGCGGAAATACATCAGGTGCAGGATCGCGTGCTCGATGCCGCCCACGTACAGGTCGGCCGGCATCCAGTAGTTGGCGCGGCGGTCGACCATGTCGCGTGCGTTCGGGCTGGTGTAGCGCGCCACGTACCAGCTCGACTCCATAAAGGTGTCGAAGGTGTCGGTTTCGCGCTCGGCCGGGCCGCCGCACTCCGGGCAGGTGGTCTGGCGCCAGGTGGGGTCGGTCTTGATCGGCGAACCGGTGCCGGCAAATTCCACATTTTCCGGCAACACCACCGGCAGTTGGTCTTCCGGCACCGGCACCGCGCCGCACTTGGCGCAGTAGATCACCGGAATCGGGCAGCCCCAATAGCGCTGGCGGCTCACGCCCCAATCGCGCAGGCGGTAATTGATGCGGCGCTGGCCCTGGCCCTTGCGCTCGAAGCGCTCGGCCAATGCTTCGAAGGCGCCGTAGTAATCGAGGCCATCGAACTCGGCAGAGTTGATCAACTCCAGCTCGCGGCTCTTGTCGGTGTACCAGTCGCGCCACTGCGTGGCATCCCAGGCCTGTTCGTCGTCATTGCGCGGCTCGCGCAGCTTGACCACCTGCACGATCGGCAGGCCGTACTTGTTGGCGAACTCGAAATCGCGCTGGTCGTGACCCGGCACCGCCATCACCGCGCCGGTGCCGTAGCCCATCAGCACGAAGTTGGCCACCCACACCGGCACTTCCTCGCCGCTGATCGGGTGCACCGCGGTCAGGCCGGTGGCCATGCCGCGCTTTTCCTGGGTTTCCAGCTCGGCTTCAGACACGCCGCCGTGCTTGAGCGTCTCCAGCATGCTGGCCAGTTCCGGATTGGACTTGGCCGCGTGCTGCGCCAGCGGGTGTTCGGCGGCGATGGACACGAAGGTCACGCCCATCAAGGTGTCCGGGCGGGTGGTGAACACGCGTAGCGGATCGAGCGGCGCGCCGTTGGTGTCGCGCACGTCGAACTGGATCTCCAGCCCTTCCGAGCGGCCAATCCAGTTGCGCTGCATGGTCTTGACCGAATCCGGCCAGCCGTCCAACTGATCCAGGCCGTCGAGCAATTCCTGCGCGTAATCGGTGATGCGCAGGAACCACTGCGGAATCTCGCGTTTTTCCACCAGCGCGCCAGAACGCCAACCGCGGCCATCGATCACCTGCTCGTTGGCCAGCACGGTCTGGTCGATCGGGTCCCAGTTCACCACCGCGTTGCGGCGATAGGCCAGGCCCTTGCGCATCAGCCGGGTGAACATGCGCTGCTCGTGCACGTAATAGTCCGGCGTGCAGGTGGCGAACTCGCGCGACCAGTCGATCGCATAGCCCAGCGATTTCAGCTGCGCGCGCATGTGTTCGATGTTGGCGTAGGTCCACTTGGCCGGCGCGGTCTTGTTCTTGATCGCGGCGTTTTCGGCCGGCAGGCCGAACGCATCCCATCCCATCGGCTGCAGCACGTTGTGCCCGGTCATGCGCTTGTAGCGGCTGACCACGTCGGAGATGGTGTAGTTGCGCACATGCCCCATGTGCAGCGCACCGGAGGGGTACGGCAGCATCGACAGGCAATAGAACTTCGGTTTGTCCGAGTTCTCGTCGACCTGGAAGGAGCGGGTGGCATCCCAGAACTGCTGGGCGGAGGTTTCGACCTGCTGGGGGTCGTAGGCGTTCGGTTCGACGGTGGACATTGGGAGCAGATGCTCGGGCGGTGCAAAGCGGTACAGGGTACCGCAGTGCAGCAGGTGCTCCAAACCGCTGGCTCAGACCGGGCGGCTACCCGGCCGCACCAGCGCCGGCCAGGACCAGCCCGCCACCGCCAACCAGCCCACCCAGGCCAGGAACGCCACGCGCTGGGCCACCGCCTGGCGCAGCAACCCGGGCGGGCCGAACGAGAGCACCGCCACCAGCAGGCCGGCGGCCAGGCTCAGCCACGCCAGCGCGCGCATGCCGGGCTGGTTGAGCAACTGCGCGGCAATCAACAGCATGCCGGGGACGAAAGCCACCGCCCACAGCAGCCAGGCGGTGGCATGCGACTGGCTGGCGCGCGCGTCCAGGTCGGTGGGATCCAGCGGCAACAGGCCCATGCCGATGAAGGCCAGGCCCGCCAGCACGATCAACTGCCCACCCACGCGCAGGCTCCAGCCAGCCTTGGGCGGCATGCGGGCGAGCAGGCTGATGCCGGTGGCCATGCCGAGCCCGCCCACCAGCACGAACGCCAGCAGATTGAAGCCCACCGCATGCGGCACCCCGGCTGCGCCCAGCAATGCCACCGGGTGACTGCCCTGCAGGTAGCCGGGAAGCGCGGCCCCGAAGCCGGCCACTGCCAGCACAAAGGCAGTGGCGGCGATCAAGCCCAGATACCGCTGCACACCCTCGATGATCGCCATTGCCCTGCTCCACGTCGCGGCGCGCAACGCGCCAGAGCACGGCATTGTCGTGCGCGGCGGGCGCGGCGTGAACCCCTGGCGGCGGCAACGCTGGCCTTGTCTGGGCCGGGTTTGCCACCATTACGGTCCACTGTTGCCGTCATTCTCCTGGAAACCCATGTCCGACAAAGCGCATGTATTCGATGTCACCACCGACACCTTCGAGACCGAGGTCCTGCAGAAATCGTTGACGACACCGGTGCTGGTGGACTTCTGGGCCACCTGGTGCGGGCCGTGCAAATCGCTGACGCCAATCCTGGAAAAGCTGGCAGCCGACTACAACGGCGCATTCGAACTGGCCAAGGTCGACGTGGACAAGGAGCAGCAGATCGCTGCAGCCTTCCAGATCCGCTCGGTTCCCACCGTGTTCCTGGTCAAGGGTGGCGAACTGGTGGACGGCTTCCCGGGCGCCATGCCGGAAGGCCAGATCCGCGAGTTCCTGACCCAGCACGGCGTGCTGCCGGCCGAGCCGCAGGTGGCCGAAGAGGTTCCGCTGGCACCGCTGGACCCGCAGGCGCAGGTCGCCGCGCTACGCGAGGCGATCGCCGCCGAGCCGGACAAGGACGAACTCAAGCTGGACCTGGCGCTGGCGCTGCTCAAGACCGGCGACACGCTCGAGGCCGAGCAGTTGATCGACGCCCTGCCCGCCAACCTGGCCACCGACGACCGCGCCGTGCGCGCCAAGGCGCGGCTGGGCTTTGCGAACGTGCTCAAGGATGCGCCCGACGCCGCCGCCCTGCAGGCGACGGTGGCCGCCGATGGCAGCGACCTGCACGCGCGCCATCTGCTCGGGGTCCGTCACCTGCTCGAAGGCGACGACGAAGCGGCGCTGGAGCAGTTTCTGGAAATGCTGCGCCAGAACCGCGGTTTCGAGGACAACCTGCCGCGCCGCAGCCTGATCGACGCGTTCCGCGTGATCGAGGACGAAGACCTGGTGGGCCGCTACCGCCGCAAGATGTCGGCGCTGTTGTTCTGATCCCTGCGCGCTGCAGATGCCGGCCGTCGCGGCCGCATCTGCAGCGCGATGTGCCTTCGGCATTACTCCATACGCATACGAATGTTATTCTCGGCACTGGCCTGGAGAGCTGACGTCGAGCATGCGTGCACCCTTGTTCAAATTCGGCCTCAACCTGTGGCCGCCGTTCCTGTTCGCGGGCATCCACGTCACCGTGTTGTCGGCCGATTACCGCTACACGCGGGTCGAGCTGCGCCAGCGGCCATGGAACCGCAACTACGTGGGCACGCATTTCGGCGGCAGCCTGTTCGCCATGACCGACCCGTTCTGGATGCTGCTGGTGATGCAGAACCTGGGACGCGATTACTACGTCTGGGACAAGGCCGGCAGCATCGACTTCATCAAGCCCGGCCGTGGCACGGTGACCGCGGACTTCGTGCTCGACAACGCCATCCTCGACACCTTGCGCAGCGCCACCGACAGCGGCGAAAAATACCTGCACTGGTTCGACACCGACGTGCACGACCGCAGCGGTGATGTGGTTGCGCGCGTGCATAAGCAGCTCTACATCAAGCGCAAGCCGCAACGCTGACGAGCGCGAGAAATACGCGTCACAGCACGCCGCAGACGAGGTCGATTGCCGTCCTCACCACGTGAGTGATGCGTCTTTGCAATGCAAAAAGACGCGTTGAAACGCTCACGATGCATTTGCGCTGCGATGGTGAATCTAGGCACTCCAAACCCACACACGGACTGCCTCCCATGAAAGCGATCAATGTCATCACCCTGGTGCTTCTTATCGTCGGCGGATTGAACTGGGGCCTGGTTGGCCTGTTCCAATTCGATCTGGTTGCCGCGCTGTTTGGCGGACAAGACGCGGCCCTGTCGCGCGTGGTGTACACACTGGTCGGCCTGTCTGCGCTGTGGCAGCTGATCCCGCTGTTCCGCAACAACCATGCGCCGGCACAGCACCACACCAGCCCGCACGTGCGTAACCACTAAGAGCCGCTGGCAACAACGACGCCGTTTTGTTAGCCGCTCCAACGTTGCATCGGCGGCGCGCTGAGCCGGTTGTGTCCAGACAGCTGATTTATCGTGCCGCTGCTGCATTTGCATCACCACAACGCCGGCCTTCGTGCCGGCGTTGTGCTGCTGGCGTATGGCATGGGTAGCGCACCGCCCTTTGCGTTGGCGCGCCGCGTCGGCAAGAATCAGTCACCTCCCCGCTGGCTGCCTTCATGCTTCTGCGCACCCTCGCTTCTGCCTGCCTGCTCGCCCTGTTGGTGCCCACCGCTGCCAGCGCTGCCTACCGAAGCCCGCAGCAATTGCTCGACGCCTCGCCCGCCTCCGCGTGGCGCGTCCCGGATCCCGAGCGCACGCTGTATCTGGAACTGGACAGCGGCCGGGTGATCATCGAACTAGCTCCGCAGTTCGCGCCGGCGCATGTGGGCAATATCCGTACCCTGGCGCATGAGCGCTTCTGGGACGGGCTGAGCATCTATCGCTCGCAGGACAATTTTGTGGTGCAGTTCGGCGACCCCGACGGCGAGACGCCGGCCAAGGCCAAATCACTGGGATCGGCGAAGACGCATCTGCCGGCCGAATTCGAACGCGCCTCGCAGGGCCTGGATTTCCAGCGCCTGCCCGACAGCGACGGCTGGGCACCGCAGGTCGGCTTCGTCGACGGTTTTCCGGTGGGCCGCGATCCGGCCAGCGGCAAGACCTGGCTGGCGCATTGCTATGGCACCTTGGGCGCGGGTCGCAATAACGATGAAGACAGCAGCATCGGCGCCGAGCTCTACGTGGTCACCGGTCAATCGCCCCGTCAGCTGGACCGCAACATCACCGTGGTCGGCCGCGTGGTCAAGGGCATGGAACTGCTGAGCGTGATTCCGCGCGGACCTGATCCAATGGGTTTTTACGAAGACGCCGCGCAGCGCACGACGCTGCGCGCGATCCGGCTCGCCAGCGAGGTGCCGTTGCCCGAGCGCACGCCGCTGCAATTGCTGCGCACCGACAGCCAGACCTTCCGGGACGTGGCCGAAGCACGCCGCAACCGCAAGGACGATTTCTACAAGCGACCGGCCGGGCACATCGATCTGTGCAATGTGCCGTTGCCGGTGCGGACGCCGCCTGCGCGTTGAGTCGGGAATGGGGAATTGGGAATGGGGAATCGCAAAAGCGGGTTCGCCTCACCACTCCCAGAAAAACTGCGCATAGTTAACGTGCGCGTTGGCTGAAGGCCACGCTTCCGAGGATCAATACCGCGGCCAGCAGCATGGTCCAGGTCAGTGCCTCGCCCAATAGTGCCCAGGCCAGCAGCGCGCCGAACACCGGCACCAGATAGGTGACGGTGGAGGCGCGCGCGGGGCCGATGCGCTGGATCAGGCGGTAATACATCAGGAAGGCCAGCCCGGTGCACACCACGCCCAATGCACCGGCGCAGGCCCACGCGCTTGCCGGCACCGGCGCGCTCGGCCACTGCCACCACGCCACCGGCGCCAGCAGCAGCGCACTGCACCCCAATGTGGAGGCTGCCGACGCTGCCGGCGGCAGATCGCCCATGTGGCGTTTCACCAGGTTGTAGCCGATGCCATACAGCAGCGACGCGGTAGCGCCGGCCAACGCGGCCGGCCCCACGCTGAGCCCGGCGGACTTGCCGGTGGCCAGTACCAGCACGCCGATGAAGCCGATCAACAGTGCCACCGCGCGGCGCGTGCCGATGCGTTCGCCAAAGAACACGAACGCGATCAATGCAGTGAACAACACCGTCATCGCGTTGCAGATCGCGCCCACCGCCGCGGGCGCATGCTGCGCGCCCCAGGCGAACAGCAGGAACGGCAATGCCGAATTGAGCACCCCGATGGCGGCCAGCATCGGCCAACGGTGCAGCGGGAAGCGGCGGCGCGCCACCCACAAAAACGGCAACAACACCGCGGCACCCAGCGCGAGACGAATTTCCACCAGTGCCGCGGCGCCGAAATGCGGCGCGGCCACACGCATGAACAGGAACGAGCAGCCCCACACGATTCCCAGGAACACCAGTTCCAGCGGGGTGCGCCAATCGCGCACGCCAAGCGCCGGTTGCAGTGACGGCTGTGCACTCATGCGTGCGCCCTCCTGGCCTGCAGTGCGCCAGTGCGCACGCGTGAAAGAACATTGGGCAGGCGAGCGGTCATGGCGCGGGATCGAGGTGCGGAGCGACAAAGCATCCGCGTACATCGCAGGCGCGACAAGCGCGTAGTATCGGGGCGAGCCACAAATCTCACTCATGCCTCATGCACCTACGCCCTACCTTGCTGCCTGCGCTCGGCGTCTTCGCCGCAGCCGCGCGCCACCAGAACTTCGCCCATGCGGCGGAAGAACTGCACCTCACCGCCAGCGCGGTGAGCCATCACGTGCGCAAGCTCGAGGCACTGCTCGGTGCAACCTTGTTCCAGCGGCTGCCGCGCGGCGTAATGCTCACCGCCGAAGGACGCCAGCTGGCCGATGCCGCCAGCGCGGCGCTGGCCGAGATCGCCGCGGTGGCAGGCAATCTGCATCCGCGCGAAGACGCCATCCCGTTGCGCGTGACCACGCTGCGGTCGCTGTCGTATTGCTGGTTGTTGCCACGTCTGCCGCGGTTCTGCCGCCTGCACCCGCATATCCGCCTGGACCTGCAATCGGACCCGGCGTTCTCTCGCTTCGAGGAAGGCGGGCCGGAAGTGGGCATCCGCTATGGCCAAGGCGCCTGGCCGGGGCTGACCTCGCACCACCTGATGGACGACGAACTGTTCCCGGTGGCCTCGCCCTCGTTGCCGGAAGTGGCCGCATTGCAGACGCCAGCGCAGATTGCGCAACTGCCGCTGTTGTCGGACATGTCGCCGCAAGGCTGGCGCGACTGGTTCCGTGCGGCGCAGGTGCGCGGCACCACGCTACCGCCAATGCACACCTTCAACGACAGCACCGATGCGATGCGCGCGGCCGTGTACGGACTGGGCGCGGTGCTGGCACGCAAGCACATTGCCCAACCGTATCTGCAGCGCTATGAGCTGGTACGCCTGCCCGGCCCGACCTTGAAGGCGCGCTACGCCTATTACATCGTGCACCCCAGCCATCGCGCGCCCAGCCCGGCGGCCACCGTGTTCATCGACTGGCTCAAACGCGAAGCACTGGACGAGCGCACGCCGATGCCGGCACTGCCCGCCGAACTGCTGGCATTGCCCACCGGCGAGAGCACGCGCGCGCCAAGCCAGCGACGGCGATCGCGCCGTGCGCCGGCATCCGAGTGAGCTTGCGCCGGAGGTAGTGCATCGCCATCTGCAACTGCGCCGCGATGCCTCCCGTCATGCAAGCGGTGCAATCAGTCTGCCGCCTACCGGCGTAGCGGCTACCCAAAATCAATGAGATGCGAGCACGCCAACACGGCCTTGCACCGTACTTCACCCTCTCCAAACAGGGACGGGCGTCGCTCCCAGCCAGACCCGCCAGTAAAAATCACTTGACACCTCGCACACCAAGCGAGTTAATTAGCTAATTCGTTAATTAGCTAAGCCATCATGTCGATCGATCGCATCTTCGAAGCCCTGGCATCGCGGCCACGTCGCGAGATCCTGGCTTATCTGTCGGCGCAGGAACTCACCGCTGGCCAGATTGGCGAGCGCTTTGCGATGAGTGCGCCCGCCATTTCGCGGCATCTGTCGGTGTTGTCGGCGGCTGGCCTGGTCAGCAGCGAACGGCGCGGCCAGTTCGTGGTGTACCGGCTGACCCCGGACAACATGGTCAACACGCTCAGCGGTTTCGCCTTCGAGGTCTGCCCCAAGGCCGGTCCGTTGCAACGCGAATCGCGCAAATTGGCCAAGAAACCGCGCTGAATTCCGCTCTTCGTCATGACTGCAAGGATTGCCATGTACCCACAACAGGTTGTTGCCGAAGCGAGTTTCCCCCGCGTGTTGCTGCCCTCCTGCAGCGGCGGGCGGCCGGTGGAAGTGATCCTGATCGCCCAGTTGGATCCAGGCGCCGGCGACGGCCTGATCGCTCAGGCCGGCGTGCGGCAACAGCGGCACCCGGCCCATCACGCCGCACTGGACGAGCCATCGGCGCAGCTGTCGGCACCGGACTTCCAGCTGGGCGACCCGGCCTCGCTGTTCTCGTTTTCGGTCGGCCCGCAGGGGCATCCGTTTCACTGCCATGCCGGCAACCGCGTGTTCACTGCGGTGACCGGCAGCGGCGGCGCGCAGTTGCGGTTCTCGACCGCTTCGGCGCAGCAGATTGCGCAGGATCCGCAGGCCTTCCTGCACGCGCTGCGCCATGTGGACCTGCCCGGCGACAGCCTGTTCACGGTGCGCTTTGGCGGTGGCACCTGGCATCAGTTCGCGCCAGCGCGCGGTAGCGCGAGCCATTCGGCGTTGTTCGCCCTGTCCTGCCATCCCGATGAAGCCGCGGGTGCGCTGGACAGCGCGCGGCAGGCCTTGGTCAGCAGTGGCCAGGCCACCATCGCCAGCCTCACCGAGCTGCTGCCGGCGGCGGTCACCGCATTGCTGGAATCGGACCAGTTCCGCCCCAGCGAGGTGCCGACCACGGCGCTGTCCTTCAACGTCAGACCACAGAGCTGGCAGCAGCGTGCGTGCGCCCGTGCGCGGCGCTGGGCCGGTCGCCTGCGCCAGGCCCTGGCGCTGACACAACGTGGCGGCTTCGTGGCCACCAGTGCGCCGGCACCGCGTGTGCGCGCACTGCCCACCGTGGCAGACGATGCGCTGCTGCACGCGCACTTCAGCGCGCCGGTGCACTACCAGGACAGCCATCAGGTGCAACTGGATACCCGCCAGCTGCACAGCGACCGGCTGCCGGAGCTGATGTGCGATCTGCTGCAGGCCTTCATCGACCAGCCACCGAGCGGGGTGAGCGGATTGATGCGGCTGCGCAACCTGATGGTCAAACCGCTGGGGCTGCGCACCTCGCCGCTGGGTTGCCCGGTGTCGTCGTTACTGGACCCGCATGCAGCGCAGCGGTTCGCCGGCCGTTACCCGGTGCTGGCGCACCGCAGCGACGCCGATGGCCGGCAGGTGCAGGTGCTACTGGGCGCGGACGACAAACACGTGCGTTTCCGCTCGGCGATCAGCGTGCGCCGTACCGGTGAACACACGCTCGCGGTGACCATGGCGACGCAGGTGCATTGCCGCAACCTGTTCGGGCACCTGTACATGGCGGCGATCCACCGCACCCATCGTCACTACATCATGCCGGCCATGCTCGGCAGCGCCGCGCGGCAGGTGCTGGAGACGGCGCAGCACGCGCAGGCAGGCTGGCGCACGCAGCCGGCATGAAGCGCATGACGCGGAGCCGGCAGGCCATCACCTTGCCTTTGCCTGCCGCTACCTAGGCTCTGCGTTCCCACCACTCAGGACCAACGCCCATGCCGACTCTTCGCATGCGTATCACCGGCACCGACGACGATGCCCGCGCCATTGGCAATCTGTTGCAGAGCATCGAAGGCATCGAGCACGTCGAGGAAGTCGACGATCTGATGCCGCACCTGGACGATGACGACTCCAGTTCGGCAGGTCTGTCCGACGACGAAGGTCCGGGCACGCACGAATTCGAAGTGGAAGCCGGCAACGAATCGACTGCGCAGAAGGTGCGCGACGCCGTGCAGGAACTGGCGCTGCAGCTGGATGTGTTCATTGAATTCGAGGTCGACGAGGGCTAAGCCCGCATCGCACTGCCGCATCTGGGCAGGCCAGCGCTGTGCGCCGGCCTGCCTGAGGCGTTACACCACCCGGCGCCGCCGCGCCCGCCAGCGCCACGCCAGCCGCAGCAGCCAGCCGACGATGGCCAGCACCACCACGACCGGCACCAAGGCCGCCACCGCGCGGATGACAAAGGCCACGCTGGAGGCAAACACCTGACCGAACTCGGCAGCCGCTTCGGCGATCTCGCCACGGCCCTGCTCGCCGCTGGTGCCACGGAATTCGATGGTCAGCAACTGCGTGCGCACGCGGCGTTGCTGCTGCGCGGCCTGTTGCTGGGTCTGCTGCGCTTCGGCTTCGATCTCGGCCAGCCGCTTGGACAAGGCCAGCAGATCCGTCACCGCCAGGTCATGGCGCTGTTGCAGCTGCAGCAGCCGGGCATGTTCGTTTTGCAGGCGCGCTTGCGCCAGGCCGGTGTCGGCGATCTGCTGCGCCAGGTCTTCGGCATGCGTGGTGCGCGCGGCCACATCACCTTGCTGGCCAGCCAGCTGCACCAACGGGTCCACGCCGTCCGGCGCCACGCGCACGCGAATGCTGCCGCTGGGCGCGCGCCCGCCTTCCTGCGACACCGCCAGCAACGCGCAATCGCCGTACTGCGCCGACTGGCAGGCAGTGCGCACTGCGGTGATGCGTGGGCCGATCTGGTCGGCGGCCAACTCGATCCGCACTTCGTGCTCATACGCCAGCAAATTGCCCTGGCCGGACGGCGGCGCTGCAGGCGCAGCGGCCCCACCGGCAAGCTCGCGCTGCTGTTGAGCGCAGCCTGCCACCAGACCACAGGACAACAGCGCCAGCAGCACCGTGCGCAGCGCGGCGCTCATCGGCTGGCTCCTTCGGCCGCATGGCGCGGCGAGCAATTGCAGCCGTACACGCCACGGATGCGGGTTTCGGTGTGCAGATCGAACGCGATGCGTCCGCAATCAAAACTGCAGGTGTCGTGCATGGTCCACCTCCTTGGAAGGTGGCCAGGGTAAACCAATGGCGGATGCGGCCGGCAGCCTGGATGCCTATGCTGAGCGATTGCTACCACCCAGGACTCACGAATGCGTCAACGCCTGCTCGTCCTCGCCCTGCTCGCCGGTCTCAGCGCCTGCCAGCAGCCCGAACCGCCGCGTGCCGGCACCGCCGCCGCCACTGCACAGGATGCGCAGAGCCCGGATGCGCGCTTTGCCGCGCTCTCCAAGCACGCGCTGGACACCTGGATGCAACTGTCGCCGGTCAATGCCACCCAGGTCGGTGACCACCGCTTCGACAGCCAGCTCGATGATCTGAGCACCGCCGGCCGCCAGCGCAGCCTGGACGCCGGCAAGCAGCTACTGACCGAGCTCGATGCGCTGGACGTCAGCAAGCTCTCGCGCGAAAACCAGGTGGACGCGGCGATCCTGCGCAACCAGCTGCAATCGGAAATCTGGAACACCGAGGTGCTGCAGAGCTGGGCCTGGGACCCGCAGGTCTACAACGGCCTGGCCGGCAGCGCGCTGTACAGCCTGATGGCGCGTGAATTCGCGCCGCTGCCCGAGCGCCTGGCCTCGGCCACCCAGCGCATGGAAAAGATCCCCAGCCTGCTCGCACAGGCGCGCGAGAACCTGGATCCGGCGCGCGTGCCCAAGATCCATGCCGAGACGGTGGCCAAGCAGAACAAGGGCATCCTCAGCATCGTCGACACCTTCATCGCGCCCAACATCGGCCAGCTGTCCCCGCCCGATGCCGCGCGTGCGCAGGCCGCCATCGACAACCTGAAGAAAGCGGTGGCCGAGCAGCAAACCTGGCTGGACACGGTGCTGGTGCCCAACGCCAAGGGTGACTTCCGCGTGGGCGCGGAGAAGTACGACCAGAAGCTGAAGTTTGCGCTGCTGTCGTCGCTTTCGCGTGCGGAGATCAAGCAGCGTGCCGAATCCGAGCTCACGCGCGTACGCACGGAGATGTACGGCATTGCGCGCACCGTGCTCAAGGACAAGCCCGGCGCGCCGGCCCTGCCGGATGCGCCCAGCGATGACCAGCAGCAGGCCGCGATCGAGGCGGCGCTGGAACTGGCCTATGCCGACAAGCCGGCGCGCGACAAGGTGGTGGACGATGCCAAGGCGGCGCTCGCGCAGTCCACCGAATTCGTGCGCCAGAAAGATTTGATGACCCTGCCCGATTCGCCGGTGGACATCATCCTGATGCCGGAATTCCAGCGCGGCGTGGCGGTGGCCTACTGCGACTCGCCCGGCCCGCTCGACAAGAACCTCAAGACGTTCTATGCGGTGTCGCCGATCCCCGACGACTGGAATGCCAAGCAGGTCGATTCGTTCCTGCGCGAATACAACAGCCGCATGATCCACCTGCTCAGCATCCACGAAGGCACCCCGGGCCATTACCTGGAAGGCTGGCACTCGGGCAAGTTCCCCTCCACGCTGCGCGCGGTGCTGCGCTCGGGCATGTTTGCCGAAGGCTGGGCGGTCTACACCGAACGCATGATGCAGGAACAGGGCTACCTGGATAACGACCCGTTATTCCACCTGGTGCAGCTCAAGTTCTATCTGCGCACGATCGCCAACGCGATCCTCGACCAGGGCGTACACGTGGACGGCTGGGATCGCGACAAGGCGATGCACCTGATGACCCACGACACCTTCCAGCAGGAAAGCGAAGCGTCGGGCAAGTGGGTGCGTGCGCAGCTGTCGTCGGCCCAGTTGCCGACCTACTTCGTGGGCGTGCAGGAGCATCTGGATACGCGCAAGGCGGTGCAGGACAAGCTGGGCAGCACCTTCAATCTGAAGGCCTACCACGACAAGATCCTGTCCTACGGCGCACCGCCGGTACGCTTTGCACGCGAGTTGATGCTGGATCAGCCGATTCAGTGACCGCGTCCTTCTCCCCTCGGGAGAAGGTGCCCCACAGGGGCGGATGAGGGTGCGGGCGAAGCCTCGTGTAGTCCAACTAGCGAGTGGCTACGCCCCGTACCCTCACCCCAACCCCTCTCCCGATGGGAGAGGGGCTTGATGAAGAGCTGCCTGCATCCCTTCTCCCCTCGGGAGAAGGTGCCCCAAAGGGGCGGATGAGGTGCGGGCGAAGCCTCGTGTAGTCCAACTAGCGAGTGGCTACGCCCCGTACCCTCACCCCAACCCCTCTCCCACGGGAGAGGGGCTCAATGAGAGCTGCCTGCATTCCTTCTCCCCTCGGGAGAAGGTGCCCCGCAGGGGCGGATGAGGGTGCGGGCGAAGCCTCGTGTGGCCAACATAGCAAGTGGCTTCGCCCCGTACCCTCACCCCAACCCCTCTCCCGACGGGAGAGGGGCTCAATGTGAGCTGCCTGCATCCCTTCTCCCCTCGGGAGAAGGTGCCCCAAAGGGGCGGATGAGGGTGCGGGCGAAGCCTCGTGTGGCCAACATAGCAAGTGGCTA